>SOJX01000095.1 GCA_004376375.1 Planctomycetota bacterium
CATGCCAGGACCCGACAGGCCTGGCCATGAAGGTTCGTGAAGCCGGTTTTGACTTGCCGGCGGAATATGAACCGGAGATGTCGGTATCGTGAAGAAGGTTTTAGGTTTCAGGTTTTAGGTTTCAGGTTTTAGGTTTTAGGTTTTGGGTTTTGGGGTTTGGGTTTTAGGTTTTGGGCTTTAGGTTTTAGGTTTTAGGTTTTAGGTTTTAGGTTTATTTCTTATTACCTGAAACCTGATACCTGACACCTGAAACCTGATACCTGATACCTGACACCTGAAACCTGATACCTGACACCTAACACCTGAAACCTGACACCTTCTTTCCCTCGGAGCCGGAGCGGATGCAAAAAAGGCAACGCAAGCGCATAGGACAGATACTCAAAGAGATGGACGTCATAACCGAAGCAGACGTCCAGGAGATACTTCAGCAACAGAGCACCAACGGCGGTCTTTTCGGGGAACTGTGCATCAGGGCCAAGCTGTGCGACGAAGACACTCTCTCTTTCGCCCTGGGCGCGCAATTCGGACTCGAACACGTCAACCTCGACGAGATGGAGGTTCCGATCGACGTATTGGACCTCATCGATATCCGCATCGTCGAAAGCTACAACATCATTCCGGTCGACTACGACCCTGACGAGAACCGCGTTACGGTTGCAGTCACCGACCCGAGCCAGTCTATCTACGTCCAGGACGAACTCCGCATGCTCCTTTCGGTCGAGGTGGAAATAGCGCTCACGTCCCCCAGCTGCTTCCGCCGTGCCGTCGACAAGTACTATGCCGGCAAGAAATCCGAGACGATTGACGACATTATGAGCAAGGAGCAGAGCGACCTCTTCAGCGACGCCTCCCGGGAGTCGGTAACCGATACATCCATCGACGACCCCAACGCTGCGCCGGTCGTGAAACTGCTAAACATGGTGCTGCTACAGGCGATTAAGGATAAGGCATCCGACGTCCACCTCGAGCCTTTCGATGGCGAATTCAGGGTGCGCTACCGCATCGACGGCGTGCTCTACGAAATGGAGCCGCCGCCCGCACACCTCGCCTCCGCGCTCACCAGCCGCGTCAAGGTCATGTCAAAACTCGATATCGCCGAAACGAGGCTCCCGCAGGACGGCCGTATCGAGATAACTATCCGCGGCCGGCCGATCGACTTGCGCGTCTCGACGCTCCCGACCATGTTCGGCGAATCGGTTGTGCTGCGCGTGCTCGACCGCGCAAACGTCAACCTCGAGCTCGCAGAGATCGGCCTTCGGCCGCGGGACCTCGAGCTGGTTCAGACCATTATCAAAAAACCAAACGGGATCATTCTTGTAACCGGCCCGACCGGCTCCGGAAAAACTACTACGCTGTATTCGGCCCTTAATTACCTCAACGAGGATGACGTAAAGATAATCACAACCGAAGACCCGGTCGAGTACGACCTCCCGGGCATCTGCCAGTGCCCGATCATGGACGAGATCGGCGTAACGTATGCCGCGTGCCTGCGCTCCATCCTGCGCCAGGACCCCGACATCATACTGGTCGGTGAGGTCCGCGACCTGGAAACGGCGCAGATTGCCGTCCAGGCGTCGCTCACCGGTCACATCGTGCTGACCACGCTCCATACCAACGACGCGCCCAGCGCGGTGACCCGTCTTCTGGACCTCGGCGTTGACAACTTCCTCATCGCCGCAACGCTCGAGGCCATCGTTGCGCAGCGCCTGGTGCGCAAAATATGCCTTAATTGCCGCACGCCGTATCAGCCGGGCGAGGAAGAGCTTTACGAACTCGGTCTTTCACCCGCAGACGTGGAAGGCAAGGAATTCTACTTCGGCGAGGGTTGCCGCGACTGCAACGGCACCGGGTACAGCGGCCGCACCGCGCTGTTTGAGATCATGATATGCGAGGAACAGGTCAGGCAGATGATAATGGAAGACCATTCGACGGCCCAGCTCCGCGAGCTCGCGATAGGCGCGGCGGGAATGCGCACCCTGCGCGACACCGGACTGCTCGCCATTTACGATGGAACAACCACTATCGAGGAGGTCGTGAAAGAAACCATCCTCACTACATAACCTGAAGTTAAATCACCGCGTACGCGGTTCACTACAGGAGAGCGCATATGCCGGCATACGAAATCGAAGCAATGAACTCAAAAGGGAAACCGGTCCGCCGCCGGATCGAAGCAAGCTCCCGCGAGGAAGCCATCGCCGCGGTCAAGGATGACGGGCTGTTCCCCACCAAGGCGAAAGAGGTGAAAGGGGCATCGCAGCGTATCGGTGCGCCCGGCGTTGTGGAAAAGAAGAAAGGCGGGCTGATTTTCGGCGGCGTCTCGACCAGAGACCTCACCCAGTTCACCTCCCAGCTCTCCACGCTCCAGGACGCCGGCCTGCCCATAGTGCGCTCGCTCAGGATTCTCGAGGCGCAGATGAAAACGGGCCGGCTGAAACAGCAGGTCGGCATAGTTGCCGACGACGTCGAGGGCGGCTCCTCGCTTTCTGACGCGCTTTCCAAGCACCCGCGGACATTCGACAAGCTGTACGTCCAGATGGTCCGCGCAGGCGAGGCCGGCGGCGTTCTCGACACAATCCTGCGCCGCCTGGCGGAGTTCATGGAAAAATCCCTTCGCCTGCGCAAGCGCGTCATAGGCGCCTCGATCTATCCGATCGCCGTCCTGGTCATCGCGACCCTTATACTGTCGGGCATCATGATCTTCGTTATCCCGAAGTTCATCGAGCTGTTCGACGACATGGGCCTGGAAGTCCCGCCCATGACCGCGGTCCTTCTGGTGATCACGGAACTGGTGAACAAGTTCTGGTTTCTGATACCGGGCATTCCGTTCGTTTTCGTGATTGTCTACAAGGCCGTGGTGCGGACGAACGGGGGAAGGCTGTTCGTCGACAAAATCAAGCTCGGAATACCCGTCTTCGGAACAATCATGCGAAAGGCCACGATCAGCCGCTTCGCAAGGACGCTGGGTACGCTGGTCGCCTCGGGCGTTCCCATCCTCGAAGCCCTTACAATCGTCCGCGAGGCCATCGGCAACGAGGTCGTGGCCCGGGCCGTCGAGGAGGTCACCAGCTCGATACGTGAGGGCGAATCGGTCGCGCGCCCGCTGCGCCAGTTCCCGGTCTTCGACGAAATCCTCATCAACATGATCGAGGTCGGCGAGGAAACCGGTGAACTCGACAAGATGCTCCTGAAGATCGCCGACAACTACGACGAGGACGTCGACGTCGCGGTCGAGTCGCTCACCAGCCTGCTCGAGCCCGTCCTCATCGTGGGCATGGGTCTTGCGGTAGGCTTCATCGTCATCGCGCTCTTTATGCCGCTTATAAGCCTGATTTCGAAGGTAACCGATGATTAGCGGCGAGAGAATCAGGTGTTAGGTGATAGGTGATAGGTGTTAGGTGATAGGTGATAGGTGACAAGTGATAGGTGTTAGGATATATTTTTTATTATATTTCCTGAAACCTGAAACCTAAAACCTACAAACCTACAAACCTTTTTTGCGCCGTCGCCGATCAATCGTGCGACGGCGCGCACGTTAACTTATAACGAAAGGATAAGAAATGCCGTCCTTTCCCATCACCCGGCTGAGGCGGCTGCGCTCGACTCCCACGCTGCGCCGGCTTGTCAGGGAAACCAGACTGTCCGTAGACGACCTGATATATCCGATGTTCGTCCGTTACGGCAGCAAAGCCAGAATACCGATCAAGTCCATGCCCGGCCAGCACCAGTTTTCCGTCGACCTGCTCGTAAAAGAAGCGGAGCGGGTGGTAAAACTCGGCATCGGCGCGGTACTCCTTTTCGGAATCCCCAGGACGAAAGATCCTCTTGGAAAATCGGGTTATTCAAAGACAGGCGTCATTTGGAAAGCGATAAAAGCCCTGAAGAAAGCTCTTCCTGAACTTTGCATTATAACGGACGTGTGCCTGTGCGAATACACGTCGCACGGCCACTGCGGGGTCGTGATCAAGTCAGGAAAAGAGTTCACTGTTGACAACGACGAGACGCTCGATCTTCTCTCGAAGATGGCCCTGGTCCACGCGCAGGCGGGCGCAGACGTTGTCGCCCCCAGCGACATGATGGACGGGCGCGTCGGCGCCATCCGCGACACGCTCGACGGACACGGGTTCGAAAACGTCGTCATAATGAGCTATGCCGCGAAGTATGCAAGCGCGTACTACGGCCCGTTTCGTGACGCAGCGGGAAGCGCACCCAAATTCGGCGACCGCCGGGCATACCAGATGGACCCCGCAAACGTGCGCGAGGCGCTCCGCGAGGTCGCGCTCGACATCGAGGAAGGCGCGGACATAGTAATGGTCAAACCCGCGCTGGCATACATGGACGTTATCCGGGCGGTGAAAGAAACTTTCGAATATCCGACGGCCTGCTACAACGTCTCCGGCGAATTCGCGATGGTAAAGGCCGCGGCTGCAAAGAAGTGGATTGATGAAAAGCGGGTGGTCATGGAAACATTGACCGGATTCAAACGCGCCGGCGCCGACCTGATACTCACCTACCATGCGCCCGATGCCGCAAAGTGGATGAAAAGTTATAAGTCGTAAGTTGAAAGTTAAAAGTTAAGGATTGAGAACCAAGATTGATAAAAGACTTCACTCCCTATCTTTCCGGTTTTTGAAGAGTTATATTGCCTTTCAGGAACTCCTTCCAGGTCAGGTTCCGCCCGGGCGCCAGTTGAAATCTTTCGGGCTCAAACGTTACGACTTCGAGCGCCTTGCCGAGCGCAACGGCTTTCGCCCAGCCCCAGTTCCTTGCCTTCAGGTGCGATTCAATACGGTCCGACGCCTCATTCAAAGAAAGCTGACGCTTCGGCTCTTTCTTCTCGAGCCGGACGAAATGGAAAGCGTCGGCAGTCTCGATAATTTCCGAGAGGTTGCCGGCCTCAAGCGACTTCACGGTTTCGGGAACCGGTGAAAGAAGGCTTGCATTGCCTTCGTACCATTCCAGGGCGCCGCCCTCCTCCGCGCTGATCCCTTCGGACGAGTTCCGTGCAACATCCTCGAACGGCGAACCCGCCTTCAACAGGTCAAGCGCTTTTTCAGCCAGTTTCCTCGCTTCCTCCAGAGTCCGGTTTTCCGCAGTTTTTTTCACCTCGAAATGCCTGATATGGTAGCGCGGCGGCGCTTTGAAAAGCTCGCGGTTGGCTCCGTAAACATTGCGTATCTCCTCCGGGCTGACACGCATTGGGCGGAACTCTTTGAGCCGCAACTCGGTCATCAACTCCTTCTCGAGTACAAACTTGAAAACCTGCTTGTCGGTGAGGCGGCGGCTCGCCAGGTGCTCCCTGTATTTCTGCGCGGACCCGTATCTCTCAGCTTTCTTTTCGAGGAATTTCTCAAACATCTTTTTCCGCTGGGTCTCGGGAACGCTGAGTTTTTTCCGCTTGGCGTAGGCAAGCATTGCCCTGATCTGTGCGAAGCTCTGGAGGGCCTTCAACTCTCTCGTTTCCTGTTTTACCGTAAGCAGTTCAGGATTCGCGATGATTTTTCGAAGGTTGAAATAACTCGGATCGGCGTAACGCAGGTACAGGGTAAGATCGAACTCTGTAATGGGCTCGTCGTCTACCCGAACAATAACGCGGTTCTCATAGCCTTCTTCGCCTGCGAGGCCGGTATAAACAGTGCCAAAGACTAAAGTAAGGCAAATCAAGAGTAGAATTATACGCATCTCGAAAGCCCTCTTGCAGTATTTTCAGTCTCTTTTTACCATCGGCGTCCTGGAAAATCAAGACACATTTCGATTTCGGATTTCGGATTTCGGATTTCGGATTGTGGATTTTGAATATGTAAGATTAAGGACCAGAGTCCGGATACGGAGAAACGAATTCTCCGTGTCTCCGAGTCTCCGTGTCTCCGTGTCTATTTAATTCTCAGTGCCGGGTCGCCGAAAATAAGGTAGGTATTGATAATGTCATATACGGACTGCCACATTCCCGTATCGACAAGGTCTGAAATGGCCCTTGTGGTGATGCGGCCGAGAACGCGCTCGCCGTCGACGAAGTACCCGTAGTGAAACCTGTCGGCAAGCACATACTGATCCGGAAAATAATTGAGGCCCGTGCACGACCAGGTCGCGACCGCGCCCCCGGCCGGGTGCTCGATGAACCGCTCGGAAAGGCCCTCAATTCCGACAATAAAACCATCTGCGCCCGTAAAATATCCGTTCATGCAGTTGAACGCAATTATTACTGAAGAATTATCCCCGTTTGTAAGCGCCGGAACATCAATATCGCGGAAAATCTCCTCATAGGCCCATGCGTACATCATTCCGTGGCCAAGGTACGTAACAATCAACGCGCCGTTATTCATGGCGTTGACCAGTTTGGCGGTGTTCGCCTCATCCTGGTCGGGCGTTCCCCAGTCGCCGTCGTTGCCTCCGACCCAGTAATGCGCGGAAGTGAACGGCGGGCTGTTCGGAAGGCCGTAGTTTGTAATCAGCAAATCGTTGAAAAGGGGGAAATTTCCGGCGCCGTCCGCGTTGTCGGAGACATGCAATAACCGTTTCTCCCACGTATCCGTATTCGCGGAGAGTTCGTAATTTATTGTTTTCGACACGATCGTGTTTGCATTGTCGATATGCTGAACAGGCAGGCGCCCGACGCAATAGTCCGGCTTGTAGTCGGTTCCCGTAACGTCCGCGTACGGGAAATCGCAGGGGGCGGCCGACCACTGCGTGATCACTTTCATGGCCGGAATATAGGAAACTTCAGTTGCGCTTGTGCCGTTTTTGCAGTCTTCGGTCGCGTCGCCGACGAGCAGAATAAACTCCGGGCGCGGCGTCTGCCAGTTGTGATAGGCGTAATTCAGGAAATTTCGTATCCCCCACGGGCCGTGCCGTCCGAAATCGAACTCGTTGTATACCGCTTCCGGATTTACCAGTTTAACACTGTAGCCGCCTCCGGCCACGCTTTCACGATGTGCCTTGAGGGTCGCGGCCGCACCCGCAAAGTCGGGATGCGTTATGATAATATAATCCGCCTGGTTGTTCTTGTCCCGAAGATCCTGAAAGATAACCGTCTCGATTTTATCCGGCCCGGGCGTCGCCGCAAGGCTCCATGCCAGGTAATCATTCACTCCGGAATGATAGAAAGTATACGTACCGGCGCCGTCGAGCACTCCCCCCGTAACGGCAAGCGGATTATCCGGGTCCGTCACCTGCCAGCAGATGATATCACCGGCCACAAAATCCGTCACGGAAATATCGCCTGATCTGGCGCAGGTGAACGCGAGCGAGTTATCATAAGCGACGTAGCTGGAGTTGTAAGTGATTTCCGTAAAATTTATGAAGAAAACGTCAGCCGGCCAGCCCACGGTGTTCAGAGCACGCACCGTTACCACGTTTATGCCTGTCGCTATTTCGCTCTGCGGAAATTCCGACTCCGCGATGCCGGACTGATAGGCGTGCCACATGCCGGGGTCGCCCCACAGCATTTGCCCGCTGAACCATACAAAATCTTCCGGCGCAGTCAGGTCGAGATACAGATTACCGTTTACGAATACCTGTGCGTGGTGCGGCAGATTCAGCGAACCTCTATCTCCACCCGCAAATCCAACGCGCACGACCGCATTGCCGCCCGAACTGCTTACCGCCGGCAGATCAAGGTCATAATCAAGGGTAGGATCCGGCCAACTGCCGAAGAGCCAGAAGCCTACCCACGGGTCGCCGTCCCATATTGGCCTGTTGCCAATATAATTGAAGTTGCCCTCGTTTCTAACGGTGCGGGGAAAATCAACCTGCGCCGAGGCCGTTCCCGTGGGAGTCCTGTCTACCTGGCCGACTCGCAGGCCCCAGACGCCGGTTTCGACAACCAGAAAATAGACTTCACGATCCGTATAGTAATCCTCATATTCGCGGCTGTAGAAGACGAGGCTGTCGCCCGCGTCCCATACGCCGTCGCCGCTGTCGAATACCTCGATCGGGACTTCTTTGCCACAATAGAACATGCGCAGGTAGTCTGACGAAAATCCGGTCGGTATGCCGCTGGAAGTGAAGTCGGCCTCTGTAACGCGGTAAGTGCCGGCCGCGTTGCAGGAAATTTTCAGGCCCGGCAGTGCAAGAACGCCGAGGTGTTCCGCAATCGTCGTTTTGCCCGCAACGTCCACCGGCGCAAGCGACATCGCGTTGCCGACGGCCAACCCGGTAATATAATCACCCAGCTCGTAGGTTATGTCAAATCCTGACGGCGACCCCATCGTCAGCACCGCATCATCAAAGACGCCATCCGGCTTCAGCACGGGATTGCCGCCGAGGTACAGCGCGACTTCGGTATCGCCCGGCGTATAATCGTACAGGCAAGCGTTCATGCCTATGCTGTCGTTTATAACCGGCAGGCTGATTCCGGTTCCGCCCGCCAGAACAATCGGGCCGTATGTCCCGCCCGTAAGCTGCACGGGCTCATCAAACTCGAGAACAAGCACGTCTTCTTCACTTACGCCGCCGTCCCCCGTGTCGTCATCGTATGTCACACCGACCAGAATCGGCGGCGCGATGTACGTGAAATCGGCGGTCTCGGCTGCGGCGCCGTTGTCGAGCCCGTCGAATGGAATCACCCGGAGCCGCACGGTCGTAGTTAATTTACCGAGATCCCCGAACGCGTCCCACCTGAAGGTGTGCGACGCGCATGCGCCGGAGGCGAGCGCGGCCCTGCCGCTCGAGGCCGGTCCTCCGCCGGTCCATTCACCTGCCGTAAGCCAGGTGTTGCCCGCGTCGATTGAATAGTCGACGTAAATGTCCGCGGTTGAATTATCCGGGTCGCTGAGAGTCATTACGAGATCGACGACTCTGCTCGAAGGATCCGAAGGATTGATGAGCATCGCCGTCGGCGGAATATTAAGCTCGATAAAGGTAAAACCCCCGGCAAGGGTTGCCTGCCGGCCGTCGATGTTTCGCACGGTCACGTCCACCACACCGGCTTCGTGCGCCGGAGTTGTAACCGTAATACGCGTGGTGTTCTTGACTATAACACTGGCGGCTGCGTTGGTTCCGAAAAAGACCTCAGCCCCGCTGAAGAACCCGCTCCCTATAACGTCGACCGATTCGCCGCCCGTGGTGAGACCGTCGCCGGGCTGGACCGAGGTCACGTCCGGCGATTCGAGGAAAAGGACACGCAAAGCACCGGGCGCGGTCACGGATTTGAAGGTGGGGATCAGGACGGTGACGTCGTAAGTTCCCGGCTCGAGCAGCGGCAGCGTGACAACCATCGTCTTCGAGCTCTCGACCGTAACGTCAGGGGCCGAGACGTTGCCGAACGATACCGCCGCCGGCGAAAGAAAGTTCCTTCCATTGACGCGGATTTTACCGGTCGAGCCATAGTAAACGGCTTCAGGCCGCACCTCGCTGATGACCGGGGCAGGTAAAAGAAAACCCTGGTGTTTTTTAGAATCGCAGCCTGCAATTATTGCTATTACACCAAGCAACAGGAGAGGTTGGGTAATTATTCTCATTCTACTTATACGCATATTCGCCCTGTTTCCCCGCTGGAATACATTATCCGCCTAAAGGAAACCCATCCTTTATATTCTACCCTTAAAACTGGCTCTGAGTCAACCATAACGGCAGATTTAGTAGCTCCAAATAAACTAAGGTTCGCTGTGAATTCAAACGAAAAACTAAGTCAAAGGATTTCTTTTAAATTTTTTACTTGACCAAGACCTTATTGTATGTTAGGGTCATGTAAGGTTTCTATCCACAAAAAGCCATATCATTATGAATGCTATTTTATGATTACCACTGTATGTACATCTCCTCTGAAAGGAATACAAGGATGGACGATCAAAAACACAAATACGTGATAAAAGAACTTGAGATAATTCAAGATATAATCAAGAGAATGGCATCGAATTCATTCCTTATAAAAGGCTGGACAGTTACTTTGGTCGTGGTAACACTCCTTCTCAAGGGCAGTAAATATCAGGTCTTCATCTCTTTCATTCCGCTTCTATCTTTCTGGATTATGGACTCGTACTTTATTATGCAGGAACGCATGTATAGGAAACTTTATGAATGGGTTGTCGCCAATCGGCCAAGTACTCAGGATTTATTATTTGATATGAACGCAAGGAGATTCAAGGACGAAGTTAGCCCTTGGCCGAAAACTATATATTCCCTTCCCATACTAGCATTTTACTTACCTTTGCTGATACTTATAAGCGCGTACATAATATGCCTCTTTTTAGATTTTTGCAAATAAGGGGGATGTTCAATGGCAAGAAGGGTCTTTTTCAGTTTCCACTACGAAGCTGATGCTATGAGAGCGAGTGTGGTGAGAAACAGTTGGGTTACGAAGCCCAATCGAAAAGAAGCTGGGTATATAGATGCTGCTTCCTGGGAAAAAATAAAAAAGCGCGGAAAACAGGCAATCGAAAGATGGATAAATACTCAGTTGAAAGATACATCTGTGACCGTGGTTTTGATCGGCAAGAATACTTATTTGAGGCAGTGGGTGAAATATGAAATCAAAAAAAGCTATGCAAAGGGCAATGGGATGCTAGGTATTTATATCCATAATATCAAGGATGTCTTGCTGCGCAGAACAACAAAGGGTAAAAACCCATTCAGTTTTTTACAAATAACAAAAAATGGCCGGAAAAGAAATCTTTCTGAAATCTATAAGACATACGACTGGGTAAACGACGATGGTTATACCAATTTGGGTAAATGGGTTGAGGAGGCTGCGAGAAAAGCAGGGAAATAGTACTGGGAGATGAAAGAGATAGCTAAATGCTAGATCCAGCCGAAGTTATCAACGTACTTCGAATAGGGAGATCAAACAACCTAAATACCAAAAACACGTTTTGGGTTAACTGGAGTTAATTTTATTGGCTTATATGTCTTTTATGATGGAGATTGACAAACATGATTGATTTTGTTTCAATCTACATAAAGCAACATTCGGATCCATCTGAATTCGCTTGAGAGGGGGAGTTCATCGCCAATATATTTACCTACACTCATAATGAAAAGCATAGCCAATGAAATCACAACCATCAAAATCATTACGCCAAAAGAATAAAAATAAGAAAGAAGTTCTCTCAAAAGAAAATAACTCAGGAATATCTCCCAAGAATAAATTAAATGATTTAACAGGTAAAGAATGGCTTCCGGAAACAATATCTGTATGGACACAACGGGGTCTGGGAGCAAAACACCCGGACGCACAAATTGAGAAAGAACATCCTGCTCCTTTTTCTTTTACCGATGTTGGTCGTTTGATAAAGTTCTTTACCAAAAAAGGGCAAGTTGTGTTAGACCCTTTCGTTGGAATAGGCTCAACGTTAAAAGCTTGCGCCATTAATGGACGCAGAGGAATTGGTATCGAGCTAAATGCCAAATATGTTGATTTGACAAAAAAACGTTTGCAAAAAGAGTTGGAACCTAATTTGTTTCCTTATGAAAATCAAGTTGTTCTCGAAGGAGACTGCCGAGAGATTCTTAATAAATTAGAGGAAAATAGCGCTGATTTTATTGTGACGAGTCCCCCTTATTGGAATATTCTACATAAGGAAGACCATAAGGCGAAGCAAGAAAGAATAAATCAGAATCTGGATACGAAGTACGGAAATGATACACGTGATTTGGGAAATATTAACTCATACAGAGATTTCTTGCGAGAACTCATTGACACTTTTAAAAGTTGCATTAGGGTGCTCAAACCCAATAAATACATGGCAATAATCGTAAGTGACTTTAGAAATAAAAGTAAATACCACATGTTTCATGCTGACCTCGCCAATGGACTGGAAAAAACCAGCCTTAAGCTTAAAGGCATTACAATTCTTTACCAACCATTTAAGAAAATATTCCCCTATGGGTATCCTGCAGCATTCGTTCCAAATATTCACCATCAATATATTCTAATTATACAAAACACCAAAAAAGTTCAGGCAAATAGAGCCAAAGGGAAGCGCAAATGACCAAAACTTTACCTAAAACAACTGAATTAAATGTAATCCATAAAGGGGACTGCCTTAAACTAATGAAAGATCTCGCCAGCGAATGTTGCTCTCTTGTAATAGCAGATCCACCTTACAGCCTTGGTAAAGATTTTGGCAACAACAAGATTTGGCAAGGTGTCGAGGAATGGCTACCCTGGTGTCGAGAATGGTTATCTGAATGCGTACGACTATTATCAAAAGACGGTAGTATCTTTATTTACGGCATCCATCATTTCTTATGCTTCCTTCATTGCGAATTATACAAGCTGGGGATGAATTACAGGCGCCAAATAATCTGGCATTATGAGAATGGATGGGCAGGATACACAAAGACTCTGGCTGCACACTATGAACCAATACTTTGGTTTTCTAAGAGCCCTGAATTCATTTACCACCCTATTCGCGAGCCATACAAAAGTACTGAGCGCTTAAAACACAAAATTACCAAGAACGGAAAAGTATGGACCCCTCATCCAGAAGGTCGATTAGCTGGAGATGTTTGGAAATTTCCCACGCTTGCCGGGCGTCGGTTTAAGAAAGAAAAGGTAGATCACCCTACTCAGAAACCTCTTTCTTTAACGGACCGGATCGTTAAACATTTTTCAAATCCAGATGATTTAATAGTAATACCTTTTGCGGGTAGTGGCACTGAATGCCTCTCCGCAATCACACATGGACGAAGGTATTGGGGTGCAGAAATTAATTCTAAGTACATTAAAATTGCTAATAAGAGAATATCTAAGTTACTATTTTAAAAATCTATATATGGCGATAATTGTTGCATTGATTCTTCGTCGCCCTTAAAACCACCTGGCTCTTTCCATATCACATTAACATCATTTGACTTTAACCACGCAATATGCTTGTCCATAATTTTACCTTCGAAACATGCAACTTTGAGAACGGTTTTACCCTCTGCGTAAGGATCTGTCACAAATGCCTCATAGTACAGTAGTTGTCCGAGCGCTTCTCTTACCCGGGAAACCTCATCAGGCTCAGAACCATCCAGACTTTTCACTTCAACGAGCAAACCGACTACATCGAAACATGCCAGACAATCAAACGGGTGTTCAAATAGCTTGGCCCCTTTAGATTCAAATATTCCAGCTATTTCTCGGACAATTCCATTATGTCGCCGTAGTCTATTCAGAATTTTTTTTCGACGAGCTTGGAGTTTTTTAGGATCAATTTCTTTTTCAAGTTCATCGTCAAATTCATCAGATTCTTCTACTGCTCCTGCCCCCGCAATAGTTTTTGCTGTAACCGAAGAGGATGAACGAGGACGACGCGGCCCTCTATGCTTCACTATTACTCTACGTTTAGATTCTTCGATTGGTGTTTGGTCGGAAACTCCAGGAGCATCACTAAGGAATAATTTATGTCCAACTTTCTGAACATCTCCCAATTGTTCAGCAATGCTTGGGAGAATTTTCTTTGCGTTATTCCAATTAGATTTCTTTACACCAAGTTTTTTCACAATATCTTCCTCAGGCAATTTTGCTAACTTGACGATTCTGTCTAATTCTTTTTCACTGTCATTTTTCGCTTCCAATGCCAAAGCGCATTTTGCTCTTGTAATACCTGGACATTTTGCAACTAAACGTAATAGAACTTGATATGGATGCGACGCTTCTCTGTCTTCACTCTCGTGATATATGCTTCGAACAACACGTCTCCACAATTCTATAATTTCTTGCGATAATTCTTTGCCTGATGTTTCAATTATCTGTTTTCCGAGAAGTGTAACCTTAACTTTTTCATCCCGATCATCAACTAGCTTCAGGATTCGAAAAAACTCTCGTAAACCTCTTGCTGTGGCCCTAAATGACTGATCTTGTATTCGTTTTTCTTTTTGTTTAGCAATGTATTCCTCTATTGGCATTGGAGTACGCCCAGCACTAATTACTTTTTGTCTCACCAGTGCTTCTCCAAAAATACCGTCATCATAGGGATTTTTATTAACTTTTAATAGATCTCCAATAACCCTCATTGCTAAGGCTAGTTTCTTAAGATCCGATATTTGGTTTGGAAAACCTTTCATTCTGTCGTTCCCTTAAATACGAAATTTCGATATAACTCCTATTGAAAGTAACAGTTGATAAGTCCAATCACATATCTATTCTCATAAGATGTAATCCTGTCCCTGTTTCCTACGCCGACGCCAGATCGCGGGTGCCGAAAAGACGGTCAACCCACCGTGGGAGGTATCGGCGCTCATCCCAGAGTACTATCCCGCTTAACGGCACCTTCATCTCTTCGAACCGCCGTTTTACGGTCATCAGTCCTTCACGGGTGATGGAGTCGGCCTTGACGTTGAGGATGATACCGCCTCCGCGTCTGCCGAGGAGGACAGAGTCGATGGATTTTGAGAGCGGCGGCGTATCAAAGATTATCAGGTCGAAAAAACGCACCATTTCCGATAAAACGCGGTCGGAATTCGGATGCGAGAACCATTCTCCCGGCGCGTCCTCGGCCGCGCGTGTCGGCACGACGCAGTACATTTCCTCGGATGTCACGGCGACATCCGCAAGCGTGGTGCCGCCGAAAAGGTCAAACAGGGAAACATGGACCGTGACCCCGAGCTGCCTGCTGAGCCCGGTCCGCGGATCGCCCGTATCGACGAGGAGCACGCGCCCGGTCTCCTGTTGGCCGTAGGCGCGGGCAAGCATGACCGACAGCGGAACAGTAGGGGTCTCCGGCGTCAGCGACGTAACTGAGAATACTTTCGCACCGGTGGCCGTAGCGTGGAACTGCAGGTTCTTAAGCACGGACAGTATCTGCCTGGAAGGCCCGGACCTCATATAGCGCGACAGCTTTGAAGAATAGGCGAACCGGCGAAAAGAATGAAGCGAGCCGAAAAAGTCGCCCAACTCCTCCGAACTCGGCCCCTCACGGGTAATGCCCCGCAACTCCCGGCCCGATTCGGCAGAGCCCAGACGTTGAAACACGAGATCGAACAGGTTCTGGACTTCCCCCTGATCCACGGTTTTCCTCCTCAGCTATCAGCCTGATTATTCATCACCATAGTCCGGTAAATAGTCTCCGGCATCCGTTTCCCTTGCCGGCGGTCCGGGTTCTCTTTTCTTGTAACGCACATCGCGCGGCTTGTCGAGCGGGCGCTCGTCCTTTTCTACTTCAGGCGGCGGTTTCACGTCGGGCGCCACAGGCCCCCGACCCGGTTCTTCTTCTGCCTTCTCTTTCGGAGTTTTCTCTGCAGGTTTCTTCTCACCGGGCGCGGTCGGTATAATCGTAAGCTTTATCCGTTCACCGCTCTTCCTTACAGCTTCAACGACTCCCGATGCATCGCTCCCGCCCTCCCTAATTACCAGAATAACCGCGTAGGCCCCGAGAAGGACGAGCAAAGCCGCGACAAGCGCCCAGTCGCGCAGGTTGCGGAACGCCCAGCCCACCTCGCCGACCGAACCAAGCACCGGTATTTCGATATCGCTGACGTCCTCGGTGTTTCTTACCGAAGTATCCGCAAGCGCCATCACCATTGAAAGGGCAATGCCGATGGCGGCGACTAGGGCAATCGCCCACGCAAACGGAATACCGTAAATTTCCGCCAGTGAACGCCTGAGTATCAGCAGCTTTGAATTATCAACATCGAGACGGGCGCGGTGCTTTGCATCGACCTCGTCCTGCGCCTCGGCCGCGCGGGCTTTTACCCGAAGCTCCGCGATTTCCTCACGGAGGCGCTCCCGCTCGGGCGCATCCTTTTTGTATTCCTGGACCAGAGAATCATTTTTATCCAACAGGCTCCGCAGCATTGCACGCCTGCTTGTGTAGTAGTTTATCTTATCGCGCAGCCTTACGCGTGCGCCTTCGAGTCTATTGATTTCAGACTGTAACTCCGCATGCTCCGGATTCGGGCGAATGGTCATTTCCTTGCTGAAGTGAGGTTCGCCCGAAAATTCAATTTTTGAACGTTCCAGCTGCTCGATGGTGGACCTGAGCTCAAGCACGAGCGGGTGCAGGTCGCTTGCGTCGACCTTGAGTTCCGCCAACTGCGCCTTGAGCTCGCCTATTCGTTCCTGAACCCTCTCGATTGTGGGAGAAACGACCTTGACCTCTTCACATAGAATACGCTTCTCCACAATTTTGAATATCTGCTGCTGCCGAAAACTGAGAACTCCTTTTACCTCGGCGTGGGCCACCTCTGCCAGGTTAATGGCTTTATCGAGCGCGGAAATCTCCGCCTCTAAATCTTCGGGAGTCCTCATGCGCGGTGGAACGGTACGCGGCTCGGCAATCATGAGCTTGTCTACGACCTTGCGCTCAAGCGCCTCCATGCTCTGCATTTTACTTTCGAGCCTGGCGCTCAGCACTTTCGACTCCGCCGGGGTGTTTCTGTCGTCAATTGCATCTGCCTGGGCCTTCAGTTCTCCCCATACCCCCTGAAGGACTCTTACGGCCACTTTCGCGTCGGAGGCAATGTAGGAGACCCAGAATCGCGAGTCGCCTTCCATGCCGAACCTGATTCGCTTCTTAAACCGCTCGAAATCCTCGGCACCAAGCGCGAATTCTTCATCGTAGGATTCCCTGTCAGGCGGTTCAAGCAGATTTGCATAAGCAAGAAGGCGGTCCGGCGTCTGAATACGGGAAAGAAGCAGGGGAATTGTAGTTTCCAGATAATGCTTCCTCTCCGGCCCCAGAAGCTCCACGTCTATGCGTGCATCAAAACGCGGCGTGCCGCTCCGGAACACGAGCGCCCATGCACCGATAAGCGCGACAAGGAGAAGCACACACAATCCCAGCCGCACACGCATCAAAGCGCGCAGCCAGCGGCGCATGAAGTTACGAAAACGATTCGGTTTCACGATTATCCCTTATTTTGATGATGTCGAAAGCAACCTGTTTCTCACAAAATCATGCAGGCGCTCCATGCTTGAGCCCCGCTCCAGATGCAGCTCAAGATCAACCATCATCCGGTTGACCTGGGAGTACGTATCCGTGGGCACGAAAATTATATCGCCGTCGCGGAGGCGGACGTTATTCGCCAGTTTACCTTGAAGTATCCCCGACGCATCAAGCGGTACCCTCTGGGGCTTGACCGGGTCGGCCTTGATCAGCACCACCTTTTCAAGCCCGCTGCCGCCGTCGGGAAGCCCTGCCGAAAGCAGCGCGTCGCGAACCGTCACCGGCACCTGGCCTATATGGTAACGGCCCGGCCGGTTCACGCCCCCCACAACGTAATAGGACTTGGACTTGGCTTCAAGAACCTCAACCCGAACCTTGGGCGCACGGACAACGAACGGCCGTATCTCCATGGCGATTTTCCGCGCGACCTGGATGGAATCGAGCCCAGACACTGAAATCTCCGTAATAGAGATCGGAAGGACGATTCGCCCGCGCGGGTCGACGGTGACTTCGCCTTCAAACTCGGGGTGCCGCGCGACTTTGATCAAGATCCGGTCCCGTGCTCCAATGCGATAAAGGTCTGCCGTTACCGGCGAAATCCGGGCGGTGTCGGAAAACCTCGCCGACGGGCCTTCGGATACAACCGGCAAAGGCCCTTTGAGCCCGGCCGGGCCCTCCGGAGCGCTTTTACAGCCGGGCATCGCAAAAGCGACGGCGCAGAGTACAAGCAAGCCGGTCAGTTCCCGCACACTCTCCTCCTTCATGTTGCCGGCGGCATATGCCGGGCCATGCAAAACGCAATGCGCTTTGCATAAATAATTAGTCGTTAGTCGTTAGTCGTTAGTCGTTGGCTGGTTGTCGTATATTTATTAAATACTAACCACTAACCACTAACAACTAACCACTAATATCCTTATTCTATATATCGGACGCACGTAAAAGGGGCTTGAGGGGTTTTTCAGGCCACAAGAGGCCCGGGTCGAGAGTTGTATTATCGGACTTTCGCGGCCGAGCTTGACCGCCGCGTTTCTGTTAGCCGCGCCGCTTGCGGCGCGTGTTTCTTGTAGGGGCGAGGCCGTGCCTCGCCCGAATGTAGTGGCAACCCCCCGCGGTTGCCCGGTACTCGATGCTTGGTACTTCTTTTCATAATTCATAATTCTGAATTCATAATTTCTTCTTTCACCCTTCATAATTCATACTTCATCCTTTCTTCTTTCATCCTTCACACTTCATCCTTTCTTCCACGCCCCTTTTCGTTTGATTTTCCCGGATTCTCGAATATAATACTGCAATAAGGAAAGGGTTATAGAGACCTGAAAAATATCCTTACTATGTCCCCAGATTTGATATGTCCCCAGATTTGATTCTCGAATATAATACTGCAATAAGGAAAGGGTTATAGAGACCTGAAAAATATCCTTACTATGTCCCCAGATTTAATCCCAGATTTATGTCCCCAGATTTCTTGAGATTCTCAGAATGGCTTCCATATAGCCTCCTTTCCCTAAAATACTAAATAAAGTGTATTTCGATCAAAATATACCTTGATGACTATGCTTTGTCAAATGAAAAAAAATGGGAATTTCTGATTTTATTTTCAAGGCCGGTATCTGGCTATAAAACTGTCCCAATTTGTGCCATGTGGCTCAAGTGTAGTTTCATTTGTTTCTCCAAGACCGAATACTGTGTTATAAGTGCCATAGCCATATATTCCAACAACATAGGATGAGCCGTCGGGAAGGGCGGTTATTCCATAACCAACGTCATCTCCGGCTCCCCCGGCATTCCTTGCCCAGTTAAGGGTCCCATCAGAATTGTATCTGGCTACAAACATATCTGATGAACCTTCCGTATAAAGTATGGTAGGATTTGGCTCATTTGAGCCAAGGACAATATTATTGCTAAAAGCACCCGCCACATAAATCGAGCCATCAGAAATTACATCAATACAACCCGCACCGCCGCCCCCTTCCGCGCCGCCATCCTGTTTTACCCATGCAAGAGAGCCGTCCGGGTTATACTTCGCAATAATCATATCGCCTTTTCCGGCAGAATATAATGTGATTTCGTTCACTTCTCCCTTCCCGAATGTAGCATTATCCTGAAAACCTCCCGTAATAACTGCGCATCCATCGTCGAGGACGGCAACGCCAGATGCGCCCGGAGGGAGTTCATGACTTCCGCCGGCGTTTTTCGCCCAGCAGATTGTTCCGTCCGGATTGTATTTTGCAACGAAAATATCACCAATGCCTAATGGTGAAAGTACGGTTTCGTTATCATCACCCATGCCAAATGTAGCATTAAATGAATGCCACTCACCGAATCTTCCAATAATAATTGCGCTGCCGTCAGCCCAGCCGTCTATGCCTTTACCATAATCATATCCTTCTCCGCCGGCCCGTCTTGCCCAGGCAAGCGTTCCATCGGCATTATACCTGGCTATGAAAAGGTCGATATCATTCGGGTAGGCCGTATTCAGAACTATTTGATTGCCGCCGCTGCCGAATGTTGCATCCTCATAGAAATAACCAGTCGCAATACATGAGCCGTCAGGCAGGGCCAGAACATCTCGCACATCTATGCTGTTGCTTCCGCTTACGCGCTTGACCCAATAAAGTTTTCCATCGGTATTGTACTTTGCGATAAAACCATCGTACTGACCTGCCCCGGTAGAAAAAGCCGTTTCATTGTCTTCGTTTGCGCCGAATGTAATTGTTCCTCCCAGTCCGCCAATTTCAAACCAGCCTGCGGTAATGACCGACCCGTCGGGATAAGTGTCAACCGCCCTTCCAATGGTTAAAGGCGTGAAGCCGATGGTCACTGTGCGAGTTGCCCAGACCGGCGCGCCTGTCGAATCGACTTTGGCCAGAAACATTTCAGGGCAGTCCGGCTCAGGCAATACGATTTCATTGTCGTGGCCTGCGCAGATAGTTGCATTTGTTTGAGCATAATAACCCGTGACGGCAATGGAACCATCGGCGAACGCGGCAACATCTTTAGCCTTGACTGAGCCGCCGTAAATTCCTTTTGCCCAGATAAGCTTGTCCTCGATGGGAGGGATCGCAGCCGTCGTGAAGGTCCAGGTGTTCCCCGCGGTCAGGCCGTAATCGTTATACGCGTCGACACGCCAGTAATAAGTCGTTTCATAGGAAAGGAGACCCGGGTCATATGATGTCTCAGACTGGTTCTGCACGAACGGTGGCGGACTGCTCATACCGAAATAAACACTGTAGCCGGTCGCGTTATCGGCCGGGTCCCACGAAAGGGTTGCATCCAGGGCCACATCTTGTGCCGCATCAGGCGGGTTAGGGTTGGCAGCCTGGGCCGGAAGAACCGGCGGCGGTGCGGCTTCGGTCCGGAAGCTCCAGACCTCTCCCTTTGTAATACCTGATGAATGCGTATCGACACGCCAGTAATAAACCGTGTCGTAAGTCATGCCGATGGGGGAATAACTCGTGGAGCCCTGGAAGCTCACAATAACGCCCGGGCTGGTGGTTCCGAAATATACCGCATGTGTAACCTTGTCGGACTCGCACTCCCACGAAAGGGCCTGGTCGATTGGAACGTCCGTTGCCCCGTCCGGCGGATTCGGATTTGTCACTCCTTTGGGAGAACCGCTGTAGGACAGGATAACGGTTTTATCCTCACCGCATCCGCCG
>SOJX01000069.1 GCA_004376375.1 Planctomycetota bacterium
TGGGGTGTTGGAGTGCTGGAGTGCTGGGGTGCTGGAGTGCTGGGGTGTTGGAGTGCTGGGGTGCTGGAGTGCTGGGGTTAATAAGTTGCGAAGCTAAGAATAATTCGGCGGGTGAGCTTTCGCGCAGTTTTTTTATCAACGCGCCGCAGACCACGCCGGCCACGCGGCGCCGTTAAATGGGATCGGTACTCGATACTCGATACTCGATACTCGGTACTCGTTACCCGGTACTCGATACTCGTTACTCGATACTCGATACTCGTTACTTCTTGTATATGTATTGCCCGCCGTTCTGCTCGGCGAGTTTTCTCATCAGTTCACTGTCCTGCCCGAAACTGATAGTGTTTATCTGCACGTTCTTGTGCTCGTTTATTTTCTTGACTTCGCGCAGAATATCTTCCATGCGGGTCCACTTGCCCTGCCCGGGCGCGCCGTCGGAGAGCAGGTATATCGTATCGACGTTCGGGTCGCCGAGCGCGTCCTCGACGGTGTCGTAGATATTCGTGCCGCCCCGGGGTCCCATCGACCGGACCCACTTGACAGCAGCGGTCTTGGCTCCGGCCGAAGCGCGTACCATCCTCGGCTTCCACTTGGTAAAAGTCGACTCGAAGAAATACAGGTTGAACATCGCTTTTTTCTTGAGCTGCCTAACGGCGTTTATTAACTCGTTTTTCGCGTATTCGATCTTGCGTATGCTCTGCGACCTGCCCTTTTCGTCGGTCTTCTGAGTATTGCTCGACATGCTGCCGGAAATATCGATGATGAAGATCACGCGGCTGGAATAGATTTCGGTGCCGAAAAATTTCGGGCGCGAGGTCGGTTTTGCAGACGTCTTGTACGGATTCTTCGGCCGCTTCCGGTTCGGGTCGTTCTTCTTCGCTATATCTTTTTTGTCTTCTTCGGTCTCTTCGGAAGGCTCCGCTTTCGGAAGAACGAGAAATCCCTTCCTGTTCTTTTTCCACCACTTCGCCCATTCCCTGTAATCCTCGCCGAGGTCCATGTCCATGATTTCGCGAAGGGCTTCGAGCGCTTCCATGCGGATGCGGCCGTCGGTCTTTTTCACAAGTTCGAGGAGCGGGTCGATGGCTTCCTTCACGCGTAGCTTGCGTAGCGCCAGGACACCTGCAAGCTGGACCTGCCATGCCTTTTCCTTCGTGGCCCTGATGGCGGCGTCGATACTCTCCCTGCACGGTATGTTTCCGAGGGCGCGGACGGCCGCGGCCTGGACCTGCCAGTTCCTGTCTTTCGCAAGCTCGAGCAGGAATTCTTTCGCCCGCGGATCGGCAAGCTTTCCGAGCGCGTTGGCAATTGCGGCCTTGACGTCAATGTCAACGTCGCCTTTACCCGCTTCAATCAAGCTGGGGACGGCATCGGTGTCGCCGATCTCGGCAAGCGCGAGCGCGGCAAGGCGCTGTATGCGCGGTTTGCCGTCCTTCACTATCGCAATCAGGTTTCTGACCGCGCGTTCCTCTTTTTTTGTTCCCATGAACGGGATGATGATTTCGCGGCATATAAGATGGTGTTTTTCCTCGGACGCAAGCACTTCCTCGGCAAGCCAGAGGATGGTATCGTTGTCGCTTACCGCAGCCAGCGCGGCGGATACGGCGCCGGGAAACTGCGTCTTCAGCTGCTGCCTAGCACGCTGCTGTGCGGTTTCTCTTTGGCCGGCTTTCTTATTCTTTGTCTCGTAGGGCCAGTCCTTTGCATATGCTTCCAGAAGCACGTTTATCGCTTCTTTCGTGCCGAGCTTTCCAAGCGCTGAAGCGACCGACTTTCTTGCGTACACGTCTTCAATCTGTATCAGCTCCTTCAGCGTTTCAACCGAAAGGAGGTCGGCCATCCCGGCAAGCGACCTCGCGGCCGCCGATTTAATATTCGCCTGGTCGGTTTTCCTGTAAACGGCGGTGAGCCATTTTGCCGCTTCCTCCGACTTCATCCGGCCTATGCTCTGGACGATATTGCGCTTTGTATTGACGTCTTTTTCGCTCTCGTATTTTGAAGTCAGAAACTTGAAAACCCGCGGGTCCTTGGAGGAGGCCAGCGCTCTGATGATGTTAGACTTGTTTGCGGCGTTTTCAGGTTTGTCGTATTCCTTCATCAGGAAGTTGACCGCCTTCGGGTCCTTGGAGCGGCCGATGGCGCTGAGAATGGCGCTCTTCAAATTCCGGTCCGTTTCCGTCGAATACGCCTTGAAGAGGAAATTAAGCGCGCGCGGGTCCGGGAAACGGCCGACGGCGCTGAGTATGGCGCGCTTTACGCTCTGGTCTTTCTCGCCGGGGTAGACTTTCATAAGAAATTCAAGCGCCCGCGGGTCTTTGCAGTTTCCAAGAGCGTTGATTGTCCTGTAACGCTGGTTGTAAGGCAGTTCCTTTTCCGCGTTGAAAAGCTTCACCAGGCCTTCATAATCGCTCGGCAACGCCGGTGGGCGCTGCGGCTGCGCAGCGTACGCGGCGCAGGCAAAAACGATAACCAGGACGAGCGAGTACAGGAAAACGGCAAGTCGGTTTTTCATGTTCTGGTTCCGTTCGGGGTAAAACGATTCTGTTGCAGCAGATTATATTCGATTGAGTTGACGGACACAAATACTTATTTTTTCGGTTGCGGCTGTGCCGGTTCAGGTTCGTCCGGCGGCTCGGGAAGAGGTACCGGCACCTTGGGTCCGGTATCGCCTTCCTCCTCCGGACCGAGAACGGCATCCTTGATTTCCTCGAGCAGCCTGCGCATCTTCGCAAGCTCTCTTGACTGTTTCTTGACTGCCCTGGAAAGCTCGGTAACCTTTTTGTTTGCATTGGCAAGCTGTTTTCGAACCGTTGCCAGCTCTCTTCGCAATTCGTTCAAAGCGGCCAGACTTTTGTTTGATTTTTCGAGCAGCCGCTGCCGCTTCCAGTAAGCAGAGCGCTTTTCGATATCACCGTCGGACAGGCCCTGCTCTCTCCACCTGGCCTGGAGCTTTCCGAGCTCGGCGCGGTCTTTCTTGGTCAGCCTTGGTTTCTTTCCCGCCTTTTTCCCCTCGCCTTTCTTTACTTTTTTCGCGGCAAAGGATTTCTCGATTTCCGCTTTTGCCTTTTCCAGCGCGGCGGCGAGCGCCCTGTCGAACTCTTCTCCCGAAAGCCCGCCTGCCGTCAGGCGTGCGCGGATTTCCCGCTCGCGCTGCCTGAGCGTGTATTCCTTCTGCTCCTCTTCCGACATGGCGCGGAATTTTTCCTGCTCGTCGAGATCCATGTTTATCTCGTCGCGAATACGGGCAAGCTCCTTCTCGAGGTCTTCGCCGCTGTGCCCCTGCTTTTCGAGACTGACGCGGGCGTCGCTCAACCTCTGATCGATGATTGCTTCCCTGCGCTCGTCGGGCGGCAGCTTCGCGAGCTTTAGCCTGAGCTTCATGTCTTTTTTATATTTTTTTTCAGCCCCGGCGAGCTGGCGCCTAATCCGCTCCTCGGGCATGCCGGTATCTTCAAGCTGCCTGCGTTTCCTCTTCAGCAGGTTTTCCAGCCTTTTCTGCTCAGCATACTTGAGTTTTTCAATATCCTTCTCGGTCGGGGGCTTCCATTCGGGTTTTTCATCTGTTTTCTTTTCAGCGTCCGCTGCCTGCTCCGGCGGCGGGGCGGCAGGTTCTTCCCCGGCCGCCAGGCACGGTACGGATATGAATATACAGGCGAAAAGCATCAGCAATATGCGGGATCTCATACTTCCCTCCGTCGTCAATATGGGATTAATCGTCTTCCTGTTTTGCTCCGCGGAAGTCGGTGACGTTGATGTCGAACTCCTTGAGCTTCTTATCGAGCGTCGGGCGCGACAGGCCGAGCAGTTTTGCCGCCTCCACTTTCTTGCCGCCCGAGGTCTCGAGGGCCTTGATTATGCAGATACGCTCGGTCTCCGCCAGGACCTCGGGCAGGCTCCGCGCCGAGTCGAGCGCGCCGCGCACCTGCGTTTTGAAGCGGCGCTCGCGGAAGTGCGGCGGCAGGTCGGCGACGTCGAGCGTTTCGCCCTCGAGCAGCACGACCGCGCCCTCGACCACGTTTTTCAGCTCGCGTATATTGCCGGGCCAATCATAGTCCGAAAAAATTCCAAGAGCCGCCTCCGTTATTCCCTTTACCGTCTTCCCCATCTCAGCCGCCGAAGCCTTCATGAAGTGGTCCACAAGAAGCGGGAGATCGCCCTCCCTCAACCGCAGGGGCGGCACGTCGATGCTTGCCGCCGCAAGGCGGAAGAACAGGTCTTCACGAAAACGTTTTTCACGTACAAGTCCTTCCAGGTTCATATTCGTTGCGGCGATTACGCGCACGTCTACAAAAACGGGCTCGGTGCCGCCGAGCCGCCTGAAAGACCTTTCCTCCAGGACGCGAAGCAGTTTCGACTGGGTCGCAAGCGACATTTCGCCGACCTCGTCGAGAAAGAGCGTGCCGCCGGCGGCAGCCTCGAAGCACCCCTCCTTGCGCGACGTCGCGTCGGTGAAGGCGCCCGGTTCGTGGCCGAAGAGTTCGTTTTCGAGCAGGTTCTCCGGCATGGCGGCGCAGTTTATGGCCACGAACGGCCCCAGCCTGCGCGGGCTTTTTTCATGCAGCGCTACCGCGACAAGCTCCTTTCCCGTTCCGGTCTCGCCGGTAACCAGGATATTCAGGTCGGTCGGCGCGAGCTTTGAGGTTTCAAGATGAACGTCCTGCACTTCCTTCGAGGCGCCGATGATTTTCCTCTCGGACTCGAAGCGGCGCGACAGCGCCCTGCGGCGGCGCTCTGACCGCGTGAACTTCTGGGCGTTTGAAATCGCGACCGCGGCCTGCTGTCCGAGCGCGACAAGCAGGTCGAGGTCGTCCGCGGTGAAGCGGCTGTGCTCGTCGCGGGTGTCGAGGTAGAGAAAGCCGACCGAATGCTTGCCGGTAACGAGCGGGGTGCACATTATCGAGGTGACGCCCTCCTCCTTGACCGTCCGGCTTTCCCTGAATCGCGGGTCAGTCGAGGTGTCGGGCGAGCATATCGCGATGCGGTTTTCAGTCACCGCGCCGAGGATGACGTTGGATATCTTGATACGCGCCTCTCCCGCGCCGCGGGTGCAGATCGCGCGCGGCTCGAGTTTGCCTTTTCGCCTTCCGTGCAGCATGAGAAAGCCGCGCTCCGCGCCGAAGACGTGCATCGTTATCTCGACGATTTTTACAAGAAGCGGCTCCATATCGAGAATCGACGAGACGGCGCGCGCGGTCTGGTACAGCGCCTCGATATGCCTGCGGGCGGTGGCAAGCTCCTCCGTGGCGGCGGGCGAGCCGGTGACGAAGGCCGAGTCGTCGTCCTCTTCGATCGGACGCATTATGGTAGACCTGCCGAACGGCTCGGTCCGCCCGCCCGCAATCTGGGCCTCGTCGTGGAAGACGAGGTCGTCCGCCGTCTCAAAACGGAACGATATGTCATCGGAGAGCCTGACTTCGTCGCCGTCCTCGAGCTGGTGCTCGCCGATCCGGGAGCCGTTTACGAAAATCCCGACCGCCGACCCCATGTCCATTACTACATAGGAATCAAGCCGCTTCTCGATTTTCGCGTGCGTGCGCGAAATTCCCTCGCCCGGGATGGAGACCGTACACTTCGACGAGCGGCCGATTGTCGTCTCGGGGCCCAGGTCGAATTCTTTGCCGCTCAAAGGTCCGGATGTGAAAGTAATTCTGGCCATCGCTGTTTATGCTTCCGCGTACTCTTTCACGCCCTGTTCATACAGGTCGTTGCCGTGCACGTCGTT
Source organism: Planctomycetota bacterium (assembly GCA_004376375.1). Lineage (GTDB taxonomy): Bacteria > Planctomycetota > E44-bin39 > E44-bin39 > E44-bin39 > E44-bin39. The sequence continues at coordinate 5,723 of SOJX01000069.1, forward strand.
TATTACCGTGCACGGAAAATCCTCGACAGTCAGCCTGCGTACGGCTTCGGGGCCGAGGTCTTCGTAGGCCACGACCTCCGCGGCCGTAATCGAGCGGGCGATAAGCGCGGCGGCGCCGCCGGTCGCTGCGAAATAAACTGCGCCGTGTTTCACACACGCGTCCTTTACTTCCTGGTTGCGCATGCCCTTGCCGATCATTCCCTTCATGCCCAGCTCGATCAGCCTCGGCGCGTACACATCCATGCGGTAACTCGTCGTCGGGCCGGCTGAGCCGATAGGCTTTCCCGGCTTCGCGGGCGAAGGGCCGACGTAGTAGATAATCGCGCCCTTGACCGGGAACGGGAGTTCTTTGCCCGCGTCAAGCTCCTCCATGAAGCATTTATGCGCGGCGTCGCGTCCGGTGTAGATTTCGCCGGTTATGAGAACCTTGTCGCCGGCCTTCAGGTCTTTCACGGTTTCGTCGGTAAGCGGTGTCGTTATTTTTTTCATGACATCTCCGATTTTCTCAGAAGAGGTTGGAGTTATTTTTTCTTTTCGCCATCCGGTTTCGGCGGTACGGGTATATTGTGGGGCGATATGCCTTTCCCTTTCAGCCACTCGTCCAGGGCCTCGACTTCCTCCCTGCTCTCTTTATCGATTTTCCGTTTCCGATAGAGGGCGAGCGTCCCGGCGACGAGCTCGTTTTTCCAGCGTTTTTTCCACTTCCTCATGCGGTTGCGGTCACGGAACCTTTCGGCAACCGTGGAGGCCTGGTCGACGATTTCGTCCGAGCCGGTATGCTTCTTCGCCACGGCTGCAATCGTCTTCTTTAACAGGTCGCCCAGGACGCCGATGAAATCCTCCTGCCCTTTTTCGAGCGCGGTTACGAGTTTTTCGCGGTCGGCGTCCGGGAGTTTTTTCGCCAGTTTCTCAAGCCGGTCGCGCGGGACCGAGCGCAATTTCGCAAAGACCCTGTCGAGGCAGGGCGCGTAGTCGACCTTGCCGCCGATAACGCCGGTAACGTGCACAAGCGGGATAGTCCCGTCGCCGATAATTGCCGCCAGCGCGACGCCTCGTTTGCCCGTCAGCTCGAGCGATTTCACGAGCAGCAACTGGTCCAGCTCGCCGCGGGTGGACGTCCAGCCGTTTGCGTACAGGCCGAGAATGGAACGCCCGAGCTTCAGGTCGTCGTTATGGATTTTGCCGTCTTTTACGGTGAACTCGACATTAGTGCTCGGAAGCGGCACCGTGCCGTCCCTGTTGACTTTCGTACGCTTCCGGTTTTCTATAAACGCCGCAAGGGGTGCGGGTATCCCGATCGAACCGCCGGTCAAGGTGACCGAGCCTTTGCCCGAAAGGCTGTCGAGGATTTCATCGCCGCTTCCCCCGCGGGCGGTAAGCGACGCCTTGATGCCGAGCACACCGCTGATGTTTTTCGCCTTCAGCGACGCGAATACGGGATGAATATACCGGAGGAGGCGAACCACCGCAGTTGACGGCAGTACGCCATCGGCAGAAAGCTCAAGCGCGAATTCGGGCAACTCGCCTGAAAGATTTTCCTCGAGCGAAAAGTCGAGTTGTCCTCCGCCGTTTAATTTGGCCGCGCCCGTCAGGCGCGATCTGCCGTCGGTCGGGGCCGTAGAATTACCCGTGAGACCCGTGAGAAGGTTTTTTCCGACCGCGATACTGGCAACAACGAAATTGCAGCCCTCGTCGGGCAGAGCAAGCAGGCTTTGTGAATTTGATTTGGAGGCCGGCGACTTTCCAGGTCCGAGCGGGCCCGTCACCGCAACCCCCAGGGCCTTTATCGGCACGTCGAATGCGACGAGGAATCCAAGGTCGAGCGAATCGATACGGATTTTGCCGATCCGCCACGACCGTTTCGCCCGCCCGGGTTTTTTGCGCGCCGGGTGCCCGGAATCTTCAGCCGGCCCGGCATTAACTACCGTAGATTTCCTGCCGGTTAACACCATCTTGAGTGACTCTATCTTGACACTGTCGGCGGTCACATCGCCAAACAGAGAGGAAAGCCCTACGCCGGCTTTCACGTTTTCAGCGTCAAGCGAATCGCCGGAAGGATAGGATATCGAGATCGACTCGATTGCGATACCGCTGAAGTAGCCAAAGCGCAACCGCTCGATGGAAACGTCGGCGCCTTCGCGCTCCAGGGCCTGTTTTATCGCGCGGTCAAGCAATGGTCCGATAACCAGACGAGGCGCAAGCAGGCCTGCAAGCACGAGGATCAATACCAGCAGGAAAAGTATTCGCCCCAAACGCGGGCGTGGACGCCGCGCGCGCGGTGAAGATGCACCCGATGCGGCATCGGGAGCGCCGGGCCTGTCGCCTTCGCCGGTCATCTAGAGCACAACCTCCTTGTGACGCGCGGCGTGACACTGGATATTGACGGCGACGGGAAGGCTTGCGAGGTGGCAGTTCGCGCTTTCGAGTTGGACCGCGAGCGCGGTATAACGGCCGCCGAAACCCTGCGGCCCGATTCCGAGTTTCTTTATGCGCTCGAAAATTTCCTTTTCGATTTCCGCGTTATCCGAATCGGCGGCGGGTTTGCCGAGCTCCCTGAGGAGCGCGCGCTTGGCCATTACGGCCGCGTACTCAAACGTCCCGCCCATTCCGACTCCGACGACGATGGGCGGGCACGGGTTCGACCCGGCCTGACGTACTACATCGACTACGAAGTCGATAACTCCCTCGCGCCCCTTCGACGGCGGCATCATGGCGATTCGGCTCATGTTTTCGGAGCCGCCGCCCTTGGGCGCAAAGGTGACGTGCACTTCCTCGCCCGGGACGATGCGGGTGTGGATTATCGCCGGCGTGTTATCGCCGGTGTTTTTTCTTCTGAGCGGGTGGTCGAGCGACGACTTGCGGAGGTAGCCTTCCTCGTAACCCTGGCGCACGCCCTCGTTGACGGCCTCGGTCAGGTCACCGCCGGTAAGATGCACGTCCTGCCCGATGTCGAGGAAGACGACCGCGAGGCCGGTATCCTGACAATAAGGAACGCGCTCGTCCTTTGCTATTTTCGCGTTTTCGATAAGCTCTTCGAAAACAGCCCTTCCCGCGGGCGACACTTCGTTTTCAAGGCCGTCATTGAAGGCGGCGAGGACGTCCTCGCCGATTTCGAAGTTGGAGTTCATGGAGAGTTCTTTTATTGCTTTGGTTACTTCGACCACGTCGAGTTCGCGCATAATTCCTCCGGAAAGGTCGGTTGTTCGGTTGTTCGGTTTTTCGGTTCTTCGGTTCTTTGGTTCTTTGGTTCTTCGGTTATATTAATTAAGAGATGCGCGCAGCAGGCCACACCGGCCACGCTGCGCCGCCAGACGAAGACCTATTTTTCCTTTTTCTTCTCTTCGGCCTGGTAGCTTTCCCACCATTCCTTGTATTTCTTGACCGCCTTGTGCTGGACTTCGATCTTGATATCCTCGACAAAATCCTTGCCGGTGATTTTTTTGAGATAGTCGGCGGCCGAGCTGCGGATTCCAAGCTCGCTGTCGCCCAGCATATCGATGAGAATGGGAACAGCCTGAATGTAACCGCTTTTGCCGAGTACGAGCGCGGCCGCGCGGCGCCCGGCGAAAGCTTTCGTGTCGAGCTGTTGCAGCAGGAATTCATGCTCGCCCATATCGGCAAGGTTTTCCGCGGCGTCAAGCGCAATCTGGACGCTGCGGCCGGAAGCAATATCGATAAACTTCCGGCGAGCATGGTCTATCTCAGCCTTCCGCTCGCCGGTTGCGGGATCAAGGTAATAGCCGTGCAGCGTCCGCTTTTCAGGATTGCCTGCGTGACGCTTGGGCGCATGGGTTACGGTGTAGACTTCACGGATGAAGGGCGGCTTGCCGTCCTGCATCGATATGTCGTAAATACGCCCGTCCCTGTCGAGGTAGACAACCCGGTCGGGGCCGAGCACGGCGATGGAATGACCAACGCCGCCGTCCACCAGCCCTCCCGGTATATCAACCCTGACCGTGTTTGCCGGAGGCGGCGCCGAGCGGATCAGGAACCCGCCTACAATCAGCCCGACGCATATAAGCATTGCGGCGAAAATAATCGCGAATCCGAGAAATCGAGAACCGTTCATGATTTGAGTCCCGTCTTTCGGCTACAATTCGACTTCCTGATCAGAAATGCTATCTGGCAATTCCGACCTGCAGGTTGCGGAATCGGGACGGCGCACAGCCGTGTGTCATCTCCGCGGTCTGGCCGGGCTGGCCTTTTCCGCAGTTGACGACGCCCCACGGATGCCAGTACTTGTTGTTGCAGATGGCGTCGCAGGAGTTCCAGAACTCGACCGTCTTGCCCTGGTAGGTCGGGTCGCGGTAGAGCTTGCCCTTTTTGCCGTTTTTAATCTCCCACGCGGCCTCGCAGCCGAACTGGAAGTTGATGCGCATCTGGTCGATCGACCACGACTTGTTCATCTCCATGACAAGCCCGCCTTCGGTGTCGGCGAGAAGGTCGTCGTATTCCCAGTCGCCCGGCAAGAGCGACAGGTTTATCATGCGGATCATGGGAATCTTCGAGTAGCCGTGCGCGCGGTTACAGCCGCGTGAACGCTTCTCGCCCGCGTGGTGGGCGAGATCGCGGTTTGTAAAGTAGTGCTTGTACAGGCCGTTCTCGACGACGTAGTAGCGCTGCGCGCGGACGGCGTCGTCGTCGTAGCCGAAGGTGGCAAGCCCCATCGGCATTGTCGAGTCGGCAACGATATTGACGACATCGGAGCCGTATTTGAGCTTGCCCGGTTTATCGGTCGTGATGAAACTGCGGCCCGCATAGTTGGCCTCGTGACCGAGTACGCGGTCGAGCTCCGTCGGGTGTCCGCATGACTCGTGTATCTGCAGCGCAAGCATGGAGCCCTCGATTATCGTGTCCCGCTTCCCGGAGGGGCAGACCGGCGCAGTGAGGAGCGCGACCGCCTCGTCACGGGTACGCGCGGCGTTCTCGATCAGCTTGGCCGCACGGACGTACTCGTAACCCGCGGTAACGCACTGGCGGCCGAACGCGCACGGGTAGGAGCGTTTCTGCAGGATTTTTCCGTTCGACGTCTCGGCGCTGTAGCCGCAGCCGGAGCGCAGAAGTATCTGCTCGATAAAGCTGCCCTCGGACGTGGCCATCCACTGGTGCTCGCGCCAGGCGTGGAGGTTACCGGTCGCGTTTATCACCTTTTTGTTCCTGCGGAGGATCTTGTCGATCTCGCTGAGCAGGCCGAGCTTTTCGTCGACCGGTACGTCGAACGGGTCCTCGATGTAGGGCGTCGCCCAGAAATCGACGTAGGTCGGCTCCTTCGCGAGCCTGATGGGCTTTCGCTGGAACTTCGCCGCCTGGCGCGCGATCTCGACGGCCTCGAGGGTCGTCTTGCGCACCTGGGCGGGGGCAACCTTGCTGGACGAGCTGAACCCCCACGCCCCGTTGACGATAACCCGGACGCCGAAACCGTTGATCTCTCTGTATGACACGTCCGGCCGCCCGTTCTTCATCGACACGTCTTCAACAGTATTAAAGATGACGCGGATGTCGGCATAGGTCGCTCGTTTCGCTTTCGCAGTCGTAAGCGCGATGTTGCAGAGCTTTTTCATTTTATCTATCTCCTGAATTTGTAGGGGCGGGTCTGAGACCCGCCCCTACATGGTCGCAGTTAGAAATCGGTTCCCGACGAAAAGGTGAAATCCTTGATCATCAGCGGCGGTACGACGAAACCGCCTCCGAAAAGGCTCGACGCGTTCTTGAGATCTTTTCCGACCATGCGCACGTTCCTCAGCGCCAGCGGCACGCCCTGCGTGAAGCGCATGTTTTTTATCGGGTACTTGATTTTCCCTTTCTCGACCCAGAACGTTCCGCTGCGCGTCATGCCGGTTATGTCGAGTTTTTTCGGGTTTATTATGTTCGTGTAATGGAACTGCGTAACGAGGATTCCCCTGTCCAGGGAAGCGATCATTTCATCGAGCGTGGCGTCGCCGGGCTCTACCACCATGTTTCCGGGGAAGGCGCCCCAGGTGTTGGGCTGGGGCTGACCGTGGCCGGTCGGTTTCTTCTTCGCTTTTTTCGCCGTGCCGCGGTCGTAGACACCGTCGATGAACCTGCCCTTTTCAATAAGCGTAACGGCCTGGCGCGGCATGCCTTCCCAGTCGAACGGCATACCGTTCTGGAGCGGGTGATACGCGTCGTCGGTCAGCGTTATCTTCGGGTTGACTACGAGCTTGTTTTGCATACCGGAGAAGCATGAACGCTTCTCGTAAAGCGCGAGGCCGTTCAGGCCGCCCCACGCGAGGAAAAGCAGGAGGTTCGACACCGCGTCCGGCTCGAGTATGACCGTGTATTTACCGGGCTTGATCGCCTTCGGTTTGTGGGACTTGAGCGCCTTGTCAATCGCGGTGTCGATAACATTTTTAATAGGAATCTTGTCGATGTCGCGGTGGCCGTCGCTCGCCCAGCCCGCCGAGTCCTTTGTCATCATGGTGATGGATGTGGACGCGTTCGAGTTGGCGTGCGTGACGAAGAGCCCGGCCGTGTTGGCGATGGCGATCCGCGCGACCGAGTTGGAATAGATGCCCGCGGTCGTAAGGCGCTTCGCCTTTGCGGCCTTTATCACTTTCCCGACCTGGCGGGCGCGGAAGTCCGGCCCGGTGTCCGCGGTCTTGCGTACGAACCCGAGCATCTTCTTATACTTCTTCATCCCCAAGAACGGCAGCAGGTCCTTGTCGGGATTTACCGCCCTGGCGACCCGCTCGGCCTCGCTGACAACACGCTTGAGCGAAGCGTCGTCAACGGACGTGCTGGAAGCGGAGCCGATGCGGTTGCCGAAACGCGCGGTGAACGTGACGCCGTCCGTGAGTTCCTGCACGTTCTGGGTGATGCTGTTGTCGGCAAACCTCGTGAGCCCCTGCCTGAAGGAATGGATGCGGACCTCGGCCGTTGGGGCGCTGGTCCATTTCAACATCTTTTTGCAGATAGCCTGCATTGCCTTGGCTTTCATAGGCAGCTCCAATCGAGTTACGAGTTACGAGTTTCGAGTTTCGAGCAAAATATAATCGCGGTATTCTTCACTCAGTACTCAAAAGGGCTGTCCATTATACTCCCGCCCGGAGCGGTGTCAAATTGTTTTACATTATTCGGCGGCCGGTTCCGTAAGCTTTTGCCGCAAAAGGCGTTTGAAACCCCGGCAGAAGGAGATAAAATGGTAGTATGAAAGTCGGTCTGCCACTTAAACTCGGTATTGCAGTTGTACTGCTGTTTACTTTCGTAATCGCGCTTTGCCTGCTCTGGACACCGGTGAGATATGCGCGCCTGAGATTTCAATTATTATCTGGTAAGGAAAATGAAAGGCAGAGCGCTGTCAGCGTTCTTGTCAAAGAAGGAATAAAATCATTGCCATTCATAACTGACTTGTTAAACAGCAATGATGATAAACTCCGTATTATCGCCTGTGAAGTACTTCAGAAAGTGAAGCCGGAGGTTCGAAAACCCGCAATGCAGCCGGTCTATAAAATACTCGAAGAACCATATTCCGAAGTAACCGATGCAGCGGTGAAGGTGCTATTGGCAAACGGCGACTTGAATAATCTGATTGAGGCTGCACTGAACATGGGGACCGCCTACCTTGAGTTTGGAATACTCAATCTGGAGAAATGGGATTCCAAGGCGGCAAGACGGAACATACTTTGTTATTTCCTTATTGCACACGAAGGGGTAGAAGCCGAGCAGTTCAGATTGTACGCGGCATGGGATCTGGCAATCCATGGAGATAAACACGCCAGAAAACCACTTCTTCAGGCTTTGAAGAATCCGGAATTCTCAATGGATATCCGCAGAAAATGCGCGCATGCGCTTTGCGAGATAGGTGAGCGGGGCATCGCGGTTCCCATCGGCGATATTCTCATTGGTATGTCAGGAAAAATATCTTTTGGCTCGGAATCCCTTATGCGAACCTTTGCCGCAACTGCCGAAAATTCTTCGTCAAAACAAATAATTGAACTCTATAATATGTATGAAGACAAATATCCTTATCACAGCTTGCTGGTAGAATCAGCTATGAGAGTGGCAAACCGGGATATGTTGCCAATAATTATGGAAAACTTACCTGGATTTCGTTTAACAAAAAGTAGGATCGCTGCGATAAAAGCCCTAGGCAAAATCGGGGCAGAAGAAAGCCTGGATCTGCTGATAAACCACTTAGAATATGGGGAAGAGAAAGTCAGGATTACCTCGGCAGAAGCTCTGGCAAACTTCGGCGGAAGCACAGTAGAGGCAGCTTTGGAAAAAGCTTCAAAAGAAGATTATTCGGAGCAGGTGAAAAACGCGGCTATTAATTCTCTTAGCATACTCCGCGCGCACGGTGCGAAAACGGCAGAGGAATTGCTCAAAGAAGCGGGTAAGAAATAATATCCACAACCATTCGTTTGATGCTCTGGATTCCCGCCTACGCGGGAATGACAAATAAAAGAATTGCTGATTTTGTTTAGCGGCGCAGCTTGCTGCGCGCGTTGTTCGGCAAAACGCGGCGAGCAGACCACGCCGGCCACGCTCGCCCGCTAAACGAAGAATCCGCAATCCGAAATCTGCAATCCGCAATCCGCAATCGAAAAGACTAGACACGCGCAACTCTCTCTGCTAAAACCTTCCCATGCTCTGGCTCATCGTTTCCATCATCACTTCCGTCTCGTTCAGCATCGGACTGAAAATCTCGGAGGCCGGCGGGCGCGACCGCGTCGCGAACGTCTTTATCCAGTACGTCGCGGGCACGCTCGCGGCAGGGATATATTTTCTCGCCTTCACGAACCGGCAGATTTCACCGGCAACAATCTACGTCGGAATATTCGCAGGATTCACTTGGGCGGCGGCCGTCACGTCGCTCATGGTCTCGATAAACGAGGTCGGCCTCGCAATCTCGGGCGCGATTACGCGGCTTTCGGTAATCCTGCCCGTCGTATCGTTCGTGATTTTCTGGCAGGAAAAACTCTCGCTTGTTCACTGGGCCGGCGTCGCCCTCGTCTGCATCGCCATAATCGCGCTCAGCCGCCGCGCGACCGAACGGAAGGGGAAAATCACGGCATGGGGAGTTCTCCTGATGGCGCTGCTTTTTACTTCGCAGGGCCTCGCGCAGGTCGTGATGAAAATGTTCGACTCACGGTCGCCCGACCCGAAAGCGGAATTCATGGCGTTCATGATGATACTGTTCGCGGCCGCGTCCGTTTTCACCGGCATATGGTTTCTTGCATCAAAACGGAAGATAAAAAAGGTGTCCGACATCGGCATTGCCTCGCTCCTCGGCGTTATAAACCTTTCCACCGGCGTCTTCTGGCTCTTTGCACTTGAAAAGCTCCCGGGCGCGATAGTCTTTGCCGTCTGGAACGCGGCCGGGGTGCTCATCCTCGCCGTCGTCGGCGTCGCGGTCTGGCGTGAAAAACTGGGAAAACTCGGGATTATCGGCATCGCCCTGACAATTATCGCGCTTGTGCTTCTCAGGCTTTGAACAGGCCCAACCCCTGTGCAGCCCCCTTTCCGCCAATGTAAAAAACAGGTAAAATCGCCCGACCAGGTGAAAAACACCTTGCCCGGCAGCGTAATTTGCCATAAAATATATGAAACCATTGTAAGGAGGGAGCGCCCATGAAAAATTTCCCGAAAATCTGCGTGGTAGGAATCATTTCGGCGGTGCTTATCGTTTTCGCCTCCATGGGCTGCGGCAGCAAAGGCGGCACAAAAATCATGATGCCGGGCACCGGCACCGGCACGGGAACGGGCACGGACACCGGGACCGGCACAGCCACGATGTCGTTTGCGACCGACATTGTCCCGATTTTCGCCGCAAAAGGATGCACAGCGTGCCACGGCACTTCCGGCGGCCTGACCCTTACGGGCACGAACCAGGAAATCTACGACGAGCTGACTGTTGAAAATCCTGCAAGGGTAAACACTGGCACGCCCGACCAGAGCCTTGTCCTCACCGCCCCGCTTGTGGGACAGCCCGGCTCCTGCGACAAGGTATTCACCGACACGTCCGACGCCGACTACCAGAAAATACTGCAATGGATAACCGAAGGCGCGCAAAACAACTGATAGAAGTTGAGCGTCGAACGTCAAACGTCGAACGTTAAGAAAGAAATAGCAACACGCGCAGCAACCTGCGCGGTTAAACGGGCGGACAGCAATGTCCGCCCTTTAAAATTAATATGACGTTCGACGTTTGACGTTCGACGCAATTATAAAAGGCCCGCGCTGAAACGCCGAATCTCTCCGGCACGCGGACCTTAAACAACGCCCATTATTCGTGGGCGTCGGAGTCAGTATAAAACGGGAAGGTCTACATAATATTATACAACATAAAACCCGGCGAGGCAAGTTTAAGCCCTGTCTTTGCCCAAAATTAGAGTGATTGCCGTTGCCTGGAACAAATCGAAAATCGGCAATCGTAAATCGACAATCGTCTTGACTCCCCCCTCCCTTTCCGTATACTCGATCATGATGGGAAACGAAATGGGAGAGTATGTAAACGGCTTGGAGAAAAAGTTCGCGCTCGGGGGCGCGGCAGGGGCCGCGTTCCTCACAACCATCGGCCACACGTGGCGCATCGAATACCGCGGTTACCCGGTGCTGAAAGATATCCGCTGCCGGAGCCACCGGCCGATATATACCGCATGGCACGGCCGCCTTTTGCCGCTTGCGTTTACGCACCGCCGACGACGCCTCACAATGCTCGTATCCGAGCACGGCGACGGAGAATTCATCGCCCAGATAATCAGGCTGCTCGGTTACCGCCTCGTACGCGGCTCCTCCACCCGCGGGTGGATGCGCGCGGCAAAGCGGATAATCGCCGAAGCGAAAAGATATGACCTCGGGATAACTCCCGACGGTCCGCGCGGGCCCAGGCACGTGATGCAGCCGGGCGCGATCTATATCGCCATGAAAACCGGACACCCGCTCGTGCCTATCACCGCTTCGGCGTCCTTCGCGTGGGCCGTGAAATCGTGGGACAGGTTTCTCGTCCCCTACCCCGGCGCGCGCGTGCTTGTGAAATGGGGCGAGCCGTATTACGTGCCGGACGGCCTTGATTCGGCGGGAATCGAGCGACACCGCGCCGAATACGAAAACATTCTGAAAGAGCTGACGGAAACCGCGGACGCCGAGACCGGCCTTGCGGAAAAAATGGTTTTATGACCGAACCGGAAAAAAAAGAAAAGCGCAAGCACTCGTGGCTCGACGACTGGTTCACTTTCCACGTCGCGCCCTACGGCATCGCGGGAATCTGCCTCGCCCTATGTAAAACATGGAAAATTGCCTTCCACGGAGAGGAGCATATCCGCAAGCTGCGCGACGAAGGGAAACGGCCTATCTACGCCTTCTGGCATGAGCGGCTCTTCGCGCTCGCACCCGCCTACCGCCGGGAAAACTGCATCTACCTTTCCAGCGAGTCGCGGGACGGGGAAATCTCCGCGCGCGCGAACGAGTTTATCGGCTTCACGGTCATTCGCGGCTCCGCCTCGCATTCCGGATTGAAAGCTCTCAGACGCCTCATCAAGCATTCGGACGCGGGCTTCGACGTCGGCATTACACCCGACAGCCCGCGCGGGCCGCGCCGCGTGCTGAAGGACGGCGCCGTTTACCTGGGGATGAAGACCGGTCTGCCGATAGTGCCGGTAACTTCCGCATCCACGAGCAAGTGGATCCTGAAATCCTGGGACCGGTTCCAGGTACCGAAACCGTTTGCGCGCGTACTGGTTTCGCTCGGCGAGCCGATATATCTGCCGCCGAAGCTCTCCCGGGACGAGCGCGAAGAAGCAAGGCAAAAAATCGAGCGCCGGATGATTGAGCATATCGAAGAAACGGACAGCCTGGTCGAAAAGCTGCCCCGCGGCCTCTTCTCATTCAGCCGTTCCCGCCCCCGCTCGTGGGTAACGGGCCGGGCCGGTGGAATGAAGGAGGTTATATAGGCCGACAACGCCACTTTTTGTCATTGTGGCCGAAGCTGTAAAATTTCGGAAAAGCTATCAGCGTTCAGCAATCAGCTTTCAGCTTAAAAATAGAATATTAATAAGATTGAATAAGCTGATTTTTGACTGCTGAAAGCTAAATGCCGGTGGTTCCCGGCAATGACCGATAAACGTACCACGCAAAAAAACATGAAAGTACCGTTGTCATAAAAGGGGAAACCGATGAAATGCCCCGAGTGCAAAAAAACCATGAAAGAACTGAAGCGCAGCCACCACAAGCAGCGAAAGTGGGTCTGCGCTGACTGTAAAATAATCAGGTTCCAGAAACACCGCAGGGTACGAAAGAAGATCAAGAGAATATGGTAATGAGATTCACCAAGATGCACGGGTGCGGAAACGACTACGTGCTCGTCGACGCGATGGAAAACAGGATTCAGGACCCCGCCTCCCTGGCGAAAGAAATGTGCCGCCGCCGGTTCGGCATCGGCGCCGACGGCCTCCTCCTCGTCTTTAACTCGGATAACGCCGACTTCCGCATGCGCATGTTCAACCCCGACGGCTCACAGGCCGAGATGTGCGGTAACGGCATCCGCTGCTTCGCGAAATACATTTATGACCACGGGCTGAAAAAATCGGAAACGCTGAAAATCGAAACCGGAAACGGCGTCCTCGACATCGAGCTTCAGATAGAAGACGGCATCGCGTCGGGCGCTACCGTGATGATGGGCGAGCCGGTCCTGGAGCGGTCGAAGATCCCGGTTTCAGGGGACGGCGGGCAAATGCTCGACGAGCCGCTTGAAGTCGAAGGCGAGACTTTCAACGTAACCGCGGTTTCGATGGGCAACCCCCACGCTGTCGTATTCGTGGATTCGCTCGGGGATTTTCAGATCGGGAAATTCGGACCCGCGTTTGAAAACCATCCCATGTTTCCCGAGCGGGTGAATACGAATTTCGCGGAAGTGATTTCACGCGGGGAGGTCCGCGTCCGCACCTGGGAGCGGGGCGCAGGCCTGACCATGGCGTGCGGGACGGGCTGCGCAGCCGTCTGCGTCGCCGGCGCGATGCTGGATAAGACCGATCGCAAGTTAAGCATTCGCGTCGACGGCGGCGTCCTCGGCCTCGAGTGGCGCGGCGACGAGCGCGTCTACCTCACCGGCCCCGCGGTCGAAGTTTTCTCAGGAGATTATTCCGTTTTTTAAGGCGCCCCCGCCAAACTTGCCTGTTGCAATTCTCCTCCCGTAACGCTAGAATATTCAACCACAGGGGATTGTCAAACGAAGAGAGTGTGTATATACGCTCCTGGAGAAGGAGTAAATTGTGGCCACTGCAGGCGATATCCTTTTCGGTGAACTCCTGGTCCGGAAAAACCTGATCACCAAGGAACAACTCGACGAGGCCTACGCCGAGCTCAACGAGATGACGGCCGCGGGCAAGAAACGCGAGCTCTCGCTCGTGCTTCTGCGCATGAACCTCATCACCATCGAACAGGCCGAGGTCATCCTCGAGGAGATATCGAAAAGCACTCAATGCCCCAAGTGCAAGGAAATAGTCGCCGTAAAACCGGGCGAAGCGAAACTCGTCTGCGACACCTGCGGGAACGTGATTATCGACGCCCCGGCGGAAAAAGTCAAAGACAAGGACAAAGATTCCATCCTCGACGCCCTTGCCGATAAACCATCGGCCGCCAAAGATAAACAGTCCCACGACCTCGACTTCGTCGACGTCTCCGCCGCCGACGGCCATATCGCCCAGGCGCTGGTACTGGACGACGAATCCAAACTCGAGCCGGGCGATATCATTTACGCTGAAATCGCAAAAGCCAAAGGCTTCCTGCGCGATGAAGACCTTCAGGCCGCGCTGCAGGACCTTACGGCCATGCGCCAGCGCGGCAAGAAGCGCGACCTCTCAACGGTGCTGCTCAGGCAGGGGTTCATAACATTCCACCAGGCCGAGGAAGTGCTGGCCGAATATAACAGCGTAACTCTCCGCTGCCCGAGCTGCGGCTGGGTCACGCGCCGCGGCGACCAAAGGCTCGGAGACCAGATATCGTGCGGCTCCTGCGGCACCCCGATTACGGTCGAAGCGGTCGAGGATATACCTCTCCCGCCGGAAGAGCGCCTCAAGGAAGAGGAAAAGGAGGCGAGCTGGGTCGTTCTCGACGAGCCCGAGGCGGGTGAAAAATTCATCGGCAAGACCATCGGCGGCGTTGAAATAGCGAAGTACGTCGGCAAAGACAAGCTTGGCCGGATATATTCGGGGAAGATGTACGGCGGAAAGAGAGAAGTCGCGGTCCGCATTTTTTCGCCCACGGTTTCAGGCACCCCCTCGGACGCGGAGCGGCTGGTGCAGTCGCTCCACGAGATGGTCAAGGTCCACCACTTCAACATCCCGCGCATCTACGACGCCGACGTTGACGAATCGAACCACGTTTATCTCATCGCCGACCTGTTCGACGGCACAAGCATCTTCGACCTCGTAAGCGACCGCGGCCCGCTGCCGACCGAGATCGCATACGAACACACGAAAGCCGCCGCCGATGCGCTTTCCGCCGCCCACGGCGTCGGCGTACACCACCGTAATCTTTCGCCGATGGAGTTCATCGAAACCGACGACCGCCTGCTGGTAAACGGCTTCGGAATCGTCAACGACAAAGACATAGCGAACATATTCAGCCGGTCGCGGCCGCAGATTCACCCGCATTTCCTCTCTCCCGAAGCGGTGGACGGCCTGCCATGCGACGCCCGCAGCGACATATTTTCGCTCGGCGCATGCAT
>SOJX01000136.1 GCA_004376375.1 Planctomycetota bacterium
AAAACCCCCCGCTCCTCGGCCGGGGCTTTAAACCCACCCGCCCGGGGGGGGCCGGGCCCCGCCCCTGACGACCATTCTGTTATTTGTTTTCGATAATTAAACCGGCGGAGTTTCGTAATGCAACATGAATCGTTTATAAATACACGACATGCATGTGACCGAAGAATCAACCCATTTGATTACGGCAGGATTGAAAATTCAGCCGAGGCAAACAGCATCATCTGCTCCTTCTGGTTTCACTTTATACTCATTTTCATCGCCGCGGATTTCATCGCGTTCCAGATCATATACCCGGGAAGATATAAAGCCGAGGTGAAAAAAGAATGTAAATCCGTAAAATTCGACCGCGATGCGAAGCGGGTTACTTTCGTGCACCTGAAACCTCCGAAAGTGCTGGGTGACAGATACGGCAATCTGAAATGGCAGACCATTAAAAAGTATTATATCCCCAACTCAATGTTCCCTCAAAAGCCCCCACTGGGCCTCGAACATGATTACTTGTCAAACAAGAATTGCGGAGGTTCAAGCGTGGTCGATGCTTACGGCATCGGCGGTGGAAGTTGCGGCCCATACGGGCTAAGCCAGACTAAATTAGAGTCCGCGATAATTTCCGGACTCAGGTGGTTGAGTATTCACCAGGATAAAAAAGACGGCAGATGGGACGGTGATAATTTTCAGAAGAACTGCAAGTCCTTCGGAGGTTGCATACCCGTGTTTCCCAGTGGGCCGTCGGGGCATTTCGATATCGCACTCACCGGCCTGTCGTTATCGGCGTTCGCCGGCCACAACCAGACCCATAGGAAAGGAAAATTCAAGTGGACCGTGCGCAAGGGCATGAGGTTTCTTCTTAAATCTCAGGACCCGACCACCGGATGTTTCGGCAACTCAGGCGGGGCGGGCTGGTGCTATAACCACGCGATTGCAACAATGGCCATCTGCGAATTATACGCAAAAACGCGCGATTTTACTCTGGAGGCGCCTGCAAAAAAAGCGGTCAGGCATATCGTTCAATCCCAGAATCCCAAAAGCGGCTGGGGATATCAGCCGAAAAGCGGCCAGAGCGACACCTCCTCAACCGGCTGGATGCTGCTTGCGCTCATGGCCGCCGGGAATGCAGGGCTGGACGTGCCGGCAAACACATTCGCCGGCGTAATGACCTGGCTGGATAAAGTAACCTGGAACCGCAGCGGACGCGTAAACTATGTCGAAACCGGGAACAGGCGCTCGACAATCTCTGCCGACAAGTTCCGCATCTACAAGAGACTTCCGACCATGACGGCGGTCGGCGTTCTTTCCCGCATCCATTGCGGCCAGGAACCTGCGCACCGCAAAATTAAAAAGGGATTGAAAATCCTTGCCGCTGAACCTCCCCGGAGCACAAAAACTTTGAAGCAGGATTTCGCAACCAACTTCTGCTACTGGTTCTTCGGCACCAAAGCGTTATCTAAAATCGGCGGAAAAAAATGGAAGAAATGGAAAGAAGCGGTTGAAGGCACATTGCTTGAAAGTCAAATCAAAGACGGCCGATGCGAGGACGGAAGCTGGGCGCCGGAAGGAAAATGGTGCCTCGCAGGCGGCAGAATCTATGCGACGGCGATAAATCTTCTAACGCTCAATAATATGCCATCGCGACACAAAGTTCCCGACTGTGAAAAAGCCGAAATAATCACTTGCCATGGGAAGGCTTGGGGAATACAATTAAAATACTTTCGGGCGATTAGCTCAGCTGGGTTCTTCACCCGCTCCTCGCAACTTATTACACATCAACAAGTTGCGAAAGCCTGTCTTTTGTAAACCTTCCTGGTGCCAATTGGGTGCCAAATTTTTTCCTTTCCTGATTTTCTCTGAAACAGATTGTAGTTTCTTCCCAAGAAAATTATTTTTTACTATGAAATTGTCAACTTTGATTTCATTTTGAAAGGTTTGGCTTCAAGACAGGCGATTTTAATCAACTCAGATAATCCGTTGCCCTTGAACACTTGACATTATCAGCAGGCCTGAATTTAGAGGTAATCTCCTGGATAAAGATAAATTGAATCGTTACCTTGATATCTGGTAGGAAATGTGGTAAAATTAAGTGACGAGAGAACGATTAGTTATCCCGCACATTGTAAGGTTCAAGCGGCCAACTGCGTTGTGTTGTGCATTTGCAGGTGCTTGAGCCGAGCTTATTTGTACTGATAGTCCTTTTCTCACCTGCCTGCCTGACCGCAATCGTAGCCGAAAGAGTGTAACTTGCCTCAATGGCGTCCTGGAGGCAATCCGGGCGCGCATTTGAAGAATGCGGGTAGAATTCCCGTGTTTGCGTGTTTGGCAGATGATGCCGCAACTTTTATACACGAAGACATGGAGACGCTGAGACAGCGAGAAAAGGGGAAGAAGCTTGAGGTCTGAGGGGAGACGCGGAACACGGAACCCGTGGAGAATTACATCATGAGTAAAAGGGTACTTTTGGCCGACGACCACACGATTATGCGCGCTGGTCTTCGAAACCTGCTCGAAAGGCAATCGGACATGGAAGTGATCGGCGAGGCCGGGAACGGCAGGGAAGCGGTGAAGCTTGCCCGGGAGCTGAGTCCGGACGTTATCGTCATGGACATCTCCATGCCCGAACTGAACGGAATCGAGGCAACCCGGCAGATTATTAACGCCACTCCCTCGGCAAAGATCCTTATTCTTTCAGTGCATTCCGACGAGCGTTTTGTAGCGAATGTGCTCGCGGCCGGCGCTGCCGGCTACCTGCTCAAGAATTGCGCCATCGATGAATTGGTGCTTGCCATTCAGACGGTTTGCGAAAACCAGACTTACCTTAGCACCAAAATAACGGATGTGTTGGTCAAAGACTATGTGAAGCAGTTGACAGGGGCGGACTCGAGGACGCGCCCCGGTCTATCCCCCAGGGAATGCGAAGTGCTGCAACTCCTGGCCGAAGGCAAAACAACGAAACAAATCGCGGCAAGCCTTTACCTCAGCCCAAAGACCGTGGAAAGCCACAGAAGGCAAGTCATGGAGAAACTGGATATCCACAGCATCGCCGAACTCACCAAATACGCCATACGCGCAGGATTCACTTCCCTTGAGCCGTAAATATGTATATTAAATGGGAGGCGTCATAATGGAACCAGACACCACACTCATAAAACTGGTTCATAACGCAGTAAACGATGGGATATGGGACAGCAATCTGGAAACTGGTGAGATATTCCTCTCTAACAGCCTGGCTGAGATGCTTGGCTACAGCATAGATGAAATTAAACCTGACAGGAGGTCCTGGGAGAAGTTCATACATCCTGAGGACAAACCACAAGTCATGGTATCCCTGCAGCACCACCTTGACGGAATGACAGAATCATTCCAGGTTGAATACCGTATGAAGACAAAGCCTGGTGACTGGAAATGGATTCTCGCCCGTGGACAGGTCATCGAGCGTGACAGAAATGGTAATCCTGTTCGAATCCTCGGCACATATCAGGACATTGATGATCGCAAGCATTTAGAGAGTGCACTTAAGGAGAGCGAGGAGAAATACAGGCAGCTCTTTGAAAACGAATCCGACGCCATCGTGCTTATCGATGCAACTACACGCAAGTTTCTTGATGCCAATCCGGCTGCGCTGGATCTGTATGGTTACACTTTAGATGAACTGATGGACATGAGAGCTGAAGACTTATCTGTAGAACCGGATTTGACCATTTCTTCCATCCAACAAGCGGCGGTAACTGGTAGTGCTTCAGTGGTGGAAAGATGGCATAAGAGAAAAGATGGCTCAAAATTCCCCAGTGAACTTAGTGCCCGTGTTTTTAACATGAAGGGTAGAAAGGTAAACTGCACAATCATTCGTGACATCGGCGACCGCCTGAAAGCTGAGGAAGAGCAGAAGGAGCTCGAGATCCAGCTCCAGCAGACTCAGAAGCTCGAAAGTCTCGGCATTCTTGCCGGTGGAATCGCGCATGACTTTAATAACTACCTCGTCTCGATGCTCCTTCTCCTCAAGCTTGCGAGAATGGATGCCGGACCTGATAGTAAGACTTTGAAGAGCATCTCGCAGTGTGAAAATGTCTGCAAAGAAGCACAGCGTCTTACAGAACAGTTGCTTATATTTTCCAAGGGCGGCGTACTTGTCAAGAAAACCGTTTCAATGGGTTCTCTACTGAAGGACGTGGCCTTTTTCTCGCTGCCGGGTTCCAGGTGCGAGTGCATCTTTGAAATACCCGATGATCTCCTGTGCACGGAAGCCGATTCAGGGCAGATCAGCCAGGTGATACACAACCTGATCCTGAATGCAGACCAGGCCATGCCCAAAGGCGGCATAATTACATTACATGCAGAGAATGTCGATGTCGGGCAGGATTCTCCTGTACCACTGAAACCTGGCAAGTACGTGAAGGTGAGCGTCGCCGATAAGGGGATCGGCATTCCAGACGAACACAGGCAGAATATTTTCGACCCGTTCTTCTCTACAAAGCAGAAGGGCAGCGGGCTCGGGCTTTCGACTTCGTTCTCAATAATAAAGCAGCACGAAGGCCATATAACATTCGAGTCCGTCCTTGGGGCCGGGACCACCTTCAGTTTTTACCTGCCCGCCACCGAGAGGGAGCCGATACTTGAAAGCGATAAGACAGAGCAGCCAGCTCCCACCGGCGCCGGCAGGATACTCATCATGGACGACAAGGAGATCGTCCATGCACCAATGAAAGCACTGCTGGGTGTCTGGGGTTATGATGTCGATTTTGCCGAGGATGGGACCAGGACGATTGAATTGTACCGGAAAGCAATGGACGCGGGCTCGTCATACGATATAGTAATAATTGACCTGACAATCCCGGGTGGCATGGGGGGAAAGGAAGCCATAGAAAAACTCCTCGAACTCGACCCGGATGTCAAGGCGATTGTTTCAAGCGGATATTCGACCGACCCCGTGATGGCGAACTTCGTTGAATACGGATTCCGGGATTGCCTGCCAAAGCCCTATATGCCAGACAAGCTGCTGAAGGTTATCTCAGATGTCCTGAACGGGTAACAGGCATGAGCAGAGACGTATCATGGGGGATTTATATTGCTCAATTTACCTTCTTCGTGGGTGTTGCAGCTTCAGCGGTCATGGTGATCTTGCCTTATTAGGAGTGAGCATCAACAAGATGTATGTTCACATAAGTCTACAAAATTTCTTATCCAAATCTTATCCAGAGCGGATTTTTTTGCTTTTAATATTTATGTATCTTATCTCGTATTGTATTGTTTCAGAGATAATGGAAATTTTCTTGTCTTGACAAAAAATATTGAAGATGTTAATATGACTATGCTAAAGCATGTCGATTGGTGCCAAATAGGTGCCAAATTAGGGGTCATTGAAAGGCGCTAAAGGAAATCAAAAGCAAAGGAAAGTAATCAATAATTTTAACACAATATATATTACAGAAAGGAGTTAATAGACTTACACCAGTACAGGAAAGGAGTTAGAAAAGGAAGGTAACACGGGCGATTAGCTCAGCTGGCTAGAGCGCCTGCCTTACAAGCAGGAGGTCACTGGTTCAAGTCCAGTATCGCCCACAATGACTTCTTACCTCATCACCGGCGGCGCCGGATTTATCGGAAGCAACCTAGTTGAAGAGCTTTGCCGGCGGCGTGAAGCCGTGCGCGTGCTCGATAATTTCATCACCGGCAGGCGTGAAAATCTTTCCGGGCTCGAGAATAAAATAGAGCTTATCGAGGGCGACCTGAGAGACTTCGATACGGTCCGGAAAGCCGCCTCCGGCGTCGATTTCATTCTGCATCAGGGCGCCCTGCCCTCGGTGCCCTTCTCCGTTGACGACCCGGTGACAACCAACGAAATCAACGTGGGCGGAACCCTTAACGTCCTTATCGCCGCCCGTGAAGCCGAAGTGAAAAGGGTGGTGATTGCATCTTCGTCGGCCGTTTACGGTGATACGCCCGCGCTTCCAAAGGAAGAAGGGATGGCGACCAGGCCCCTTTCGCCTTATGCGGTTTCGAAGCTTACCGCAGAGCAATACGGTTGTGCGTTCCACGGAGTTTACGGCCTCGAGACGGTTGCGCTCAGATATTTCAACGTATTCGGCCCCCGGCAGGACCCGGCTTCGAGATATGCTGCCGTAATCCCGATTTTCATCAAGGCTTTCCTGAAAAACGAGAGCCCGACAATTTTCGGCGACGGCGAGCAGTCTCGGGATTTCGCCTACGTCGATAACGTGGTTGCGGCGAACCTGCTCGCGACGACCGCACCCGACGCCGCAGGCGGTGTTTATAACATCGGCTCGGGCGAACGTCGTACGCTGAATGAACTTGTCGAGCATCTGAAGAAAATTATCGATACGGACAGCGAGGCGATAAACGCCCCCCCCCGGCCGGGCGACATCATGCATTCCTGGGCCGACATATCACTTGCGAAGGAAAAGCTGGGTTTTGAGCCGCTGACGGGTTTTGTCGATGGACTGGAAAAAACGGTGAACTGGTACAAAGAGCAGGCCGGATAATCATGTTGGGCCGGAATACGGGCTATGCGGATCGCTTAGCAGGAGACGGCAAAGTCAGACCTGAGTTTATCGATATGCTTCTTCACAAAACGGGACTGGTCACCGGAAGGAGCCAGCACCATTGCCTGTTTATACTGTGCGATGAGATGCGTGTACTGCGTGTACGAAGGTTTCTCCTTCTTTTCCTTTATTCTGAGCTCGGACTGTATCGCCTTTACAAGTTTCTGCCGATATCCGTTTCCGCTCGCGAGTATTGTAAACTCTTCCATATAACCTCCCTTTTTGTATATAGTTAAGCATATAACGTGCCAGGCAGCTGTAAAATCTACAATCTCCACAATCTATCGAATGCCAATACACTTAGAGCGATCAGGCATTAAAGTGAATTTGAATTTTGTGCTCCATGATGTTTGATAATGTAACATTGTCCAAATATTGACAATTTCTTCAGCGTTGAATTGTGCTAAGTGTTATTTACAAACACGGGTTCCAGGCAGCAAAATCAGCGAATAATGGAGCAGGTTACGCTTGATTTTCAGCATTATGTAAAGACGGGATTGCATGAGGCAAGAGGAAGGTTTTGGACTTTATTTAATCTCCCGTACGAGCCGGAAACCGATGAATTTCGCCTGGGTATACGGCTCGATGTGGCCGCGGTTGGCGGAGCGGCAATATGGCGCGGGCGCGCCTACCGAGCCGCCGCGCATGATAACGCGCTCGCCATCGGTCGGACCTTTCGGGTCGTCGGGATGTTTTTCGCTGTAATACTTTTCACCGTACCAGTCTTCGCATAATTCATACACGTTGCCGTGCATGTCGTAAAGGCCCCACCGGTTGGGCCTTTTCTGAGCGACGGGGTGCGTTACCTTTTCCGCGTTCTCGACGAACCACGCGTATTCCCTGAGCCGTGCCGACTCATCGCCGCAAGAGTACAGCTTCATCGAGGCCGCACGGCAGGCATATTCCCACTCCGCCTCACTCGGCAGCCGGTACGTCACGCCGTCCATATCCGAGAGCCTCTTTATGAACTCGTGCACGTACTCCCAGCTAACCATCTCGACCGGCTTGTCGTCGCCCTTGTGAGTACTCGGATTATTTTTCATAACCGCTTTCCACTGCGCCTGCGTGACTTCGGTCGTCTGCATGTAAAACGGTTTCGTTATGTTAACCTTATGCTGCGGGTGCTCGTCCTCGTTTCTCTTTTTGCCTTCGCCTCCCATCATGAACTCGCCCGCGGGAATCAACTCGAACTTCATCCCGATGGAATTCGTAACAGTGTCTTTCTTCTCCTTCGCAACCACGAGCGGGTTGGATTTATCGCCCGGGTTCGCCCAGATGCGCACGGTCTTGTCGTAAGAGGACGAGGCCACGCTCCGGCCGTCGGGGCTGAAGGCTATCCCGCAGACCGCGTCTTCGTGCCCTTCCAGGCAGCAGAGTTCTTCACCTGTATCGACGAGCCAGATCCGAACCGCTTTGTCCCTGGAAGCCGTCGCGACGAGTTTACCGTCAGGGCTGAAAACACCCTCATGGACCCGGTCATTATGTTCGAGCTTATGCAGTTCCTTACCCGAGGCAACGTCCCATATTCGTGCCGTAGTATCCTCTCCCCCCGTCACGACGAGCTTGCCGTCCGGGCTGAATTCGGCGAAATCGATGGGTTCCGTATGCCCTTTAAAGGTTGCCAGTTTTTTCGCCGTTTCCGTTTCCCATGCCCTGGCGGTGTAATCGTTGGAACCCGCGACAGCCAGTTTCCCGTCCGCGCTGAAGGACGCGTCGCGAATATAGTTCTCGAGCCCTCTCAACTTGCTCAACTCGTTCCCGCTGCCGTCCAGGTAGCTGACCGTATAGTCGACGTTGCCCGTAAGAATCCTGTACCCGTATTCGCCGAACAGAAACGCCTTGACGTTCCCTTTCTGTTTATCGATTCGCCGGAGTTCTTTTCCGCTCAATACATTAAAAATGCGGACGGTATTATCGCCCATCGTACCGGCGACCGCCTTGCCATCGGGGCTGAAAACCGCGTCGTAGAATTTCTCGCCGCCGCCCTCGAAGCGCCGCACATCTTTCCCCGTTGCAGTATCCCAGACGCGCGCGGTCTTGTCATACGAAGCGCTGACTATAAACTTACCGTCCGGGCTGAATACGACGGCCCAGATCGAATCCGTATGGCCTTCAAGGCGCCGGAGTTCTTTGAAGCCCGCATATAGCTTTCGTATTTTGGCGTTCGGCTTTTCAGTGCCCGCGCCCGTGGCAGATGGTCCCGTCGAACCTCCTGTCGCATCAGGTCTGGTTCTTCCCAGGTTCCGCGGCCCGTAAAGGACGAATCCCGCGATTACAAAAACCATAACAACCGCAAGAATAACGGAGCAGGCAACATAAATACGCTTCTTCTTCGGCGGCGGAGGCGCGGCTTCCACCGGTGGTTCAGTTGCGGCAGGTTCTTCGGGAGCTGAGGTTTCAACTTTGAACGTCAGCGGTTCTTTCGTCGGCGCCGGCACCGGTGGAGTCGAGGGCAACGTGTCGGCCTCTTCCGACACTACGGGCATCTTTTTCGAGCCGGTGCGCCGAAGCATGGCAGTCGTCGAATAACCTTTCGGGTCTTTACTCCTGAGCGTATCGAACGCTTCCAGTACCGAATCCCAGTCGGGGAAACGCTCCTCCGGCTTCTTGGCAAGCATTCGGTCTATTATCGCCCAGAACGATTCCGAAACGTCCTGATTTATTTCGGACACCGGAGTGGGTGTTTCGTTCACATGCTTGTTGAGAATTCCAAGCGGAGTCTCCGCCATGAATGCGGGATGGCCCGTGAGCATTGTGTAAAGCGTCATACCGAGGGAATAGATATCGCTTCGGTGGTCGACCTGCTCGCCCTGGCACTGTTCGGGGCTCATGAACATCGGCGTACCCATAACCTGCTGGGACGCGGTAAGACCGCCTGTCGTCTCCGCGGTGTTCTTCACAAGCCCGAAGTCTGTGACCTTGACGATGCCGCCCTTGTCGATCATTATGTTATCGGGCTTGATATCGCGGTGGATAATCCCTTCCTCGTTCGCCGTAGCGAACGCGAGCGCGGCCTGTCGCGCGATCTCCAGCGCGTCGCCCGGGTCCAGCATGCCCTTATCCTGAATAAGTTCCCTGACCGTGCGCCCGCGGATGAATTCCATTATGAAATAATAAAGCTCTCCGACCTGGCCCCGGTCGATTACCGCGACAATATTCGGATGTTTGATGGAAGCGACAAGTTTCGATTCACGCAGGAAGCGGGCAATGTATGCCTTGTTTTCGGCAAGTTGAGGCGGGAGAATCTTGATCGCCACGGAACGGTCGAGCGAAGTCTGCGTCCCGCGATACACGGCGCCCATCCCGCCCTGGCCGATCTTCTCGATAACGATGCAGCCGCCGACCTCCTGTCCTATCAGCGGATCAGTACCCGATGCGGTCGGGGCCGACGCCAGCGTAGGGTCCAGCGGCGGCGTCTGTACCGTGTCGCCCGAGCTCATGTCGAAGGAGCAGCGCGAGCAGTACCGCGCACCCGGCTTGTTTTCTTCCCCGCATCTCTGGCAGATCGTAGCCATGGATATGTTTTCCGGTTCTGATTACAACGAAGATTATACTAGCAGCGGCAGGAATTGTTTTCAAGGAGAATCAATTATCATAGTTCAGCGGCGCAGCGTGATGCGCGCGCAATAAAATGTAGGGGCACGGCGCGCCGTGCCCCTACAGGATTATTGCACAAAATCCTACTGCCTGTTTTTCGGATTTAATTACTCGTTATCCAGCTCCATGCTTCGCCGGCGTTGCTGATACTGAGGCTGTGGCCGCCGCCGGGGACTTCGATGAAGTTCACGTTGTGGCCTTCGCTTTCGACCCACTGCACCTGCTGGCGGATGGTCGAGATGCCGCCGAAGGTGCCGTCCGCGTCGCCGAAGACCCAGTACACGGGAAGCATGCCCGAGGCGTTCGGCATGGGCGGCGTGTGCGCGACTCCGGCCGAGAAAGCCATAATCCCCGCCCATCCGGCCTGGCCGATTCCGGCGCCGAAAGCCGTCTGCCCTCCGGCCGAGAAACCGTTCACGTAACAGGCGTCTAGGTCGATGTTATAAAGCCCCGAAGTATCATCCCTCACCCCGGTCGCATGACCGTAGTCCGAACCCGACCCGTTGTGCGGCGGCGCGATGACGATGAATCCGTTTGAATCTGCAACCGATTTCCATTTCGGCATCATCTGGCTGGGCGAGCCGCCTGCGCCGTGCCATGTCAGAAGGAGCGGTGCCGGGCTTTTCACACTTGACGGGACATACACCATACAACTCCGTCCGCCCAGGGTCTGGGTGCTGTCACCGGTCGCACCGCCGGAGCCGTTTGACGCATTACCGCCGCCGCCGGTGCCTGTTCCGGTCCCTGTGCCACCTGTGCCTGTTCCGCCTCCCCCTCCGGTGCCCGGCGCTCCGCTGCGGCTTGACTTGTTACTGCCGCCGCAGCCGGCTACGGAGATTACCAGGCCAAGTGCAGCCAAAAGGACGAACAGGATTATTGCACGATTCATTTCCCTTCCCTCCTACCGGTTATTACGACGGTACCTGAAATTTTCTGCCTTTTTGCAGCCCGCCTGTCATATGCAGGCTTATTGTTGTTCGCTTCCCACAAAGGCTGGACAACCGATATATTTTTATGGTTCCCATCCTTGCGGTAAACCCAGACCAGAATTGATATGCCTGTTGATGATGGTATATGCATTATTGCCTGCTCTTTCCGGGGAAGAACTGTAGCGCTGCGGCAAACTGCGTCATGTCGCCGTGGGTATTGCAGCCCGGACCGCTGTAGGGCGCATCCGGGGGCAGCCTGTAGCCCGCCGCCGCCATTGCATCGACGACCTCCTGGGCCAGGGCAATCTTTCCGCCGGGTCCGCAATTGCCGTGCGGCGCGAAACCGAGTTCTGAAGCGGTCTTCGCCGGGCTCCAGCCGGAAATCTCCGACGTGATATCGTTTGCCCAGTATGCTGCAAAGTACGATTGCCTGAGGTTGGAGAGGTTCGCGGCCCCGCTTGTGCCGGCGGATTCCCCGAGCAGGC
Source organism: Planctomycetota bacterium (assembly GCA_004376375.1). Classification (GTDB taxonomy): domain Bacteria; phylum Planctomycetota; class E44-bin39; order E44-bin39; family E44-bin39; genus E44-bin39. The sequence goes on from SOJX01000136.1 coordinate 11,563, forward strand.
ACGTGCGGTCGTTGTCGATGTTGTAATTCGCGCGCACGTCGTCGAGCACGTCCGCGCCCGCCTGGCCGTCGCCTCTGTAGGTAGGTCCGTCGAGTACTGCGCATATAAAGCTTCCAATGTATTGCGATCCGAGCCCCCTGAGATTACTGGCCATCGCTCCCGCGCCTTCGGTACCGCTGTAAACGATCAGAAGCTCGTTCGGCGAGCCATCGCTGTACGAACCGGGAACGATAAGGTTGTAGTTGACGCCGCTGGGCGTTGTCCCGCCTGAACCCCCGCCGGAGCCGTCCGAAGAGCCTCCGAACGGCGGGTCGACTGGGCCGCCGTTGCCGCCGCCGCCGGTTCCCGTACCCGTACCTGTACCGCCACCTCCTCCGCCGCCACCGCCTCCGGTGCTCGGCGTGCCGCTGCGGCTTGATTTATGGCTGCTGCCGCAACCCGGCACCCACAGGAACAAGCCCAGGATAATCAGGATTGAAATCATAATTCCCTTTTTGCCTGTCATGTGATTGCTCTCCTAATTTATTATGCGGTTGATCTCTCGAAACTTTCGTAAAGAGAATCACGAGCCGAGCCCGAAAACCTGCTTTTCGAAACCCCGGCAATACTGGAAAGCTCATCATCGGTAAGACCCTTCAAAGGCGGCGCTATCGAAATCTTAAGGTTTCCGTTCTGTTGGCGAATCCAGTCGAAAATGGCGAAACCAAGCGAATCTACGGAAGTTGTTTCCCGAAGATCCAGTCTTATGTTTTTCATACCCCTGCTGGAAGCCAGCTTAATGAAATCAAGTCCTTCCCTTGCCGCATGACCGACGAGCTTTCCCGCGATTTTTATCTGGAGTTGACCGTTTTCCCTGAAAGTTATTGCGAACGACGTTTTCATCAGTTGGCCTCCCGTATCTTACCTTTTCGTATCTTTCTTCATTATATATATCAATTATCATGCCAAATTGATATAATTGCCGCTGAAATGCTATTACTGCTTGATACAAATGAGGTTATACGTTATCTAGGTCTCGTCTGCCATACGAGTTGACATGGGTTTTACCGACGGATTACGGAGTTTTTGCACTTTTCGGAGGATAAAACTTGATTTTCCGATATCAGATTGTATAATTCAATATAACTATTTCACCGAATATCCGGGGTCCAGACATGGCTGCGAAAATATCCAAAGTACAGGACAAACTGTTAGCCGCACTCGAAAAGAAAGCGCCGAATGCCTCCGCTTTTGTAGATGAACAATATGACCCCATGGAAACAGCGACACTTCTGAAAGTATGCAGACTTCTCCTTAAGAAAGAAAAGGACCCGGTAAGAAAGGCAATGCTTCACATGCTTGTCGGGCGGATATACCATGATGACGCCAATTTTGATGATGCCGCAAAAGAAGCCCTGCTTGTTTCCAAAATGAAAGATATTCCGACTTCCGTAACAGCCTATGCATACGGCATAATAGCGAGCATCTACACCCAGCAGGGCGATTTCGTTCGCGCTGAAAAGCTTTGCAAATCCGTCCTGGCCCTTACAGGCGAAACGGAAAGCGAAACCTTTGTCCTGGCCGTCAACACAATCGGCAACATACACTATTACAACGGAAGATTCGCCCTTGCGCTCGAATACTATGACACCGGCATAAGAATAACGAAGAAACTGGGCCTGAAGAAGCGGGCCATTGTAGCAATCATCAATTCGGCGCTTGCGCTGGGCGTTCTCGGCAGGCTGGATGAAGTAATTAAGCGCCTGGAGGAAGCCAGGAAACTTGCGCAGGAAGTTGGAGACGATAGAAGTATCGCTCAAGTCGCCGTAACTATCGGGGATAATTACCTGAAGCAGGGCGAATTAGAAAAAGCACTTGAACAACTTTCAGAAGGGCTTCGGCTTACCAAGAAAATCGGACAGAAGTCCAGGCTTGCAGAAATATATACGGAAATCGCACGCGCCCACTTTGGTTTGGAGCAATTTGACCTCGCCCTGGAAAACGCAATGAAAGGCCTTTCGCTAGCCGAGAAAATGAACCAGAAAATTCATATCGCTTCCAGCGCCGGAATGGTCGGACTTATTCACAACCACACCGGCAACGCGGATGCCGAAAACTTTCTGAAAAAAAGCATTGAAACATACCGGGCATGGCCGAGCGACGTCGAATCGGTGGGCCTCGAATATTCGCTTTTTCAATACGGCAAGTTTCTGCTGCCGAAGAACAAAAACGAGGCCTTACAGTGTTTTCAGGAAGCCGCCGCAATCCTGATGAAAAGGCCATCATCGGAAAATGTAAAAAAGAAACTGGAAGAAACGCGCGATATCCTGCATGAACTCGGCGTCGAGATCGTGCTGCCGGAAGAGAAGCCCAGAGAACTCGAGAAAGGCCAGGAAAACCTCAAGAAAGCGCTCGAGATTTCAAAAACGATAAACCTCGAGACGAGCCTGAATAACATTCTCAACATCATCGTCGACGGCGTCCTCGAAATCAGCGGCGCCGAACGCGGTTTTATCGTCTTCATGGAGGACGGTCTCTGGAAGACGACTATTTCCCGGAACTTCCCGGAAGATATTACAGAAGAATCGGAGTATCCGGCGATCCAGAAAATTATACAGAACAGCCTGAAATCGGGAAAGCCGATGATGGGTGGGTGCAGGCACACCTCGAGAGTATTCGAGAGTGACTCCGTTGAAGTCCCGGATTCCGTAAGAACACTCCTGGTCTTTCCCCTTGCCGTCGGTGAAGAAATCCTGGGGTGCATCTATATCGACAGCCGCGTCGCAGCCATGGACATCTCGTCCGACCTCGAAGACCTTATGACGGCCGTGATGGAACACGCGGCCTTCGTCATCGCCAAGACGAGCCAGTATGAAAGTATCCGCAACTTCAGCGAAAAACTCGAGCACAGGATCGAGCGCCAGAACATGGAGCTGAGGCGGACCCGCACCGAACTCGAGAAGAAGCAGCAGGAGCTGGAACTCAAGCACCATTACAAAAACATCATCGGCAAAAGCTCTAAGATGAGAGAGATTTTCAGGCTGCTCGATGAAATCACCGGAAACGACCTGCCGGTCTCAATCGAGGGCGAGAGCGGGACGGGGAAAGAACTCGTCGCCAAGGCGATTCACTACAACGGTCCGAGGAAGAAGAAGAACTTCCTCGCGATAAACTGCGCGGCCATCCCCGAATCGCTCATGGAAAGCGAGCTTTTCGGATATGAGAAAGGCGCATTCACCGGCGCCGACGAGAGGAAGGCCGGCATTTTCGAACAGGCCAACGGCGGCACCCTGTTTCTGGACGAGATCGGCAACATGAGCCCGGTCATGCAGCAGAAACTTCTCCGCGTCGTTCAGGAAAACGAAGTGAGGCGGCTCGGCTCGGACAGCCCGCTCAAGGTCGACGTAAGGATTATTTCGGCCACCAACAAAAGCCTGAGCGACCTCGTCGCCGGGGGGACTTTCCGGGAAGACCTGTTTTACAGGCTCAACGTCCTGCCGATTACTCTTCCGCCTCTGCGCGACAGGAAAGAAGATATTCCGCTGCTGGTCGAGTACTTCTGGAAAAAAATCAGCCCTTACACGGAAATCCCGGAAAACGACAAAGGGGAGCTGCTGAAACTGCTCAACGATTACGACTGGCCCGGCAACGTGCGCGAACTCGAGAACGAAATCACACGCCTGGCGTCGCTCGGCAAGACCGGTTTCAACATCAAGTATCTCTCGAGGCACATCCTCCATGAATCGCGGCAAAGCGGCGTGCCTATGGGCATTTTCCTTTCCGAGGAAAGCCTTACGCTGCCCGAGATCGAGAAACGCTGTATCGTTGCCGCGCTCGAAAACGCAAAAGGCAACAAGACAAAAGCGGCCGAACTGCTCGGTATTCCCAGGACATCGATTGACAGCAAGATGAAAAAACTTAATATAAGGCTGGCCGAACTTGTGTATGAATATTAGAATTATGCAATGAACCTTCTTAATTCATTCAGCTTCGAACTGCCGACAAACATTATTTACGGACCCGGAGTCGCAGGCGATCTTCCGCGAATCACCCGGGAGGCGGAATACGAATCTGTTCTCATTGTCACCGACAAGGGGATTACAGATTCCGGTCTCCTTGAAAAAGTCACCGGCCCGCTCGAGGAAGACGGGATTGGTTTTAATATCTTCGACGACGTTGAACCCAACCCCAGGGATTACAACGTCAACGCGGGCGCGGAAAAGGCAAAAGAAATCAATGCCGACTGCCTTGTCGCGGTCGGCGGCGGCAGCCCGATTGACTGCGCGAAGGCGATGGCCGTGCTCGCGGTCCACGGCGGTAAACCGCGGGATTACGCAGGAAGAGGAAAGATACCCGGACCTGTTCTTCCCATAATCGCAGTCCCGACAACGGCCGGCTCCGCGAGCGAGGTCACGTTCAGCGCCGTCATCACCGACTCGAAAGAAAAATTCAAATTCAGCTACCGCGATACGAAAATCGCGCCGCGATTCGCGCTTGCCGACCCCGAGATGACCGCCACCATGCCGCCCGCGCTCACCGCCGCGACCGGCATGGACGCCCTCACTCACGCCATAGAAGGCTTCACGGCGAAAGAAGCCAATCCGTTTTCAGACGCTGCCGCCCTGCATGCGATTGAATTAATCAACAAATACCTGAGGGCGGCGGTTGAAAACGGTGGAAGTATCGAGGCCCGCTCGGGAATGTTGGCCGGGAGCATACTCGCCGGAATCGCGTTCAGCCACTCGGACGTCGCGGCCGTCCACTGCATCGCCGAAGCGCTCGGCGGTATGTACGACCTGCCGCACGGCGTATGCAACGCGGTCGTCCTGCCGGCAATGATGGAATACAACATGGACTTTTGCGCCGGGAAATACGCCCGCGCGGCAACGGCTATGGGAATCATTTATAAAGATGAAAAGGAAGGCGCGCGCAAGGCCGTCGAAGCGGTCAAGCAGCTTGCCCGCGACGTGAAGCTGCCGGAATTCAAGACCCTCGGCGTAAGAGAATCCGACTTTGGAACGCTGGCGGAAAAATCCTTCAAAAACGGCTCCAACGCCTCCAACCCGCGCCCGATGGAGAAAAGCGACTACCTGAACGTCTTTGAAAAGCTCGCTCCGTAACGGCGCCCCCCTCCCCCCGTCTTTTAAAGAATTCACATTATCTTGACCGCGGGACTTTCGACTATTATAATAGGCTTTCCCGAATAACAGGAGATATCTCGTGCCCGAAAGCAGTAAACCAGCGGAGCCAGTGCAGAAAAAGCCGCACGAGAAAACGCTGGAAAACGATAAGAGATTCGGCAAAGCCCTGCAGAACAAGGGCTATATCACTCCCTACCAGTTCGAACGCGTGTCGGCGCGCCAGCAGCGATACGTGAAATCGGGGAAGCTGGTGCGCCTGTCCACGATTCTCCTGAAGCGCGAGATGATTTCCTACGAGCATGCTGAGGAAGCGTTCGAGCTGATCGGCGAGCCCCGGAAGTTCTGCCGCGCCTGCGGCTGCCGTTACCGCCCGAACACCGACAGGCGGATATGTCCGAAATGCAACTCCCCGTACCCCGCCCCGGAAATCGAGATTTTCGATACCGACGAAATGGACAGCGTCGACGTAAAAGCCGCGGAAGCGGTAATAAAAAAACCGGAGACAAAGAAAAGGAAATTCGGCAAGTTCATCGTGCTGGACCGCCTCGGCCAGGGCGGGATGGGCGCGGTATACAAGGCGCACGATACCGTGGACGATATCGACGTGGCCCTGAAGATAATGCTTCCATGGCTCGCCAAGAAAAGCGAGTTCAGGGACAGGTTCCTCGTGGAGGTCTCTGCTCTCAAGAAAATAAAACACCCGAACACGGTGTTCTTTTACGAGTCCGGCGAGATCAACGGCATGATATACTGCGCGATGGAACTGTTGTCGGGAAAAGACCTGGAAGCGCGGCTCGACGAGGAAGACAAGCTTCCGACGGACGAAGTAATCAGAATACTGCGGGACGTCACCGGAGTCCTCGATTACGGCTATTCGAGGTTCGCGCCCGGCAAGTTCGTGCACAGGGACATAAAGCCGGGAAATATTTTCGCGTGCGACGACGGGTCGTACCGGCTGATGGACTTCGGCCTGGTCCGGTCGAGAATACTTTTCGGCAAAAGCCTTACCGAGAAAGGCGACGTGTTCGGCACGATATCCTACATGTCGCCGGAGCAGATCGGCGCCGAAGGCGGGATCGATATACGAAGCGACATATATTCGCTCGGCTCGACCGCGTACCACCTCGTTACCGGGGACGTTCCCTACGAGGGAGAAAGGATGAGCCTGGTGATAAAGAAAATAAACGAGTCCAGACCCACACCCATCAAGAGCCTTGTCCCGGATATTCCCAAGCATTTCGCAGTCTGTATCAAAAAGATGATGGCTGCGGACCCGGAAGACCGCTACCAGACGCCGGCGGAGCTTCTGGAAGAGCTTGAAAAACTTTAGCGCCTTTACCCCCTGCCCGATGGAAAAAAGCGACTACCTGAACGTATTTAAGAAAATCACTTTAGAATATTAATTATTTTGTCGAATTTCCCAGTCTATTTTCTATTTCCATCTTTGCTTCTCTGGCTAATTCTTTGACTCTCTGTACCGGATCATTCCTCATTACCCTATTTAGAATATCAATTGAGTTTTCTCTTCCCAGTTTTCCCAATGCAACGATAGCTGAACCTCTAACATCATAAGTTTTGGCCTTAAGAGCCGAAGTAAAGAGTATTTCCTCCCAATCGGAATAATTAATGCTTATTTGATCCCATTCACTAAGCAAACCCAAAGTCTCAGCTTGACTCATTCTGCCTCGGTTATAAAAGTCTTCGCGTAGTTCTTTGATAATAGTACTTTTTTCCTGGATTGATGAGTTTCCAATTCCTGCGTTGAGCACTTCAATAAAATAATGGTAATCTATATGACTCTTTACGTAACCGTCATAATTTTTAATAAGATGAGCTAAAATGTATTTTCCGTCACCTTTGTGATGTATTCGCTGAACTGTACATACTCTTATTTTATAACTCGGGTTGTTTAATCCCAAATATTTACCATTGATACGAACAGACGACCAATCTGCACGAAAATACTCTCCAATTATAATTAGCACCACTGTAATTATTATGAATTTCCAGTAGTGTTTTGAAAGAAAGCATATGAAATCAATAAACGCATCCATCTTTACTGCATTGTCTTTTAGTAATGCAATTACATGACGAACAATGCATATACTGAATGTTGCCCCAAAAAGAATTGTAAAAGGTGTGCAATAAAAATATGCAATATTATAGTAATATGGAAAAAACTTTGCAGGATCAACGCCCTCAAGCTGCGATGCGTAAAATGTCGGGACAACAAATATAAACCATGGGAAATAAGCAGAAGGGATAAAGCTTATAAGTATAAATAATGGAATTCCCGCTTTTATTGATTGCAAGATGTAGCGATCAGGGAATGGCCTTTGCGATATATCCATAGTTATCTCGCAAATATGAGTACATTTAAATTATATCATGCTTTTCTAATTATGCGAACGATGCAGCATTTTCAGAAAGGTAATAGGTATAATTTAAAACCCGACGTCGATTGAGATGCCGATTTCGGTGTCGTCCTGGCCGTAGGCGTGGCCTCCGTGGCGGCGGCGGTCGCAGGTGCGGTCGATTACGCCGAACCTTATAACGGCGTTTTCCAGCCGGTACTCGATGCCAAGGCCGAGCGCGAGCGCGTTTGGATAGAACTCGGTGGAAAGCGAGGCGTGGTCGCGCCCGTACGGCGACGGCTCGTAGCGGATGCCGGCGAAAAGATGGACAAGCTCGCTGAGCGCGGCCGTGAATCCGATCCCCACCTCCAGCGTCTGGCGCATCTTCATGTCGTAGCTGTGGTCGATGAAATTTATGCTGTTGCTGCGGTAGTTTGTCGAAAACCGCAGCGTGTTCCAGCTCGTGTGGCGGAAAGACAGGCTTATCGTGGAGTCGTTGCCGAGCCTGTACGCCACGGCCGCGTCCACCTGGAGCGGGTAATACATCCGCGTAAGCGCGTCCGTCTCCTCCTTGACGCCGGTTATCGAGCTGTAGCGCTCGCCCGTCCCCGCGAACCGGAACTTGTACGGCGTGCGGACCACGAGGCCGATCCTCAACTTCTTTTTCGGCTTGTAGAGGAGCGCGAGGTCCACCGATGCCGCATAACCGATGAGGTACTCGTCCCGCTCGGTGAAATAAGCCGAGTACGGGCTTATCGCGCTCGTCGGCGCGTATTGCTTCGCCTGGTACAGCTTCCGCCAGCCCATGCGCCCGTGCACGGCGGCGCCGACCGAAAGCTTGTTTCCAATCGGAACGGCGGCCGCAACCGGTACCGATAAGACGGCTATCGTCGACTGGTACTTGCCGTATGTCATGTCGCCCGAGGTCGCGGGCGCCCTGTCCGCGAAATATGTGTTGATGCTCGTCGCGGGCATGTTGAGCCCGCCGAGAGCGAAGTATTTCGCGTTGTAGCAGAGGCCCATTTGAACGCCGGACACGGAGTTCGATATCCTGTGCCGGAAAAACGTGTCCGACTCGACGGGGTAGACTTTCTGGAACTCGCCCTGGTAGATATCGGGATACGAAACGTTCGGCATCGACTTCGACGACCGCCTGCGCGACCACCTGTGCGAAACATTCATGCCGAAGATACCGTCCTCGAGCTCGGTCAGCCCGGCCGGGTTCCAGTAAACCGTGGTCCAGTCCGCAATATCCGCGACGGCGCCGCCGCCGAGGACCCGCGAGCGGACGCCGGGACCGAGCAGGTCCGGACCCGCCGCGTCGGCGGTTTCGGACAAAGCCGCAAGTAATACGGCAATGCATGCGGTAATCGTCAGCGCGCGTTTCAAATCCTGTTTTCCTCTTTGCCGGATAATCTTATTGCATGTTAAAAAAACAGTTATAGCAATGAGACAGCAAAGCCGTTGCCGCGGAAATCTCGAAAAAGCTTTCAGCTTTCAGCAGTCAGCATTCAGCTTATATTAATTATTAATTAAAAACAACTGATAGCTGAATGCTGAAAGCTGATAGCTGAATACTGAACGTCGACAGCTGATAAAGCTCTACTTCCGTGACATACTTTTCAGATACTCGCGCCAGTGCCTTATGGATGCTTTACGTTTTTTCTTTTCCGCATCGTGCTCGTAGCCGCAGGAATGCCGGGTTATCCTTCTTAGTTCCTCGGCGCACATCCAGCGCAGGTATACGTTTTCCGACTCCATTCCGGCCAGAAACATCGGCGCCGCATTCGTTCCGTGAAGGGCCAGCGCTTCCACCGCCGCTTCGCGCACGGCCGCGTTCTTCGACGCCATCGCCTTTGCAAGCGCGCAGCGCGAATCCTTCGACTTTATCCGCCCGCACGCCGTAAGGAGCGCCATCATCACCCTGCGGTCCCGCTCCACCTCGAGGGCGCGGGCGATGTCCGGCATCGCGTCGGGGTTCTTGAGAAAACCCAGGGAGCGCGCAGCCGCCCGCCTTACCCGCGGCAAAACGTCGCGAAGACCGAGAACGACCACGGCAACCGTCGCCGGCTCGCCCGCGTAACCGAAACCGTTATAGGCCGCGACGCGCGCCTCTTCCTCGGAATCGGTAAGGTACCGCTCCAGCGCGCGCAGTGCCGGGCGCGTCGCCGCGCGCTCGAGCGCCCACGCGGCCGCGAGGCGGACGCGCGGGTTCCTGTCCTTAAAAAGTTTCCCGAGCGCGGAGGCGGCGCGGTCGTCATAGACGATTCCAAGCAGCACCGCGGAATTCCTGCGAACGCGGGCGTCCTTGTTCTGAAGCGCCAGGACGAGCGACCGGACTGCGGCTCTTTTCAGTTTTTTCACAAGCGCTTCACGGCGGGCCGCGGCCCCGTTTCCTTCCCGGCCGAGAAGCGAAAACAGTTCGAGAATCATAATGTTCTCGGCCCGGCTGAGCTCGGAATCCCCGGCGGCCGCCGGGGTTTTATCTTCCGGGTACTTCTTTTCGAGCTTTTCAAGAAGCTCCGGGGTCGCGGGCCGCACTACGTCCGGGCCGGACCTGATATGCCACATGACGGTAAACGCCGAGCCGTCGGATTCGAGCACCACTATTCCATGCGACACGCTTGTAAGCTCCATGACAAGCCCGGCGTCGACTCGAAGCCCGGCCGGCAGATCGCCTATATGCGTGACGTTGAGGACCCGCCGGTCGGTTTCACCCCCAAAGACGCGCTTCACCCGGATGAGGATTATATGCTCGGGCGGGCTGCCGGGACGGCTGGCCGCGTGCTCGCGGATCTCCAGGACGTCGGCGAGGACGATTGCCTTCGCGGGGACCCTTCCGGAACCGCCGTTGCCGTTTCTTTCCCCGTTCGCGCAGCCGGCAAAGGCGGCAATAACCGCTCCGGCGCATATTATCAGGCTGATTTTTCGGATACAGGTCTTCATTGTTCCGGGTTTCCCGTCATCAGGACAGCCCGATTAATCTACCACAGGTTCACTACCACTGCGAGTGAAAAATACGATAGATACCTACTGCTTTCTGAACAATTCCTTCCCCAGCGGGCGGAAGGGAAGAACCGCCAGTACAGCCAGCGGATAAGCAGCCACTAAAATAGCCGGAATCCTGATTATCAACCAGACCACGTGATTCCATCTCCATGGTCCATAAGAACGGACTGCTAATTCATTGTAAATGTATTCCACGTGAACCAGTATTGCGCACAGGCAAAGCAATGCAGAAATTATTGAAACGCTTATCTGACCGCGCAGAAACCCGAACATCACCGCGGCAGCAATAATAAGCGCAATCGGCAGATATTTTACTATATTGTTAAGGAGGAACTCCATCCAATGATTCCAGCGCCAATCGACGTCAAATATGCTTCCCGACCGATGCACGATGCTATGTACAATCAGAATAAATATAATCAGCAGCGTTGCATTCAGAGCCCGCCGAAGCCCGAAAAGCATGAACCCGACAAGAAAGCATATCAACGGGACCGTGATTGTAATAATCAGCGGCGTATAAACATCGAACATTTCATAATGGAGATCGAACTCCCCCCATCTTTCAACCAGCTTATTCCAATCGGGAATAACCAGAGTTTGCAGTAATACGGCCAAAACACACAGGTTTGCTGCAGCCCTCCGGGGAAATTCCTCACGGGAATCGACGTTGTAGCGTCTTACAGGCGGTATCCACTGCACCAGCCACCAGATAAGGACTGCAAGTCCGGTAACTCTTATCAAAGAAATAATGTGGGGCCATAGTTCCGCCTTATCGGCCTGCGATTGAACAACCCCGAATATTTCAAGGCAATACAACGCCGGCAGGAGCGTGGCCGTAATCTGGGTCCACTTCCGGCCGAACCCGACAAAAAACGCCAGGCCGATACCGCCGATGGCAAAACCGACCCCTGAGATAATCGAAACAGTAGTATGGGCAATTATAAAGGGAAAGTCCTCCCCGGCACCCTCTACCAGAGGCATGCCGATTTGACTCCACTGCCAGACAATCCATCCAGCTTTGCCGAGAAATTCGAGAGCCAGTAAAAAAATCAATCCGACGGTTACCTGAACAATACCAATCTTCCGGCGGGGAAGGGAAATCACGTCCGGGGCGGCGGTTAGCGCTTCGCCGTCTTTGGGAGGCTGGTTTTGTTCCGGCAGTTCATGCATAGTAACTGAATTTATTCTTTCTATTTCTTTTTTTCTCCACCCGCCGAAACAACTCTTTTCCAAGAGGGCGTAACGGTAGAATTGCAAGTATGACAAGAGGGTAGGAAGAAACCAATAATTGAGGAATAACAATTCCCAACAGCCATAATATCCACTCTGACACTTTCACGCTTACACCCCATAACGGATTATAAACCGTGTATGCGAGTTCAATTAAATTAATGCCAAGAATCACGAAAGCTATTATCGCCGCAGCAATACTGCCCTTTCGAAAAGCATATAAAACGCATATCAGGACTAAAAGAACAAAAGGCAATACGTAAGTCAGCCATAATATAATACCCTCGATCCTAAACAGATAATGAGATGAAAATACTACATCATAAAAGGTAATAATTATGCCCAGCTTATTACATATCAGGTACAGAACGGCTAAACAGCATACGATAGTCAGTCTTTTTCGGGGAAATAACTCTTTTCTATATTCGGAATTAAACCTTAGCTCAGGAAGCCAGCCCACCATTATCCATATCGCACTGGACAGAATAATGAAACTTGCAGTACCTATAGCAAACAGTATCCAGGCCAGCCAAAAACGGGAGGAATCTCCAAATAATGAATTTGAACTGAAAAATAAGGGCTCTGTTATTGAAGAAAACGCAAAAACAATTACAGCGGTTTTTATCCACCATCTTCTGGCTCCGGGAAATATACATAACACAAGCCCACAGAACAGCATCGAAAGCGCAGAGATTATAATAAGAATGATAGCAACCAGCGACCCTGGCCCTAAAATATTTGCCGTAACAGGCGTTACATATTTTGAGACATTCCATGTATAGTAAATTAATGGAGCGATAATATTTATAACCTCTATAAAGAAAAAACCAATCAGAACCTGAACCGTACCGAATTTACTGCGGGGGAGAGAAATTACGTCCGCATCGGCGGTCTGCATTTCGCCGTTTTCGGTGGGCTGCGTATGGCCTGAAATTTCATCCATAGATTTATTATACATTCAATAATCGAAAATCGTAAATCGAAAATCGAAAATAAGAACACGCCGAGCAAACCGGTCTGGTTACGCTCGGCGGCTAACTTATTTCCTTATTCCCTTATTTCCTTATTTCCTTATTTCCTTATTTCCTTATTTCCTTGTTTCCTTGTTTCCTTATCCCTTATCCCTTATCCCGTATCCCTTATCCCGTATCCCTTATCCCTTATCCCTTATCCCTTATTCCCACTCTATCGTGGACGGCGGTTTCTGGGAGATGTCGTAGACAACGCGGTTGACGCCGCGGACCTCGTTGATGATGCGCGACGACATTGTCTGGAGAAGGTCGTAGGGGAGCCGCGCCCAGTCGGCGGTCATCGCGTCGACCGACTCGACGACGCGGATGACGATCACGTTCTCGTAGGTTCCTTCGTCGCCCATCACGCCGACCGAGCGCACGGGCAGATGCACGGCAAACGCCTGCCACACGTCCTCGTACAACCCCGCTTTTTTGATTTCTTCATAGACAATCGCGTCGGCCTGGCGCAGGACGGCGAGTCTTTCCCGCGTCACCTCGCCGAGGCATCGCACGGCAAGACCGGGGCCGGGAAACGGGTGCCGCATAACGATGTCGCGCGGCAAACCGAGCTTCAGGCCGACCTGCCGGACCTCGTCCTTGAAAAGCCCGGCAAGCGGCTCGACAAGCTCGACGTTCAACTCCTCGACCAGTTTTCTGACAAGCACGTTGTGGTGCGGTTTTATCTGGTCGGTCGGACCGCCGTGGGGGTTGGTCGTCTCGATAACGTCGGGGTAAAGCGTGCCCTGCGCGAGGAAGTGCGGCGCGCCGAGCTCGCGCGCCTTCTCCATGAAGGTGTGGATGAACTCGTCGCCGATTATCCTGCGCTTTTTCTTCTGGTCTGAAACACCCCCGAGCAGGTCAAGAAACCGGTCGGCCGCGTCGATAAAATGAAAATTCCTGAGCCTGGACTTGAAAGTATTTACAACCTGCCCGGCCTCATTCTGCCGAAGGACTCCGTTGTCGACGAATATGCAGTGCAGCTTTTCGCCGATTGCCCTGTCAAGCAGCATCGCGACGACGGTTGAATCCACGCCGCCTGAAAGGCCGAGCACGCAGCTTTCATCCCCGATCTGCCTGCGGAGTTTTTCGACTTCCTCGTTTATGAAGTCCTCCATCTTCCAGTCGCCGGCCGCGCCGCAGATGTCGTAGAGAAAGTTCCTGAATATCGTCCTGCCGTCGGGCGTGTGGTGCACTTCGGGGTGGAATTGTACTCCGTAGAAGTTCGAATTCTTATGTTTAACCGCTGCAAACCGGCAGGTCGGGGTGGATGCAAGGGGCACGAAATATTCGGGCAGCTCCTTTACCATGTCGCCGTGGCTCATCCAGACGGAAGTCTCCTCCGAAACGCCGGCCAGCAGTTTTTCCGGCTCATTGACTTTCAGTGAAACATGTCCGTATTCCCTGCTTTCGGCGGGTTTTACTTCGGCGCCGAGGTATTTGCACCCGAGCTGCATCCCGTAGCAGATTCCGAGAATCGGCACGCCGAGCTTGAGGATTTCGGGATCGGCCTCGGGCGCGCCGTCCGCATATACCGACCGCGGCCCGCCCGTCATCACGATGCCGATAAGGTTCTTCTTTTTCAATTCCGCGGCCGGAGTGTCGCAGCGCCGAATCTCGCAGTAGACCGAGTGCTCGCGTATCCGCCGCGCGATAAGCTGGGCGTACTGGCTGCCGAAATCGAGAACCGCTACGAACTGGTGCTTAGCCACGTCTTTTCCCCGGGAAGAATTATCGAAAAAGGCAGTATATCAGACCGATTTTTTTGCGCAAGAATATTTCATTAATGGTCTTTCGGCCCTCTGGTCGATATATTAATATGACCAAAGGACCAGGAGACCAATCGACCTTCTCGAAATTTTCCTTCACACAAGGCCGCACTTTTGGTATATTCAGCAGGAAGGATATCTGAAAAGGGTACACCATGGATCAGGAGCAGGGACAATACGCCAATCTTCTATTCGGCGAAATCGCCGTCCGCCTCGGCTACTGTACGCAGGCGGACATCGACAAGGTTATCGAGCTTCAGCTGCAGGCCAGTTCCATCGGCCGTGAATTCTTTTTCGGCGACCTCCTCTACAAGCAGGGCATACTGACAAAGGAGCAGGTCGAGGGAATCATCGCCGAGCAGAAATATGAAATGGAACGCCAGGAGGAACTCCTTTTCGGCCGGCTGGCGATGACGAACACGGAAGTCACCCAGGCCGACATCGACGCCGCACTCGAGGAACAGAAGCGCCTCCGCGGCGAAGAAAAAGAAACCCCCAAAATCGGTGAAATCCTCATCAGTGCGGGGAAACTGACCGAGCAGGAGTGTCAGGCGCTCCTGAAAACCCAGGCCAGGCTGCGCGACCCCAAAGCCTGGTGGAGCAGCGTCGAAGACCAGTCCCGCGAGAAAGAGCACTAAACAATCCGATTCTGCCGGATAATTATCTTTAATCCCCAGGCATATTATCCGATAATCTTTCCACACAGATTCCCTAATTAATTCTTGCCATTAAACCCAGCTTTGCTAAAATCGTTTTTCCTCATAGTCATGCTTGCCGGGAGACAACCATGCATGAAATAACTTACAGGGAAGTAATCACGCCCGACGTTTTCCTTCTGAAAATCAAAGCGCCCGTTATCGCCAGGAAGCGCAAGGCCGGGCAATTCGTTATCTACCGCCTCCACGAGAAAAGCGAGCGCATACCGCTTACCCTCGCCGACGCCGACCCCGACGAGGGCACGATAACCCTGCTATTCCAGGCGGTCGGAAAGTCCACGATGGAACTGGGCACGAAAAAAGCCGGCGATCAAATCCTCGACGTCGTCGGCCCGCTCGGAAAACCGACGCACCTCGAGAACTTCGGCACCGTCGTGTGCATAGGCGGGGGCATCGGCGTCGCGCCGCTGTACCCCATCGTGCAGGCGATGAAAGACGCCGGCAACAACGTCGTCACGATAATCGGCGCGCGCACGAAAGACCTGCTCATACTCGAAGACATGGTGAAGGCGGCCTCGAGCGAGCTCCATATCTGCACCGACGACGGCTCCTACTGCGAGAAGGGTTTCGTGACCGACCGGCTGAAGCACCTCGTCGAGCAGGGCGTAAAGCCCGATCTCTGCGTCGCCATCGGGCCGGTCGTGATGATGCGCGCGGTCTGCAACATGACCCGGGAATTCAACATCCCGACGGTGGTCTCGCTCAACCCGATAATGGTCGACGGGACGGGCATGTGCGGCGCGTGCCGCGTCACCGTCGGCGGCAAGACGAAATTCGCCTGCGTCGACGGCCCGGAGTTCGACGGGCACCAGGTCGATTTCGACGAGCTGATAAAACGCCAGGCCGCGTACCTCGCGGAAGAAAAAACGGCCCGCGAAAAATGGACCTGCGAATCCGGGCAATAAGGGATATGGAATACGGGATAAGGGATAAGGAAATAAGAATATATATTTAGCGGCCGCGCTTGCGCGGCGTTAAATAAAATTCGTTTAGCGGGCGAGCGCGGCCGGCGTGGTCTGCTCGCCGGGTCTTCGGGAAAAAGAAAACGGCAGAAGTAATACACGACACAAACGAAGGACAGCAACATGGATGAAAAGAAAAAATCAAAAGGCCTGCCGAAAAAGGAAAGGATGAAGATACCGCGCACTCCGATGCCGGAGCAGGACCCGAAGGAGCGAAGCCGTAATTTCAGCGAAGTGCCCCTCGGCTATACTCCCGAAATGGCGATCAAAGAGGCAACGCGCTGCCTCGAGTGCAAGAAGCCGAAGTGCATAATCGGCTGCCCCGTCGAGGTCAAGATTCCCGAGTTCATCGGCCTCATCGCCGAGGGCAAGTTTATCGAGGCCGCGTGGACGCTGAAGGAAACCAACGCGCTCCCGGCCGTTTGCGGCCGCGTATGTCCGCAGGAAACCCAGTGCGAAATAACGTGCGTTACCGGAAAAAAAAGCAAGCCGGTCGCCATCGGACGCCTGGAAAGATTCGCGGCCGACTACGAGCGCGCGCAGGGAAAAATGCAGATACCCGAAATAGCGCCTCCGACCGGGAAGCGGGTCGCGATGGTCGGATGCGGGCCGGCCGGCCTGACATGTGCCGGCGACCTCATCAAGCTCGGCCACGAGGTCCATATTTTCGAGGCGCTCCACGCGCCCGGCGGCGTGCTGGTCTACGGAATCCCCGAGTTCCGCCTGCCCAAGGCAATCGTAAACGCAGAAGTCGACTACCTCATCGCCTGCGGCATGAAACTGCACCTGAACACGATTATCGGAAAAATGTACACCGTCCACGAGCTGATGGAAGAAGAGAACTTCGACGCGATATTCATCGGCACGGGCGCGGGCGCGCCCGCGTTCATGAGGATACCGGGCGAGAACTTCGCCAACATATATTCCGCCAACGAATGGCTCACGCGCATCAATCTTATGCGCGCATACGAGTTCCCGGCCTGCGACACCCCGATCCACAGGGGCAAGATTATCTGCACTATCGGCGGCGGCAACGTGGCGATGGACTCGGCCCGTACCGCGCTCCGCCTCGGCGCGGAGCACTCAATCGTCGTCTACCGCCGCACGCGCAAGGAAATGCCGGCGCGTGACGAGGAAATCCACCACGCCAAGGAGGAAGGGGTCGAGTTCCATTTCCTGACCGCACCGCTCGAGTATTCCGCCGACGACGAGGGCAAAGTCACGGAAATGCGCTGCATCCGGATGGAGCTCGGCGAGCCGGACGCTTCCGGCCGGCGCAGACCCTTGCCGATTGAAGGCTCGGAGTTCACCATTGAGTGCGATACGGTCGTGGTTGCGATCGGCAACCTCGCCAACCCGATAGTGCCCGATACCACGCCCGGCCTCAAGCTCAACAAGTGGGGCAATATCGACGCCGACAGGGAAACCGGCGCGACCTCGATCCCCGGCGTCTACGCGGGCGGCGATATAGTAACCGGCGCGGCCACGGTCATCGAGGCGATGGGCGCGGGCAAAGTCGCGGCACGCGCGATGCACGAATACCTGACCAAGTCCGAAACCGCAGCAACCACTTGAGCAACTGAGAAATCGAAAATCGAAAATCGTAAATCGAAAATCCATTTAATCTTCCTGCTGCTCCTGCCGGCAGCCTCAATCGGCTGCACGTTCATCGGCAGGATTTTCTACGGCCCGGACTACGGCCCTCCACGGTTCATCAAGGGACCGTACATTCAAAACGTAACGCAGAATTCCGTTGTAATAATGTGGGAAGCGACGGACCGGGAGAACGCTTCGGTAATCATCAGCGGTCCGGGGCTGGAAAAAGAAATTGCCGCACATGAGACGGGTCCGCGAAAACGACTATTCATTGCCCGCCTGTCCGGGCTTGAAACGGCATCAAATTATCAGTATACGGTCAGGTCCGGCGCGCTTACGGCCGGGCCGTTTTCTTTCCGCACGGCGCCGCCGCCCGGCGCCGGGTTTCGGATGGTTGTCTACGGCGATACGCGGAACGCTCCCGCCAGCCACCTGAAAGTCATCAAGGGAATCATCGCGTCGAAACCGGAGTTCGTTATCCACACAGGCGATTACCTGAACCACGGCGACGACACCCGGGCATGGAACCGCGATTTCTTCGAACCGGCCGCGGAGCTTATAAAATCGACACCAGTCTTCCCCGCGCACGGAAACCACGAGGAATACGCGAAAGAATATTTCGGCTATTTCTCCACACCTCCCGGCGGACGGCCGTTATGCGATTCCGGGACTGCGGCCCAGTGGTATACATTCAAATGGGGGTGCGCGCGGATAATCGTGCTTGACTCATGCGACGATACTCACGACGAGCAGTGGGATTTCTTCCGCGAAGCGGCCGCGAAAAAGGATTACTCGTGGCTTTTCGTCGCCATGCACCACCCGCCCTACTCGTCCGGCAATTACCGGGCCCAGCTGGCCAAGTACGAGAAGCTGGTGCCGATGTTCGAGGAAGCGGGCGTCGACATGCTCTTCTGCGGGCACGACCACAATTACGAGCGGCTCGACAAGGACGGCCTTCCGGTAATAATCGCCGGCGGCGGGGGCGCGCACCCGTACGACATTCACAAGCTCGGCGTGCCGCACAAGTATTCAAAAGTCCGCCATACCGGTTTGAGTTTCGTTGTATGCGATGTAACGCCGACGGAAGTGGTTATGAAAACAAAAAGGCCGGACGGGACGGTTATCGACGGGATTACGCTGAAAAAAAACAAATTGCCGCAATAGAAAAGAATAAGCGCCGAAAGTCAGTATACCCCTTCCAAAAAAAGGCCGGGGCAAGCGGATTGACCGGATTAAGGGAGCTGGAAAAAGAACCGGTTTCAGCATCTTTCCTTCACGCGAACTGCTATGAAACTCCAACAGCAAATAATATAACTTTCAAACGCATCTCATCTTTCCTGCCGAAACCATGACGATGATCTTTTAACCAACCTGTCAATCCGCTTGCAACTCCGGCCTCAATAACTATCACGCGATACACGCAAAACTATTCCCGACCGTTATCCTCAACCGGCTCATTTGCCGGCTTTTTCTCGAGCGCTTTCATCTTATCCGTATCCGCCGCCAGCATTACAAAACCGCAACGGGGGCACGCCTTCGCCTCGACCTCGACCATCGGCTCCTTGAGCGTAAAGAATTTAACTTTCGCCGGCCTGAAATAAACACGCCCCGTCGAAGAGAGCTTCCCGGGAGTGAGTTCCGCGTGGCCGCAACTCGGGCATGAATCTTTAATCATCTTCGCTTCTTTAAAACTCACATGTTTCTGAACAACTTTTTCCAAATCTTCCTCCTTGAATCTGGTGCTGTCGCCAATTTTATAAAACGTAATCGAGCCTTCCCTCATCCAGCGGTAAATCGTCTGCTCGCTGACATCCAGGTATTTGCACGCCTCCTTTATGGTGAGCCACCTGCTTTCCTCCGCACCTGTATTCTCGCTCATAAGCTCCTCTGCCATCCCATATACTCCTATTTGGTTCCGTATTATATCTTTTACTATCATATACTACTATATACTACCAATATTGTCAAGGACAGCGGCTAATTTCCAGCCTTGTGTTGGTATAACTTATATGATATCAGGGGATTACGGCAAAAGAAAATTTCAGCGAAATTCAATCATCCATTTCTTCTTCGTGGTGGTGTCGGTCAACTTCTCCGCGCAGGACCTTATTAAGATAGTCTTCGAAGTTCAGCAAAGTCTTATCCATTATTGAATCCGGCTCGACTTCCATACGGTATTTCTCCACGTCGGCAAGCAGCTTTTTAATATCCGCGTCATGGTGTGCGGCAAGCGATCCCGCCGCGTTCTGTCTTACTATAAACGGCATCGAATCATCTTTCAAAACCTTAAAGAGCTCATCATAACTCTGCTCGGGGTCGTACTTGCCCAGGGCGAGCGCGGCGTCGACGCGCACCCTTGTATCGGTATTCGAGTGAATGGTTTTAAGGAGCTTATCAAACCCGCGCTTCGACCGGTAACGGCCGAGCATATGCATGACTTTTCCCCGCGGCTCGATTTCGGTTTCGATCGCATAATACTCAATGGCCGGCCCGGTCACGTCTACTTTTGCAATCGTCCCCGCGGCGTGAAGGATTAACGTCCTGAGGTGCGGATCAGGCTCCTCTTCGGTCAGTTTGAACAGCCGCGGGACGGCCGCTGGATCCCCGATTTTTGCAACCTTTTCGAGGAGGCCCTCGCGCCCGAGGTTATCCGAATTCCCGTATTCCTTAAGCAGGTCTTCGACCGACCATGTCTTCAGGACAAGTTCAAAAAACTCTTTCTGAACGCCGTCCACTTTCCGCCTGGCCGCGGCGATAATCACCTCTTCTCCGAGTTTGGGAGTAAATTCCGCGCCCGCTTTCGGCAGCTCATACGAAAACGTCGAAACCGGCTCATCGGTAACGAATTGCCCGCCGAAGCCGCGACCGTCCTTGTCCAGGGCGACTACGCAGATAACGCCCGCGTTTACCGGCGCCGAAGGCTTGACCATTACGGTGATCTCGCAGGAAGGCGGCCTGACTTCAAGGCGGGAGCCGCCGAATTTCGATTTGGAGTTGCGGAATATTATATCCCCGATCGCCTGGGTGGTGGGAAACTCGATTGACAGCTTATACACCGCATCCTGATTCGGGCCGGGCTCGCCTTCCAGCTTGTACTCGATTATTCTGGCAACAACTTTTCCGACCTCTACTTCGGCAGGGACCGCATTCCCGGAATCGTTTTTCTTTTCTTCGCCGCACGAGCACGAGGAAAACCCGAAGACCAGGAACGCCAGCACTGCAAGAAAACATAACCGGGCCATCAATTCCGCTCCTTTGTTATTTTGCATTCTAAATTATGTGCTTCCGTTCGGGTTTTTTCAAGCCGAATCCACGTCACATTGTAATACCGCCGCTTCGGGGGTTTTCCGGTAGGATATACCTCCCTGCCCGCCGCCGCAACGCCTTCTGTAGGGGCAAGGCATGCCTTGCCCCTACAACGCGCAGCAAGCTGCGCGGCTGACTCTTACTTCATCCTTCATACTTTACACTTCATACTTTCTTCCTTATCCCTTATTTTATATTTTACCCTCGAATCATCCCGGCCTGCCTGCTAAAATCCGCGAAAAGCAAGGGGGCGTACTTGCCGGGAATAAGCAACCGACTTCCGCTTATTATTATATTTCTGGTTCTCATCGCGCCGGCAGCCGGGTGCGCGGCGCCGCCGGATTTCCGACTCGCAGACGTCCCGCCCGAGCCCTCGCCGGGACCGGTAACCGGGGCGCCTGAAAAATCCCCCCCGCTCCCTCCTCTGGCTGAACCGGGCGCAAAACCCGAACCGTGCAGGCCTTCGCTCTGCTATCGGCCGCTGCCGATCGGCAGCCAGTCCCCTATCCAGCTCGTGCGCACAAGCCTTATCCCGGCCAGCCCCTATCTGCTCGAGCCGGGAAAGGCGAGGCTCAGGCTTTCGACGACGTGGGTAAACTTCTGGGGGTACAAGCGGTTTTCATACCTGCTTGACGGCGAAGTCCTCAATTCGACGGCAGGCGTCGATTTCGGTCTTATGAACAGATTCGAGCTCGGCTTCAGCTGCAACTCGGTGCGGGTCGGCGGCGGCATCATGGACTCGTTTATCGAGCGTTTCCACAGGACCTTCCGCTTCGACGACTACGACCGTCCGGACTTTCCGCGCAATATGTTCGTGCTGGAATTTTACAACAAGCGTGGTGAAAGATACTTTTACAGCGGCGACGAGCGGACGCCCAAGGAGCGCCACCGGGGCGCGTCCGCCACGGCGAAATTGTGCCTCTGCAATGAAGTAAAATGGCTGCCCGAAACCGCGCTCTTCTTCAGCTACAAGCACGGGAGCATGCGCTCCCACATGCCCGAGGCCACGGATACGGACGATTACGGTTTCGGCGTGCTGGCGGGTAAGAAAATCGGCGACTGGACGCTGTACCTGAACCTCGCGGAGTTTCATTTCAGGGACAAACGCTTCGGCTCGGTGCGGCTCAGAAGCGTTCAGCGCAATCTTTTTCTCGGCGCCGAATACAGGATCAAGCCCTGCTTCTCCGTCCTGATGCAATTCCTCGGCACATCAAAAGCTGCGGTAAGTTTCTACGATTTCTCGAGGCCGACGACCGAAGGCATTCTCGGTCTGCGCTGGGCATTCGCCGAAGGCGCGGTCCTCGAATTCGGCCTGCTCGAAAACCTTTTCGAATACTTCAACTCGCCCGATATCGGCGCCCATCTCGGCCTGAGCGTGGAATTTTAACGCGGCAAACGCCAAAAGTTTTAAGTCAAAAGTTTTAAGTTAAAAGTTCAAAGTTAGTAATTAAGAGACTATCTATTGATTGCGGTGTTTTTCTTTTAATTCTTTAACTTTTTACTTTTTACTTTTTACTTTTAACTTTCGACGTTCTATGCCGCGTCGGCGTTGCTGTCATCCTCCGGCGCCTCTTCAGTAAAATCCGCGGGCGGCTCGATCGGTTTGGCCTCGGCTGCGGCAAGGATCTTTTCCATCGCTTCAAGGCCGCTGCGGTCTATAAGAACGTCGATAACGTTCAACGCAAACAGGCCCGCGAGCTCGATCTCGTCTTCAAGGTTGATGCGGGGCAGTTCGCGGCGCAGCAGCTCGAGGAAATGCTCTTTGCAGTAATAACCGCCCAGAACGGCCTCCTCATCTTCATTCTCGACCCGGATTTCCATAATGTGCTGATGCTCGCAGCCTTTGACCGCGCATTGCAGGAAATCGTTGCGGATTTCCATGTCCGCATAGACCGACAGATTCTCTGAAATAGCACGTAACTGTTTCTGAAGCATGAGTCCCCCTCTCACCAGAACAGACCGAACGTAGGAAGGCAGAAATGAATTGACGCGATTATAGGCGGAAAACCAAGTTATGTCAAGGTCTTTATTAAATAAAGGTCTTTTCGTCCTTCGGTCCCTCGGTCTTCTGGTCTTAAGGACCGAAGGACCGCGAGACCGATGGACCGATGTCTGGATTTTTCTGGCAAAAAACTCATTTCAGGGTTAAAATCGGGATTCGCCTTTGCGGATCCAACGCGCGGAGATTCGGATGAGCTTGTCGGCGCGAATGCATAAACTTTTCCTGTCTGCATGCGGTTTTATAATCGTCATCATGTCGGCCTGCATAGCCGCAGCGGGCCAGAAATCCCCGGCCGACCGCTACCAGGGGGCCCTCGATGAAAAGCCGAATCATATCCTTGTCGAAATGCTGGCATACCCCGAATACGCGGGAAAGGCCTCGGGAGAGCTCGCCCGGCGCGGTGAAAAAGCCGTCCTCGACCTTATCATGGCCGCGAAGCTGAAGGATGAGTCTGTGCGGTATTACGCGATTTCCGTGCTTGACAGAATCCCCGGAAGAGAATCGGACGCCGCGCTTGTGGCCGCGCTTTTGGACGACGAAGCGCCCGTACGCGCCCGTGCCGCGTTCGCGCTTGCGGGTCGCAGGAACCCGGTCCACGCCGCCGCGCTCGTTGACGCTCTGAAAAAAGAAACGGACGAACTGGCCCGGGGCGCGATTGCTATCGCGCTTTCAGAACAGCCTTCTCCGGAAGCGCCCGAATCCCTGCTGGACACGTTCGCCGAGACCGGCGACTTCACCGTACTTGCCGCCCTTTACAGGCATTCCGCAACCGCAGTCGAAAAGCTGGAAAAGATTCTGGAATCTTCGGACGACCCGCTTGTGCGACGCCGCGCAGCCCTGGCGCTGGGTGCCTTTGGCGGTAAAAGTTCCGTGGCAGCGCTCGCATCAGCGGCGACAAAAGACAATGAGGACAACCCGGTCAGGTTCGCGGCAATCCTGGCCCTTGCGGCAATCGGCGAGAAAAATACTCTCGCCACCGCACTCAAGGATGAAAGCGCCCCCGTACCCGACTCGCTCCGCAAGGCTTTCGAATCCCTTGACAAAGCCAGAGAGGAAATCGACAAAGCTTTTTCAGACGGCGACAAGAAAACTGTCGAATCACTGAAGAAAAAGCTGCTCGGCAGTCCGCCCAGCCGCGCGCTCGTGCCGACGATCTCGGCTTACCTGACTTCCAAACATCCTGAATCGCGCAAGGCGGCTGCGGAAATTCTCGGACGCTGGGGATACCCGGAATGCGCGGCCGCGCTCGCAGCCGCACTGAACGGGCCCGGCCCGATAGACCGCGAGGCCGTAATAATCGCGCTGGGGCGCACCGGTCAGGCCGATGTCGTGCCGCTGCTGGCGCACGAAACAGTTTCAGAAGATAAGAAAATCAGGATCGCGGCAATATACGCCCTGAGCTATACCCCCGTGCGGATGGCCCGCGATATTCTCGCGCGCCTGGCAGGCGACCCGGACCGGGTCGTAAGCGGGATGGCGATTTCCTGCCTTTCCGCGTTTCCCGACCGGAGACTTACGCCGATTTTCAGGAGAGCGCTCAAGCATAGCAATCCGCTGACACGCTTCTCGGCCGTTACATGGTTCGGCACGTACCGCCCCAAGCCGGAATCCACGGCTCTTGTCGCGCGCATCGACAGGGAGACCGATGCGAACGTCAACGTGGCAATCATCCGCGCGGTAAGCCGGTGGAAAGGCCAGACAGACCCGGTGCTGCTCGGGCGATACCTCGCGCCGAAACATCCCCGCAAGGTGCACGCGGCTGCCGCGGAAGCCCTCGGAAAATACAAATCGCAGGCCGCGGCACATGCACTTCTTCGCGCCTTCAAGGCCGCGGCCGGTAAACCCGAACAGGCTGTAGTTTTTTTAGAGCCCCTCGGAAAAACAGGCGACAAAATCGGCCTCGCGCTTCTTGTGAAGCTGCTGTCCAAGCCGGCATGGCAGAATCCCGCGCTCAAGAAACAGGTTGTCCGCGCGCTGGGCCACCTCAGCGCTCAGGCCGCTTCCGCCAGGATCGCCAAACTCCTTACTCCCGGCACCGACGAGGCAGTGCTTATTGCGGTCGCCGAAGCGCTCGGGCGAATCGGCGGACCTGCCGCGGGTGCGGAGCTTGTCAGTTTTGTACGTAAAAAAGAATTTCCTCAGAGCGCACGGCGGGCCGCACTGGAAGGAATTGTGAAAAGCGGCAACCGCGAAGGCCTCGTACTGGTGCGCACCTGCCTGTCGGACCCGAAGTACCTGACGGCAGCGGCAAAGGCGCTCGGGGAACCGGAAACGGTCCTCCCCCACCTGATCAGGCATCTGAAGGGCGACGCCATGGCGGCCGAGAAGATCGACTGTATTGACATCCTGGCGGAGCTCGAGGACCCGGCCGTCAATGCGGCACTGGGCATCTCGCTTCAGGACGCCGACGAGTCCGTCCGTCTGGCCGGGGCGGCTGCGCTTATACGGCGCGGCTCGGTAACGCCGCTTGGAAAGCTCGACATTCTTAAAGCATCCCGCCTTGGCGGGACAATCAGCAAGCTTGAAGGAATCGCCCGGTTTGAGGTAATCCGCCGGATTGTGAAAGCCCTGGATTCTCCAGATGTAACCGTCCGAAACGCGGCCCGGCTCGTACTTGCGAGGCTTGCCGCGCCCGGGTCGGATTCTTTCGTTCCGCCGCCCTCGGACGACCTTTCGCCGGGAGAAGAAAAAGAACGTATAAAAGCATGGAAAACGTGGTTCACGCGCAATAAACCGCGCCTGACCCCAATGGGAGAATAAAGCCGTGGATGTAGACTGCAATAAACTCAAGAAAACAATCATCGATACCAAGGAACTGTACATCGTCCGGCGCGACGCGATAAGCGAGCTTGCCCGGAGCGGGGACAGCGGCGCGCTTGATACGATCCTCTCCGTCCGCGGCGACCGTGAAAAAATAATACGGCGGAAAATCGCCGAGCTGCTGTGCGAATTCGATAACGACCGCTCGCGGGCCGCGCTGTGCGAATTCCTCTCAGACGCGGACGACGACGTAAAACGCAATGCCATCCGCTCGCTGAAGAAAATCGGCGACGCTTCCTGCCTCGCGCCGCTCGAGAAAACGATAGAAGACAAGAGCTGGTTCGTCAAACGGTCGGCTGAAGACGTTCTGAAAGATCTTAAGAAGAAATTCCCCGACGGCCCGGCCGCGCCGCCCGCGCCGCTCGGCAAGGCGCGCGGGCAGGCCGCAGAGGCGGCCCATAAACCCAGGGTCCGGCAGCGGCTTCCCGTCGGGTCGAAAATACCGAGCGAGGTCCGCGACATTGAGGAAGCCGAGCCCGGCGCCCGCGTGGAAAAAAAGAAGGAAGAAAAAAAGAAAAAACCGCCCACGCGCCTGACGGCCACGGCCGCGTCCGTACTGGCCGATTCCGCCACCGCGGAGAAAAAAAGCGAGAGCCTCTCAGACCTGCAGTCAGAGATCGCGGCACTGAGAAAAAAGCACGCCGATATGCTCCAGAGACATGAAGTAGACGCCGCCGCGCGCACAAAGGAAGCGCAATCGCTTAAATCGCCACAGCGTAAAACCGAAAGCCGGACCGAGGCAAGGCGGGCCAAGCGCCCCGAAAGGCCCAAGACCCGCAGGGAGAGAAAGAGACCGGCACGCCAGGCTCCAAGCGCGCGGCCGGCAAGGACTATCAGTACGCCGGGCGTCCGGACGGTCGAGCCCGCCCGCCGCGACCGCGGCACTGACAAGACCTGCCCGTCATGCGGGGAAAAAGTCAAGCAGCATCACCGGGTATGCCTGTACTGCGGCCACACTTTCGGGCGCACGGCAAGAAAGCGGGCAGAACGCCAGGTTGAACGCGGTCTCCGCGCGCCTCATCGGCGGGAGAGCCGCGGCCTGACCGGCAAGTTCATGCTCGTCCTCACGTCGGATGGAAAGATCGCCGTCGACGACATGGCCGACGTGCTCCAGAAATCCCGCGGAGTCACCCGCGGCGACGCCGTCAAGATGCTCACCCGGTCCTCGGGGATTCTCGGCAACGACCTCCATCCCGCGGAAGTGAAGCGCCTGAGCTCCATCCTCGAGCGCGCCCCGCACAGGTTCTTCGTGACGCCGGCCGATCAGCGCCATATGAGGCCGAAGGTGGTGTCGATCCGCCGGGGCAAGGTCGGCAGGTCAGGCCCGGACCTTGTTCTGCAGGACAGCCGCACGGTAAAAGTCGGGTGGAACGACGTGCTGCTCGTGACCTGCGGGCTTATCCGGCCGGGCAAGGAGGCGTTCGCCGCCGGCAAGAGACGGGGCAGCGGATCTCTCAGGTTCGTAATGGACTTCTTTATCCGCGAGCCCTATTGCATTGCACGCGTCGTAAGAAAGATGCCGAACCTGAGCGCCATGCAGAAGCTCAGAGCCCGCTCAAAAAGCGATTACTTCGAAGAACTGGCAAGGGAAGTACTCGACCACGGCATCCATAACCGCATTTCCCGGGGCGTACACCATATGTCGGACAAGGGTTTCCGCGGGAACTGGAGCGACCTCACGTTCGAAGACGAGATCGCGTTCACAAACTACAGCCTGTGGCTCCTGGAAGTGCTCGAGCACGAGACCGTAAGATCCGGCCAGCTGATGCAGGTGCTTGTGCCGCACCTCTCCTCTCCCCGTTTCGACGTATCGGAAAACCCCGAGCACCACGTATGGCGGGAGCACGTGCGTGACCGCCGCCGGCATCACGACTACCGCGACATCGTACGCAAGGACAACCGCCGCGACCGGAAGCAGATCGGCTGGGGAAGCTCGAACGACCTGATAGACTGGTCGGAACTCTTCAGCGGCAGCGGCGCCGGGACCACCGGGCGGGTAATAGTCATCTTCATGGTGATACTCGGCCTTATGACGTTTTTCGTCGTGATGGGGGCGATGTGTAAGTAAAGGTCCTTTGGTCCTTCGGTCCTTCGGTCCTTCGGTCAAAGAAATGCAGTTGAAACCGCACGCAGCCGAAAGCCAAGCCGTTAGCTCCTGGTAGATATGCATGCCTGAACCTTGCCGATTAGAAATCATAATCGTCGCCGTTGTTTCGGCGGTTATCCTTGCCTCGTGCGCGGCAAAACCGATGCCGATTCAGGAAGAGGCCCGGATAAAGAATATCTATCTGGATAAGCACGGGTCTGAAATGACGCGGCGGCAGAAACAGATTTTCATGGGCACCAGGCTCAACTCGCAGGGAGACGCCGAGAAGCTTCTGGAGAATTTCCGCGCCCGGAACCGGCAGAGCAGTCAGCTTGAAGACAGAAAATCGGAAGCAGCCGGCGAGATCAGGAAAGCCGTGGAGGCGGGCTCATCTTACGGTAAAGCGGTTGGAAAAAAGCTCGATCTCGAGCGCAATCTTGCCGCGGCGAGTCCGAAAGCCCGTAAAGACCTTGCCGACAAGTTGAAGAAAGCAAAGCTCGAAGCGAAACAGTTCGAGAAAGAAGTAATCGAAAGAATAAGGGCTGTCGAAAAACTGGTGACCCGCACGCCGTTCACCATGGAAGAAAAGAAAGATATCCGCTCCCGGCTTGCCTTACTCGCACGGAATTATAAAGACGATAAAAGGCGCCTGAAACAGGTGGCCGGGAAAAGCACGGAACCGCACGCAGGCCGCACCGCGCCGGTTCTGGATGCGATACGCTCGGCGAAAGAAGCCGTGGCCGGAATCCGCGCACTCGTGGAGGACGAGGAAATCCTCGCCGCCAAGGCGGAGCAGGTCGGCGTCGAAAAGGTCAGGGGCGATTACGTTTCCGTGCACAAAGAGACACTGGCCGCGTTCAAACTGGCGCGGGAAAGCATCGCCGGTGCAAAGAAGTTATCGGGAAAATCCGGCACATCCGGAGTGAAGAAGAAAGCATTCAGGGAAGAAATCACCGCAATCGAGTCTAAACTCGACAAACTGCACGAGAAATCCCAAAAACTCTCCAGGATTTTCAAGAAGTAAATGAAAAAACGGATATTCATTATCGTCGTCGCGCTTGCACTGCTGATGCCACCGTCCTTCATGGTTTACCGCAGGATTCAGAATGCGTTTGTCGCAAGCGAGATCCGCGCGGAGCTTGAGAAGTTGCGCAAGACGTTCGTTATCGTCCCCGACGAGGAGAACGGTGCGATACCGATACTGGAAGGGATGGATGAATTCAAGGATTACCAGGAACATGTTGATATTCTGCACCCGGATTTTGACCCGGGATGCAGTGCTTATATCAGGAAAGCAAGGAAATACATCGAAGGGAAAACCGCAGCTTTTGAAAAGATATACGAAGGACTGAGCTATAAAAGATTTCAGTATATAAAACCCGATATTCTTTTCTTTTCAGAAGATAATCCCCCTTTTATGGGACCAATAAGAGTCGCTGGCGAGTCCCTGGTTCTCAAGGGACGTCTGCTTGAGCTTGACGGAAAAGACGATGAAGCGCTTGAAGAATATCTGAATACGCTCAGGCTGTCGGTAACGATGAAAAACGAGTCGACTCTTATAAGCAAGATGTTGAAACTTTCCGTAGCCGGCGAGGCGCTGGAGGTTATCTACGAGAAGCTCGATAATGCCAGCTTTTCGAAAGAACAGCTTAAGAAAACTCTGGACAAGCTGAAGGACCTGTACTACGAACCGCCGAGGGATATGTTTGTTTTCGAATATTACGGGATGATAAGAGAAACAAAAATGTTCTGCGAAAGAACTCCCGATTTCGAGGAGTATTTCGGCTGGTATATTAAGGTTGCCGGATCTAATAAACTCATTGAATCTCAAAGGATAGATTATTCCCGTTACAACAGATGGCATGCGGATTTCAGGAGCGATTACGAGCTGCTTAAGAAATGGCATGCCCACCACAGGGATATTGATTTCCTGAAGCTTTACGATATTCCGGATGAAAAACAGCTTGGTTATTTCGAAAATATGCTTAGTAGAAATCACAAACGGGATTACCAGCATGTTCTCCATTGGTCCATCGGGCTTACCACAGCCCGGATTTCAGTTCTTGAAGCAGACATGATCTGGCGGGGCGCGGCGATGACGTGCGCGATCCAGCTTTATAAACTGGAGAACGGAAAGCTGCCGGATTCGCTTGACGCGATTGCCGATATGCTGCCGGAAAAAATGATGATTGACCCGTTCTCGGGAAAGAACTTTATCTACAGGACGAAGGGAAGTGCTTTCCAGCTTTACAGCGTAGGCGAAAACAGGATCGACGATAATTGTACAGCAAGTCCGGAGTGGGTTATGCGAGTCAGAATTCCCGTCGGGCCTGACATGGTCTATCACAAAGGATTTTAACTAAATTATGTTCTCGATTTCCGAAGATATTGTCAATAAACCGGACGGCATGCATATCCGCGCGCCGCGGAAGCCATTCCCGTGGTGGGGACCATTCGATGCAGTGGACGCTATCGGGCGCGCGATGCTGGCATTTGGACTGCTGGGCCTTTCAGGTCTTTTTCTTCAGATTCAATACAACGACATGTTCAACCTGCTTTTAGCAAAAGCCGCGATAAACCTGGATACGTTTCTTAAGCTCGAGGCTTACCTCTGCATTGCCCTGATGCTGCTGGGAGTTATTTCCGGGATCGGGATTCTGTACCGCAAGCGTTTCGGGCTGATCGCCCTGTTCGCGCAGTCCGGCCTTTACATTTTTATAGTCCTGGGTGTCGCGGTCTTTTTCGCAATCGCCTTGATCCGAGGGCTATTTGCAGGCGATCCGCAATCCTATTATTTTATGAATCGGTACTCTTATTATCTGGCCGAATTTACGGATACGGGGAAACTTGTTTTCATTAACTTTCCGGTTATGGTCGGTTCTCTGTTTCTCGCACTAGCAGTCCCGGGAGCGCTTTTTGTATGCTGGCGGAAGGCCTGCCTCAAATATGAGTTTTCGCACGTGCACCTGCCGAAACTTGAACACGGTCAATGGGACGGTACCCGGCTTTTCGGAATACTGTGGCTGGTTCTGGGGACGGGGATTGTGCTGATCATATACCAGACTGTAATCTACCGGATGACATACTATTTCGAGACAGAGCGCTGGGTGTCCTATACCATTACCGGTATAGCGATGTTTCTTTTTGCAATAGGCGCCTTGATGGTTACGGGAGGAATACTCTTCCTCAGGCGGTCGAATGTGGGACGGGTTATTCTTCGATCAATTGTTTTTGCTTTTATTGTACTCCTGGCGGTGGTGTTCAGCGCACTTGTATTTGTGGTACCGCAAACAGGGTTGCCGGCTTTCGAAGTGGTAACCCTGTTTATTTTTATCACTTTCGGATTATTCGTTCTGGGATATGCGCTTTTTGAGGTAAGGCGATATTTTTCCTGCCCGAAGGTTATGGCGTGGTGCTGGAAGGGCGAATATACGCCGCCGTGGAAACGTATGATCGAGCAATACAAAATCAATAAAAATACCGAATAATACCGAGACTTTCAGGGCCGGACGGGATTTAAAGACAAGGAGGCGACAGGAATCCGTCTAAATGCCCCATCGCGGGAAAAACCGGGCCATGATTAATAACCGCTCTGCGTTACAGGGCGGTTTTTGCATATCCGCATCCCGCTGGAGCGAAAGTTATCCAGTCTTGACTTTCAAAGGCAATAATACTAATGTTGTGGGGATAAAGTGCAACGCGGCGTAAAAGAAACCGGCAGGAGAAGCCTGAAAAATATTATGGTGGAAAAGGTTGACCCGGATACTCAGTTGATGCTTCGCTTCCAGGCCGGCGATGAGAAAAGCTTCGAGCAACTGGTCGAGCGCAATAAGCAGAAAGTCCTCAACCTGGTTTACAGGTTCCTGGGAGCATGGCAGGACTCGGAAGATATTGCACAGGAAGTATTTATAAAAGTCTACCGCGCCCGAAAAACCTACAAGCCGATAGCCAAATTCATCACCTGGCTTTATATTATATGTAAAACCACCTGCTACCAAGAGTTAAGGAAACGCAAGCTGAAAATTGTATCTCTTTCCGATGATAAGGCTTTGGCGGATGGGCCGGTCGGCCGCCAGATAACGGACAAGAGCAGCCCTTCGCCGTTGGGCTCGGTATTGCAGGATGAGCGGACTATTGCCGTAAAGGAAGCCATAGATTCGCTGCCGGATTCCCAGAAAATGGCCCTGATTCTGCGCAAATACGAGCATCTGTCCTATCTGGAGATATCGGAAGTCATGGAATGCACGGAAAAGGCCGTAAAATCCCTTTTATACAGGGCCAAGCAGGGCCTGAAGGAAAGGCTCAAAGATTTTCTGAAAAAATGAGATCCCGGCGAGACTTTTCGGCTCAACCGGGATTTAAAGAGGCAGATGGAGGCATGACAGATGAATTGCCGTAAAGCACAGAAAGTACTGACAGACGCAATCGGAAAAGGTGCAACTCTTGACCCGAAGGTCGAGGAGCACCTCGAGGATTGCCCGTACTGCAGGCTGGAAAAAGCACGGCTCGAGGAGATGTGGGGCCTGCTGGACAGCTACAATACTCCAAAGGCAAGCGCCGGCTTTACCTCCAGCCTGATGGCCGGAATCAGGTCCGAGCAGCCCGCCCCCGAGCCGATTCACACCGGCAGCGGGCTGAAGCGCTGGCGTATGGTCTCGGCCCTGGCGGCTTCGCTGGTTATCGCGGTCATACTCTGCGTGCTGTGGGTAAAACCGCTTTTCAAACAGGACGTCGTCAGAGTGGAGCCGCAGGACGCCGGTCAGACCGCGCAAGCCATCAGCGATGAGGACATTATAAAAGACCTGGAAGTCTTTGAGAACATCGACATGCTCCAGAACATGGCGCTTTTGTCCGAGTATGACGTAATTGAAAACCTCGGCGATACGCTCGATGAGGAAAACAGGTAAAATGAAGAGCAAGGCTTACATACTGATGTCCTGGGCAGTGATTCAACTGCTGGCCTTGCTGTTGGTACCGGCCGTTTACGCAGGGGAAGACGCCAGGGCCCGCGGACGCCGGTTCAAGGCGAACCAGAAGAGATGGCAAAGCCTTTCCGAGGAAAAGCGTCAGGCGATAAGGGACAGAGCAAGGAAAATTTCGCCCGAGCAGCTCAAAGAGCTGAGGCAGAAACTCGCCGAATTCAAAAACCTCCCCCAGGAAAACCGGGAACAGATCAGAAGCAATTTCGGAAGATTCAGGCATCTTCCTCCGATGGTTAGAAGAAGAATCGCCAAGAGGTTCAGGCGTTTCAGAATGCTCCCCGAAGCGAAGAGGATGGAACTGAGGCGGCGGTTCAGGCAGAGAAGAAGGCTTGGCCCTGCGAGTAACCGGCCCGGCCCGGGACCGATGAGGCGCATGAGGCCACAGGCAAGGCCGGAAGACAGACCGGACAGCCGCAAAGAAGGCCCGAAAGGCGTAAGGCCGCGTCCCCCGAGAGGCCCCAGAGGCGACGGCCCCGGACCCGGCGCAAAAAGCTCGAGACCGGGCCGCCCGAAAGGCATAAGGCCGCGTATCCCGAGAACTCCAAAAGGCGACAGCCCGAAAGTCAAAAGACCGGGCGCTAAAAGAAGTCCCAGGAGTGACGACCCGAGACCTGATCCGAAAGACCGTTTGAAACAGATGGGTGAACGGTTCAGGGAAATGGACAGGAACGGGGACGGCTCCATCTCCAAACGCGAGTTTGCCGGAGTTGCCGAACGCTTTGAGAATTTCGACACCAACGGTGACGGCAAAATATCGAAGGAAGAATGGGCAAACACCGTCAGAGAACTTTACAGGAAAAAGCGGGAAAACGGCGGAAGGCCAGAACGCCCGAAAGGCACGAGACCCGAACGGCCGAACGGCACAAAACCTGAGCGCCCGAACGGCACGAGACCGGAGCGCCCGAAAGGCACAAGACCGGGCGGCAACCGCCCGCGCCAGCGCCCTAACGGCAGGACTGGAAGGCAGTAATAAAAATCAGAAAAAACGCCGAATCCGGCGAGACTTTTTGACACAAACGGGATTTAAAGAAGCAAATAAACAATCCAATCTGGAGACCAATAAAAGGAAAAGGAGGAAGCATGAAGTATCTCGCTTACGCACTGGTGCTGGTTGCTGCCCTTATGCTTTTCACAAGCCCGGTTGTCGCTGGCGATGAAGACGGTTCGGGCGGCAAGGGCCCCAAGGCAGGCAAAGGCGGCAAGGGGAAATGCAAGCACCCGAAGGCCCGCGCGCACATCAGGAAGCATATCAGGATGCTTATCAGGCGGATGAGAAAAGCGGGCAAGTCGCAGGAAGAAATCAGGGAAGCCGTCCGCGCCGCCCTCGAGAGGCTTCGCGAAAGGTTCAAACTGAGCCGCGAGAAAATGGCCGAATATATCGCGGGCTTGAAGGAACGGGGCCTTTCCGACAAGGAAATCAGGAAACTCGTCAGGGAAAAGAGAAAAGAGAGAAGGAAAGCGCACAGGGAAAGACACAAAGAGAGAAGGAAAGCGCGCAAGGAAAACCGTCCCAACAGACCGAATCCTCCGCGTCGTCCCGGCGGCGGTCGTCCCGGCGGTCGTCCCTAAAAGTAATAACCAGTTCATCACAAAAAAAGCGGCCCATAATCGGGCCGCTTTTTTTCGTTAACAAAATTTCTTACTTCTGCCGCTCCGCGGGCAGCGACTTGAGGAGCTCGTCGATGGCGCCGTCGAGTTGCGGGTAGCGGCCGACCAGGTCGTCCTCGGGCGTTCTGTCGATTTTAATATCGGGGTTCACGCCCCAGTTCTCGAGATTGGTGCCGTCCCTCGCATATGCTCCGACGACCGGAGTGCGGATTCGCGACCCGTCGATAAGGGTATAGGAAGAGGTGCCGATAACGCCGCCGCCGGTCTTTATACCGATGAGCTTCCCGAGCCCGAGGTCGCGGAACCCGCGCGGGAAAATCTCCGCGTTGGAGAACGAGTACTCGTTCGTCAGCACGACCTTGGGGCCGTAGAACCCGTGCCTCGGCCGGTCGATCTTGACGGCCTCCCTGTTATATGTCCGGTAACCGTACTTTTTCTTCTCCAGGAAATCGAGCAGGTAGACGTCGATATAACCGCCGCCGTTGTTTCTCACGTCGATAACCACGCCTTCCTTCTGGCGATACTGCATAAGCTCTCTCTTGAACTGTTCAAGGTAAGGCCTGCTCATGGAGAGGATGTGGGTGTAAGCGAGGCGGCCGCCGGAGCGCTCCTCGACTCTTCTGCGGTTGTCGTCCACCCACTTGCGGTAGCGCAGCCGCCAGAGGCCGGTCGAGCCGATAAGCTTTATCCGCGTCGACCGGTTGTCAGACCCGTCGGCGTTCGGGCCGACCGTGAGGTCAAGGCGGTCGTTCAGAGGATGGTTGAGCATCCGATGGTAATTATCGCCGGCGGCGAGCGGCTTCCCGTCAACGGCGAACAGGTAATCGCCCTCGCTCACGTTGGCCCAGTCCTTCAACGCGGGCCCGTACTCGTAAATATGGCCGATTCGATAAAGCCCTGACTCCGCGTCGGCCTCGAGTTCCAGGCCGAAGCTCAACGTGGAAACCCCGGAGCTTGGCTCCCGCGGCGCATAATAGCCCATGTGTGACGCCTTGAGCTCGCCCAGCATCCTGTTTATCACCGTCCCGAGCGCGTCACGGTCGGTAACCGACGGCAGAACGGCCGCATACTTGTCGCGCATGGCCTCCCAGTCAACTTCGTGCATATCGGGGTCGTAAAACGCATGCTTCAACATTCGCCAGCACTCGTGAAATATCTGCTCGAACTCCTTTGCGGTGTCGACTTTCACTTTTACGGAAACGGCAACCGGCTTCGGCGAGCCCGGGCCGGGCGCGCGGTGATAGAGCCGCCCGCCGGAAAGGTAGAAGATTTCCTTCCCTTTGGGCGAGAAACCGAGGGATGAAACCTCTTTGACGCTGCCGATTTTCTTGAACTTCGACTTCTCGGCCTCGGGATCGAAAAGATACAGGTTGTCCTTTTCTTCGTCCGCGACCGGCTCGGTCACCACCGCGACGATTTTCTTCCCGTCGGGCGATACCGCTGCGGATTTCAACTCCCCCTTGACTTCGAACAGCTTGCGCACGCGTTTCTCGATCCGGTCGAAATCGATCTTGACTTCCGGCAGCTTGATTTCTTTCTTTTTTTCCTCTTTCTTTTCCGGTTTCTCGTCGCCCGGCTTTTCGGAGCCGGGTTTCTCTCCCTCGCCTTTTTCTTTCTTCTTCGGTTTTGCGGCCGGCGGTTTTTTCGCACCCGGTTTCTTCTTCGCCCGGGCGGCCTTCACCTCGGGGTCGTCCGGGTCTTCGGCCTCCCTGGCGAGCGAAACCGCATAGAGATGATTGGTTCCTTCGAGCTCGGTCGAGCTCAGAAAGAAGAGCTTTTCCTTCGTAAAAGCTACTATCCATTCGTCAAACGGCAGGTTTTCGACGACGATATGCTCCACGGTACCCACGGTACTGTTATCAATCGCGGAAATGATGCATGCATCGTATTCGAGGTCCTTGTTGGCCTTCAGGAACGCGATCCACCTGCCGTCGGGGGACCAGTAAATTCCCCGGGGTGCGGTTTCCTCGTACTTCAGCAGCAGGCGCCCGGACTTCTCCTCGAGATTATAGACCCACAGGGTATTATCGCTCCGGCTCACGGAAATGTGCTTCCCATCCGGCGACCAGTCGAATTCGTATTTCCGGGTATCACTGTCGGTAACCTTGACCAGGTTTTTGCCGTCCGCGTCGACGACGTAAACCTCGTCCTGCTTCGTGCGGTCGGAAATAAAAGCGATCTTCTTTCCGTCGGGCGAGTACCGGGGCTTCCTGTCGCGTGCCGGGCCGTCGGTAATCTGGCCCACCCGCCCCTGGTCGAGGGGGCGGGTTAAAATCTCGCCGTGCGTCGAAATCACGCCCCGGGTTTCGTCGGGAGAGACGTCATAGTCGTCGCACTTGCCGAACTTCCGGTAGCTCACGGGCTGTTAGCGGTAATCGGCCTCTATCTTGATCGGAACCTCGGACGCCTTACCCGTTTTTACGTCGAGTTTCCATATATTGAATTCGTGCTCGAACAGGATGACTTCCCCGTCGGGCGAAATCGACGGGTTCGTCACCCCGTTTTCAGGCAGGGTCGTTACCTTCTCCGGCTCCCCGCCCGCAACCGGCACGCACCAGATATTGAACACGCCGTCGCGCTCGCATACGAAATAAACTTTATCGCCGGCAATCATCGGCGAGTTTTCATGGCGGTCCGTATCCAGCAGTCGGCGGACCGTCTTTTTCTCCGTATCACAGATATGGATTTTTGCGTTGGCCGAACCGACGTAGCCCCGGCGCCCGTATGAAGCCGACCTCTGCGTATAGGCCAGAAGCCTGCCGTCCGCGGAAAAAGTACCGTCATACCCCCGGGTTGCCAGGTACGGCTCGGGCATCTTTTCGCCTTCCACGACCACCGTATACAATTGGGAGCCCCAGGTAGAGCCGCGGCCGGTGCGGAAAATAATTCTTTTGGAATCCATCGTCCAGGTAATCGATACGTCCGTGCCGGAATAATATGTAAGCTGCCTGGGCATGCCGCCGGTAGCGGGCACGACAAACACGTCCCAGTTGCCGGTCCTGTTCGAAATAAATACAATCCACTTCCCGTCGGGGCTGAACCGGGGGCGAATATCGGTGCCGGGGTGAGACGTAAGCGGCCGTGCGGCATCGCCCGCGGGCTGAAGCCAGATATCGCCCATGTAACTGAACACAATATTGCCACCGGAGTAATGCGGCGACTGGAGGAGCCTGGTACCTGCGGCCAGGGCCGGTCGCGCGGCAAGAATACAGGCGGGCATTATCAATCCGATTATTACGAATTTAACGAAGCGGTACATGTGTATCCTCCAGGCGCATTAAGGTTACGGCTCGAGCTGATACGCAGAACAGGATATCAAGAGAGAAAGAAACATCAGGACACTTGCAGTAGAAGTGTTTGTATAAGTTTCAGTGACAAATGGCATTGGAAATTCGCAAACCCGCAATCTACCGCAGGTTGGCATTGAGTGGATGGACCCGCACAACCTAAGAAGATCCGAAGAGATAGAACGAAGCCCCTGTCCCCGAGTTGCCGGCTTTGCTAAAGTGTTGGGCTGTCTGGCTCTCTGTCTACAAGGGATTGCAGACTCTGCTTCATGATCTTTCCGACCTTGAAGCGAACAGTCTTCTTTTTCGGGATGTTGACAACGTCCCCAGTCCGCGGATTGCGACCGAGTTTCGGTTTAACATCGCGCGGCTCGAAAACACCGAAGTTCCTGAACTCAAGGCGGTTACTTTGAGCGAGCTCCCGGATGATTTCGTCGAGGAAACGCTGGATGACCTCACCCGCCAGAGTAGCTGTAATGCCTAACTCTTGTGCC
Organism: Planctomycetota bacterium; assembly: GCA_004376375.1. Taxonomy (GTDB): domain Bacteria; phylum Planctomycetota; class E44-bin39; order E44-bin39; family E44-bin39; genus E44-bin39. The sequence continues at coordinate 49,914 of SOJX01000136.1, forward strand.
ACGCGTTTGGCTATTTCACGCTTCTTAACAGTTCTCCCAGCCGGCATCCTTTTCCTCCTGTCTTCTGACGTTAGTTCGCAAAGTATACCCAATTAGGAGAAAGAACGCAAACGCTTTTTCATAAAATTTTCTGGCACGGGGGTATAGCGCAAAAAGGCCGCAAACAGGCCGAATCGGCATGAAATATCAATATTACTCCAAACTGCGGGCCGAGTTGGAGTTTTTTTATCGGGAATACCAGATTTTTATTGCCCGGCGCCGGGCTCTGTGATAAGTTGGTAAAGTTGTGCAGTCAAGAATGTTAGACCAGTGTACCCGCGGAAAATACAAGCGATAACGGACAATGCTGGCCATCATATCCGACATCCACGGCAACCTCGAAGCCCTCACCGCGGTCCTCGACCACATACAAAGTCAAAAAGCGACCGAGATCCTCTGCCTCGGAGACGTGGTCGGCTACGGCCCGGACCCGCTCGCATGCCTTGAAATGGCCGTCACTTTTTCCTTCAACCTCTGCGGCAACCACGAAGAAGGCGTTATACAGAAACCGATCGACTTTTCCAGAAACGCGGAGATCGCAATCAAGTGGACGAAAAGACAGGTCGAAGGCACGGCAATATGGAGCGAGTTCCTCAACACGCTCTCCCTGACCGAAAAACGCGGCAACATTCTCTACGCGCATGGCTCGCCCAAGCTGCCTACGAGCGAGTATCTGTTGCCCTCCGATATCGGCGAGCCGGAAAGCCCGACCAGACCGACGAAGCTGAAATCCAACTTCGACCTCATGGAAGAGTACTGCTTCGTGGGGCACACGCACCTGCCGGGCGTGTTTCTCGAATCGATGAAATACATCGCGCCGCAGGACATCAACAACCATTTCGTCCTTCCCAGAAACGAAAAAGCGATTATTAACATTGGCTCGGTCGGCCAGTCGCGCGACCACAACCCGAACGCCTGCTACGTCACCACCGACGGACACAGCGTAAGGTGGCACCGCGTACCGTATGACCTGGGGAAAACCCAGATGAAAATCCGCGGAACAGCCCTGCCTGAATTCCTCGCCAACCGACTCGCGCTCGGCGAGTAGAAGAACGTTAGAACGTTAGAACGTTTGAACGTTTGAACGTTCTTCAACTTTGTTCAAGAGCAATCAGACCCAGCGCGGCGATTGTTTTCCCGTCAGTTATTTTCCCGTCCTTGATCATTTCAATCGCCTTCCCGAGCGGTACTTTCTCCGCTTCCAGGCATTCGTTATCCTCAGGTTTCGGACTGGTGAACGTCAGCTTCTCCGCCAGATAGACAAACATTTCTTCATCGCAGAAACCCGGCGAGGTATAGAAGCGGGTCAGCAGTTTAACCGACTGCGCCCGGTAACCGGTTTCTTCTTCGAGTTCGCGGACCGCACAGACCTCCGGCGATTCGCCCTTCTCGAGCGTGCCGGCCGGGATCTCGTAAATCCATTTCCCGACGGGATAGCGGAACTGTCTCAGAAGAACAATATTCTCTTCATCGACAAACGCCACAACCGCTATGGCAGCCGGGCTGCGCACAACTTCCCGCACCGCGTCGCGCTCGTTCGGCAGAGTCACCTTGTCCCGGTAAACCGTTATCCGGCGGCCTTTAAAGACCACTTTGGAATCTAGAACGGTGAAATCACGGCTTTCAGTCGAATTATTCATCTTCCCCTCTTCCCTTATTTCCTTATTTCCTTGTTTTCTTGTTCCCTTGTTCGGTACCCGTTTCTCGTTTCTCGTTACTCGTTACTCGTTTCTCGGTACTTGGTACTTGGTACTTGGTACTTGGTACTTGGTACTCGGTACTTCTTATCCCTTCTTCCCTTATTCCCCTTATCCCGTATCCCTTACCCCGTATCCCTTATTCCCTTCTTCTTCTATGAAGCGCGACAAGCAGTATGGAAATATCGGCCGGGTTCACGCCGGGGATGCGTGAAGCCTGGCCGAGTGAAATCGGTTTTACTTCCATGAGCTTCTTTCGGGACTCCGTCCTGAGACCCTTTATGGATTCGTAATCAAAATCCGCCGGGACCGGCCGGTCTTCCAGCTTGCGGAACCGCTCCACCTGCGCCTGCTGGCGCTCGATATAGCCGCCGTACTTCTCCTCTATCTCGACCGCATCCCAGAAATCGTCCGGCAGGTTGCGCCCCGCAAGCCCGGGCTCACTCGCAAGCAGGTCGCGCCACGAGTTTTCGCGCCGGCGAAGAAATTTCCCCAGAGACTTGCCTTCCCGAAAAGTATTATTAAGATGTTCTCTTATTTCAGCCACGGTCTTTAATTTAGTCTGCGAACGGGTGAACGCACTTTCATCAATCAAACCGTTTTCATAACCGTAGCGCATGAGGCGCCGGTCCGTGTTGTCGGCCCGGAGCAGAAGCCGGTACTCCGCCCGCGACGTGAACATGCGGTACGGTTCGCTCGTTCCGCGGGTTACCAGGTCGTCAATGAGGACGCCGACGTATGCCTCGTCCCGTCCGAGCACAAGCGGCTCTTCGCCGCGAAGCGACCGAACCGCATTGACACCCGCGACAAGGCCCTGCCCGGCAGCTTCCTCATAACCGGAAGTCCCGTTGACCTGCCCGGCGTGGAAAAGGTTTTTCACTGCTTTGGTTTCCAGCCAGGGATGCAGTTGCCCGGGCGGGAAATAATCGTACTCTATCGCGTAACCGTGCCGGAGAATCTGTGCCTCCTCCAGCCCCGCTATCGAGCGGACAATCTTCTCCTGCACGTCGCGCGGCAGCGAGGTGGAAATGCCGTTTGCATAAATCCAGTCCGTCTTCAAACCTTCCGGCTCGAGAAAAACCTGGTGGCGCGGGCGGTTCGGAAACTTCACCACCTTGTCTTCAATCGAAGGGCAGTAGCGGGGACCGACGCCTTTTATGCAGCCCGAATAAAGCGGCGAGCGGTCGAGGCTGCCGCGAATAATTTCGTGCGTCTGCCCGCTGGTATAGGTTATATGACACGGCACCATCGGGCGGTCGACCGCTTCCGTGGCATGCGAAAACGGAATTATATTTTCATCGCCCGGCTGCGGCGTCACGCGGCTCCAGTCGATAGAATCCTTCGCGAGCCGCGGCGGTGTGCCCGTCTTCAACCGCCCGCTCGTAATACCGAGTTTTTCAAGCGACTCCGTGATCCCGATTGCCGCGGGCTCGTCGTCGCGTCCGCCCGGGCGGTTTTCCAGGCCGATATGCATCAACCCGTCAAGGAACGTCCCGGCCGTGAGGATAACGGCCCGTGCACCATAGCGCCCTCCCCTGCCGACCACCGCGGAAACGGCGCCGCCCTCTGTCTCAATGCCGACGGCCATGTCGTATATTATCGTGAGGCCGGGCGCCGACTCCATGACGCGGCGCATGTAGGCCGTATATTCCGCCTTGTCGGCCTGCGCACGCGGAGCGCGCACGGCCGGACCTTTACTCATGTTCAGCATTTTGAAGTGAATCATCGCGGCGTCGATCGCGCGGCCCATCTCGCCGCCGAGCGCGTCAACCTCGAGAACCATCTGACCTTTTGCGAGTCCGCCGATCGCAGGGTTACACGGCATCTTCGCGATGGTATCCGCCGACAGGGTAATACACCCGACCGCCATCCCCATCCGCGACGCGGCAAGCGCGGCCTCGACGCCCGCGTGACCGGCGCCTATAACGACTATGTCGAACTCGGAATGCATAATGACTCGAACTCAAATGTTATACTGTTAAGCACAGACAAGGGGACAAGGAGACCCGGCGACAAGGAGATAAAATAATAATTTCACCTTGTCGCCTTGTCTCCCCGTCTCCTTGTCTGCCCGGCGCACAGAATATTCACCAGTTACGCGATCAGGCTCCCTCTTCATACGCAAACTCGTAGCGGAACCATTTCTGGAGCTTGCCCGAAAGTTTGCGGAAGCCCTTGGCTTCCCTGAGAATGCAGTCGTTGTATTCCTTGACGAACTCCTCGGCGACAGTCGACGACTTTGACTTGCGGGGCATCCTCTTTACTTCTTTATATCGCTCTACCATGCCCCCGGTCTTTACAAGCCGGTAGAGCGCGACCGCGCTCACGACCGGGTCCTTGAACGGGTACAGGTTTCGGCGGGAGATCCAGAACGCATCGCGCGCGGCATCGTAGATACCGTCGCCGAGACCGGGGACGATAATCACGTCCGGCCTCTTCCAGGTGAAGTCGTGCCACTGCCTCTCGAGGACTTTATCTATTTCGATAACTTCCTTAATGCGCGCGACGGTCAGTGCTTTCGTCATCCCGGTCGTTTCCGAATAATAGACCGGCAGCATCCCGCGCGAACTCTCCCGGCCGGAAAGCTGGGGGTATAATTTCTGTATCCCGCTCAGCTCCGAAGACAATCTGGCATAGCGCGTCGCGGGCGAGCTTTCCTCCGCGCTGCGGAGCCTGCTGTCGATCTTCTCGCGCGTCTCGAAGATGCGCGCCTTCGTCTTCGGGATATCGAGCGCGCTCTTGAGCATCGTCTTGGTCAACTCTTCGGCCTGCTCGCGGTCGCGGCGCTTCTTGAGCACCCGCTTCATCGCCTCCGCCATCGCGCGGATGTCGCCCTCCGTCGCACGCACGACTTCGGCCTCGGCCGTATCCAGCCGGATGGAGCGCGATATCTTGAACTGGAGCCTGCCGAAAAGCGGCAGCCGCTCCTGTATGGACGCGACAAGCTTGCTCACGCGCTCCGCGCCCTTGGCGTAACGCAGGATTTTCACCAGCCGGTCGCTCGACTTGCGGTAGCGCTCCTCCATAAACTCGAGCTCGCGCTCGAGCATCTCAACGTCTTTTCTGAAGGCGACGACCTCGGGGTTTTCGATAATCCTGCAATACCTGTCCCGGATCTCCTGGGCGAAGGTAAAGACGTTGAACTCCTCGAACCGCGTCATGAGGTTAGATTCTTTCCTCATTACCTCCATGTCCTGGAAGTCGCGGAGAAACCCGCCCGAAAGCAGTCCGTAGTCGACGAGAGGTCTTTCCTCTTCCGAAAACCCGATTTCCTCGAAAAGGGGGTCGCGGACGCGTATCCTGACAAGCAGCTTCAGCGAGTCCCAGTAACAGTTGTTGAGCCTTCTCACGGTCCGGCTCGACGGATCGCCTTTGAAGAATTCGGCGTCCGCCTCCTCCAGCTCGGTGGCAATCTTGAGATAGTCGTTCCGCAGAGGTTCGGGAACTTTGTCCGCGGGGAGAAACTGGTTTATGCCGTACAGGTGTTCCGTCGTCATTACTGCTCGCTGGTTTTTTCAGGGCCGGCTATCTCGGCCATGTCGGCGAAGTTCTCGGCAAAAAGCTCGTAAATCGCGCCCGTCAGGCGGACCCGGTTCAGGCGCAATTCCGGGTTTTCCACGTTCACAAATACCTTGTCGTAAAACTCATTAATGGGGTCTTTCATTTTCTCAAGGAAATAATTTCCCGCCTCGACGTATTCTCTATTGTCCGTCAGTTCAATAAAGCGCTTCTCCACTTCTTTAAACAGCCTGTAAAGTTTATGTTCGTATTTTCCTTCTTCATCATCTTCCGGTTTGAATTTTCCGGGGTCAGGAGACGCGTTTACGTCAAGACCTTTTTCCTCGAGGTCTTTTGCAATCTTCCCCGGCCTGCAGCGCTGAACCGATTTCACGAGGTCGAACCAATCAGATTTATTTTTTTTATAGAGATTTCTCAAAGCTTTCAATTTCGGCCTTATTCTATTCAGCGGGTATTTCATTCCCCTTTCAAGCACAGAACGGACATGGTCAGGAAGATAAACCTGGCTTGTATATTTTACATAAAGCCTGTCGCGCATGAACCGCAATACGTTCTGAATAACCTCGTCCGGCCTGAATTCAACCGAATTGATAAGCGCACCGGTTGCCTCCACAAGCAGCTTTGCCGGCTCAACATTCTTATTCTCAAGAGAATCGAGCAGGCCCAGCACGGCTCGGCGAAGCGCGTACGGGTCCTGGTTGCCTTTGGGTTCTTCGCCAATCGCGAAAAACGCGACCAGAGTGTCTAGCCTGTCGGCGGTCGATAGTATATTTGCAACCACTCCACTAAAACCAGGCGCATAATGGTGAACGTTGTAATTATGGTATCGCTTGATCGCCCAGCGAACCTCTGGCTCTTCCTCTTTTGCAATTTCCTTTGCGTATATGCTGCCGATCACGCCTTGCAGAGATGGAAATTCCCCAACCATCTGTGTAACGAGATCCGCTCGGCATAAAAACGCGGCACGTTCGGCAAGTTCGGTATGGTTTTTATCGTAGCCGAGCATGGGGCCGATTTTACCGCATAGCTCGACAAGGCGGTTCACTTTGTCGAGGTTCGAGCCAAGCTTCGCGTGGTAGACCATGCCCGCAAGCTCGGGAACGTAATCCTCGAGTTTCTTCCCGCGGTCCTCATCGTAGAAAAACTTCGCGTCGGCGAGTCGGGCGCGGATGACGCGCTCGTTGCCCACGCCGATTGTCTGGAGGTAGTAGGCGTTGCGCTCGACAGTTTCGTCTTTCAGCTGCGGGCGGTTGGAAACTGTAACGAACTTATTAATTAATGTGCCGTCTTCCTTCTCCACCGGGAAGTAGCGCTGGTGCTCCATCATCGCGGCCTGGACTATCTCTTTCGGAAGCTCAAGAAATTCCTCATCGAACTCCCCGACAACCACCTCCGGCCATTCAACAAGGTTCGTCACTTCATCGAGCAGAGTTCCAAGTTTATTCTCATCAAAAACAATGCCCTCTTTCTTAAAAACTCTTTCCAGTTCCCCTTTGATTTTCTTTTTCCGCTCCTCGGAATCGAGGATTACGTATTCTTTTTCCAGCTCTTCTTTGAACTTATCGATATCGGCTTTTTCGATTTCTATTTCGCGTCTGCCGTGGAACGGGTGCCCGCGGGTGATGCGGCCGACGGGGATGCCGTGGAAATCGAACTCGATAACTTCATCATCGAGCAGCGCCAGGATATGTCTTATCGGCCGCGGCCATGCGAATTTATTGCCGGGAATCCACGTCATCGACTTCGGCGCGCCGACTTCGGCAATCGCTTGAGGGATTATTTCAGCCAGAATTTCTTTCGCCGTTCGCCCCTTTTCCTCGACTTTCAGAAAACAGTAACGGCCTTTATCCGTATCACGGATTTCGATATCGTCCACGGATTTGCCGTTCTTTCTGGCAAATCCTTCCGCAGCCTTTGTCGGTTTACCGTCCTTGAACGCAGCTTTCTCCGGCGGGCCGAAGATTTCTTCAAATTTATCCTCTGCTCTATCACTAATACCTTCAACAAAGAAATTAAATCGTCTTGGAGTGGAAAAACTGTCAATGTCAATTTGACCTAATCCGGCCCATTTTATTTTTGTATCCAAAGATATATATAATCCTCCACTGATACTATTTATATATCCCGCCGGTATTTCTTCGTTATAGATTTCGAGTAGCAGGTTCGGCATTATTATTCCATTTTATTGTAGGGGCACAGCGCGCGCATGTTTTGTGCCCCTACATACGGGCGGACACGGGGGTCCGCCCCTACATTTAATTATCTTTCAGCAACGGAAATCCCAAATCCTTTCTGTGCTGCAGATACATGTTGGCGGCGGCGCGGGCCATGTTGCGGATCTTGCCGATATATGCCGCGCGCTCCTGGACGGAAATCGCGCCGCGCGCATCGAGAATGTTGAACACGTGCGAGCACTTCATGACGAACTCGTACGCGGGGTAAACAAGATTATCTTTTTTTACATCGCGCCAGTCTTCGGACTCCGGCGTCGCCTCTTTATCGCGTTTTTTGAAGCGCTCGAACAGGTTTTCGAACTCGCCGTTGAACAGCTTGAAAAGCTCGAACAGCATTTCCGTGTCCGCGACCTCGAAGTTGTATGTCGAGCCCTGGAACTCGGTTTCCTTGTGAATCTCGCCGTATGAGAACCCGGGCGCCCACTCGAGGTCGAAGACGGAATCGACGCCCTGCACAAAGGTGGCGAGCCGCTCGAGGCCGTAGGTCAGCTCGAGCGTTATCGGGTCGAGCGCAATCGAGCCGCACTGCTGGAAATACGTGTATTGCGAAACCTCGGTCCCGTCGAGCCAGACTTCCCAGCCGAGTCCGCTCGCGCCGAGCGTCGGCGATTCCCAGTCGTCCTCGACGAAGCGCACGTCATGCGCCTTCAGGTCGATGCCTATCGCCTCGAGCGACTTGAGGTATATATCCTGCGAGTCTTCGGGCGCGGGCTTGACGACGACCTGGTACTGGTAATAGAACTGCATCCGGTTCGGGTTGTCGCCGTAGCGTCCGTCGGTCGGGCGGCGGGACGGCGCGACGTACGCCGCTTTCCACGGCTCCGGTCCGAGCGCGCGCAGAATCGTCGCCGGGGCGAACGTGCCCGCGCCGACCTCGATATCGGTCGGCTGCGTTATCACGCATCCGTAATCCGCCCAGTACTCGGTAAGCTTCAGGATTATCTGCTGGAAGTTCATATCAATCCCGCTGTCAAAGCGAATTCAGCGCATCCCAGAAACCGGGATAGCTTTTCGACACGACCTCCGGGTCGCGGACCTTTACTCCCGGCACGGCAAGTCCGATAAGCGCCATCGACATCGCTATGCGGTGGTCGTTATGCGATTCAAACGCCGCCACGCGCGGCGGCGACGGTATTATCACCAAACCGTCCTCGAGCTCTCTTACATCGACCTCCGCGCGCCCGAGTTCCTCGGCGACGGCCGAAATCCTGTCCGACTCTTTGTGGCGGAGGCCGCCTATATTCAGTATCTCGGTCGGCGTGCTCGCGAACGCCGCCACGACCGCAAGGGCGGGAACCGCGTCGGGCGCATCGCTCATGTCCACGCTCACGCCCCTGAGGTTACTGCCGCGGACCGTAACGCCGTCCGCGTCGCGGTCAACCACGCAGCCCATTTTCAAAAGAACGTCGAGCAGCCCCAGATCAGCCTGCTTCGAGTCCGGCGGAATACCGGGCACGGTGACTCTGCCGCCGGTAATCGCGGCCGCGGCGAACCAGTACGCGGCACTGGACGCGTCCGGCTCGACGGTATAGTTCCCCGCTTTGTATTTGGAGCCCGCTTTGATACGGTAAACGGCCGGTTCCGGTTTCCCGACTTCGACGCCGAACTTGCGCATCACGTCCAGCGTTAAATCAACGTATGGCTCGGATACCAGCTCGCCTTCGACGACGATATCAAAATCATCCCGCAGTTTCGGTACTATCAAAAGGAGCGCCGAAAGAAACTGGCTCGAAACTTTGCCTTCAACAGTAACGCGCCTGCCGGAAAGCTTTCCGCCTTTTACGGTAATCGGGCCGCGGTCCGGTTCTTTTTCCTCGACTGTTGCACCAAGCTCCCGGAGCGCCTTGATTAGCGGTCCCATCGGCCGCTCCATCAGCCGGTCCGAGCCGGTAAGCGTGTACGGCCCGGGGCCGAGCGCGGCGAACGCGGTCGCGAAACGGTAACCGGTCCCGCAATCGCCCAGAAACAATTCCGCGCTGGTGCCTGGCCAGTTGCCGCCCGTACCTTTTACTATCAGCTCGGCAAAGCCGCCGGAGTCCTCTATCTCGACTCCCAGAGAACGCAACGCACCGATAAAATTCCGCGAATCGTCGCAGTCCAGAGCACCTGTAATCGTCGAGCCGCCGTCGGCAATGGCCGCGGACGCCAGCGCGCGCAGAGTCAGGCTTTTCGAGCCGGGAACATTGATTACCGCGCCCTGCGGTACCGCAGGATTAATAGAAACCATCCCTGGCACGTAATCCTCCCGAAGGTAAACGCTGGATTATATCATATCGCATATACCAGTCAAGTAATTCCGCTTTTGCCAAGTACCAAGTACTAAGAACCAGGTACCAGATACAAAATACTCGGTACTTGGTGCTTCTTATCCGTTTCTCGTTACTCGTTTCTCGTTACTCGGTACTCGGTACTCGGTACTTCTTTCGGGTTTAGGTGGAATTTCAGGGCCTTAATCCCGTATAATAAAGTGGTTAGTAGTTAGTAGTTAGTCGTTAGTGGGTAAAGAAAGATGAGGTTGACACCGGGAGTCAGAGTGCCCGTCATCCTGAGACAGAATCATATTTCACTGCCTGTAATTCTGACGGCAGCGTTAATCCTGTTTTCAACCTGCCCCGTGTCCGGCGGGCCTGCGCAGCTCGAGCCGGTTACCGTACGGCAGCCCGACGGCACTCCGCTCACCATCCGCATTCTCGGCGACGAGCGGTTCCTCGTTACCGAGACGCTGGACGGCTACACCGTCACCCGCGACGCCAAGACCGACGAATGGCGTTACGCGTTATGTAACGCAGACGGTAAACTGGTACCGTCCGAACTGGTTGCGGGGAAACACGACCCTGGAAAAAACGGACTGGCAAAACACATCAGGCCGTCGAAAAAGGTAATCGACGCCCAGGTCGCCGCGAGAAAAAAGAACGAAATAAAACCCATAGTCAGGGGCAAAAGGAAAAACAATTCTTCTAAGCCGACGTCATCCCCGGGCGGTCCGTCGGCCGCGCCCGGCGGTCCGAGCGCGGCGCCGCCGCTCCCGTCCACTTTCACAGAGGCGAGAATCCTCGTCATACTTGCCGACTTCTCAGGCGGACCACAGTTTCCGTACAATTCATCGAAGACTGATTTCGAGACCCGCGTCTTCTCCGAAGGCTCATACCCCTCGGGAAGCGTCGACGACTTGTTCGCCGAAGCCTCGTACGGCCAGTTCGATTTGAACGGGTCGGTCGTGGACTGGACCACCGCGCCTGAGACTTACGCGTACTACTGCGACGGCTCGTCCGGCATGGGCTCGTTCCCGAACAACTCCCAGGGCCTGGCCCGCGACCTTTGCCTGGCAATCGACGGTTCGGTCGACTTCTCACAGTTCGACGCGGACAACGACGGCGAGGTCGACGGCGTTGTCGTAATCTTCGAGGGCGAGGCCGACGGCTCGTCAAGCCGCTTCTGGCCGCACATGTGGGGCCTCAACAGCGAGGCGATAACGCTCGACGGCAAGACTATCGACCGATACTGCATCTCGAACGAGCAGAGAACCGACGGCACGATAACGACAATCGGCGTTATCTGCCACGAGCTGGGACACGTCTTCGGCTCGCCCGACCTTTACGACTATACCCCGAACACTTCCGACTACGAAAACGACGGCGACAACAACGCGTTCCCGGTCGCGCACTGGTGCCTGATGGCGCGCGGCGGGAACAACGGGCCCTCGGGCAGCGGAGGCTCCAGACCTTCTCACCCGTGCGCGTTTATAAAGGCCCAGTTTTTCGGATGGATAAGCCCGCAGACAATTGACACGTCGGGCAGCTATAACATTGAGGCGTTTCAGACCGCGCCCGCCGGCGCAAGGTCTTACCAAGTTCCGCTGACGGCGGACGGCGACGAATACCTCCTGATTGCAAACCGCGGACAGAACGTATCGAGCTTCGATTACAATTCCTGGAACGGCAGCTTCCGCAACTCCGGCATCGTCGTAATGCATATCGACTGGCATTCGGACGCGGGCGGCCTGGGGAATTCCGTATCCAACGACGGGCCGGCCGCTTACAGTTACTACGCGGTCTGGGTCGAAGACCACGCACACCCGAGCCCGATAGACCAATGGCCGTACGAATTGAAGCTGGACGCCGCGCTCTCGGTCGAGGGCGGCTGCACCAGCCTCGGGCCGACGGGGACGGTATGGGCGTCGGCCGCCTCCAACCACGACGGCTTCTCGCCGGTCAGGATTTATAACGCCTCTTCACGCGGCGCAACAATGAGCTTCGATATGGAATATCTGAAGCTCGGCACAACCATGCCGTCGGGCGACGTCGGATACTTTTACGATCAGCCCGTGCCGGTTTCAGGGAACTCGACCGCCGTCACATGCACGATAACTTCGGGCTCGACGCCCGCGGGACTCGTTCTCGATGGTACCGGGTGCGTGATTTCGGGGACGCCGTCGGGCGCGCCCGGCAATTCCACTTTCACGATTCGCGCCGAATCGAACGGCCTTGTCAATTTCGCAAACGTCACGATTGCAATCGCCGACCCGGTGCAGATAACCGGTTTCACGATTCCGGCCAACTGGCCGATAGGCCAGCCCGGATTCCTCGGCCAGGTGGACACGCAGGACGGCGCGAAACCGCTGTTCTTCGATCTCGTCAACGCGGCCGAGCTTCCGCCCGGACTCGCGCTCGACAACGCCGCGGGAAGCATCACCGGCACGCCGACCGCCGTCGGCGGTTACGCGCCCGAGTTCGTCGTTACCGACGCCGCCGGCGTGCAGGATTCCGGCGTCTGCAATATCACGATTGACCCGCCTTCAATCGTCGCGCCTCCGGTCACGGGGCTCACATGGAGCCGCAACGGCGCGACGGTAACGCTTTCCTGGGACGAGAGCGCGGCGGTGACGTTTTCCTCATACGTTATTTACCGGGAAGATTTTTCGTTTTCCGACGTTTCCGCCCTCAGCCCGATTGCATCGGTCGGCCCGATATCAACCGTTCAATATGACGACATCCCGCCCGGCGATTATGATTACTACTACGCCGTGGCCGTGCTCGATAACGTGGGATACATAAACCCGACGGTCATCCCCGTCGGCCCCGTCGACGTATACCCGCCCCTCGAAGTGACCGGCCTCACGGCAACGCAGGGCAACAACAACAACGTCATATTAAGCTGGACGGCAAGCGCGTCCGCCGACGTCGCCGGTTACACAGTGGCCTGGGACGACGGCGGCGGTTACGGGAGCCCCGTCGACGTCGGCGCCACCATCGGGACGGACATCAACGGCCTCGACGAAGAAGCGTCATACACCTTCAGGGTCTCGGCATACGACGAGGTGCCGAACGTTTCGCCGGGCGCCACGGTCGCATCATCGCCGCTCGACGTCATACCTCCCGCGGACGTTTCCGCGTTCGTGGCGAAGCCCGGATTCGGTGCGGTAAGACTGATATGGCTGCCCTCGACGTCGCCCGACGCCGCCGGCTACCGGGTCGCCGTGGACAACGGGAGCGGCTTCGGAGCTCCGACCGACGTCGGGAAAGCGCTGGAATACACCCCCACAGGACTGCAGGCACTAATAAAATACAGCTTCCGCGTAACGGTCTACGATGAGATTCCAAACGAATCCGCGGGCGCGACCGTCAATGCAATGCCTCTTCTTTATCTCAAGAAAAAGAAGCGCCATTGCGGCCTCGGCGCGGTGGACGACGATCCGAACTCCATTATCGGCGCGCTTCTACCCGTACTCATATGTATGAGCATGCTGCTTTTATCCCGCCGCCGGCGCTGGATTGAAGATAGAGTTTGACTTTGAACGGCAGCCGGAATAGAATAATTATCGGAAAAAACACGCGGGAAGGAAATGGAATGCGCAGCATGCAAAAGTTCATTCTTATCGCCGTATTCCTTGTTGCTATCGGACTCGTAATCGCAAACGGCTGCAGCAGCGGCGGTGGTGGCAAAAAGATTGTCGGCACCGGTACGGGAACGGGAACCGGTACGGACACGGGAACGGGAACGGGTACGGGCACCACGGACCCCAGCGGCGGCTCAGGCGGACAGACCGGCGAGAGCACGCAGACGCTCGGCGGCAGAAGCTGCCTGGTTTACGTTCCCTCCTCATACAACGAGGCCAATTGCGTCCCCCTTTTACTTACCTGGCACGGGGCCGGCGGCGCACCGGGCAACATGATGCCCAAGTGGAAGCCCGTCTCCGACTCGCACGGGTTCATTGTCGTCGCACCTCCGCACGACGGCTCGGGCTCGGACTCCGCGCATGCGCCCGAAGTCCGCACGGCCGTCGCCGCGCTCTACAACATCGACCTCAACGCATGTTACGTGAACGGCTTCTCCGCGGGCGGGCAGACCGCGTTCCACGCGGGAATCGGCCAGTACGGGTGGGCCGGGATAATAGCATTCTCCTCTCGCGTCTCACACACGCCGCCCATGCCGAACACCTCGGGGCTTCTTCCCGGCTCCTGGGTCTTCGGCGACGTAGACACGGCATTCGGCGGTATCACAATAATACGCGATCAGGTGGCGTGGGTCCAGACCGAGGGCCATAACGTTAATTTCAAGGAAATCGCCGGCGGCACCCACACCCTCAACATCAGCGACGCGAACGACGCCTGGACCTGGACATCCAACCCGGCGAACAAACCGTAACGGGAATGCGTTTGACTTTGCACGTCAATCAAAATAGAATATAATTTATTGCGGAAGAGCAGCACGGGGATAATCGCGTGGGGAGGTAAGGGCATGCGCAGTCTACGCAGGTATCTTCTTGTCTTTTCAATTCTAATCGTCTTCAGCCTTGTCTTCGCAGCCGGTTGCAGCAGCAAGAAAAAAGACAAGTTCGTATACGGAACCGGCTCCGGCACCGGCACCGGTACCGGAACGGGAACCGGGACCGGGACGGGTACGGGAACCGGCACGGGTACGGGCACGGGCGGCCAGGACCCCAGCGGCGGCTCCGGTGGAGCAACCGGCAACAGCACGCAGACCCTGGGCGGCGTTGCCGGATGCCTCGTCCATACCCCGACGGGTTACACCGAGGCAAGCGCGTGGCCGCTTCTCATGACCTCATGCGGCAACCCGGGAAATACACCGAGCCAGATGACCATTTTCTGGAATTCGATAGCAGATTCCAAAGGTTTTATTGTCTGCAGTGTGCCGCATGCCCCTATAGCCGGCCCGACCGACCCGGCGACCGAGGGAGCTAAATTCGTAGCAGTCCGGAACGACCTGTTTCCGCTTTACAACATCGATAAAAACGCCGTCTATGCGAACGGATTCTCCGGCGGGGGGCAGGTCGCATTCTGGTCTGCGTTGGAATCCGCAGGCTGGGCGGGGAATATATGCTTCTCCTCGACGCTTGGCGCATATCCCGTCGGCACCGCTTCGGGCACTCTGCCGATATACTGGAAAAACGAAATAGACGACCCGTTCTTCCCGCTCTATGGCGGTATAGCTCCCGTTAGTGACCAGATGGACGCCGCGGCGGCCGCGGGCCACAACGTACACGGCGAATCAATCTGCCCGGCCGGGAGTTCGCACAGCCTCGGCATCCAGAACGGAACCGAAGCATGGGACTGGGTAACCAACCCGGCGAACAAACCGTAACAAAAGACAGTCCCGAGTCCTGAGTCCCGAGTCCTGAGTCC
>SOJX01000019.1 GCA_004376375.1 Planctomycetota bacterium
CTTTCGCATCCACGTCGGCGCCTTTGGCGAGAAGAAGCGCGGCAGCATCTTTCCATCCCTTTTTAGCTGCAAGATGCAGGGGGTAAACACCGTCTTCATGGGTTTTGACAGGCGCGTTGAAACAGGCCCAGTGTTTTTCCAGAAAGGAGGCCTCTTCAGAACCGCCTGCGAGTATTCTTGCCAATATATCAATGCCTTTCGGTTTGTCCGAGATAAGCACGTCTGAAACAGTAGCCAAGTGTTTCCCCGGGTCGTGTTTCAATTCGTCTAAGGTGAGTTGCTCGAGCTCGCTTACGCCCTTTATACCGATTGATTGGAGGCCCTTGATGCCGCGTTCAATTTCCTGCGGGTCATCGGAGTAGTAGTATGAAACATAATACCGCAACCTCAGCGGCGTCCAAAGCAGGCAGGTGGCGATTACCGCTGCGAATAACAGGACGACGGCGATGCCGAGTTTGAGGGGTAAGCCGAGTTTCATATGCTTGTATTGTAACCCCGGCCGCGGGGAGTGCAAGGATAAGACGCGGGGCAAGAAATTATGAATTCAAAATTATGAATTATGAAAATTATAATATATTTAACGGCGCGGCTAATTATATTTCCAATCCGCAATTAATATGACCCGGGACTCGGGACTCGGGACGCGGGACCTGTTTTCCGCTTCGCTTGACTTTTTCGCAACGTGTTGTATAATATGGCGTAGGAGCATTTTGACTTACTGCTGTCTGAAATTGGCAACCGGGGACGGCCGGAGAAATAAATGGACGGACTTGAAAAAATCGAAGATCTAAGAAGTAATATCGAAAAAGCTTTCATAGGCAAACCGGACGTTATCAAGATGGTGCTCGTCGCGTTATTTTCCGGCGGGCACATTCTTATTGAGGACGTGCCGGGCGTCGGGAAGACGACGCTTGCCAAGGCGCTTGCCCGCTCGACCGACGCGGCATTCCGGCGCGTCCAGTTCACGCCGGACCTCCTGCCTTCGGACATTCTCGGCGTTTCCATTTACAGCGAGAAGACGTCGGAGTTCGTCTTCAAGCCGGGCCCGGTCTTCACCAACGTGCTTCTCGCGGACGAGATCAACCGCACGACGCCGCGGACGCAGTCCGCGCTCCTGGAGGCTATGAACGATTTCCAGGTCTCGATAGACGGAAAGACGCACCAGCTGCCGCGCCCGTTCATCGTGCTCGCCACGCAGAACCCTTACGAGTTCGAGGGCACGTACCCGCTTCCGGAAAGCCAGCTCGACCGGTTCCTTATGCGGATTTCGGTCGGCTACCCGGACGCGGACGGCGAGAAGGCCGTGCTCGCGAGCCAGCGCATCGGCAACCCCCTCGACGAGCTGGAGCCGGTGATAACGGACGAAGAGGTGGCCACGATTCAGCGCCGGGTGCGGGACGTCCGCGTCGACGAAAGCCTGATCGATTATATTCTCTCGATTACGAATGCGACCCGCGCGAGCGACCGGGTCGAGGTCGGCGTATCGCCGCGCGGCTCGCTGTTTTACCGCCGGGCGGCTCAGGCGCTGGCATTTATCGAAAACAGGGATTACGTTATTCCCGACGACGTCAAGCGGCTCGCATCGCCGCTTCTGGGGCACCGGATTATCCTTCGAAGCGCCGGCTCCCGAAGCCGCGACAGGGCCGAGCGCGTTATCGAGGAGATTCTCGATCTGGTTCCCGTACCGGTATAGCGTCGAGGGTCGAGAGTCGAGAGTCGAGAGTCAAGAGTCAAGAGTCGAGAGTCAAGAGTCAAGAGTCGAGAGTCAAGAGTCAAACGTCGAACGTCAAACGTCAAACGTTATAATGAAATAAATGTTTCTATTGCTTATGGCTTTCGACCTTTGACTTTTAAACTTTCTAACCTTTGAACTTTTGAACCTTTGAACGTATGAATATGTCCGTCGTAGACGTAGCGCCATCCGCAGAAACACCGCGTAAGAGCCGCTCGTGGCTTGTAACGCTGAGCGTTCTGCTGCTCGGTTTTACCGCGGTGCTTGTCTCATCGGAAGCGCTCTCGCTCGTGTTCCTGATGCTTATAGTCTCGGTTGGGCTTTTGCGGGTGGCTGCTTTTGGGGTCAGGACGGGGCTGAGGCGCAATATAATCAGGCGCAGGAAAGTGCGGGTTACCCGCGAGGCGTTCTGGTTCTTTTTCATAGTCGCGGGTTTTTCGCTTGCCTCAATCAACACCGGCTACAACCTTCTCTGCCTCGTGACGGCTATGTTGCTCGCCTTCCTGCTTATATCGGGTATTCTCGCCGAGACCACTTTCAGGAAGCTCAGGGTCTCGCGGTCGCTTCCACAATCCGTCTTCGTCGGGGAGCAGTTCCGCGTCGACGTAGCGGTGGAGAACCAAAAGCGCCTGATACCGAGCTACGCCATGTGCATTATCGACGTGGAGCGCACCGAAACGTTTGCAAAAGACAGGCCTTACGAGCTTCTGCTCAAGGTGGACTCCGGCGGGAAGGAGCGGGTTTCGTACTCCGCCCGGTTCCGGCGCCGCGGACGATATGTCTTCAACACCTGCGCGGTCAAGTCGAGCTTCCCCTTCGGCCTGCTTGAAAAAACCGTCCAGATACCGTGCAGGGGGGAAGTCACCGTCTATCCGCGGATTCGCCCGATACGCGAGCCGAGAGTGCTGGGCGTGGCGAGCGCCGAGGATCTGCTCAAGAAGGCCGTGCGAATCGAGGAAGCCCAGGAAGAATTCCGCGGCCTGCGCGAGTACAGAATCGGAGACAACCCGCGCCTTATCCACTGGAAGACGTCGGCACGGGTGCGAAAGCTGCAGGTCAAGGAGTTCGAGCGCCGCCGTGCGAGGCGGGTGCTTATCATACTGGATTCTTCAACGGACGAATCCGGGGCCGGCGGCGAGGGCGAAGAAAACACGGAAGACGGTGCGACGACCAGGTTCGAATGGGCGGTCGAGCTTGCAGCGTCCCTGGCCGGGCATTTCATCAGGAAAGGATTCGGCGTTGCGTTTTCCGCCATGACGCCTTCCGTGACGCGCATGGAAGCTTCGACCGGGCGCAGGCGGCTCTACGATATCCTCGAGAAGCTCGCCCGCATCGGCCCGTCGGAGGAAGATTCGCTTTCGGAGCTCGCCGGCGGCATACGGCAGTCCGACCTGCGCAGCCACATCGTCATCCTTGTGAGCCCGCACAGGCCGGATGAGAAGGCCGTCCGCATCCTTCAGAAGGGCCAGTCCACGCTGAGGGTCCTGACCACGCGGGACGAGGAATCGGCCGGGTCGTATTTCGAAGACAGAGGGGAGGGCGCGCTATGAAGTTCTACAGTGCTTTCCGCTTCTGTCTGAATCTCACCGTTGCGACCGGCATGACCGCGGTGCTGCTGGCTGAAATAACCACCGGGGCGAACCTGCCGCTTATAACGCTATTCGGGCTTCTGGCCTTCGTCATTTTCAGTTTCATCACGGGCGGCAGGAGGGAACCGCTGCTTGGATACCAGCAGAGCCTGTGGGTGGTGCTGTTCCTGTTTTTCCTGATGTTTTCGGAAATCCTTCTCTTCGCGCAGAGCTGGCCGCTCGCGTTTGCGCATTTCCTGCTCCTTGTTCAGGTCGTAAAGCTCGCAACGGACAAGACCGACCGCGATTACGCCCAGATGCTGATTATTTCGCTCATGCACCTCGGCCTGGCGGGGGCGCTTACCGAGGACATGTCCTTTGCGCCGGTTTTCATGGTTTACATGATGTCGGCGACGTGGACGCTTCTCCTGTTTCACCTGAAGCGGGTCGCGGAGGCGCGCGGCGGTATCGGCAGGGAGGCCCGGGGCCCCCGGCGCGTTATTTACGCCTCCTCGCGGCCGAAGAGAGCAGGAGCGCGCGCCCGTGCAGGAAAACCCGGACCCGCCTCGCCAGCGCTGCACCGTTTTCCGGACGGTTTTATCGGGAGCAGGTTTTATTTCTCATCCGCCGCGCTCAACGTGGTTACGCTGCTGCTGACGCTCGTCCTTTTCCTCGTGTTTCCCCGGACCGGCATCGGATTGTTCAGGACGCTCAAATCGAACAGGAACACGACCGGGATATCCGACAGCGTCAACCTCGACCGCACGGGCAGGATATCACAATCGACGACGAAGGTCGCCAGCGTTCGCACGCTCAAGGGCGGCGGTTATCTTACCGAAAGGCAGTGGCGCGCATACGTGTTCCCCTATTATGACGGCAAGACCTGGCGCAGACAGTCGCGCGGCGTCGAGGTTGAATACGAGAAAAAAACGTTCGATCGAAGCATGATTTTCCGGAACGAATGCGATGACCCGTGGGTTGTTGAGAAAGACATAGAGGAATGTGCCCGTTGGCACAGGAAGGCCGGTTCCACCGGTACGGAGCTCGAACAGATTTTCCAGGTGGAGCCGGGGGTTTTCAGAAACAGGGATAACACCCAGCCGGTTATCGCCGCCGGAGATGTGAGGGAGATTGAATATTACGACATTCCCATGTGTCATACCGAATCTAGAACCCTTTATTTGGACCCGATCGGGCCGATCAAAAAATCCCCTGCCAACAACAGGCGGCTGACTTACGTTGCCAGAAGCATTCTTCCCACCCGGGAGCGCGGGGTGCTGAATAAGGCGGTCTGCTCCATTTCCGGCGCAGGTGCAAAGTACCTCGAGCTGCCGACGGCGTTGCTGTCAACCCGGGGAAGGTGGGAGACAAAGCTCAGGAACCTGGCACTCAAGTGGATTACGGAAGCCGGGGCGAAAACCGATTATGAAAAAGTGAAAGCAATCGAAAGCGCGCTTTTCAGCAGGTATTCGTATACCCTCGATTTCAAGAGAGACGACCCCGAAGAGGAGCCTGTGACCGATTTCCTTTTCAACCGCAGGAAAGGCCATTGCGAGCTTTTTGCCAGCGCGATGGTTATTCTTTGCCGGACTGTCGGCATACCGGCAAGGCTCGCTACCGGCTTCTGCGGCGGCAGTTGGAATCGCACTGGTTCATACTACGTGATTCGAGGCAAAGATGCCCATGCCTGGGTCGAGGTTTATTTCGAGGAGCCGCGAGACCCCGATACCGGAGGGCGGGGCAGGACGATCGGCTGGGTGGCGTTCGACCCTACGCCCGGCAGATCTGACGACGACGAGACGCTCGGCATACTTGCCGGGCTCATAGATTACCTCAGGCTGAAGTGGCAGACGAATGTGGTTTCGTTCAGCCTGTGGGACCAGGTCCGTTTCATCTCAAAGGCCCGTAAACGCTTTACGCGAATTCGGCTGTGGCTCAAGGCCAAGACGGCGGCTGTAAAAAAATTGCTTTCCTTCGGCAGTAAAAGCGGCAAGTCAAAGCTGAAGTATATACTCTATGCTTTCATAATAAGTGCTGTGGCCGGTCTTGCCGCGTTTCTTGCGTTTCGCGGCCGCCGCACGCGAATGGCTGTAACAGGCGCCGCCGGTTCAAGCATTCTGCCTTTCTACGAAGACCTTCTCAGGGTTCTTGCCCGCGCCGGATACCGGCGACGGCCGAGCGAGACGCCGCGGGAATTCGTCCGCGCGGTAATCGCCGGCGGCGGCGGAACGCTCGCCCCGGTTGAAATAATAACGTCAGTCTATCTTCGGGCCCGGTTCGGCGGGGCAGAGCTTACCGATGCCGATATGGCGCAGGTGCAGGAGGAGCGGGCGCGGCTGGGCGCGGCGTTGAAGAA
>SOJX01000007.1 GCA_004376375.1 Planctomycetota bacterium
AACATGTCTTTTATATAGCTGGTGTCCCACTCGGAAACGTGGCAAAGCCCGTCTTTCCCGGGCAGTATCTCGATAAATGCGCCGAAGTCACGGATCGAAACGACGCGCCCTTCGTAGATTTTGCCCATCTCCACTTCGGCCGTCAGGGCTTCAATCATCTCGACGGCCTTTTCAGCTTTGCCTTCTCCGACCGCGGAGACAGTGACCGTTCCGTCGTCTTCGACTTCTATGTTGGTATCGGTCTCTTCCTGGAGGCGGCGGATGATTTTACCGCCCGGTCCGATGACGGCGCCGATTTTTTCAACGTCGATCTTGATGCGGATCAGGCGCGGCGCGTACTTGGAAAGCTCGGGGCGCGGCGCCCTGAGGCCGCATGAGATAAGCATGCGGCGAAGGATTTCCCGGCGCCCTTCCCGGGCCTGCTCCAGCGCTTCCTTTAGAATATCGGTAGATATGCCGGCAATCTTAATATCCATCTGCAAGGCGGTTATTCCGAACTGGGTGCCGGCGACCTTGAAATCCATGTCCCCGTTATGGTCTTCGCTGCCGAGGATGTCGGAAAGGATGCGCACTTCCCCGTCCTCGACCACGAGGCCCATCGCGATTCCGGCAACGGGCTGGCGGATCGGGACGCCCGCGTCCATCATGGCGAGCGTACCGCCGCAAACCGACGCCATGGACGAGGAGCCGTTGGATTCGAGGATATCGCTGATGATGCGGATAGTATAGGGAAACTTATCGGGGTCGGGGATGACCGGTTCGAGCGCTTTCTCGGCAAGCGCGCCGTGGCCGATCTCGCGCCGTTTCGGCCCGCGGTTGGGCCAGCTTTCACCCACCGAGAAGGCGGGGAAGTTGTAATGAAGCATGAACTTCTTTTTGTATTCCGGTTTCAGTCCGTCGACCCGCTGCTCGTCCGCCGGGGTGCCGAGCGTCGTGGTGACGACCGCTTGGGTCTCACCGCGGGTAAAACACGCGCTGCCGTGTGTGCGGGGAAGGATAGCGAGGTCGGCGTTTATCTCCCTTATATCTTCAAGTCCGCGGCCGTCCTCGCGCTCCCTGGCAAGGATTCCTGCGCGGATGGCTTCCTTCTTGAGTTTTTCAAAAAGGTCTTTCGCTTCCCGGACCGCGGTTGCCCGCTCATCGGGGTCCATGTCCTCGGGAAATTTCTGCCCGATATATTCGTCGAAAACGGCGCGGATGGCGTCCTTGCGGGCGAACTTGCCGGGAGTGTGCAGCTTTTCCTTTATCTGTCCCAGGAGCTTATCCCGCATTTCGCCGAGCAGTTCTTCGTCCAGGACTGGTATTTCAAATTCGGTTTTTTCCTTGCCCTGCTTCTCGACCAGCTCGTCAATGGCCCCGATGATCTGTTTTATAGCCTCGTGCCCGAACTCGAGCGCGTCGAGAATCGTTTCCTCCGAGACTTCCTTTGCCGCGCTTTCGACCATGGTGATGTTGTCGCGCGTACCCGCCACGACGAGGTTGAGCTTCGATTCCTGCAATTCGGAGAGTGTAGGATTGGCAATAAACTCATCGTTGACAAGGCCGACCCGCACCGCTGCTATTGGCCCCATGAACGGGATCTGCGAAACGGAGAGCGCGGTTGACGCGCCGACGAGGGCCAGCACGTCCGGCTCGTTTTCCTGGTCCGCTGAAAGAATAATTGAATATACCGACACCTCATCGCTGTAGCCGTCGGGGAACAACGGCCTGATGGACCTGTCGATAATCCGGCAGGAGAGAATTTCCTCCATCGACGGCGCGCCTTCGCGCTTTCTGAAGCCGCCGGGGAATTTTCCCGCCGCAGACGTTTTTTCGCGGTAATCCACGGTAAGGGGGAAGAAATCCAGGTGTCCCGGCCTCGGCCCGCTGGCAACGGCGACGAAAACCACGGTTTCCCCGAGCTGCACCATTGCCGCGCCCGCGGCCTGGCGCGCGTAACGACCGCATTCAATACTGAGAACCTTATTGCCTATACTACGTTCAACGCGAGTGTAGGGCAGTGACGAGTTATCACCCTCCGACATTAAACCTCCATGCTGTCTTTTGCTCTCATCTGCATGTCTGGATGGGCCTACTTCCTGAGACCGAGCCGGGAAATGAGAGAAGTGTAACGGGCGGGATCTTTCTTTTTCAGATAACGAAGCAGCCTGCCGCGCCGGCCGACCAGAAGCAGCAGGCCGCGCCGACATGCGAAATCCTTACGGTGCCGCTGCAGATGCGCGTTGATTTCGGAAATCCGCTCTGTAAGCAGAGCAACCTGCACCTCCGCGCCGCCGGAATCTTTCTCGCGCCGACCGTATTCCACGATTAGCTGGCTTTTCCTGTCCGTCTGCACGATTCACCACCCAAAAACGTCAAAACAAAACCGGGCAACATAAAACGCAATCAGAGCGACACTTGGAACTCTTATCGCCCCCTTAAACGCAGAAATTATAACAAAATAAGCCGATATAGCAAAACAAATTTTAAAAAATGTGGGAGTCGGGTCGGGGACGTGTTGGTAACAACGCTGGATTCGGCATTATGCGTCAAGAGTCCTGGGCCTGGCGGGAGGTTTTGGCTTTAAGTTTGCCGAGGGCTGTTATTGCGCGGAGGCGGGCTTTCTTTTCCATACCGGGATTAACAGCGCATTTCTCGATAGCCGATACAGCTTCTTCAGTGCGGATGTCTTTAAGAATGTCTACTGCTATCCAGCGTTCCTTTACATCGGAGCGGTTGAGATACTTTATCAGGCCGGGTACGGCTTCCGGAGGTTTGCGCTCACGCAGGACTTTGAGGGATGCAAGGGAAACTCCGGTATCGAAATGGCCGAGGTTGGAGATCAGTATTTCGTTTCCTTTTTCGCCGGATGCGTTTGCTATCATCTGCACGATGCGCCAGCGGAGGTCGGGATTGGTTTCAGTGAGTTGCAGCTTGCCCAGGAGAGTCAGGATATTCTTGTCCATGCGTTTTTCGCATAGGTCGAGAATGAAAGTGCATTCATTATGATTGGCGGTTCGATAGGCTGATTCAACACGTCTGGTGAATTCTTCTGTTGAGCCGGTGAAGTTCTGAAGCTCTTTAACAGTATCTGACAGTTGTTCGTGTTTAGGCGTGCTGGAATCAGGCTGGTCAGTTAGTTCAGAAGAGGCAGTTCCTGTTGTTGAACCTTCGGATGTTGGAGTATCTTCTGCGTTATCCTTTGGCCACAAGAGAATTATTATTGCGGTTGCGGCAATTACCAGTGGAAGCATGAGTAAGAGCATCTGTTTTGAGAATCGCGGTTTGTCTGACATAATGTTGATAATCCTTGCAAGACTCGAAGCATAATGCATTTTCTAGCTTCATTCAAGGGCTTTCATTGCTCGTTCGGTTGTAATGGAGTATTTTGTTACGGTGCGAATAATTGTATAAGTCGCACGCGCTATAGCTCTGTTAGTGCCAAATATGCTTTGGCAAGGGACACCCTTGACTCAACCATATACGGGTGTTTCCAAAACCAACAGGTGTTCTACATTTCCCATCCTTTTATTCTTTAGAACGTTTTGTTCTTAAGAGGTTTACGATTTCATCGTGCCCCATTTTATATGCACTATCCAGAGGGGTTTCCTTCATTATACTTGTTGCATTGATATCAGCACCTTTTTCAATAAGAATCAATGCAATGTCATAATTCCCTTCCCTTGCTGCCCAATGCAGGGGTGTTTCGCCGTTTTCATCTTTGGAGTTTAGATCAGCTCCGTTTTCAATAAGAAGCTTAACTATTTCGCTATTGGTAACCACAACAGCAGTATGGAGCGGCGTTGCACCGTTCTCTTCCTTCGCATTTATATTTGCAGATCTGTTAATCAGAAGCTCAGCTATGACCTTTTCTCCTAGCATAGCCGCCTTATGTAAAAGCGTGAAGCCATCATTATCTTTTACATTCACATCATCTATTCCCGACAGCAAGAACATGGCAGCCAGTGCGTATCCTTCATTGGATGTAAATTGGAGTCGCGACAAGCTAAACATATCAGAACATGCGTAGCTTTCCTTAATCTGCTCCACCGTAGTTTCGTAGCACCCCAATAATTTACTGAGTATTACAATCCCGGCTTTTCCAGTTAAAAATAGGGCATGCACCATAACAACTCGACGCTCATCTGTAGAATGCTTTAATTCATTTCTTATTAACTCGAAAATTGTGGATTTACTTTCTTCGCTGTAAGAAAGCATGCCCTTAATTCCCTTTGAGCATTTTACGATATCAGTAGAGTGGTAGTTGGCCAAATGGTATTTAATCCATAATGGAGTCCACAGCAGACAAGTGGCAATTACAATAGCAAAAAGCAGGATTATAAAAATCGCCAGCTTTATAGAAAGATTTAACTTCATTGTTTATTGCGGCCCAGTGTCAGTGTTTTACCCGAAACGTATCATCTAGCGTTTCTGATCAGGCACACCTGGAAGATAACCTGCTTTTCTACCCATGCTACGCATCTTTTGAACATCCATTTCGTACGAGTATTTGAAGTTATCACACTTCTGCAGTCCTTTTATACAATTTGCGCTAACGGAACTCTTAAACAATTGAAGGAGTATTCCGGGGACATAGTAAGGATATTTTTCAGGTTGACACAACCCTTTCCTTGTAGTAGTATTATATGCGTGGATTTGGGAAAATCAAACGAAAAGGGGGAGGGATGGCGAGGTTTGCGCGGGTAGTGATTCCGGGGGTGCCGCATCACGTTGTCCAGCGGGGCAACCGCAGGCAGAAGACCTTTTTCAGGCCGTCGGACTATTATTACTACCTCGACATGCTCGAGGCGTGGGGGAAGGAATACGGCCTCATCATCTGGGCGTACTGCCTGATGCCGAACCACGTTCACCTCATCGTCGAGCCGAAGGACGGGCTGAGCCTCGCGCGGGGAGTAGGCGATACCAACCGCCGCTACACGCGGATGATAAACTTCAGAAAAAAGTGGCGCGGCTACCTCTGGCAGGGGCGGTTCGGCTCGTTCCCGATGGATACCGGACACATGCTCAGGTGCGCGCGCTACATACTTCTCAACCCGGTGCGCGCGAAGCTCGTCAGGAAGCCGTGGCGGTGGAAGTGGTCGAGCATCCACGCGCACATGAAAGGCGGGGACAGCCTTGTCAGCGTCGGGAAACTGGGCAGGCATGTCGACGACTGGAAAGAGTTTCTTGAGGAGGGGGTGAGCGAAGAAGAGGTCGAGAAACTGCGGCTGCACTCCGGCACGGGCCGGCCGCTCGGCGGCAACAGGTTTTTGAACAGGGTTGAAAAACTACTTGGCATATCTGTGCATCCAGGCAAACCCGGCAGGCCGGTGAAAAAACGCTAAGGAATTCCGTAAACCCGCGCCCCTTTCCAATCACCACGCCTTCCGGCGTGGTGCTTCAAGCTCGGGCTTCCGGGGACACTTCAGCACTTCAGCACTTCAGCACTTCAACACTTCAGCACTTCAACACTTCAACACTTCAGCACTTCTTAACTTCCTTAAATGCCTTGCAAAGCCTGAATGGTGTTGCTATTATCTACCCAGACCTGCCTATCGGGGGAGATTCACATGCTGATGCGTTTCTGCATTGTACCTGTTGTCCTGGCCTTTTTTGCGGCAGCCCCCGGCTGTGCTCCCAACTTTTATTTTGCAGGTTATGCGTACGGCGGGGCGGAAGTTGACAGTCCTTTGCTGGGGTATCAGGTGGCCGTCGAAGTATCGGCGCTGGGCATCCGCGAAGCCGCCGACACGAACGGCTGGGCGTTCGGCCTCATTCCCCTCATGCCGTGCGGCTGGCAGGCGTTCAAATCGCCCGAAAGCCTGATGCACAGCTACAGGAAAGTGAGGCACAGCCAGTGGCGGGACAAGACGGAACCGGATGACGCGGAAGTGTATTACCCCTACGAACTCGGACTGGACCTCGCCGAAACGATCCAGTATGACCTGAAATCTTCCAACCTCTTCAGGGACGTCCGCTTTGCATACGAAGGCAAGTACTGCGCCTACGGCGAAAAAGATGTCGAGCGTTATTACCCGGCTGTACTCTTTTCCATAGAAGTGGCGGAGATGACCTGGTACAGGTACCCCACGTTCTACGGGGTATCGATGGCCGGGGCTATCGGGTGGGTAATCGGCCTTCCGGTGTCCTACGGGACCTGCCGCCTTGTTCTCGAAGTCGAAGCCGTTGATGTGAAACACGATGAGACTCTGTGGGAGAAGGAATACGTTGCCGAGCCGATCTGCGTTGAATGGATTTACTCGAACTGGGGCGCCGGCAAATCCTGGTGCGCCGCGCTCAAACAGATTATGACCGAGATGCGCGGCGACCTTGTGGAAAACATACCTGAGTTCGAGCGGAAAATGGCCGAGTTTGAACGCGAGGCCGAAAAGGAATCAGAAGAAGAATCAGAGGACGATTGGTAGATGAATTATGAAGTATGAAGGCTGAAATCTTATTCTTCATTCTTCATTTTTCATCCTTCATACTTCATCCTTCATACTTTCTTTAAAAGAATGCCCGTCATACTCAGCGAAGACGACTACCACGAAATCAACACGCGGCACGAATTGCTGCGCAAAGGCGCGGCCGCGTTCTTCGGCGCGGATTTCGTGGTGCTGGCAAGTGCTGTCGTTCTCTATATCAGCGCCGGCGGATGGTCCGGTATTCGGGCGGGTTCTACTTTCTGGCAGGTTCTTTACGGATTCTTCGTGTTCCTCGGCTTTGTCACCCTCGTCCTTGTTCCGGTGGTAAACCGGTTCTTTGGCGGTGTTAATCTTGCCTGCCCGCGCGCCTGCGAAATCGGTGCGGCCTCCCGCAAGCTCTCGTTATTTGTCCTGTCCCTGTCCGCAGCGTCCATGCTGCCTGTGTTTTGCGCGTT
This sequence comes from Planctomycetota bacterium, assembly GCA_004376375.1. GTDB lineage: Bacteria > Planctomycetota > E44-bin39 > E44-bin39 > E44-bin39 > E44-bin39. The sequence continues at coordinate 6,860 of SOJX01000007.1, forward strand.
TCTGCTTTATTTCTATACCGGTTCGAAGATTTCGGCATTGCTTATCGGCCTGTGCGGCACTGCGGCGAAAATCATCACGTTCCCGAAGCGCGGCGATATTGAGAAAATCGTACGCCAGGCGAAACTTGACGCCGGGGACGTGCAGGAAATCGTTCCGGGTTCCGGCCAGTATCACGTTCCCGGCTCGGGAAGCTTTCCACACCTGCCTGAACGTCAGCTGGGTAACGGGGACGTCGAGATGCCCGCCAGGGTGAGAAAGCGGCTCGAAAAATCGAAAGACGAGCTCGAATCCCTGATGGAAAGCGGCAGGCTCAAAAGAGGTTTCAAGGATGATTCCGCCGCGAAGCAGCCACCGCCGGGAAACCCGGAAAAAAGGGATAAGGGGTAAGGGATTTTCGATTTACGATTTTCGATTTTTTTCGCCGTGTCTCCGTGTCTCCCAGTCATTGTGTCTGACCTTTCGCAGAAAATCTTACTTACGTAATTGAGAATCCGCAATAGGCCGGCTATTTCGCAGGCGGGGGGGCTTTTTCCTCGATTAGCGTGCGAACCTTTTGGAGGATGCGCTGCCTGGCCTCGTGCTCGAGGGTGAACCGCGTGCCGTACGGGTTGTGACGGTTTGCCTTGGCGTCAACCAGCAGCCGGGCTGATTCTCTCTTGAGTATCGTCTGAAAAAAGACGAGCGTGTCGTGGCTTGCCGATTCCAGAAGCGCTTCCCTTTCGGAGAACTTCATAAGATCGCGTTGTATGTTCGCGCTTGACTCCGGGAGGTCCTGCTCGCGCATGAGGATGATTTTTGCAAACCGGGATATGAGGTCGTTCATCTCGCGCCGGATAGTCTTTTCTTCGTTCGCTGTAAACGGGGAGCGCGCGGTGGAAGTGCCGGTTCCGGTCTTGGGCCGGGGCGGGGGCGGCGCAGGCCTTCGAATCTCTTTCTCCGTGCAGCCTGCAAGGATCAGGGCTATTGTCAGGAATATTGGAAGCGAATAACGCTTTGTCAACGGTTTGTTCTGTGCCATGTTTTCCATGTTTATCTCAGGTTCTCAGGTGTCAGGTTTCAGGTTTCAGGCGCCAGGAGATACTGATTACCTGAAACCTAAAACCTAAAACCTGAAACCTGTTATATTATTCGGAATAATCAGAAAGTTTCTTCAATTCCAAGCAGCTGAACCCGGACGGTTTCACCTTTTGCGACGGCCGATTTTCCGGCCGGGACCATGATAAGGGCGCCTGCGCTTGCCATCGATTGCAGCACGTGCGAGCCCTGGTGGCCGGTCGTCCGGACGTGGTAGCGGCCGTTTCTGAACTCGGCGACGCCTCGCCAGTAGCATTCCAGGTTTTCGGGCGTACTTATATTCTCCTCCAGGACGGCCTCGACCGTCGGCGGCAGGAGCTCGCGCGCGCCGAGCATTTTCCTGAGCGCGGGGCGGATAAACTGCACGAATGCCACCATCGCGGAAACCGGGTTGCCGGGCACGGCGAAAAGCGGCTTGCCTTTGACGAGCGCGAACGTGTTCGGCTTTCCCGGGCGCATCGCGATGCTGGTGTGGAGGAATTCGGCGTCGAGCTCCTTCAGGGCCGCGAGGAGGTAGTCGTACTTGCCGACCGAGATCGCGCCCGAGGTTATTATCACGTCGGCTGTCTCCAGTGCCGCTGCCAGTTTTTCCCGCGTTTCCTCGAGCGTGTCCCTGGCGACGCCGCAGTCGACCGGCTCGCCGCCTGCGCGTGCGACCAGCGCGGAGAGGATATATGAATTCGTATTCCGGATTTTCCCCGGCGTGAGAGGCTCGTCGACTTCGACAAGCTCGTCACCGGTCGATAGTACGGCGACTTTGGGTTTTACGGCAACCTTTACTTCACTGATACCGATTGCCGCGAGGAGTCCGAGCCGGGCCGGGCCGATGCGCTGCCCTTTTTCGAGCGGCGTCGAGCCTGCGGCGATGTCTTCGCCGGCCTCGCTGACGTAAGTATGTTTCGGCCAGGTCTCGAAAATCTTTACCTCGTTGTCCGATTCTTCCGTGTCCTCGACTTTCACAACCGTGTCGGCGCCCCCCCCCGGCATTACGGCGCCCGTCATTATTCTGAAGGCGTGACCGCTTTTCAGTTTTTCCGTCGGCGCGTATCCTGCCGGGATTTCGCCCTGGATTTCGAGCGCGGCCGGGTTTTCTTTCGATGCGTTTTCAACGTCTGCGAATTTGACGGCGTATCCGTCCATCTGCGAGTTCGCGAACGGCGGCACGTCGTGCGGCGCGATAATATCCCCGGCGAGGAAGCGCCCGAGAGCGTCTTTCAGGGAGACGGTTTCGCTCCCGCCCGGCCCGACGGCGTTCAGGATATTATTTCTTGCTTCTTCAACGGAAATCATCGGCCTTTCCAGCATGGCTTTCTCCGCTTGCGTGACAGGTGATGCAAAGCGATTATAGATATACCGAAAGCCGCGTTCAAGGGAAAAGGGGGGGATGAGAGGTGATAAGTGATAGGTGATAGGTGATAAAGAAAATAAGAAATAATGTTAGCGGCCGCGCGTAACCAGACCGGTTTGCGCGGCGCTGTTAGCCGCGCCGCGTGCGAAAAATGCACCACTAACTGGAATTATTATATTCACTTGTCACTTATCACATATCACCTATCACATTTCTAGATTTTCATTTTCGTGTATTTAAACGCGTAGGCGAGGATGATGCCGACGCCGAAGCCGATGGCGAGGTTCGTGGCGAGGGCGACGCCGAGCATGGCGACGACGACGAACATGTTCTTGCGGTCCTCCACGTCCAGGATCATCATGGCAAGCTGTGCGCCCGCGAAAACGAGGAGCGCGCCAAGCACGGAAAAGGGAATCAGGCTGAACAGGGCGACCGCCTTGTCGCCGATAAGGAGGGCGACAATCAGGAAGATCGCGCCTATCATCAGGTTCGAGCCCACGGTCCTCGCGCCGAAGCGGTAGTGCGCCGCGAGCCCGCCTGCACCGTGGCACATCGGCATGCCGCCTAAAAGCGAGGCCGCCACGTTTGCCAGTCCCATCGAAACCGCCAGCGCACGGAGGCTCATGCGCTTCCCGACTTTCGCGCCGAAGTATTCTTTCGTAAGGTCGGCCTGCGCGATTATGGCGTTGCCGACCGTCATGGGAATCTGCGGCAGCGCGAGGACGAATATCGCGACCGCGAGGTCTATCCGGACCGGCCAGCCGTGGGGCAGCAGTTTCGGATAATGAAAACCGATATCGAATCCCGCGAGGTTTTTGTATGCTCCGAGCGCAAGGCCAGCTGCGATCCCGAATCCGATTACCACGATTGCAGCCGGCACTTTCCTGTTTTCGATAAGCAGCAGGATAAGCACGACGGCTATAGTGCCGAGCAGGATTCCAATCGGTATCGGGCCGAGCGATTGTACTGACAGAAAGGGCTCGCCGCCTACGGGCCCGCTTTGCAGGGCGGTTTTGCCCAGCATAAAGTCTATGCCTTTTGTAAGGAGCAGGATGCCGGTCGTTAACTGGACGCCGCGGACGGTCGGTTTCGGGACGATGCGGCCGATAAGTTTCATAGCGCCCGTGACGGCGAGAATGAGCAGTATGATTCCGACGCAGAATCCGGCCGTTGTAATTTGCACAGGAGTGACGGCCCGCGCGATTGCGTAGGCGCCGATGACTTTCATCGGCTGTACGGGAACGGTCGTGCGGAAGTAGAGGCCGGAGAGAACGTAGTACAGTCCGACGCACAGAAGCACGGCCGTCGCATCCATCCCGTTTATCAGTATGAGTCCGATGGCGATGGGCAGCAGCGTTCCCAGATCGCCGAGCGAGCCGGCGAACTCGTTGCGGTTAAAACACCAACCCTGGCATTCATCGGCGGGCAGGGATTTGATTTCCGGTTCTTTATCCACTTTCGGGATTATATGTTTACGCTGTGCAGTGTTCAAGATGTAAAGTAGATTACTTATTAGGAACATCAATGATAATTTCGTTTCCTTCGATTCTCCAGATAAGGTCAGTCCCCTCCAGAAGAAGGTTTAAAAAATACTTTGCCCTAATCTTCGATACGCGCAGGCAGATATATCTTTCTTTGAGGTCATACTTCTTAATGACTTCCCGGGGAATTCTTGTGTTAACCCCTATGATTTCACCCGCATGCTCAACTGCATCTACGAAAGAATTATCAAGAAAGTTCGCAGTCGCTTTAGAAACATTCAATTTATAACATATCTCTTTCTCTTTCCCTTTCGATTTAAGGATGTTCAGTTGCTCTTTGATATCTCCTTCAGGCCATGTGTTTTTTTCGTATTTTGCCCATGAAGGATTTTTTGTTTTCCGACCGCCGCGCAAATGGAGCATTTTTGCGATTTTATAGTTGTAATTTTGAAAAGCGACATCAAGAGGAGTAGAGCTGTTAGGATATTTATTATTCAATTCAGTACCTGCTTCAATTAGAATTTCAGCAATCTCATCGTTGCCATTGTATACGGTAGATAGTAAAAGTTCCACGCGCCAGTCATTTGGGGTACCGGCATCCGCACCTTTGGCAATGAAAAGCGCTATTACCTCGGCATAACCTTTCTCGGCTGCTGTGAACACGGGTTTGCGTATACTTTCATAAACCTTGATTTCGGTATTGAAATCTCTCCAGTGTTTGATGAGGAATTCCGCTCCCTCTTTACCATCGGGGAAGTTCTCCAAAAGGAATTCTTTCCCTCTCTTTCCCATGGCGAGAAGGCCTTCAACGCCTTCAACGCGTTTTTTTATATTAATAGAGAAAAACTTGGAAGAATACCATCGCAACCATATCGGTGTCCAGAGCAGGCAGGTTGTTATCACCGTCACGAAGAGGAGGACGACGAAGATGGCGAGTTTTACTGGAAGGCTTGGTTTCATATTATTATCTTATCCCGCTTTCGAGAAATAGCAAACGGGGAATGGGTCGAGCGTCGAGGGTCAAGAGTCAAGAGTCATATTATTAAATTAATTATAACGCTCGACGCATGACCCTTGACGCTTGATCCTTGACGCCTGACTCTTTTTATTTGCCTTTTACGCCCCGATTCATATAATACAACGCCTTCGGGTGATTATTTCTGAGAAGGTTTGTCTATTTACAGAGAATGAACCATGGAAAACTACAAAGCGCAGAAGATCGAGCGGAAATGGCAGATGTACTGGCGGGACCATAACGTCTTCAAGGTGGCCGACCGCCCGGAAAAGCCGTTTTTCAACCTTACAATGTTCCCCTATCCGTCGGGCAAGCTCCACATCGGCAACTCGATGAATTACACCATCGGCGACGCGATCACGCGCTACAAGATGATGAACGGTTACGACGTGCTCTCGCCGATGGGGTGGGACGCGTTCGGTCTGCCCGCGGAGAACGCTGCAATAAAGGCCGGCGCGCATCCGAAGGTGTGGAATGCAAAAAGCATTGAAAACATGCGCGAGCAGATGCGCCGCGCGGGATGGGGTTACGACTGGGACCGCGAGGTCTCGACCGCGCACCCCGGCTACTACAAATGGACGCAGTGGATTTTCCTGCAGTTGTACAATAAAGGGCTCGCGTACAAGAAGGCGGCGCCGGTGAACTGGTGCCCGTCGTGCGCGACCGTGCTCGCCAACGAGCAGGTGATAAGCGGCACGTGCGAGCGCTGCCACGCCGAGGTCGATAAGAAAAACCTCGCGCAGTGGTTCTTCAGGATTACGGATTACGCCGACCGCCTGCTCGATGATTTGAAGCTGCTCGACAAGTGGCCGGAAAAAGTAAAAAAGATGCAGGAAAACTGGATCGGCCGCTCCGAGGGCGCGGTTATCGATTTCAAAATCGAGTCGACCGGCGATATCATTTCCTGCTACACGACCCGCCCCGACACGACCTGGGGCGTTACGTTTTTCGTATTCGCGGCCGAGCACCCGCTTGTCGAAAAGCTGGTGAAGGGCAAGCCGCACGAAAAAGAGGTGATGGATTTCGTCAAGCGCGTCAAGCGCCAGTCCATTATCGACCGCACCGACGAAACCAGGGAAAAGGAGGGCATGTTCCTCCACGATTACATTATCAACCCCGTGAACGGGGAGAAGGCGGAGCTCTGGGTCGCCAACTACGTGCTGATGGAGTTCGGCACGGGCGCGGTGATGGCCGTCCCGTCGGACGACCAGCGCGACTTCCTTTTCGCGAAAAAGCAGGACCTCCCGATTATCCCGGTCGTGAATCCGCCGGACCGCAAGACGCCGATAACTGCCGAAGAGATGGAGGAGGCGTGGTGCAAACCCGGCGTGATGATTAATTCCGGACCGTTCGACGGCAAGCATACTCCGGAATGCATCCCGGAAGTTATCGAATGGATGGAAAGGCAGGGGTTCGCGAAGTTCGAGGTGAATTACAAGCTCCGCGACTGGGGGATTTCACGCCAGCGCTACTGGGGCGTGCCGATACCCATAATCTACTGCGACAAGTGCGGCGAAGTCCCCGTGCCGGAAGACCAGCTCCCGGTCGAGCTGCCGATGGACGTCGAGTTTACCGGCAAGGGGGAAAATCCGCTCGCGGGAAGCGAGTCGTTTGTCAATACGGACTGCCCGAAGTGCGGCGCAGCCGCGAAACGCGAGACCGACACGATGGACACGTTCGTCGATTCGTCGTGGTATTTTTTCAGATATCTTTGCCCGCGGATGGAAGGCGGGGCGTGGGATATCGAGCAGGCGAACCGCTGGCACCCGGTCCACCAGTACACCGGCGGCGTCGAGCACGCCATCATGCACCTGATGTATTCGCGCTTCTTCATGAAAGCGTTTCACGACCTCGGGCTGACGAAGCATGTCGAGCCCTTCGGCGCCCTGTTTACGCAGGGCATGGTCAACAAGGTCGCATACAAGTGCCGCGTGCACGGTTACATGCTGGATAACGCCGACGGCGGGGACGACGGCAAGTGCAGAAAGTGCGGCCAGAAGCTCGGAGTAAAGAGCGAGAAGATGTCCAAGTCCAAGTTCAACACGGTCGCGCCGGACGAGATTTTCGAAAAATTCGGCGCAGACACGATGCGCTTCTACATGATGTCCGACTCGCCGCCCGACAAGGGGCTCGACTGGGTCGAGGAGGGCGTGCACGGCGCGGCAAGGTTCCTGAACCGGCTCTGGGACACGGTGGCCGCGTATGCCGAACAGCTTGCCGATGCTCCGACCAGCATGGGCGAAGTGCCGCCCGACCCGGAGAAGGTTGCCGCGCTCCGGAGGAAAACGCACCAGACGATAAAGAAGGTTACTTACGATTTCGAGCACAACTTCCAGTTCAACACCGCGATAGCGGCCGTCCGCGAGTTGATAAATCATATGCGCAAGGCGGCGGACCCGGACCTGCCGCTTCCGGCCGAGATGGCCGAGCCGGTGCGCGAGGCCGTGGAGAGCGTGGTCGTGCTTCTGTACCCGTTTGTCCCGCACATCTGCGAGGAATTGTGGGAGAAGCTGGGGAAGAAGCCGCCGCTGGTCAACGTGCCGTGGCCGAAGTATGATGAAAAAATCGCCGCCGCGGACGAAGTCGAAATCGTGGTGCAGGTGAACGGCAAGCTGCGCGCCCGAATTCAGATGCCGGCCGGCAGCGACAAGGATGCGATGATTGCAGCGGCCAAAGCGGACGCGAAAGTCGTCGGATATATCGAAGGCAAGAACATCGTCAAGGAAATCGCCGTTCCCGACAAGCTCGTGAACCTTGTTGTGAAATAATATTGTAGGGGCGAGGCGTTGCCTCGCCCGATAATGGGCGACCCGCCGGGTCGCCCCTACATAAGGATAATTATAATGGCCAAGAAGGGAATTACGCCGCGGGGAGAGGATTACTCCCAGTGGTATCTCGATATAATAAACCAGGCGCAGCTCGCCGATTACGCGCCGGTGCGCGGGTGCATGGTCATCCGCCCGAACGGTTACGCCATCTGGGAGGCGATCCAGCGCGAGCTCGACCGGCGCTTCAAGGATACCGGGCATGTCAACGCGTATTTCCCGCTTTTCATTCCCGAGTCGTTCATGAAGAAAGAGGCGGAGCACGTCGAGGGTTTCGCGCCCGAGTGCGCGGTCGTGACCGAGGGCGGCGGCTCGAAGCTGGAGGAGAAGCTTTACGTGCGCCCGACTTCGGAAACGATAATGTACGCGATGTATTCGAAATGGATTAAAAGCTGGCGCGACCTGCCCCTGCTGATAAACCAGTGGGCCAACATCGTCCGCTGGGAGATGCGCACGCGGCTCTTTCTGCGCACGCTCGAATTCCTGTGGCAGGAGGGCCACACGGCGCACGCGACCGCGGAGGAGGCCGAGGAAGAAGCGCTCATGATTCTCGACCTTTACGCCGAGTTTTCGGAAAACGTGCTCGCGCTTTCGGTCGTAAAGGGCCCGAAGTCGGACGCGGAGAAGTTTCCCGGTGCGCTTGTTACTTACGCCATCGAGGCGATGATGCAGGACAAGAAAGCGCTCCAGGCCGGGACGTCGCACAACCTTTCCGACCATTTCGCGAAAGTATTCGACGTCCAGTACCAGGACCGGGAAGAAAAACTCCAGTACGTCCACCAGACGTCCTGGGGCGTTTCGACGCGGCTCATCGGCGCCGTAATCATGGCGCACTCGGACGACGACGGTCTTGTCCTGCCGCCGAAGGTCGCCGCAAGGCAGGTCGTGATCGTCCCGATATGGAAAAGTGATAAAGAAAAAACGGCCGTATGCGTGGCCGGTAGTGAGCTGGAGAGAGATTTGCGGAAAGCCGGCATCCGCGTTTACCTCGACGACCGCGACCAGTACCGCCCCGGGTTCAAGTTCAACCAGCACGAAGTCGAGGGCGTGCCGATGCGCGTCGAGATCGGACCGAAAGACCTCGAGAAAAAGTCCGTCGCGCTCAAGCGCCGCGACGGCGGCGACAAGATATTCGTGCCGATGGATGAGGCTGTGGGGAAAATAAAAGAACAACTCGACACGATGCAGAGAGATATGCTTGCGCGCTCGAAAAAGTTCCGCGAAGACAACACGAAGGATATCGACGGCTACGACGCCTTCAGGGAATTCATCGGCTCCGATTCCGGCTGGGCGTCGAGCCACTGGTGCGGCGGCGCCGACTGCGAAACGAAAGTCAAGGACGAGACGAAAGCCACCATACGCGTGATACCGTTCAAGGAAACCGACACGGGGAAATGCATTATCTGCGGAAAAGATTCACCCAAGCGCGTCATCTTCGCAAAAGCGTATTAAAATGTAGGGGCAAGGCATGCCTTGCCCCTACAAAACGGAACACCAAAATGTACATGCCGATGATAAAAGACGCGACGCGTGTCAAGCAGATCGAATTCGAAAACCACGGCGCCGTGCTGCTTAAGGATATTGTTGCCGAGGGCGGGATCGGATACCTGTATATATTGATGATTATGAATCTGGAAACTAAAGAAATTCCACTGGTCGTCGCCGCAGAAACGAACGAATTCAGCGACGACCTTTTTTTCTGCGCCTTCACCCCCGAAGGCCATGTCAACTACGGGCCGCATCCCGAGGTCCTCGATATCGAGGAATTCGAAAGACAGGCGGTTGAGCTTGTGATTTCCAATCTTGGCGAGAAGCTGGTCGGTTGATGATTTGTAATTATTTTCCTTGAATGTTCCATGCATAAAAATGTAGACTCTCCGGAACGTTTCCAACCGCAACCACAACCGGGAGACAACCATGAAAAAAGTCTATTTCAACACCGAAAAGGGCGACATCGTTGCAGAGCTTTACCCGAACGAGGCGCCGGGAACGGTCGAGAACTTCGAGAAACTCGCGAACGAAGGGTTTTATAACGGGCTGACCTTCCACCGCTGCATCGACGATTTCATGATCCAGGGCGGCTGCCCCAAGGGTACGGGCACGGGCGGTCCGGGTTGGAAAATCAAGTGCGAGACCGAGGGCAACCCGCACAAGCACGAGGCCGGCGCGCTCTCGATGGCGCACGCGGGAAAGGATACCGGCGGCTCCCAGTTCTTCATCATCCGCAAGCCGCAGGCGCACCTCGACGGCGTGCATACCGTTTTCGGCAAAGTGCTGTCGGGCCTGGAGGCCGTTCAGGCCATGGAGAACGGCGACAAGATGACGGAAGTGAAAGTCGTCGAAGAGGATTAGCTGACCGGGAATCCGGAATTTTGCGGGAACTAACCGGTCGGTCGGCGGGTGTATTAATTAATTCAACGTGGGGATAACTATTGGTGGAGGTGTGGATATGCATAAGCATATACTTGCCGTAGTTTTCCTCGTTGCGGCCTTCGGCTTCTTCAGCGAAGCTGATGCCGCGGAATCCCCCGCACCGGGGAAAGAAGTAAAAGTAGTCTGCAAGCACGACCCCAGCCAGACCTATCAGTGTTATCTGCCGAAAAAATACAAGAAGGGCAGGAAACTTCCCATCCTTTACTGCTTCGGCCCGGGCGGCGAGGGGCCGGCGTTCGTAAAGACATACAAGGACGCATGCGAGAAGCACGGCTGGATTATCGCGGCCTCCAACAACGCGCGAAACGGCCCCGAAGGACCGATCGTCGCCGCCATCAAGGCCATGTGGAAAGATACGCATGCAAGGCTTTCGATTAACGACAAGAGGTCTTACTCCACCGGTTTCTCCGGCGGCTCGGGCATGGCGTTCGACATCGCGAAGATGTATCCGAGCAAGTTCGCCGGCGTGATTCCGATGGCCGTCGCAAGCACATGGGCCAAGAAGACCCCCGATATCCCGAAACACATCTCAGTCTGTTTCGTTATCGGTGACCAGGATGCGATTGGCTACGTCAGGACGCACGCCAAGGCTCTCAAGGAGCGGGGCAACAAGATCGAGGTGAAGGTTTACAGGGGCGGCCACGTCGCGCCCCCGCGGCAGACCCTGAACGAAGCTGTCGCGTGGCTTGATAAAATCGCGCCCAAAGGTACGGATTCGGAAAAACCGACCCAGCTTACGCTCAAGGACGGCGTCGCCAAACGGCTGCAAAGCGCTGTGAAGAAAGCGGGGAAAGGCCGGCTCGGGGGAGCCCATGATAGCGCGCAAAAAATTCTTGATGATAAAAAGGCGACGGAGGAAGAAAAGGCCGACGCGGAACACATAAAGAAGGAAATCAAAGACCTTCTTGAAAAGCTTCTCGGTCAGGCCGACGAGCTCCTCGGGGAAAAGAAACCGTACGAAGCGAAGGTGCTGCTGAACGAAGTGCGTAAGTCATGCCCGGGGATGGCCGAGTGCGACAAGGCGAAGGAAAAAATAAAGGCAATCGACTCGGATGAAAGCCTTCAGGAAGAGCTGAAGGCCGGGAAACTCTTCGCAAAAGGTATCGAGTACGAGAACAAGGGGAAGGATGACAGCGCGATAAAAAAATTCAAGCTAGTGGTTGAAAAGCATCCCGATACGGAGTACGCGAAGCGCGCTAAAAAGAAGGTGGAAGAAGCCGAGAAAGAAAAGCCTTAAAAGAAAAAGTGAAGGTCATTCAATTGTTAATTGAAAATTGTAAATTGATTTTTTTCAATTTGCAATTCTCAATATTCAATTTTCAATATGAAACCTGCAATTGAAAAAGCAGCGCCGCGCAAACCGGTCTGGTTACGCGCGGCCGCTGACAATATTATTTCAGCCTTCAGCCTTCATACTTCATACTTTCCTTACTTGGGCTCCCCGACCATCTGCGGGTCGCGGGCGAAGCGGACGACGTCGGCCACGCGGTCAGCCGGCTCGCCGCTCTTGTCCTTGAATATGATATGAACGTTGTCGAGCTCGCCGACGTCGTGGTAAATCCAAACGTCGTCCTTTGCCAGGTTCGGCTTGCCCATTATCTGCCTCACCTGATCCTGTGTCATGCCGATTTCTATCCTGTCGACGTCGGCCTCCGTCGCCGCGCACCCGGTGAGAAAAATGGCAGACAATGCTATTATAATAATTCGGCGCATTTTGTGCCTTTCAGTTGTTAGAGCCCGAACTGGATTGCCAGTCCGCAGGCGAATATCGCGAAGCCGGCGAGCGCGTGGGCGTAGCGCTCCATCTTTTTCATCGAAATAAAGCTCAACCCGAACGATGTGAGCATTACGACCGTGAGCATTGTTGCGAGGGTCGTGACGCCGAAAACGGCTGTTATGAAAACCAGGCCCGACACGCTGCTTTTGGCCGCGGGGAACATGAGAATAGGTATTAACGGCTCGCACGGCCCGAGTACGAAAATCGTAAAAAGTATCCACGGCGTCAGGCTGATTTTCCTGTCTTTTTCCTCGTGGACGTGGGCGTGTTCCTCGGTGTGCGAGTGGTCGTGCTCGTGGGCGGTGTTGTCCGAGTGCACGTGCAGGTGTTTATGCGGTTTATTCTTTATCGCCCGGTGAATCCCCCAGACAAGGTATGCGAAACCGAATGCCGTCAGGGCCCAGCCCGCAAGGCCGCCTCTGGTTCCTTCGAAGGCTTCCAGTCTGCCGAGCGCGATCCCGATGCCGATTCCGATGAAGCCCAGGACGACCGAGCTAAGGATATGGCCCATGCCGCAGAGCGATGTGATAACGAGGGTTTTGAGCTTTCCCCAATCGCGGGCTTTCGCCATTACGATAAACGGGATGTAATGGTCCGGCCCGAGAAGCGTGTGGAGAAAACCGATGGATGCCGCGGTGATTGCAAGCGCGGTTATTTCCGGTGTCATATTTATTCTCTCTGCGAATTGCGAAAATTGATTGTAACATCTGATTTATCCGAGTCAAAGCAAATCGCGGGAATTGGATTTGTCTTGACACTCCAAAACGCCGTTTCTATAATACCGGTTCGTTTCGCGTTTTTTCGGTCCGAAATGTCGTTATTACACGCCCCGCCGGCCGAACGGCCGCGGATGAATTTATCGAAAGGAGAAGTCCATGGGTATTCGTATCGGCATAAACGGGTTTGGCCGCATCGGGCGCAACATCTTCCGCATAATGCATGAATCCGGCGATTTCGATATCATCGCCGTCAACGACCTCGGCGATGCGAAGACAATGGCCCATCTTCTGAAGTACGACTCCATCTTCCGCAAATTTTCCGGTGAAATCGTCGTCGAGGGCGAAGAGCTGCTTATCGTCGACGGCAACGGGATCAAGATGCTTACCGAACGCGACCCGTCCAGGCTGCCGTGGGCGGACCTCGGCGTCGACTTCGTCGTCGAGGCGACCGGCGTTTTCCGCAAGCGCGCGCAGCTTGAACAGCACCTCTCCGCGGGCGCGCCGAAAGTGCTGCTTACCGTCCCCGCGAAAGACCCCATCGACGCGACCATCGTCCTGAAAGTGAACTGCAGCACGCTCAAGGCCGAGCATAAAATCATATCGAACGCTTCCTGCACCA
>SOJX01000129.1 GCA_004376375.1 Planctomycetota bacterium
AGATAAATGTGATGATGATTGTGGCTGCGGTGGCGGATGCAGCGGTGGTTGCGGCTGCGGCGGCGACGATGACGGCGACCAGGACGGCGACCAGGACGGCGACCAGGACGGCGACCAGGACGACGACCAGGACGATGATGACGACGATGATGACGATGACGATGATGAATAATCGGGAGGCCGCTCAACAATAAACTGTTCTGTGCGGAATTCCTAGACCTGCACATTTCTTTAAAGAACATGAACGGCTGTATCGGCCGTTCATGTTCTTTTTTGATATAACGTTATGCTAACAACAATTGCATTTCGCCTGAACGTAATTAAACATGAGAAGTTATGCATACCAAGTAAATTTATCTGAATTCAGTTAAATTTTCATTGACATTTTTTTCACAATCCTTAGACTTGAAAACTTGTGCCGTGATAGTCGTAATCTTTTTTGCATCGTGGAGGTTAAAATGAGCAACGAAGCCAAGCAGGAAGAGGGCAAGAAGAACGCAAGTTTCCTTGACTTCTGGAATAAGAACATTTCCGCATGGCAGAAAACCATGTCGGAGTTTTTCGAGCAGGGGACAAAGGACAATTTTTTCGCCGCATACCGGGATATCTGCAGCGACACGTTTGGAAAAGCCTTCGAGACAGGAACTGGCTCTCCGGTTTTCGACACATACAGAAGGATGATGGACGCGGCGAACCTGTATTCCAATATGCTCAAGTCTTTTGCAGTATTTGATGTCGACGGTGGCGCAAAAGCAACGGAAAACATCAGCGCATTTCTCGACAACTGGGTCAACGTTCAGAAAAACCTTTTCTCGCAGCTTTTCGGCGGTTCCCTTCCCGCCGGCTTCATGCAGGGCGGCAATCTCGGGAGCGTCCTCGGTTCGGCCTTCGAGTCATACAAGAACTCTCTCAAAGATATGGCCTCCTATTACCCGCAAGACCTCAAACCGCTTATCGAAAACTATATGAACGTGCTGGAAAAAACCGGCGAAGCCTTCCAGGGCATCGTCGACCCATCCAAGTTCGGCGAATTTCACGACTCCTGGCAGAAAGCCTACGACGACCTTTTCGGCAAGTTCCTCCAGGCGCCGACCGTCGGTCCTTCCCGCCAGTTCGTTGAAAAGCTGAAAAAGGACGCGGACTCCTTCTTCAAGTACATCAACTCTTCTGCCGAGTTCTATTCCACGCTTTACAAGCCGGGCATCGAGGCGATCGAGGAAACCGCCGAACAGGCGACGGAGCTTTTCAAAGACCTCACGCCCGACAGCTTCAGGAAGTTTTACGACAACCTTCTCAAGAGCCTCGAGATGAAGTTCTTCGAGCTCTTCAAGTCAAAAGGCTTCGGCGAGGCCATGAAAGAAAACCTCAACGCCTCCCTCGAGTTCAGGACCCGTCACACCGAGATGATCGAAACGATGCTGAAGGAAACACCGCTCGTCACTCATACCGAGATGGACGAAGTACATGAAGAGGTCTACAAGCTCAAAAAACGAATCAAAGAGCTTGAAAAGACCATAAAGGAACTCAAGGCGGATAAATCGAAATAACCGGAGGTAGTACAGTGGCTGAAAAAGCAACCAAGACTGAAAACCCTTTTCTTAAGGAAATCGAGCGCCTTCGGAAACGAATGGAGCGGGGCTCGACCGTTCTCACCGAGCCGCTTGACACCGAAACGGGACAGACCCCGAAGGTAACGGTATACGAGGAAGACAAGATAAAGGTCTACCACTATACGCCCGTCAGGGAAAAACTCTACTCTCCGCCCGTCGTTGGCGTTTACGCGCTCATCAACAAGCAGTACATGATGGACCTCCAGCCGGACAGGAGCATCGTCAAGCACCTTATCGAACAGGGCGTAGACGTTTATCTTATCGACTGGGGCTACCCCTCCCGCGGCGACCGATACCTGACAATGGAAGATTATATCGACGGATACCTGAACAACGTCGTCGATTTCGTCCGTGAAAAAAACGGCGTTGACTCGGTAACGTTACTCGGCGTATGCCAGGGCGGCACGTTCTCCATGATCTACAGCGCGCTATACCCCGAGAAGGTGAAGAACCTTATCACCATGGTCTCGCCGATGGACTTCCATAACGAGTCCGGCCTTCTGCACATCTGGGCCCACAACCTGGACATCGACAAGCTGGTGGACACCTACGGCAACATCCCCGGCGACTTCATGAACGCGGGTTTCCTGCTGCTCAACCCGTTTCGACTCATGTTCGACAAGTACCTGAACTTCCTCGAAAACCTCGACGACAAGGACTTCATCGCCAACTTCATCAGGATGGAAAAATGGATATTCGACAGCCCCGACCAGGCCGGCGAGGCTTTCAGAAAGTTCATCAAGGACATGTACCACGACAACAAGCTGGTCAAGAACGAGTTCGAACTCGGAGGCCGGAAGGTCTTTCTGAAAGACATCACGGCGCCGCTCCTCAACGTTTACGCCCGGTACGACCACCTGGTCCCGCCCCCGTGCTCGAAAAACATCGCCGAGGCCGTCGGCTCGAAGGACGCGACGACCCACGCCTTCAAGACCGGGCATATCGGGATGTTCGTCAGCTCCCGCTCCAAAAAGGAAATCTGCCCCGTCATATCGGACTGGATAAAGGAACATTCCACACTGGACGGCAAGCCTGCCGAAAAGAAGGGGGAAAAATAATGCCTGTCGAGGTAATGTACGACGACATAAAAATCGGGGATACATCCAGCATTTCCAAAACCATAACCGAAAGCGATGTATACACCTTCGCCGGTCTCTGCGGCGATAACAACCCGGTTCACGTTAACGAGGAGTTTGCAAAAAACTCGCTCTTCAAGACCAGGATCGCGCACGGGTTCCTTTGCGGCAGCCTGTTATCCGCGATATTCGGCACACAGCTTCCCGGCATTAACACCATTTACCTTTCGCAGGAGATGAACTTCAAGGCGCCGGTTAAATTCGGTGATACCATTACCGCCACCGCCGAGGTGCTGGAAAAAGACGACAAGAAGAAAAATATCCGGTTTAAAACCACATTAACGAACCAGGATGGAACAGTCGTCATCGACGGCTTCGCGCTTGTGAAAAAGTACGAAAAAAAATAAATACCGGAAACCATCCGGCTCACGGTATAAAATGAAGGGCGCTGCATTACGCGGCGCCTTTTATTCTTTGTCTTATTTAGCCGCGCCACCCAGTAGCGCGGGTTTTCTGCAAACACGCCGCACTGAGAGCAGCGTGCGGCGGCTAAATAATCTTTATCCTCTCTATGCAACCCAGTTTCTTCAGCATCTCGGAAACGGACGGAGGGACAAGGTGTTCCCAGGATTCTCCGGCTGTGATCAGTCCGCGGATCTCGGTAGAGGTCTGGCCTTTCTCGGAAAGTGGTCGCCTCCACAAAACCTCGACTTTATAACCCAGCGACTCAAACATCTTCAGCTTTTTCTCCCCCCACTCATCGTAAATGGTAAGAAGAAAGGTGGCGTCGGTCGGCACGTAATATTCATAAAGCTCGGGAAAATTTATCGGAAACGGTACGATAGAGAATTCTTCCACATTCAACCCCTGCTCGAGGAGCGCGGCGCGGACAATACGGTACCTCTCAAAATAAGTCAACGGATTGGCTTGCGGTGCGCTGCGATTTTCATCAACATCATCGTGTCCCGTAAGCGTGGGATCCGGGTTTGTTATCCCTACCACAAGGTGTTTGCAGCGTGATTTTCCGGCCATTAAATATTTGATATGGTCGTAATGCAGCACCTGGAATCGGCCGTGAATGACGCCGGTCTCAACAATCTCCATTTCTTTACTCCAGGATGAACGGCTCGAACGGCCCCGGCCAGTAGGGCTGGTCCTCGGGCGTATCCATGGCGCCGCGGAGTTTTACACGGTCAAGATGGTTCAGCACCAGGTGCATGAGGTCCTCTCCCTGTACGAACCCGAGCGCCCCGGCCGCGCAGGATACTTCATCAAATGATTCCACACCATCCCGTCGTACCCCTTTTCCCATAATCGCTATCGGAACCGGCTCCCCCGAGTGAATAAGCACGCTTTCGCTCGGCGTGGAATGGTCCGATGTAACGATGGTCAGAATCTCGCGGTCAGCAAGCAGTCGGTCGATTACTTCGCCCAGGCCCTTATCTATTTCCTCGATTGCCTTTTTCTTTGCCCCGGCACCCTCGTCGTGAGCAGCCGTGTCGGGAGCCTTGGTGTGGACGTGAATGAAATCATAGTCGTTCAGACTGCCAAGCGCGGTTTCCATGCGGCGCGTAAAATCGGCCGCAATATTACCCGTATCTTTGTCTTTCAATATCTCAATGCCGACAAACCTGCAAAGCCCCCAGTAAACGATTCCGGATGAAATTGAAAGGCCGCGCAACCCCCAGCGCTCCTGAAACGGCTGCACCTCTTTATATTTGCCGGCGCGCTGAGTGGCAATTGCGTTTAGAGGGAGTTTGCCGTCGGCAGTTCTTTTCTCATTCAGCGGGTGACTCGACAACTCATTATAACACCAGAGCAGATAATCCTTGAGCGCACGGGCAGACCTCTGCGCAACGGGGTCGTCGACCGCATGCGCGTGCGGAAGTGGTTCCATCAGGTAGCGGCCGCGGATAAACGGATCCGTATCCGTAATAAAAGGAGAAACCGAGCCGCTCAGGGTCAGGATGCCTTCGTGGCGCCCGGTGTGCGTAAAACTGAGTATGATGCCGCCTGCATCGTACGATGCGATGTGCCGGGTAAGCTCTTCAATTTCCTGCGGCGAAAACTCCGGCTTGTCGCGCCGAAGCAAGAGCTTGCCGCCCTCCTCTTTCACGCTTACGAAATGCGCAAGAATTGCCACGTCGTCATCGGAAACTTCTATCCCCGCCCCGACGGCCTCGAGGTAGCCCCGGCCCGGGAACTCGTCAGGTCCGTAGCCGAAGATGGCAAAATGAGCGTTTTCGCTGGGGAGTGCGCGGCCGACCCTGTCGGCGTGGAAAAGACCGTTTACTCCGCATTCCGCAAGCCTGTCGAGGTTGGGCGTTTTCGCGGCCTCAAGCGGCGTCTTACCATCGAGGCTTTCGAACGAGCGGTCGCCCAGACCATCGAGAAGAATCAGAATACAACGCGAAGGCACCTGCAACCTCATTATGAAAGTATATCTGCCGGGCTTAAGGACAATTTTCATATTATAGCGGGACAAATCAAATAAACACAACAATTAAAACGATCCCGGGTTATTGCCCGGGATCGTTATTCATATTCTTTCACGCGGGATCACTTGTCCGGGTTCATCAGCTCCTCGGCACGTTTCAGAATTCTTTTAATCAACACCTCAAGGTCCTTGTCTTTGCTGCGGCTGCCTTTTTTCAGGAGCGCGATCATCACATTCACGCTTTCACGGATTCCAGTCGCTTCCTTTTCGGCCTGCTCCTTTTGCTGGGTTCTCTTGTGCACTTCGCGGAACATTCCGCCCCGCCCCCCTTTTTTTCGGTCCTCAACTCTTTTGGTGAGTTTTTCCACCTGGGCAAGCTTTTTCTCGAGTCTTTTACTCAGTTCCAGAAAAACGAGATATGCCGCGGCAGCTTCCTCGACAGTATCGATCTTCGCGGCTTTGGTCCTTGCGATTATCTTGACACTTGCCGTCGCAACAGCTTTTCGGTTCTTCTCGATGAATGGTGAACTGCTGAAAAAATCCTTCGGTGCGCGGTTGAACTTTCTATCGATTTCCCGCTCGATTGCATCAAACCCGTCCGTACTTTTCAAGCGCAGGAGCGCGGAAGCGGCAATAAGTTTTACTTTATATTCCGACTTGCCGTTCAGGATTTCCTTCAGCCGCAGAGCGTCGCCTGCCTTGCTCACTTCGCGAACCGTCTTCTCGTCCACCTTTGCGGACTTGTCCTCCGCCTGCTTCTTTTCTTCTTCTTTCCCGCCGGGTTTCTGCTCGGTCGGTTTGGGCTTGTCCGGTTTGCCGGCCACGTCTCCGGGTCCGGTATCGGGCCCGGTGTCGGGCTTCTTCGGCGGCGTTGGCGTGGGCTTGCTTGCCGTTTTCTTGGGAGAAGTTTCACCGGACTTCTTAAGATTTACTTTTACATTCACCACCATCTCATCGGCGAGTTTGATTTCTTCTTCGTGCGTCACATATCCTTCAGCGACAATCCTGAGCTTGACCTTGCCCAGTGGTAAGCCTTCAAGCACTTTTCCGGTCTCGCCGATCTTGACGCCGTTCAGGTAGACCTTACCCTTCACGTTGCTTTTCACGTAGAGTTTGCCGTCGGCCGCAAGAACGGGCAGTGCGAAAAGCACCAGAGCTGCCAGCAGGAATAAAACTGTGCGACACATGATACGCCCTCCCGTAATTCAAATTATGGACGTACGTCTCCAGATACTTATTATACGAGAAATACCATCTTTGTGTATCCAAATCCATACAAAAATTCAATATTACACTCCCCTGACAGCGGGCAAACCATCCGCAACGCTCCACCGCTCAGCCGGTTACGGCAGACACAATTTTGGCTGGAGAATTTTTGGAAATCCGGGGAACCGCGTGCTATAATAGTCGTCTAAATATAATAAATCAGGCTGCCGTAACAGACAGAGTATATCTGAAGTGGAAGTTTACTCATCCCCGCATTCAAGCCGACCTGTGCATCTCATCAAACCGGAGGTGTTAAAATGATGAAGTTTCGTACCGGTCTCATTATCTTTTTCGCGGTCGCGGTCGTTCTCGCCGCCGCACCGAAGGCTGACGCCGCACAGCTCTTTTATCTCTCATCGAAAGACGTTACGCTGCCCGGCGCAAAACCGGCCGTCACCATCGAGTCCCGCGGCGGCCTGGAAGTGCAGATTGTCTATTACAGGATACTGAACCCGCGAGAATTTCTGCTCTCGCAGAAAGACATGCACCGCCCGGTAATCGAAGGGACAGTAGCAAGGTTGTGGCTTAACCGGTATATTAATGATTCCGGAGCCGCCAAAAAACCGGCAGTCCATGGTGAAGCTTACGCGGGAAGGGCAACACCTAATTACAAGGACAGATTCGCCTATATTGGATTTTTCACACACAAACTCAAAGCTGGCAACTGGGTCAAGGAAAAGGTTACCCTCCCCGTCACGGAAGCGGGGCTCTACCTTGTCGAATGCTCTTATGAAAACAAAATCGGCTACACGACCGTGCTGGTCAGCGATCTCGCGCTTATAACAAAGCGCATCGAGGAGAAAACACTTGTATGGGTCGTCGAAAGGAAAAGCGGAAAGCCGGTTGAAGGCGCTGATGTTTCCGCAAGCGAAAGCGGAAAATACATAATATCCGGCAAGACAGACAAGAACGGCCTGCTCGAGTTGAAGTTCGACTATAACCCAAACGTCGTTATCTCCGGAACGAAGGACAAAAACTTCACCATCTCCGACACGTCTTACTACTCGACCGACGTGCCGGGGCTGACGTGTTACCTCTACACCGACCGACCGCTCTACAAACCCGGCGAAGAGGTAAACTTCAAAGGAATCCTCCGCGAAAAATTGAAAGACAGTTTCCGCGTGCCGGAAAAGTCAAAAGTTGAAATAAAGGCCTTCGACGCAAGCGGGAAAAAGTTGGCGGAACTCACCGCAGAATCAACGGGCTGGGGAACATTCTCCGGCAAGTTCAAACTCCCCGACGACATGCGCCTCGGCGGCTGCAAACTCATCGCCACCGTAAACGGAAAATCATACCTCGCCGAGTTCAGGGCCGAGAAATTCAAGAAACCCGAATTCGAAGTCAAGGTAAAGCCCGACACCCGCCACGTCGTAGGCGGCGGTGAAGTCAAAATCAAAGTATCGGCCGACTACTTCTTCGGCGGCAAAGTAACGGGCGGCAAGTGCCACTACATTATCAACCGCAGCAGGTTCTGGCGCCCGCTCTGGCGCGAGGCCGAGTTCTCCTGGTATTTCCGCGAAAACGAGGCCCGCTCTTTCAAGCCCGAAAAACTGAAGGAAGACAATATAACCCTCGACAACAAGGGCGAAGCGACAATCACCATCAAGGCCGACAAGCTCGATTACGATTATTCGATAAGTATCGTCGCATACGTGCGCGACGAATCCGGCGCAAGCGTCTCCGGCGCGGCCGGCGTCCGCGTCACCCGGGCAGCCTTCGACATCGCGATAAAGACCGACAAGCTCCTCTACCCCCGCGAAGACGAGGCGAAGGTCGAAATCAAGGCCCTCGACTACGCCGAAAAGCCGATCGAAGGAGTAGAGGTCAATGTCGCGCTCCTCTACGAATACGCAAAAGGGATGCTGGCCTCCCCCGACCTGAATTCTGTCTGGGATATCAAGACCGGCAAGGACGGAATCGCGGCGCAGACGTTTGTCACGAGAAAAGAAGGGCATTACGTCCTGAAAGCGGCGGCTACCGACAAGAACGGAAACAAAATAACTGCCGAGCGCGACATCTATGTAATGAACGAGGGCGCCACGCTTGTCTACACCGGCGACTGGATGAAGGTTATTCCTTCGAAAGAAAAATACCCGGTGGGCGAGACCGCGCGAATCCTCGTAACCGCGCCGATAAAGGAAACAAACCTGCTCGTGACGAGCGAAGGCCAGGTTCTATATGACTACAGAGTCCAGCCCGTAACCGGCAATGCAAGAGTTATTGAACTGCCTGTAAAAGAATCATATGCGCCGAACTTCTTCTTCACCGTTTCTCTTATAAAAGAAAACAGAATCCTGAGCGCCCAGCGGATGATCGTCGTGCCCCCCGCCGATAAATTCCTGAACGTGAAAATAACGGCCGACAAGGACGAATACGAACCGCGGGAAAAAGGCAAGCTCACGCTTGCCGTTACCGACCGCTCCGGCAAGCCCGTGCAGGCCGAGCTTTCCATCGGCATCGTGGACGAAGCCTTATACAACATCCGCGGCGAGCTGACCGCGAACATCGGCGAATACTTCTACCACCTCCGCCGCAATAACGTGACCACCGAAGCAAGTATATTAAACGAGTCATACGGCTATGCAAAAGTCTCAAAACGCCTCCCCGCGCCGCCGCAGGAACCCGTTGCCAAACCTGAAAAGAAATCTGAAAGTGTGCCAAATGGCACATTCGCTGGGGAAGATAGACCGACAGCGCCGGGAGCGCCGGATTCCGGCGGTAATGTCACTTTTGATGAGGGCGATGAAGATGAGGAAAGCGGCGAAGAATCACCGTCAGAACCGGGAGCACCGAGTATAGCATTGAGAGATTCGGGGGGAACCAGAACCGCTCCAGCACGACTGCGGGAACGCCACCGGGCGTTTGACAGGATAACCTTGGACTTAGGTTCAGATCCTACTGAGGCGGGTTATGGATTTTTTGTCGTGGACCGTACCGGAGAGCTAATTGGCATTAAATCCCATAGGCCGCTTATCGCCCGCAAGGATTTCAAGACGACTATCCACTGGCTTGCGCATGTGGTGACGGACGAGAGCGGGCAGGCGACAGTTGAAGTCCCCTATCCCGACAACCTGACGAAGTGGCGCGCGACCGTGCGGGCGGTAACGCGGGACACCCGCGTCGCCCAGGTCACCGACCACACTCGGACTAGAAAAAAAATCCTCACCCGCCTCGCGCTTCCGCGGTTTCTTCGCGAGCGTGACGAAATCGACATCGCCACGATAACCCACAACCAGGCGCGGGCCGACGTAAAGGCCGAGCTTACCCTCGAAGCCAAAGGCTGCAAAATCGTTTCGGGCAAGGACCAGGCAGCGGAGATAAAAAAGGGCGGCCATTTCGTAAACAGCTACAAGCTCCGCGCGGATACGCCCGGCGTTACCGTTTTCCGTTCGAAGGCCGTGAGCCCGCTCGGTTCCGATCTTCTCGAGAAGCAGATTCCGATACTTGCCCACGGCGTCGAAAAAAGCCACTCGGCTTCGGGCGCGATTACGAACCTTACCGAAACCTATGAGTTCGAGCTGCCCACAGGCGTCGACCTCGAGACGGCCGCCATCCGCGTTTACATCACCGGCTCGGTCGAGGACGCGATTTACCAGGCCATACCCTACCTCGTCGCGTATCCATACGGGTGTGTCGAGCAGACGCTCGAAAAGTTCGCGCCCGACATCGCGGCGATGGAAGCGTTCAAAAAAGTCGGCATCGAGCACCCGCTCCGCGAAAAGCTGCCGGAGATGGTGAAGAAAGGCGTGGAGCGCCTCCAGGGATTCCAGAACTCCGACGGCGGCTGGGGATGGTGGAAAGACGATTCCAGCAACCCGCACATGAGCGCGCTCGTCGTCCGCGCCTTCGGCGAGGCGATTCCATACGCCGGTAAGAACGGCGGCTTTCAGCGGTCTCTCAAGCGGGGTGCAAAGTTTCTACACGGAGTATATAACAACCCTCAAAACGATTTTGAAACAAGAGCGCTTTCAGTTTATGCGCTCGCTCTCGCAGGAGATAATTCAGCAAAAGATTATGCGAACGGTTTAATGCTGCGTTCTGAAACAATACCGTATTCCGCACATGCGGAAGCACTTATTGCACTCGCTTTCCATAAGCTGGGTAATAAGGCGATGGCAGTAAGCGTTGTCGAGAAGCTTGAAAATGCAGGAACCGAAAAAGACCGCGGAATGCACTGGGGCAAGAGCGGCGAGGGCAAGTGGCAGAACGACGAGATTGAGACGACGGCCGAGGTGCTGCACGCGCTCGTCCTCATCAAACCCGACAGCAAGCTTATCAAGCCGGCGATCGCATTCCTGCTGTCCAAACGTCAGGGTCCGAAGTGGCGCTCGACGCAGGACACGGCTGCGGTCGTCCGCGCATTTAGCAAATACCTCGTCCACACCGGCGCCAACAAGCAGGCGCTGAAAGTCAAGGTCAAGCTGAACGGAATAGAAAAAACAGTCGAGCTCGAGCGCGGCAAGTCAAACATGAACAAGCTCGCCTGCGCCTTCACCGGCAAGGAAATCAAGACCGGCAAGAACGAACTTTCTCTCACAAGGGAGACCGACGAGGTCTGCCACTACTCGCTCTACGCAAGCTACGTGACCGAAGAAGAGATGGTCAAGCCGTCCTCGAGCGGTCTTGAGATAGAAAGATCAAACGGCTTGCCTTCTCATGAGCAGGGAGTTTTCGGAACTCTTGCGGGGAAGGTCATCACCATGACACTCACCGTCAAAACCGAAAAGGCGCGTGACTACGTAATGATTACCGATTATATTCCCGCCGGAGTGCAGGTGCTGCACGAGCGCGAGCAGAAAGACTTCCTGTCGCACGACGAGCGCGGAAAGTACGACCACTGGGAAGCCCACGACGACAGGGTCGTCTTTTTCATTACAAACCTGCCGGCGGGGGAAACGAAAATCAAATACGCGGTGAAAGCGACATTGCCCGGTATCTACCACGTCATGCCGGCGAAGGTGGAGCTGATGTACTTCCCCGAAATCCGCGGAACCAGTTCCGAATACATCCTCAGAACTTCCAGCGAGAAACGATAAGGAGGTGGCCGATGAGAAAACTGATAACAGGCATTTTTATTCTCGCCGTAACGTTCACAACCGCGCTCCTTATCGCAACCGCTGAGGAGCCGAAAAAGGATAAGCCTGAAAAGAAAGTCGAACCGCCGACGGTCAAAATCACGGAACCCCACGGCGGCTGGACAAGCGAGCGAATCGTAACGGTCAAGGGCACTGTAAGCGACCAGACAATCGCGCGGCTGAAGCTGGTCGTCAGCGGCGTGCCGATGACGATCCGCTCCTCGGGCGGCAACTTCGAGGCAAAGCTGGTCCTCTCCCCCGGCTCGAACTGCATCCAGGCGATTGCGAAGAACAAAGGCGGCGTCGGCCGCGATTCCACGACCATCTTCGCAATGGTACCGCGAAAGGACATGAAGGTCACGCTGACCTGGGACACCGACGGCACCGATATCGACATGCATATCACCGACCCGAAAAAGGAAGAGTGCTTTTACAGCCACAAGGAAACCAGGATGGGCGGGAACCTCGACGTAGACATCACGAGCGGTTTCGGACCGGAAACGTTTACGCTTGCAAACGCTGAGCGCGGGAAATACCTTATCGAAGCAAAGTATTATTCATCCAGCGGTCACGCGCAGACCGCCTGCCGCGTCGACGTCATCCTTTTCGAGGGAACCTCAAAAGAGCGGCGTGAAACACACAGGTTCGTCCTCACCCGCGACAATGAGCGAAAGAAGGTGACGGAAGTTTTCGTGCGATAGTCAGCCGCGCCGTTTGCGGCGCGTTGTTTTGCGTCGAACGTCGAACGTCAAAGGTCATATTGTTTTATTTGTGGAGGGCGGACATTCCTGTCCGCCCTTTCGGCTTTTTTCTTGATTATTTTTCTCTCGCGGGATAAGGTGCAAATTGCGACGGAGACCACCCTTTATGGCTGAAAAGCCTGAACAGGCAAAGGCAAAGGACGAGCGGGCAGACGTTTCCCGAACGCCGGCATCGCGCCTGCTCGTGTCGTCGGCCGGCGAACGGGTCGTAGTAGAACGAACCTATAAGCCGGGCGAGCTTATCGCGAACCGCTACAAGGTCGACCACATCCTCGGCACCGGCGGCATGGGCACGGTCTACCTCGTGGCCGACCCGGGCAGGCCCGATTCCCCTGTCGCGCTCAAGCTCGTTACCGGGGAGCGAAATCCCGTCCGTCTCGAAACTTTTCGCAACGAATTCCGCATCCTGACCAGGCTCGACCACGAAAATCTCATCCGCGTCTTCGACTTCGGCGTCCTTCCCGAGGGCGACGGCTTTTATTACACGGCCGAGCACATCGACGGTCAGGACCTGATGGAAGCGACCGAAAACGTTACGGAAGATACGCTCACCGATTACATCGTGCAGATATGCAGAGGGCTCGAATACGTCCACACGCGCGGATATATCCACTTCGACGTAAAGCCGAGAAATATCCTCACGACCGCGGACGGGATCGTCAAGCTAATGGACTTCGGCCTTTCCGCGCTTTCCGGCCGGGCACTCGGCAAGCGCGTACGCGGTACGCCCGCCTATACAGCGCCGGAAATAATCACGCAGGCAAACGTGGACGAGCGCGCCGATCTCTATTCGCTCGGCATGACGATTTTCGAAATCGCAGCGCGGGAACGGCCGTTCAGCGGGCTTGATACCCACCAGCTTCTTTTTGCGCACGTAACAGCGCCTCCTCCCCCGCTCTCGTCCGTCAAGCCGGATGCACCGAAATACCTCGAGCCGATCATCCGGCGACTGCTTGCGAAAAATCCCGCCGACCGTTTCGACAGCGCAAACTCGGTAATCCAGGCGATCGCTGACGCCCGGGGCATATCCATCGAGCTCCAACCCGCGGCGTCTGTTGAAGGATACTTGCGAACGCCGCCGCTGAGGGGGCGCGATAAGGAACTTATCCTATTGCGCGACGCACTCGACAGCCTCGCAGACGGGCGCGGCGGGCATATCCATATTGAAGGCCCGACCGGTATCGGACGGACGCGCCTGCTCCGCGAGATTCATTTCGAAGCCCAGCTCCGCGGCTTCTCAGCGGGATTCGGTTCTTCTGTCAATCCCGAGATGTTCGAAAAGCTTGCCGGCGAACTGTCGCTCACGCCGGGCGTTGACGTGCCTTTGCCTGCTGAGGAATCGGAGGATTCGGCCGAATCCCGGCGCAAGGAAAGCGGCAAAACCCTGCCCGAAGCTGCCGCACGTATCATAACCATTGCAGAACAGGCGCCGGTCGTTATGACCGTGGACGACCTGCAGAGCCCCACGGTTCCAAACCGCGAGGCGCTGAAACTTCTTGCACAGATGCTTTCAACTTCGGATGCGCCCCCGCTGCTTCTAATCACCGCATCACGCGACACGGACGAGGCCAATTCGATAGCCGGGCCCAAAACAACCAGGGTGCCTCTTGCACCTCTCACGCAGGAGGAAATCGGCGAAGTCGTAACGGGAATGTTCAGCAGGATTCCCGCGCCCGAGGCTTTCGTCTCCAGGCTCGCCGAGGCAACCGGCGGAACGCCAAAGGCGGTAGTCGAAACCATCCGTATGCTGGTAGGCTCCGGAGATATTGTCGTTCTCGAAGGCAAGTGGCGTTTTCGCGGCGGCGTAGAGCCGTTTGCCATCGCACCCTCACTGGATGAATTCTACTCGGCACAGGCCGAGTCGCTGAAAGGCCCGGCGCTCGAGTTTGCATTATATCTCGCGCTCCTGGACAGGCCGGCAGGCATGACCGAGGTGACGGCAATAAGCGGTGAAAACGCGCAGGATATCGCGGACACTCTCGGCGAGCTCGACAGGCTCGGCATCCTCCACCGCGTGGCCGGGCGGGTGATGATCGCCAATCCGGGAATTCGCAACGTGCTCGTTGCCTCCTGCACGGAAGGCGAACTTAACCGCCGACACCGTCACCTTGCCGAAAAGCTTGAAAGCATCCGCGACCGCGGCCCCACAAACCTCGAGATCGCAAAACATTTCCTGCTCTGCGGGCAGACGCGGAAGGGCATGAAGTACGGCCTGGCCGGCATCGAGGAAGGCGAAGCGGAAAAGGACAAGATACGCGCGGTCCCGATCCTCGAAAACCTGCGCCGGGCGCTGCCCGAACGCTACGGCAACGCCCGTGCGAAAGTACTGTATACACTCGCGCACACACGCGATAACGAATCCGATCCCGAAGGAGCGATAGAAATCTTCCACGAGTATCGGGAAATCAGCGCCCGCAAGGAATCACGGACGCGCCGCGTCAAGATGGAACGCCAGGCCGCCCGGATGCATAAAATGCTTAATCAGCACGACAAGTTCAACGAGGCGCTGATGCGGGCAATCGAGCTTGCCAGGCCCGGTACGGAAGAGCACCTCAGGTCGATTGCGGATTAC
The DNA here is from genome assembly GCA_004376375.1 of Planctomycetota bacterium. Classification (GTDB taxonomy): domain Bacteria; phylum Planctomycetota; class E44-bin39; order E44-bin39; family E44-bin39; genus E44-bin39. Next base: position 14,798 of record SOJX01000129.1, read on the forward strand.
GAGCATGCGCTCGAATACCAGGGCAGGCTCGAGGATAGCGAAAAACTGCTCCTCGACACCGTGAAGCGTTTCGGCAGGAAAAAAAACGTCGGTATGGTCGTAGTCTATTCGGCTCTTGCGCGCCTTTTCATGAGACAAAACCAATTCAAAACAGCCGCCAAATACATTGAAAAAGCCATAAACCTCGGATCTGAAATCGGTGAAGATACTGAAGTTGAATACATGACCCTTCTCGCCATAGAGCGATACCTGAACAACGACATCGAGGGCGCGCTCGAGAAATTCAACCGGGCGTGCAAGGCTGCCATCGATCAGAACAGAACATACATGCTGGCCATGCTTGACCACGACGCGGCCGCCATGCTGTTTGAGCTTCATCGCTACCAGGAGGGCTTTAACCTTGCAACCGAGGCCGAAGGGATATGGCGGCGCTACGCCGACTTTCGCAGCCTCACCCACCTTTACACGCTCATCGCCTCTCTGACATGGAACTGGAAAGGCTGCAGAAAAGCACTTATATATCTGGATAAGGGTCGCGAGTGCGCCAGAATTTCGGACGCCAAACTGATCGAGTTCTACCTGCTTGTCCGGAAAACAGACAATCTTTACCGTCTCGGCGAATTCGAGAAATGCCTGGAGTGCGCAGAAGAAACCATAAACTTCAGGGATTCACACAAGATACCGATGAAAGGCCGATCTGAAATCACGGCCGGTCTTTCATACGCCATGTCAGGTGATTGCGAAAAAGGCCTGAGTTTTATGCGCAAAGGGCTTCAAACCACCAGTGAAGACGACGACGCAGTAAACCTTAAAAGGTCGTGGGTAAGCAGCGGAGCGCTTATTTCCGGGGATATCAATCTCTCATACGAGCAATTAAATCTTATCGAATCCACGAGCACAAGCGATACACCGCAAAGTAGGTTCGATCGATATGCAAACCTGGGCGATTTCTGGCACGAGCTTGGCCAGTTCGAGCGTACGGAAGAAATGCTGCAAAAGATTTCCGAGCTCCCGGTCGTCAATGAGGTCGATCTTTTCAGAGGCCGCATTTCACCCCTGTCTGCTTATCTCGCGCTTAATTTCGGACGGTATGAAGAGGTGGAAAAAATATTACAATCCGCCCGCCACCTGGTAGGACCCGATATATACTTTGCAGACTATATTGAGTGCTTCATGATTCAAGTAGAACTCGAACTTGCCCGACGCAGCCTGAAAGCGGCGACAAAATACATGGAAGAGCTCGACTCGGCCATTGCAGAGCTGCCCTGCGAGCCCGTGTTCTACAGGCTTTGGGAGCGGCACCTGCGCGCACGTCTCGAACTGATGAAGGGCAACCGGCGTAAATCCTACCGCATTGCCTCGGACGCGCTTCAAAAGGCAAAAGGCGCCGGTTATCGCATACTTCAATTGAAACTTTCACACCATGTCGTCCTGACTACCAACGACCCCGACGAATCGGGACGCCTGAGTTCGGAAATCGAAACGCTCGCAGACGAATTCGCAAAACCGTTCGAGGAACCACTGGGCAGTTCGGTACGGGAATACTTTCTCTCGCCTCCCGATGATAAACCCCTCGTCAGAAACTAAACTGAGCATAAGAAAAACCCCGCGTTCGACCCGATGCCAAACGCGGGGTTCGATTTTTATTTTCCGACAATGCCGGATTTTACCAGCGGTAGTAGACGGTGTATTTGATTACGACTTCACCGTCGGGCTCGACCTTGACGGGGAAGATAATCTTCTGGGCCGCATCTTTTACATAATCCGTGTTCTTATCGCGGATCTCCCAGTTGACCCAGCGGTAAAGGACCTCTTCGACTTCCACGTCGACCGCTTCCTTCTTGTGGTTGCGGATCTTGATTTCGAACGTCTCTTCCATCGAGGTCGAGGTCAGGCGGCGGAAGTTGGTCTGCTTGCGCTCGCCGACGATATCGAAGGCGTTGCCGATAAGGATCTTGACCTTCTCGTCCTTCGGCGTGTGGTCGATATTGTCCTCGCCGATGAACTCGAGCGACTTGTCCTCTTCGTCGCGCTTGTAGACGCGGATCTTTCCCTTCGGAAGCGGAATGCCCATGTTGTTCTTCCTGGTGTTCTCGAACTCGAGGTAGACGTTGATCTTCTTGTTGGCGTTCCTTCCAAAGCCCGCGTCCATATTGCGGTAACCATAGTAGGCGACCTGGGCACCCCGGTACTTGTAAATCTTTTTCACCTTGACTTCGTTCTTGTTCAGGAGCTCGATCTGCTTGACCTGCCGGTCCTTGACGGTCGCGGGGCGCTGGAGCGTGTACATGTGGTAGTCGGCGAACGCCTTTTCCTGGAAACCGCTGCCCCGGCCCGCGCCTTCATAGCCGCCTTTCCGCCTGGGCGCATATTGACGCGGCTGGACGCGGTGGACGTCGCCTGCGACAAGCTTAATCTTTGCATCCTTGAAGGTAGCGCCGCAGTAATTACTAATCGTAACCCAGCCCGAAATATCGAGCATCGTGTCGTCCTTGTTTGTGACGACCGTGTAGTCCGCTTTCCAGCTTATGCCGCCCGTCATGTAGGTGACTTTTGTAAGATGCTTTGCTTCCTTTTCAGCCGTGACCATCCACATGAGCGTCGGCTTGGTCAGAAGGCCTTCGGGAAGCTCGGGGAACTGGATGTCCTTGACGTTGTCGGCGCGCTGGATAAGCGAAAGAGTATTCTTGCCACGATCCTTCAACACTATCTGGGCGCTGTCGGCGCTCATCAGCGTACCCTCATAAATGGTGCCGTCCTTGGTGATAACCTTGATTTTCTTGTCGATATACTTTTCGAGCAGCTTTGTAGAGCTAACCAGGTCGAACTCATAATTCTGCTCGAGCACACCCGTGCCGTCGGGGTCGGTCAGGCTCTTGAAATGCACGCTCGTTGCGTCGATGCTCTTCGCCACGTCGGTGAACCTGACGGTGTTTACGCCCTTCTTGAGCTCGATGAAGCGCTTCTCCTTCACGACGGCCAGGTTCGAGTTGTAGACCGTAAGCGCTACGCCCTCTTTCTCGCCTTCGGGTTGCGCAAGGGCGGCGGGAGTAACAACCGCCAACATAAGCATCAGCGCAAGTAGAATTGCCTTCTTCCTCATTTCCTTCTCCTTTCTTTATCTGGACTGTCTCAGATATTGTACGCGGTAAAGAAGTTTGACTTCGGAATCAGCCTTTATCTTTATTGTGAAACGCAGCATATTTGCCGCTTCCTTTTCGAACTCGTGAGAGCTTTCCAGAACCTCCGCGGTGAAACCGGTCCATGCGAGCGGCTCGAATACTTCCACCGTTACTTCTTTATCCTTATGGTTCCTGAGTTTGATTTCAATCTCCTGCTCGCCGTCACGCCTGGAACGCGGGCCTACGTTTTTCAGCAGCTTGCGCTCCACCACGATATCGAAGGCATAGCCCATGCGGACTTTTACTTCCTCGTCCTTCGGCGTGTGGTCGATATTGTCTTCACCCGCGAATTCCGGTTCGCCCGTATGGTCAAGGCCGAACAAACGTATACGCCCTTTCGGCAACGGCATGCCAAGGTTGTTGTTTTCAAAATTCCTGAACGTCGCGAAAACTATGACGCGGTCGCTACGCCTTCGGTAATTGTACTCGTATTTCTTTCCCCACTTGATGCCGTCCTTATCCATAAGCTCGATCTGCTTGACTTCGTTGTCGTTCAGAGTCGCCTTGCGCTGAAGCGTGTAGAGGTGATACTCCGCAAAGGATTTTTCCTTGAAACCCGCTCCCGGATCCATGGCTGCCCTATTACTCTCTCCAAAGTCTTTATCGGCGAGCCTTTCAACCAGTTGCGATCTGGGGACCATGTGCACGTCACCTGCCATAAGCTTGACCTTTGCATTGGGAAATGTGACACCGGAATAATTGTTGACAGTCACCCAGCCGCCCATGGAAAGCTTATTCGAATTATCGAAAGTGAGCCGGTAATCACAGCGCCAGCTCATCCCCTCTGTAAGGTAACTTACCTCGCTCTGGTGGAGGCCGCCCTTCGAGGCCTGGAGCTGCCAGACAAGCGTCGGCTTTGTGCGCAGGTTTTCCGGCATCTCGCCGAGCCGGACGGCTTTAATTTCCTGCCCGCGTATCTGCTTGATGGAACCGTCTTCCATCCGAAGGCCGATAACTTTCGGTTCAACCGGCCGCGGCCTCCACCGGCGTGACTGCTGACCGCGGAAACTTCGCTGCTCTGCGGAATAACCGTATTCAAAACCTCCCCCGGGCGGGTTTTGCCAGCGGCTCAAGGTATCGAAACCTGCATAGTAGAACAGGACTCCGGTTATCTCGGTACCGTCTTTGCGGACGACGGTTATCTTTTTCGCGCTTTCCGGCTTGTCCGGGTCGGATGCCTTGTATTTATCGAGTATCGCGGTAGCGCCGGCAAGGTCGAACTCGTAGTTCTGTTCGAGGACTGTGGTTCCTTCCGGGTCGTCGAGGTCTTTGAAGCTGATCGAGTCTGGCAGAATCCTTGCGGGGATACCTTTCAGCTCAACCGTGGTCACGCCCTTCTTCATGTTGACGAAATCGCGGCGGTCCTTGACCATGGCAAGATTCTGATTGAAAACCGTTACCGCGTAACCGCGCTGGACAACGCTTGTCTCCGCCGAAGCCATCCTCGGCCCGAGCGGACCGGGGCCAGTAAAGGTAAAAACGAACGCCGTGACGACGGCGATAATGATTCCCGCTGCCGAAGCCATACCCCAGAACAACCTGTGGCGGCTGCCGGACTCCCTGCGGACGGCGGAAATTGCTCTTCCCTTTGCGGCGGCAGGCACGGATTCCCTCGGCAGCCTGCGGACGAGTCCGATTGCATCTTTCATGGATTCAAGTTCCTCCCGGCACATTGAACACACGGCGATATGGCTTTCCACCTCACTACTTCGGCCATCGGAAAGCTCCCCGTAGAAAAGAGGAAGGAGGTCGTCTCTGTATTTATCGCACGCCATCAGCGAACCCCCTGCAGAAGCTCTGCAAGCTTGAGCGTGCCGTAACGCATGCGGCTCTTTACCGTTCCGACCGGGCAACCGAGAACGCCGGCGATCTCGTCGAATTTCAAGCCCTGGAATTCCTTCATTACTATAACCTCGCGCTGCTCGACGGGTAGCTCATCCAGCGCCGCCCGGACGCGGCCGGCTATTTCGCTCGACTCCGCGGGCTCGGCTGGGCCGCCGCCCGACGCCGTGATTACGTCACCAAGCGCACCGTCGCCGTTTTCCCGCGAACCGGTAAGGCTAGCCATCGGCCTTGAACTCCGTTTGCGGAAATGGCTTTTGGCCGTGTTTCTCGCGATTGAAAACATCCA
>SOJX01000101.1 GCA_004376375.1 Planctomycetota bacterium
TGGAGACTGCTCGGCCCTTTTGAGCTTTTCACGCAGGGTCTTGCGATCAATGCCGAGGATTTCTGCTGCCCGGGTTTTATTGCCGTCCACGCTTGCCAGAACATTGGTGATATATTCGCTCTCCACTTCGGCAAGAGTTCGAGTGAATCCTGTTTTCCGAAGAGCTGAAAAACGCATAAGAGAAGGCAAATCGGGAACCTCTATGACGTCCCCATCGGTCATTACCACAAGGCGCTGGATTACATTCTCTAATTCTCTTACATTTCCCGGCCAATTATAACTCCGGAGACTCTGCAAGGCTTCATTGGAAAATCTGTGCGTTGCCTTACCTGATTGGCTCCCAAACTGAGTTAGAAAATGATGAGCCAGTAATAAAATATCGTCTCCCCTTTCTCTCAGAGGCGGAATAATAATCGTAATGACGTTAAGGCGATAAAATAAATCTTCGCGGAAAAGCCCCTTCTTCACCAAGCCCTGCAAATCCTTGTTAGTTGCAGCCAAAATCCTTACGTCAACTTTCCGCGTTCGGTTTGAGCCGACCATACAAACTTCTTTATCCTGGAGTACACGGAGAAGTTTGACCTGCATCGCCAGACTCATATCGCTGATTTCATCAAGAAAAATCGTACCTCCATCAGCAGCATGAAAAAATCCTGCCCGCGATTCGGTTGCTCCTGTAAAAGCTCCCTTTACATGCCCAAACAATTCGCTTTCAAGCAATCCCTCGGGAATGCCCCCACAATTGACTGGCACAAACGGTGCTGAGGGCCGGACGCTGCTGTAGTGAATAGCTCTGGCCGCAAGCTCCTTGCCAGTACCACTTTCGCCGGTAATGAGCACCGTGGCTGACGCAGACGAAGCTTTACATATGGCAATGAAAACCTCGCGCATCCCTTCGGAACTCCCGATAAGTCCTTTGTGGGCAGGAACTACCTGGTCTGGTTTAGCACGTCCAGACCTTCGCACCTTTGTTTTGTCCAGCACACGCTGAACGGCAGATAAAAGCTCAGTGTCCGTGAAGGGTTTGGCTAAAAATTCCTCGGCCCCGGTTTTGATAGCTTCTACTGCTCCCTCAATCGATGGGTAGCCTGTAATCATCATAACCTCGGTATCTCTAAAATTTTCGCGAATATGCCGCACCAGATCCATGCCACTAACGTTGGGCATCTTAAGGTCGGTGATGACCAGGTCCAATCGCGTCTGCTCGAGAATTTCAATTGCCCCAGAGACACCAGGTGCCGTGAAAACCTGATAGCCCGCTGCTGTCAGATTTCGCCGTAGAACCTCCAGTGTATTTGCAGAATCATCTACTATCAAAATTCGTTCTTTTCCGGGAGAGGATGACATATTAAACACTTTTCTCCGTATTATCCGGCTCTGCTACCGGCAATTGAATTTCGAACCGAGTGCCATAGCCGGGTTCGCTCTTAACATTAATCGAACCGCCGTGGGCGGTAACGATTCCATATACTACAGGCAAACCCAAACCCGTTCCATGACCAACATCTTTTGTCGTGAAGAATGGAATAAATATTTTATCAAGAACCTCCTTGCTCATACC
>SOJX01000060.1 GCA_004376375.1 Planctomycetota bacterium
CCGAGTACCGAGTACCGAGTACCGAGTACCGAGTACCGAGTACCGAGTACCGAGTGGGACAGACAAGAATATCTGTCCCACGGAGTCAGAGAACTTTAATGCCAAAAAGCGGTGGCGCAAAACAGACATTCGCGGTAATCGCGGGTGTAATAATTATCTGCCTTGTCGGCGCCATTCTGGCGATTCAGTACAAAAAGAGAGGCTGGCCGTTTCGGCCCGAGCCTCCGAAAGACCTCCAGGAATTGATTAATAATACACCCGACGGCGGAATCGTCAGAATCCCCCGGTACGAATATATTCTGAAAAACGGACTGAAGATTTCGGGACGCAATAACCTGACGATTGAATGTGAAGAAGGCGCGCGCATACTGGTTGACGACATATACGAGGACGTTATACAAATCAGTAATTCCGAAAACATCAGAATCGAGAACGCGTACCTGCGCCATGTGAAACCGCAATGGCATGAGAGTTGCCAAGGCAGTGTTGTATTTATAACGGGTTCACGCGGGATCAAAATACTGAATTGCGAACTCAACGGCTGCGGCAGGACTGGCCTGTGCGCCTACGATTGTAAGGATATTACGCTGAACTTCTGTATTATTCAGCGCAATTCGGACGTGGCGATTTCATGCGAAAAATGCGACGGCGTGAAAATCAGTAACTGCACGATTCAGGACAATAACGATTTCAACTGTATGACCAAGGTCACGCGGCTAACCTGGTATGCCAACACCGTCCGCCGCAATGGCCGTGACCGTTCCTCGCAATAACAAAAGAGCGGACAGGTCTGTCCGCCCTCCGGATATATTTGTTTTTCCTTACCCCTTATCCCGTATCCCTTATCCCTTATTAACGCCGCGCAGGCGCGGCCGCTAACTTATTGGATAATTACCTCCGTTGCCGGGCATGCGCCGGTGGCGCCCGAAGCCGAGATTCCGAACTTCGCGACGACCGCCCCCCAGCAGTCGAACGTTCCGCCTTCGCAGTAGTTTCTATCTCCCATGTAGATGCCGCCGCCCTCCGCGTTCATTATGCAGATCATGGTGTAACCGTAATGGTCCGGAAGGTCCATCTTCGCGTGGCCGAGCTCGTGCTGGAAGGTGAGGGTGAGGCAGTCGCCGCCGACGTACATTGTCGAGCCTATGCAATAACCGTAGACGCTGCCGAGCGTCGGGTGGTCGACCTTGTACGCGTCGAGGTTGCAGATAATCACGTCGCCGCTGGTGCCGTCCTTGATTGTGGCTTTGGAGATATAGATCTGGTTCTTGGTGCCGGTCCAGATGTTGCCGGAGCTTTCTTCGACAATGCCTGCGAAATGCTCTTTGTGGGAGGTCTGCGCGCCGAGCGCGGGGTCGTACACGCACACCAGCTCGATGCCGACTCCGCTGCCGGTTCCCGTGCCTGTCCCGGTACCCGTGCCCGTGCCGGTCCCGGTGCTGTAGAATGGCGCCTTGTCGCGGCTGCTTTTGCCGCTGCTGCAGCCTTCGGTGGCAAGTGCGAGGGCAAAGATGATAAGCAGGACAGCGAATGCGCTGAAAAGGCGGGTTCCCATTCTCTCTCCCCAAACAACAAACTACATGCAGATTTCCCCTATTAAATCAGTATACAACATGAAGTCAGATTCCGCAACCGGAACGGATTTGGAGGGCACATACCGCAACGCGAAAAAGGCGAGCCGCCGGCCCGCCTTTATTATCTTATTATTCTTCACTCTTTACTTATCACCTATCACCTATCACTTATCTCTGATAACGACTTTCGTTTCCGGGCATTCCTTGCCTTCGGCGTCGTAGTCTTCTCTTATGCGGGGAAATCTTTTCCTGAGCAGTGAAAAGCAGTCTCTCCCGGGTTCGCCCTTATGGGTCTTGGAATCGCAGAGCGCGTGCGCCTTCGGGTCGGCGCTCATTATGCAGATGGGGCATGCGGGCTTGCTGTCGCGGGTGTACTCGTCGGGTATGCCGCACTTCAGGTGGAGGAACTCGTGCGCGAAGGTGTACGAAAGCACTTTCCCTCCGACGTGCATCGCGCCGGCGCCGGTCCACGCGTAACCGCGGCCGGTTTTTATCCCGTCCTTGTTCTCGGCGATGCATTCGGAGCGCGGCGTCTGGTCGCTTATCGTCACCACGCTGACGTACATTTGCCCGCGGGTGACCATGAAAAGATATTCGCTTCCGGCTTTTATGTGTTTGCCGAAACGGTGGAGCCACGCGTTGTCCGCGTCCCACGCGCATGAGGCCGTAATCGTAAACGGGATGGGGATGCCGCCCTTGCTTTTCTTCTTCTTTTTCTTTTTTATACGCTCGACGATGGGCTTTTTCTTCTTTGCCTTTTCCTCTTTCTTATCCTCAACCTTGTCGTCCTTTTTTACGACAGGTTTCATGGATTTCTTTTCGGGCGTGGTTTTGGGCGTGGTCTTCGGCGTGATTTTCTTTATTCCGAGCCGCTCGCGCGCTTTTTCGTGTTTGGGGTTGAGCTTCAGCACTTCTTTGAAGTGCGCCTTGGCCTGGGCGTCGAATTCCTTCTCCCTGCACCATTCTCCCATTTCGAAATGTCCGTTGGCCGTGTTCTTCAGGTCCTTTTTCTTTTTCACGTACTCGTCGTAGGGCGAGCTTTTCTCATCCCATTCCTCTATATCGCCGCGCCTTACCGTGACGAGCCCGTACTTCGTCTGGACCATGACATTACGCCTGTTTTGCGACTCGACCGCGCCCTCGATCCTGCCGCCGTCGGAGAGGATGAAAACGTCGCCGGTAGCAGGAGGCGGGCCGAGCGTCATGCAAAAAACAAACGCAGCCGTTACCGCGGCAGCGTAAAAAGCTTTTTTGCCTGACATAGCCTTTCCCCACGTCCATGTCCGTAATGTACCATACTATTATACACCATAACCGCCGTTCGCAAGCGATTTTTATCCGGACGGGGAGTGCGGGAAGTGCGGGTAATATTTGTTGCCGTTTTGCCTTAATTTAATGTAGGGGCACGGCGCGCGCGCAAGGTCTGCCCCTACATTTTTATCGGGCAGGCGCGGGGGCCTGCCCCTACATTCGCGGCTTCGCCTCGCATTTTTTTATTTTGAATAAATAAAGACAATTCAAACCGCCCAGCACCCGCGCAAAGATTACGGGATGCGTTTCATCAAGAACAGAGAAGGTGTTAGGTTTCAGGTGTTAGGTTTTAGGCTATATTCTATTAATTTTTTTCCTGAAACCTAACACCTAAAACCTAAAACCTAAAAAGATTGGAAACTGTTTCCTTTCAGTTCTTCTTTCCCTCCAAATAGGAGTTAGTGGTCCATATATCCATTTTGCTAAAATTGGTGCCTCTAAAAAACATTTGTCATTTGATAATTGTTGACTTATATGTCATCATATAAGGAAGCTAATAAGGCTTGGATGCAGGGAAGTCTCAGAGCCGGGAGGATATTCATCATGCGGAACATGCGGACCTGCGTTTTCGGAATCCTGGTTGTCGCGCTTACCATTGCGGCCGCGTCCGGCTGCAGCAAGAAGAGCAGCGGCGCCAAGTTCTACGGCGTACCCACGGCCACCGCCACGTTCGTTACGAGCTACACGGGGCCTGCGCACGCCGCGCTCGTCGAGTTCACTTCCTTTGACGGGTGAGGCATTGTCTGCGATACGGTCAAGGCGGCCTTGATCCAGGCGGAAAGCGACTTCCCCGGACGCCTCGTTTATGCCCTCTTCTATCTGGACACCGCTCCCTATCCGATGCGCGACAGCTATTATGCCTTCGACCCCTGCCCCGGACCCGTCGTGGACGGCATCAAGGTATCCTATACAAAGATTACAACCGGGACGATATTCCCGCCCGCAATCAACCGCCAGAGCGGGGTGGACCTGACGGCCTCGCTGGCGGGTGGAACCCTGAGCGGGTCGGTGCAGAACACTTCGGGCGGGGAGCTGACCGCGCTTCACGTGCGGGTTTTCAAAGTCAACAATGACGACCCGCTTTACAAGCCCAACCTTGTGGTGGCAATAGTGGCGGAGGACGCGCTTGTCACCCCCCTGGCCGACGGCGACTCGGACACTTTCAACGTCACCGGAATCACGCTTGCGGGAACCGAAAAGCTCGTGGTATTCATCCAGTCGGACACGAACAAAGAGGTTTTCCACGCGGTCTACGCGCAGTAAATCAGGTGTCAGGTTTCAGGTAATAAGAAATAAACCTAAAACCTGAAACCTGAAACCTAAACTGATTAGCGGAGCAGTCCCGCCGCGTCCGTCTGCACTTGGACGGTCTTCGCCTGACTGGTAGAACAGACATTCCTGTCTGTTCATTAAATGTAGGGGCGGGTCTCAGACCCGCCCGAATATGGGCAGGTTTGAAACCTGCCCCTACAAATAAAAACCGCCGAGCAGGCTCGGCGGCTTTCGTTTTTTTCGCCGGGAACTTCCGGCGTCCTGCGCGTTACTTTCATCCTCCCGCGGCGCCGGTCGGCGGTTTCTCGGCCTTTGGCTCCGCGAGCGGTACTTTTATCTGGATAAGCTCCGTAGACTTGATGGAATAATCCGAGTCGGGATACTGGCTCGCGATTTTCCTCATCGTCTTGTCGCCCTTGGCGTCTTTCTTATTAAGGTAATAGCCCTGGGCCTTCTGCCACATCTTCATCGCCGCCTGGTTTTTCTTGGCCTGCTTGATGGCTTTTTTCGCATCCTTGTTTTTATTGAGCTCGGCGGTCAGCTCCTTGATGGCTTTCTTTATCTCCTTCGCCGGTTTCAAGCCGTAATACCACTGCTCGAGCTCGTAGAGTGCGTTAAAACCGCTTTCGAAATCCTCGTTTTGGACCTTTTCCTTTGCTTCCTTCAGCAGGTCTTTGTACATCGCGTCGATCTGCTTGATTTTTTCCTTCGCGTCTGCGACGAGGTTGCATTTTATCTTCGTGTTTTTAATGAAGCCCTCGAAGTCTTTTTTCGCCTGCTTGAACTCGCGGATCTCGAAGCGGAAGGCGCACTCGACGTATTCATCGCGGATCTTGTTGAACTTCGCCTGCGGGATTCCCTTGCCGACTCTCTTTACCGCGAGGGTCATCTTGTCCTTGAGAACGGAGAACTCGAACTTCTTGGCGAGGTAGAGGTCGCCCATCTCGGTGCCGTCGGACTTCAGGAAGTGGATTGCCCAGAAGTTCGGGATTTTCTCGCCGCGGATGAGGGGCTGGCCTTTCTTGTAGATGTCGGGGAAGCGCTTGTCGTGCGCGAACATGACGACGAAATACTGGGTAAGCGGGTAAATGTCGGGGAGCTGGAACAGTCCAGGCTCGGATGCCGTGCCGCCTCACCCGCGTTCCGGCCAGATGAAGACTATCGGCACGCTCCTGGCCTTTGCCTCCGCGATGCCGTCGTCCCACGTTTCTGCCAGCGTGAGCTTCGGGCGGCTCGCTCCGAAGGCGGGAGTAACAAACGCAATCAATACTGCGAGAACGATACATACAGATACGGATTTTCTCATGACTGCCTCCAGAATATCTCTGTAGATTAAATAGGGATAATTAAAGTGAGGCACTTCGGATTGGACTAGAGACAATATAGCGAAAATCCGGAGCAGTGTCAAGGTGTTTTTTCGTAAAAATCAGGTGCCTTCGGGCCTCTGTATCCCTATCCTTTGCGCTGT
>SOJX01000045.1 GCA_004376375.1 Planctomycetota bacterium
GAAGACGTGTCGGGTGCGCTTGCGAACTCCCACGCTATTGCGTTTCTTTCCAACCCCTCCGTGCTTGCCTGGGGGCAAAACGGACATGGCAAGCTTGGGGATGGAACTGCGACAAATCGGACTACCCCCGTTCTGGTATCCGGGATAACGAATGCGGTTTCTACCGGGGGAGGTTATTATCACTCAGCTGCTGTTCTTTCGAATGGTAAAGCGGTTGCGTGGGGTAGAAACAACTACCACCAGCTTGCCTGTCTGAATGCGGACCGTCGGAATTTACCCGCTCCTGTGTCCGGAACAGCGAATGCTGTTGAGGTGGGAGGCGGCTATTACCACTCGCTCGCCGTTCTTTCCGACGGGTCAATGCTGGCATGGGGAAGAAATTCATACGGTCGGCTTGGCGACGGAAGCTCGGTCGACAGTATTTCTCCCGTTACTGTATCCGGGATAACGAATGCTTTGACGACGGATGCAGGTTATGGACACTCACTCGCCTTTCTTTCCAACAATTCCGTGCTGGCGTGGGGGTATAACAGCCAGGGTCAGCTTGGGGATGGAAGCACATCGACTCGATTGACTCCCGTCCTTGTATCCGGGATAACGAATGCTGACTCTGCTGATGCGGGTTATGACCACTCGCTCGCTGTTCTTTCCAACGGCTCGGTGCTTGCCTGGGGATACAACCAGTACGGCAAGCTTGGCGACGGGACTACGACACAGCGGAATTCCCCTGTTCTGGTATCCGGGATAACGAATGCTGTCTCTGCAGAGGCAGGTTATAATCATTCCGTAGCCGCTCTTTCCAACGGCTCCGTGGTCGCATGGGGCAGAAACGACGTCGGTCAATTCGGTGACGGAACCACGAACGACAGTAATTGGCCGGTTCTTGTTCCCGGGATTACGAATGCCGTCTCAGCGGTGGCAGGCTATTATCACTGCCTTGCGGTTCTCGCCAACGGCTCTGTTCTGGCATGGGGCAGAAACGGCTGGGGTCAGCTCGGCAAGGGAGCAATATCATCATATGAGACTTCTCCAGTTCTTATGATCGGGATAACGAATGCTGTCTCTGCGGCAGCAGGTTCTGATCATTCGCTGATAATTCTTTCCAACGGCTCCATGATGGCATGTGGATACAACAGCTACGGCTGTCTTGGCGATGGAACAACTTCATTCCGTGCATCCCCCATTCTTGTTCCCGGAATATCAAACGCTGTCTCCGCAACGGGAGGATCCTATCACACGGTTGCCGTCTGTTCTTATTCGGGTGGGTGGCTTACAGGACAGTATACGCATGCTTTTAATGACTTATTAATAAATTGTGAATACAATTATCGGGTTAGGTTACGCAACGCGGACGGAGTGGAATCGGCCCCGAGTGGGTGCAAATCAGTTGTGACGCTCTGCAACAAACCGACCGGCCTCTGGTTCGGCAATATCAGCGAGACAAGCCTGGCTCTGTTCTGGAGCAGTAATTACAATCCGGACTGGACCACTTTCAATATCGATATGTCGCTCGATGGAGTTGTTTATAACCGTGTCCTGAACACGACCGGTTTCGAATACGGCAATAACAGCCTTTCTCCGACCACGAAGTATTATTTTAGATTGCGCGCCGTCAACCTGGCCAATCAGCCTACCGGCTGGGTCTACGCGAGTGCGCAAACTCTTGGTCCTCCCGTTGCGCCCGACGGGCTTCTCGCGCACGGGAAGACCAACCCCACATCCCTCGGCTGTAGCGCCATGATCTTGAGCGCTATGTACCGCCCCGGTAATCCGGCCGGCAATGCGGTCGAGCGATGGGTGCAGATTGATGACGATTCCAACTTCTCGAGCCCGCATGCGAATGCGGGCTGGCTGACTGACTGCGACGTACCGCCCAACGCGCGCTGGTATTCGCCGAACTACGGCGGTCCGGCATTCACGCCGGGCGTCACGTATTACTGGCGCGTCAAATTCAAGGACCAGTCCGGCCAGGAGGGTGCATGGTCGTCTGAGACGGCGTACTTCGTCATCGCAGAGTTCACGCAGGTTCTCGAAAATAAGGGCTACAGCCTGCTGTGTATTCCATGCTACATGATCGGCAAAACCGTCGGCGAAAGCATCGGCGACGATATCGACCTTATCTGGATTTTCAAGTACAGTGAAGCGGACAGGGATTGGATACAGGTTGCCGCATCGGATGAGTTCGAAAACAACGTCGGTTATTTCATCTGGTGCGAGAACCCGGGCACGGTTCTAGGTTTCAGAGGCACTCAGCAGGGGAACAACGGCGGCACACCGGTGAGCCTGACGTTATCGAACCTGAGCGACCTGGGCAACTACGGATGGCACCTGTTGCGCAACCACTACTCCTTCAACGTCGACTGGTCGAACTTCGTCCTTCAGAACTGCGATTCCACGCACTGGAAGCCGTGGACGGGAACCGAATACCTGCTGTTCGATTCGGAAACGATGCTGGGCTGCGGTACGGATACGATTGGACCGGGCGAGAGTTTCTGGGTCCACGCGAACGGTTCGGACGCGTCGCTGACCATGCCCGATCCTATCACGGCGCCCGCGCCGCTGCCGCCGCCGACGATGAACTGGAATGTGCAACTGACGGCCGAAAGCGGTTTGCTTCTTGATACCCAGACTTACTTCGGAGCGCGCGAAGGCGCGTCGAGCGGACACGACCATTTCGATATCCTGAAAATAAGAAGCTATGCCCAGGACTATGTCCGCGCGTTTTTCGACCACCCGGACTGGGGCCGTTACGCTGCACCGTACGCCTTTGACGCGCAACCGTTCCCGGCCGCCGGCGGCACGCTGACGTGGAACATGAAAGTCTACGCGACTGACGCGAACGGCCTGGTCAGTCTTTCGTGGAATATTCCGCCGGAGTTACGCGACGGCTGGCGGTTCTACATCCACGATAAGACCAGCGGCGTGATAAGAGACATGACGCTTTTTGAGAGTTACGATTATCCGGCCAGCGGCGAAAATACGCGCGACTTCACGCTCACCGCAACCATGCTTGAAGCATTGCTGTTCGGCGATTCCAACCTTGACGGAACGGTTGACGAGTCCGACGCGGTTCTCTGCTCCCGCGCCGAACATGGGCTTGAAACGCTTTCACCGCAGCAGCGTTACGTCTCCGACATGAACGGCGACGGCAAGGTAAGCGTCCTCGACGCGCTCCTGATTCTCAAACGCCTTTGCGGGCATCTGCCGGGTAATTGATAATTTAGAAGGAGTTTTTGAAATGGAGATTGCCGGAACCGACCGCGCCAATGATAGAGGAAGAAGATATTCAATGAAACATGCCGGCCTGATAATATTCTTAATCACCGTCTTATCGCTCATGGCAACTTCCCGGGTTTCTGCAGCCGCTGACAACGGCGGATACATCGAATTTTATCCCCCCGGCAGCGGGAACGTACAATGTGTGGGAGTTGACCTCAGGGTAAATTACGTTTCGAATTGCACAAAAACGTGGGTTGCCTGGCATATGGAAATTGCGCCAAGCGTATGGGTGTGGTCGGAGATGGAATCGACAAACGAAATCATTAATATTGGCTTTTCCGAATGTACCGCTGATGCGTTCCGGGTCTGGTTCGAAAGACAGGATGGCAGCCAGCCGGCCGAGGGTTGGCTGTACGAGTTTACTTTCAGCGAAGTCGGAGTGGGTGATGTTTCTCCCCGTTCCCATGGGGATGCCAATGGAGAGTGGATAAACGGAGCACGGTGCTATGACGACGATGATATGACATATGCGATATTTGACTACACGCTGCCCGACGGGTATCTCGAATTCCACCAGAGCGGAAGTAATCCATACAGCGAGACCCGGGACACCTACCTGGACGAAGGAAATAACAGCAATAATTTCGGCGGCAGCGTGATATTGAAGTGCGGCGGTAATCCCATAAGCTATGACCTTATATCTTTTCCATACATAATCGGCGCATGCTCGTCGTATACTATCCCGTTTGGCTCGAAAATCAGGAACGCCGTTCTGCATCTGAAAACCACCACTGTTACATGCGGGGACCCTTTCTGGGCCGCGCGGATTGTGACCGAATGGAGCGAAGACTATGCAACGTATCTGAAGGCAAACGCCAGGCAGTTCTGGGGAGAACCCGGCGCGGAAGAAGAGGATGACGTTTACTTCGGCGAAGAATATGAAGTCTGGCCCGTTGCCCCGAATACTTCCTACCATTTCCAGGTAACCGAAATCGTCCAGGCATGGGCCGACGGCCAGCCGAATTACGGCTTCTTTATCGACGTTGACGACGACTGCGACCCTGTTGAATGGCATTCTTCCGAGGCGACAACCGAGGCTGACAGGCCTTTCCTCGAAGTCTGGTTCGACCTGCCAGACGGGACGAATATCAGCTACCTTGCCGATATGACGTCCGAAGCGGCATGTAGCGCTTCGTGCCTGCAGGTCGATGTTGGCACAAATTATGGTGATGTACCATGGCTGAACACCACCGGCAGCGGGTTGGGTCATACCTGGAAGTCGGTTATCCAATGGAGTAACTTTATCGGCGGCGGCGCGAACCAGATTCCACCGAACTCGACAATCTATATGGCCCGCCAGTCCCTGATCGCGCAGAATGATTCCATTGACGAGCAGGTTATGCATCGCCTGGTTGTTGACTGGTATGAAATGGAAGTATCGTGGTGGAACCGTTATGCGGGTATGGGCTGGAGCGTGTGGGGCCTCAGGTCTCCCGACGACTTTGTGGGATATACACTCATCCCGTCATTCACGCCGGATATTATAACTGCGAAGTATTACCAGTTCGTTACCGACGATGTCCGCGGCTGGGTAAAGGAGGACTTCCCGAACTTCGGCTGGGTCCTGTACGCCGAGGACGGCACAAACGACGGCGCGGTCTTCTACTCCGATGATGAAAGCGTTACGGCCTACCGCCCGAGCCTCATGGTCTACTGGGCCACGCCGACCGGCGGCACGCCGCCGGGCCCGCCGACGAGTTTCACTGCGCCCTATGGCTCTCATGAAGTTCACTGGGACTACATGGAGTTTCAGAGCGTTTACAACGACGACGGCCCGGGAGGAGTTCAGGCCGTACGGTACCGCATGCAGGTCAGCGAAGACGATCCTACGTTTAAAGACCTGTTCTGGGATTCGGGTGTTCCGTTTGTCGGGCCTCTCAATCCGGGAGAATCCTCGGACTGGCTTGACTATACCGGAACTGCAATGTGTACGGAGGAAAACACGTACTACCTCAGGATGCGCTACTATACCAATCTGCACGACGAGGGAGAGTGGAGCAACACGCTGGAAGTTCATATCGTCGACAGTCTCCAGCCGCTGAACCGCAAGGGCTACCACCTGATGGAGCTTCCCGTCGACACCGAGGCGCGGACCGTTGACTACATGTTCGGCGACAATCTGCCTTCCGTTTACCTCTACGGTTACAACGAGGCAAGCAGGTCATACTATCAGCCGACCACGCTCGAATTGGGGAAGGGTTACTTCATATGGTCTCCCACGGATTCCGTCGTCGCGCTCGGCACGCCTGCCGAGGATTACGAAAACGAAACTTTTACAATCCCGCTGTCATGGACGGATACGGGGCAGTTCGATAACGACGGCTGGAACCTGGTCCGGACTCCGTTTTACCTTGAAGAAGAGCCTCTTAACTGGGGATTCCATTTCGAACTGCAGAACTGTGCCACGACCTATTACCGGTCGTGGAACGGGAACGAGTATGCGTGGTTTAACAGCTATGACGATTCATTCGGCAACGGCGGTGACGAATGGATTCCCGAGGGAGCGAGCTTCTGGGTCCACGCAAACGGCTCGAACGCGTTCGTCAGGATTTATCACCCGTGGTACGGGCCTCCGCCCGCTCCGCGGCCACTGCCTCCGCCGATGATGAAATGGCGGATGCCCGTTACCGTCAAGACCGGGACATACCGGGACACGTCGACTTATCTGGCCGTCCGCGAAAGTGCGGGCGTGCAGCACGACTCGACCGACGTGCTCGAGATTTCTCCGCTTTCAACCTATTATATCAGGATATTTTTCGACCACGCCGACTGGGGTTATTACTCCGGAAAGTATACGCAGGATACGCGCCCGTTTCCCGCCGAAGGGGAGAGCGTAAGCTGGACGGCGACCGTCGAGGCGACGGGCGCCGACGGCACGGTTGAGCTGGGATGGGAGATTCCGGCCGCGGCCGCGGACTGGGAGTTCGTAATGCGCGATGAGACCAACGGAATCTTTGTCGATCTCAGGAAAACGAACAACTACTCATATCCGGCAAGCGGTTCCGATGTGCGTGACTTCACCATCACGGTTACGCGCCGCGGTGAAATTGTACTCGGCGACGCCGACCTCGACGGTGAAGCAACCACCGCCGACGCTGTTCTGTGTTGCCGCGCGGAGCATGGACTGGAAACGCTTTCACCGCGGCAACGCTCTGTCTCCGACCTCGACGGCGACGGGAGCATCGGAGTCCTCGACGCGTTGCTGATTCTCCGCCGCCTGCGCGGGCATCTGCCCGGCAAATAAAATGTAGGGGCACAGCGTGCTGTGCCCCTACATTTCGGCAAGGCATGCGCGTGTTCTTTGCCCCTGCAAATTACGCCAATCCTGCGCCCCGGCAATTATTTTCTGCTGACGCCGCGTTTGATGGAGAGAATGCTTACCGGAAATTTCCCGCCTGACTTCTTGCCGACGGAAACCGTTATCTCGACCACTGCGATTTCATACTTTGCATCGGGGAAGTTGTGCTTTCCCTCGGCCGTGACGAGAAGGTCGCCGTCCTTTTTCTTTTCGACCTTCCACTCGCAGGAGCCCGTCGGCAGATCGTTTGAGCCTTTGCCCGTGAACTCCGGACCCGACTGCGTGATTTTGTGAATCGCCTTCGCGGCGCCGGCGTCGGCGAGGTTGCGCGCGGCATACAACCTTGTGCGCTGGCGGATGAGGGACTGCGTCCTGTAAATCGGCGTAACGAACATGGCCGTCATCGCAAGAACGGTGGCCGAAAATACGATTACCGTGGGCAGCAGTATGTAGCCGCTCCGGCGCTTGACGCTCGATGCTCGACGCTTGACGCTTGACGCTCTCGCCGCCGTCATTTTCCGCCTCCCGGACTTTTGCAGTTGTCCAGCCTGGCGGTGAAGCTGAAAGAGCGCTCGAAGTCGCGCCTCCCCGTAACCGGAATCTTGAAATGCATCGTGACCTGCAGGACCGGGGGCGAGGAACCGCCTTTGATGTCGGTGAATACGATGCGCGAAATATACCGGCCTATTCCGTCGGCTGCTTTCGGGGCGGCGCTGCCTTCGCCCGGGGTGACGATGCGGACAAGCGAGCCGCCTTCGGAGTACCGCGGAGAGTAAACGATAACGTCCCGTACGCCGTCGAGGTCTTCGCCGCTCGGGCCGCGCGCCGGAAGTTCGAGAATTACACCCTGGCCGGTTACTTTATAAGAGGTCGCGCGTGACGCGTCTTCCTCGATGCGCCGGATAATGCGCTCGCCGTGCTGCAGGGCTTCGATGCGGGCGCTGGTTTCGAACGAGCTTTGCCTTGCGAAAGCCTCGAACGCGAGAATGCCGGTGAAGGTCAGGCTGGCCAGCGCGAACCATATGATGAATTCGATCATGATGTATCCGCGGCGGCGCCTCATCGCCAGCCCTCCTTGCCGCGGACGAGTGTGGAGAACTTCACCTCGTCCTGCCCGCCCGCGCGCAATCCCCATCTTACAATGACCGTGACCTGCGCGAGGCCGGGCTCGAACTCCTTTACGGAGACGACGCCGGTCTCTTCGATTTTCTCCTCGAGAACGGAGGCGGGGAATTTGCTGCCGTCCTGCTTGAGGAGGGTCTCGTAATCCATCCGCACGAGGGTTTCAAGGCGGGCCTGCGCCGCGTTGGTCGCGTGCGCGATTTTTTCCGCGTCGTCGACGGCCTGGTCCTTCGTCCTGCAGAGCGCGTAGAAAGCGCCCGTAACGAGCAGGAAGATGGTCGTCGCGGCGACGAAGTCGATGAGAAGAGAGCCGTGTCTTTCGGTTGTCCGGTTCATCGGTTATTCGGTTCCTCGGTTATATAATAATTATATTGATTGGTATTTTTATTTCCTCAATCGTAAATCGACAATCGAAAATCGAAAATTATTTAACGCGCCGCAGACCACACCGGCCACGCGGCGCCGCTAAATATATTCCCTTATCCCTTACCCCGTATCCCATATCCCTAAATCAGTCCTCCCTCGTGCATGCCGACGACGCGGAGGATTTCCTCGATAGTGCTGCTGCCTTCGGCGACTCGGTCCATCCCGTCCGATAGCAGCGATTTCATTTCCAGCTTTTCGATGGCGTAGCCGCGCAGGTCGTTTGTCGAGACTTTCTGCAGGATCATGTTGCGCATCTGGTCGTCCAGCACGAGCAGCTCGGCAAGCGGCACGCGGCGCAGGAAACCCGTGTAGTTGCATTCGGCGCAGCCGGCGCCGCGCTTGAACTCGAAGTCTTTCCTGTCGAGGAACCGGTGGGTGAACTCGAGCAGGTTATTCGCGGGCTGGTATTCCTCGAGGCAGTTCTCGCAGTTCAACCTGACGAGCCGCTGCGCGAGGACGCAAGTGAGCGCGCTCGATATGATGAACGGCTCGATGGCCATGTTGAGCAGGCGCGTGACGACCTCCGCCGCGTTGCCCGAGTGTATCGTGGTCAGCACGAGGTGGCCGGTGAGCGCCGCGCGGAGCGCGACCGCGCTCGTTTCCGCGTCGCGGATCTCGCCGATCATTATCACTTCCGGGTCCTGCCGCATGAGCGCGGAAAGCCCGTGGAGGAAGTCCATTCCCGCGTGCCGGTTCACCTGCATCTGGCCGAAAAGCCCGAACTCGTACTCGACCGGGTCCTCGATGGTCACGATGGAGGCGAAGTCGTCTTGCTCCCTGTGGATTGCAAGGAGCGACGAGTAAAGCGTCGTCGTCTTGCCGGAGCCGGACGGGCCGGTCAGCACGATCATGCCGCGCAGGTCCTTGAGGAGCATCCTGTAGTGGCTCTCGATCTCCTCGCGGTAGCTGAGGTTGTGCAGGTCGAACATCCGCTCCGAGGGGTAGAATATGCGGACGACCGTCTTCTCTCCCGCGATCGTGGGGATGATTGAGACGCGGAAGTCGAAGATGTCGTCATCGACCTGGAACGTGAGGCGGCCTTCCTGCGAGATGTCGCGCTTGTGGGAGATGAGTCCCGCCATCACCTTCACGCGGCTTACGAGCTGCTCGTGCAGCGTTTTCGGCAGAAGCGTAAGCGCCTGGAATACGCCGTCGACGCGGTAGCGGATACGCATCCCTTCCTTCGACGGCTCGAAGTGGATGTCGGACGACTGGTAGCGGACGCCGTTGGTGAGGATAAGGTTCACGACGTCGCCGATAAGAAACGACTGGCGCCCGATAATCGAGTGGATGGCCCTGTCGATTTCCTGAAGCGGCAGTTTTTCTTTCGTGTTAATCGTCATAACATTAGTTCTTCAGTTTTTCGGTTATTCGGTCCTTCGGTTACTATGACACACGACACACGACTCACGACAAACGACTCATTTCACCGGCCCGGCCATGAGCTGGAACACGGGCAGGTAGCAGGCGATGATAATAAGGCCCACGATGCCGGCGATGATGGCGATGAATATCGGCCCGATTATCCTGATAATCCGCGAGCTTACCATCTCGAGTTCCTCCTGGAACTGGCGCGAAAGCTCGTCGAGCGCTTCCTCGAGTATGCCGCGGTCCTCCGCCATCTGCAGCTTCCAGCGCATGGTCTCGGGGAACACGGGGACGATGTCGAGCCGCCTTGAAATCCGCTCGCCGTTCTCGACGTCGCGCTTCATTTCGTTGAGCGTCTCCCGCACCTTGTTGTTCCCCGCGACGCGCGCGGTCAGCGCGAGCGATTCGACCATGGAGACGCCGTTGCGCAGGAGGTCGCCGAGCGAGCGGCAGACCTTCAGCAAGGTCGCCTTCTCGAAGACGGGCCCGAAGGCGGGGATTTTGAACATGAACTGTTCGAAATCCGCACCCGCGCGCCGGAAGCGGCGGATAAGGAAGAACAGCCCGATGCCGGCCACGATTCCAAGCGGGATGGAAATGGCCCAGGTGCGCACGAACCAGCTCACCCCGAAAACCAGCCGGGATGCAAGCGGCAGGCTTGCCGTGGCGTGGCTGCCCATGCGCGCGCGTATGACCTGCTCGAACTGGGGGACGACGAACAACAGGACGACGAGAATCATGAGAAGCGACAGCGCGCCGACGAGAAGGGGATAGGTTATCGCCTCCTTTATTCGCCGGCGGACGTTGTCCATCGTTTCGGAGTAGCGGGCGAGGTCGTCGAGCACGGAGGCGAGGTTTCCGGTCGCCTCTCCGGCCCGCAGTATCTCGACGTAAAGCGGTGGGAACTCGGCCTGTTTTTCGAGCGCGTCCTGCAGCGGCACGCCCTGGTCGAGGTCGCCCTGCACGTCGGCCACCAGGTTGTAGAAAGCGGGGTCGTCCTGCACCTCCTTGGCCAGAGATTTGAGGCCGAGGGGGAGCGGGAAATTCATTCGGACCATCGAAGCGAGCTGGCGGTTGAAAAACACGAGCTGGTCGGAAGAAATTTTCCGACGCCGGCGTCCTGCCCGCTCTGTGTCCGGTGCGGTTTCGGGAGTATCCATGTTCAAATCCTCAGGCGGTGACCGGTGGGGTAAAGCACTTCTCTTATGCGGATAACCGGATTACTATATCTGACCCTGTTGTGTACTGTCAACGAAAAAACTTTTGGAGATGTGCCGGGGTGCTGGAGTGCTGGGGTGCCGGGGTGCCGGGGTGCTGGAGAAGAAACGCGCCGCAAGCGGCGCGGCTAACCTATTTATTATCTATTAAAGGTAGCGTCTGAAAATGCTTGCGGACATTTTCACGAATTGATTCTTCGAATGGTTCCGCCATTTCGGCCGCCAGGGCTTCCACGTTTCCGCGAAGTTTTTCGGCCTCTTTGCCGTCGCGGGAAGCCGCGGCGGCGATTTTCATAAAACCGATTTCGAGCGGGCGGAATCCCGTACCTCCGGCTTCTTTCATGCCATCCGTTGATATGCGATGCGCGCCCTCTGCATCACCGGCTATCAATGCCGTATAGGCCTTCATATATTGCACCTGGAGGCCGTGATAAGCCGACTTGCCCGGGAGTGCGGAGACGGCAGATTCCAGGTTATTCAGTTTTATTCCGGCTGCGCTCAGGTCTTGCCTGAGCAGCTCGAGCTCGACTTCGGCCATGCGCATCTCGATAAACGAGGCGGCCTGCCATTCTTCGTTGAGCAGGTGGTTCGCCGTTATGAAAGCGTTTTCGGCATCCCTGAACTGTCGCCGCGCCGTTGCTATCTTGCCGCTAAACAGGGCCATCGGGCCCCGATTGGAATTCTCTTTCCCTATTTCGGAATCTGCGGTAATACGTTCAACCACTTTGAATGCGCGCTCAAACTGGCCGACCTTGAGCCAGAAGTCTGCAATGAAGCTGAAAATGTCAAGACGGGTATTGGGCAACAGTGCTTCTGATACGTGTGACTCTATGATTTGCAGCTGCTCCAGGGCGAGGCGAAAGTCGCCGAACATGATTGCCGCCTGGCAGAGGACCTGACGCGAGTACAGTATCAAAGCGGGGTTCTTGGTCTGAAGAGCCAGTTCTACTCCAAGGCCGGCGAATTCGCGGGCACCTTCGAGGTCTCCGGAATATGCGAGTGCATCGGCTCTTATCGACGCTGCAATGTTCTTTTTTTCCATTTTGCCCGATTCGGCCAGCTCATACGCCTTCCTGCAGTATTCGATGGCTTGCCCCAGGTCGAGGCATCTCATATGTATATTGGCTGCTTTTTCATACAGGTTGTATTCCATCAGGCTCGCGCCCGCGATGCGTGCGCATTCAAATCCTTTCTCGAGGTATTCAATCGCCCGTGCCCTGCCTGTGATTCGGGCGGCTGCCCCGCTGAGCGTGTAATACAGGTGCGTCAGGTTACTGAATTCTCCGCATCGCCGCCAGAAAGTTTCCGCCTCGGCGGCACACTCAAAACCCTCTTCCGTGCGATTCTGGTCGAACAGCATGATAGAAAGGTTGTTTGAGATAAGCGCCAGTTGTGAAGGCTGTTTCCGCTCGAGGGCCAGTCGACGTGCGTCCTTAAGCAGCTTTTCGGCTTTTTCATTGTTTTCCGTAGCGAGATATCTCGTGGACGTGATTACCAGCATATCCAGGGTCTTGTCTTCTCCAATTTCGATGGCGATTTCGTAGGCGCGGTCAAGGTGTTTGACGGCATCCTCGATATTGTTCCGCCGCAGGTACATGTATCCCAGCATGGCGTTTAACTTCATAATGCCGCTGACCAGCAGATGGTCGAAGCGTTGGATTGCTCCAAGCAGCATCTCTTCGCATTCCGGCAACTGGCCCCAGTATTGAAGTGCGCTTGAAAAGGCAGCGAGAATATCAAAATAATCTACGGAGCCGGGTTTGACATAGGAAAGCGCTTTACCCCATGCAGCACGGGCCTGCTCCGGATTGTTTAATGACCGATGGCATTTGGCCACCGTGTGGTGAACCTTGGACAGACGTTTCGCGGGTTCTTTTTTCGTCGTGTTCTCGAAGTATTCTTCCGCCGTCCGTATTACTTCCTCGGGGACGCTCCAGACGTTCATGACCTCGACGATTGCGTACAGGACCTTCGCACGCTGACCGCGTGACGCGCCTTTCAGCGACTTTCGCATCAGCTCGAGGGTTGGTATGGCCGCCGCGCGGTCTTTTTCAACTTCGCCCGCCTCTATACCTGAGAGGCCGTAACGAATTCCCCTTTTCACGTCTCCGCCCAGAAGGAAATGTCTGGCGATTTCGAGTTTTCGGCGTTTGCGGTCACGGATGCCTGCGAGTTTTTCCGCTATCTGCCTGTGCCGGCGCCTAAGAGTTGTTTGGGAGCGCGTCTTAAGCAGTGCGTCTCTTACGCCCTGGTTCGTGACGTTTACGCGTCCGGCCGTTCGGCGGGCTATCTCGAGTTTTTCCAGGTTCTCCAGTGCGGCCGCGATTTTCTCCGCTGACGCGTCGATCAGGGCTGTGACTTCCCGCATTTTCGCGGGCCGGTCGAGCAGGGCGAGGTTCAGTGCAAGACCGTGCTGGAACCGGGGCAGCGCGCTAATCTGCTTTGCGTAGAATTCGTCCAGCGAAGGCGGCAGAGGGAACGGCTCCGCGCCGCCTCGAAACTGCCATTTGCCCTCCATGACCGCGATCTCACCTGAAGAGACGAGCATCCGGATCATTTCAACTACCGCGTGCGGATTGCCTCCGGTTGCATCCGCGAGGCGGGATATGAAGAGCCCGGGAGCGGTCGTTCTGCCGAACATGCGGGCGGCGACCATGCCTACTTCCTCGGGTGTGAGCGGACGCAGGCGCAGGCGGGTCGTCCCGGGTGAAACGGCGGTTTGGGCTTCTTCAACGTCATGCCGGGCGGTAACAAGGAGCACGGGAGGCGCGTCCGATGTTCCAAGAATTTTTTCGAGGCGCCCCACGGCGTCGCGCGTCGGGTGCGGCGCGGACTGCATGTCGTCGATGCTGATTACCACGGGGACCTTTTCCGACATTCCCACAAGGCGGGCGATTTTTTCGGCAACGGAGACTGTTTCGTCTTTTTCCACGGCTGCGCCGTCGTCCTGATCGTCCGATTGTGTCTCGACCTCGACCTGAGCGGCGATTTCGCCGACGAGTTTGTCTATGAGGTCGGGGTCTTCGGCCATGCCGGCGGCGGTGGCACAGCCCTGCAGTTTTGCCTCGAAATGTATTTCACGCAGAAGCCGCGTGCAGCCGAAGCCCGGCGGACCTTCGATGGAAATACGGCCACCGCTCCCCCGGGCAAGTTCGGCGAGGGCCGAGCGCGCGGAGTCCATTTCCTCGCTTCTGCCGCACAGCGGGGGCAGGCGCAGGTAACCTTCGGCCAGGCTTTCGGGCTGCAGCTCGATATCTTCGCGGCGCGCCTTTGCGAGGGCTTTTATTACCGCGTTTGCGCTGTCGTATCGGTCAGCGGGATTTTTCGCAAGCATTCTGAGGACGATGCGGTCGAGATATTCCGGCACTTCGGGGCGAATCAGTCGTAACGGCTTCGGGGTCTCCGTGACTATCGAGACGAGAAGCTCCTGCAGGTTGTGCCCTTCAAAGGGGCGCTTCCCCGTGTATATTTCGTAAAGCATCACGCCGAGGGAAAAGAGATCGGCCCTGTGGTCGACGTCCGCGCCGCTGACTATCTCCGGGGCGGTGTAGGCGGGCGTGCCGCGTATGCTTTTCCCGAGTCCTTTTTCGGCGAGGGCGGTGATCCCGAAATCCATGAGCTTCACGACGCCTTCCCGCGTTACGAGCGTATTTGCAGGCTTGATGTCGTAGTGGATGTAGCCCCGCGCATGCACGTACTCCAGCGCGCGGCAAATCTGAGCGATGTAATCCGCGAGCATGTCTTCGTCAATTG
Source organism: Planctomycetota bacterium (assembly GCA_004376375.1). Classification (GTDB taxonomy): domain Bacteria; phylum Planctomycetota; class E44-bin39; order E44-bin39; family E44-bin39; genus E44-bin39. Next base: position 14,464 of record SOJX01000045.1, read on the forward strand.
AGCTGTCCGCTTCCAGCAGGTCCGGCCCTTCGATGTATTCGGCCGTGTAGAAGAAGCCTTCGGCTTTCGGCAGCTTTCCGAAGTCGAATACGCGAATCAGGTTCTCATGGCCGAGATTGACGAGGATCCGAAACTCGTTCTGGAGCATCTCCAGATGAACGGGATTTGTGTCGCTGGTGACTACTTTCAGCGCCACCTGCTGCTTGGGCTGGACCGCATCCGAGGCGAGATAGACGGTGCACATGCCGCCTCTGCCTATTTCACGCCAGATTTCGTATCTGCCTCCGACAATACTCCCCGGCTCGTACGTGCGCATAATCGGGCGACGTTCGGTATCCGATGATATTATAAACCGCGAGGCCGGAGTCTGTGAGAGCACGGAACGGTTTTTGCGCGACCGGGTTTCGGGCGAGTCTTTACCCATAGGCATACTATTATACCTTTTGCGATTGAAAAATCAATTAATGTTCCGGGTAATAAGAAGTACCGAGTACCGAGTACCGAGTACCGGGAAAGAAAAGAAGGGGAACAAGGGAATAAGGGGATACGGGATAAGGGATACGGGGTAAGGGATACGGGAAGAAGGGGAGAGAGAAAGAGGGAAAGAAGAATATATAATTAGCCGCGCAGCTTGCTGCGCGCGTTTTGTGAATATGGGATAAGGGATACGGGATAAGGAAGAATTAAGAATCGAAAATCGAATAATGGGTTCTTGGTTTTTGGTTCTTAGTTCCTGGTTAAAACCAAAGACCAAAAACCAATAACTAAAAACCTCTTTTCCGCCATCCGCAATCCGCTTGACGGATGTGGCGGGCTTGTTTATTATTATGCCTTACCACCAGGGCAACTGATGAATAAGATGAGGGCGGTCATGGAAGAAATTCAGATTCACTACCAGGGAAGCAGGCTTCTTTTTATGGAAGAAATGAATGAAGAATTTACGGCAAGGAATATTTCAGCCAAGACCGTGATGAACACCTGCGCCGGCCGCAAGCGCGCATATACCGAAACGAAAAAGGACGCCGACCTGCTGAGGCCTACCGGGAAAGAACTGCAACTGGCGGGGGATGCGATACTCGGCGAAGTCATGTGGAGAATACTCGATCAGGCGGATGAACCGTACATACTTGTTTTTGATGCGGACCGCGTATTTACCGGCAAGAACCGGGAATCGCTCCTCGCCATTATTGAGGTGAAAAGACATCCCGAAATCGAAGGATTTTTTTCCGAAAAGGAAGGGATGTTCTACCATTCGATGGTAAAGAAGATTAAGAATGGCAAAATCGCTGAAATAGGTTCGTGGAAGGGGAGCAGCGCGTCATTTATCGGCCGGACCGCAGGCAGGAACAACACCGAGCTCAACTGCGTGGACTGGTGGACCGGCTCGCTCGACTGGGAACGGGAGCGCAGGCGCAAGATCGAAAATCAGGATATTGAAACCGAGTTCAGAAACAACATGGAAGAGCGCGGAATAAAAGTCAACGTGCTGAAAGGCACCTCCGTCGACGGCGCGAAACGTTTCGAGGACGGGACGCTCGACCTCGTTTTCATCGACGCGTCGCACGACTTCGACAGCGTGTGGGGCGACCTTGCCGCATGGTATCCGAAAATCAAATCCGGCGGCACGCTGTCCGGCCACAATTACGACTCGCACGAGAATGTTAAAAAGGCTGCGGACAAATTCGCCGCCGAGAACGGCCTTGAAATAAAAAGAGGCCCGGGCAGTATCTGGTTTGCGAAGAAGGATATTTAGCGGCGCCGCTTGCGGCGCGTTAATAAAAATAATATAACGGCGGGCAAGCCCGCCCGCTAAATATATTCTTTCTACGGGAATATAGTTTTGGAAGGAGGCCACGATGAAATATATTACCGGTCTGCTGATAGTTATCTGCCTTTTCATTGTTGTAATGCTTCCGCTGGTGTCCGCGGGGTCGACGAAGTGGAAATCGGTCAAAAGCAAGAACACGGAAGACCTGAGGGCGGTCTACTTCGGGGACGTTAAGAACGTATTTATCGTCGGCGACAAAGGAACAATATTGAAAAGCACCGACTCGGGGAAGAAATGGAAGAAACTTACCTCGGGTTCCACGGCCACGCTTCGGGGCGTGCACTTCACGGACAAGAGCAACGGCTGGGCTTGCGGCGACGGCGACGCGGACGCGCCGCGCCCGCGCGGGCACGTGGTCGGCGGCAGGCCGATGAAGGCCGGCACCTGTCTGATTACGAAGGACGGCGGCAAGAAATGGACGCGCGTGTGGGTGCAGATGAACTTCGATCTGCGCTCGATATGGATGGCGTCCAAGAAAATCGGGCAGATATGCAACCACGGAGGCGCAGGCCACGCCGACGGCGACAAGGTTATCACGAACGACGGCGGGAAGACGTGGGCGCAGAAGCGCGTGTACCGCGGCCTGAACGACTGCTACTGGACAAGCACCAAGGTTGGCTGGGCGGTGGGGAGCCGCGTTTCGGTCGGGTTCATGCCGACGCCGACGTCGCCGCTTTACACGAACAAGACGTGCAGGATTATTTACACGAAGGACGGCGGCAACACCTGGACGCCGGTCAAAGAGCCGGACATCGGCGGGAGGAACCAGCTTCGCAGCGTGTGGTTCGCCGACAAGAAGGTCGGCTGTACGGTCGGCGACGCGGGCTCGATACTCTATACCACCGACGGCGGCAACAAGTGGACGAAATGCAAAGCGGTGACGGACAAGAACCTTTACGCCGTGTGCCTCGTCGACAAGAAAAAAGGGTGGGCGGTCGGCGCGGACGGGGTTATTCTGAAAACGACCGATGGCGGCAAGAAATGGAAGAAGGATAAATCCCCGACGAAGGAAACCCTCTACGGTCTTCACTTCAACAAAAAAGGCAAGGTCGGCATAGCCGTCGGCAAGAAGGGGACGGTTGTGCGGCTGGGGTCGTAGGAACTCCATACACAAATTTTGTAGGGGCAACCCCCAGCGGTTGCCCGCGAATAAATAGGGGCAGGCGCGGGGGCCTGCCCCTACAGTTTATTCGTCCGGTTCTTTAAGTTCGATCGCCTGGACCGGGCAGTTGTCCACGCATGCCTCGCACTCGGTGCAGGCTTCGGGGTGGACGACCTTCGATTTATCGCCGACCTCGAAGACGACCGGTTCTGCCGGGCAGACCTCCGCGCACGTCCCGCATGCGATGCATTTTTCCTCGTCGACGTAGGGACGCATTGTTTCCTCCATAACCTTTACGCAAATGTTCAAGGACTACGGGGTCTTGTCGATCTCGACGCCCGCATCCTCGAGTTTCTTGATGTACTTCTCAGGGTCTTTCTTGAAAGCGGCGTCACATCCCGGGCAGCAGAAATAGACCCTTTTCCCGTCATGGTCGGCGTAGATGTCCATATTGATTTTCCCGCCCATAACCGGGCAGGTCGTCTGCTTCTTGACCGTATCGGTGGTATTGCCGGTGTTACTGTCGGTTGCATCCTCTGTGCATCCGATAAGAAAGAATGCCGCCGCCAGTATGAAAAGCAATATGCTCATGCGTATCATTGCATGTCTCCTTAAAGAAAGTATGAAGTATGAAGTATGAAGTATGAAGGCTGAAATTTTATCCTTCATACTTCACCCTTTGTTTGCGCGCGGCCGCTTCTTCCATGTCTTTCATAATCGCGTCGTACTTTTTCGCGCCGATGCAGCTTCGCGCGGCCTTGCACCACTGGATGCAGGACGGCACCTGCTCCTTGTGGACCTCGGTCTTACAGGCCGGGCATTTCACCATCAGCTCGTCGGAGAAAAACTCGACAAGCTTGCCGCACGTCGGGCACGGATGGTAGCTCACCGTAAGCTTTCGAGTATCCTGTCCCGGGCAGCGCATCCTTTAAATCCTTAAGAAGTACCAAGTACAAGTACCGAGTACCGAGTACCGAGTAACGAGTAACGAGTAACGAGCTTTGCGCGAATAAGTGATAAGTGATAAGTTGATAAGGCCTGAGGAGCTTCCGCGCAATTATTAATCACCTATCACCATCACCTGTCACTTGTCACCTATCACCTGTCACTTATCACTTATTAACTTATCACTTATCACTTATCACTTATCACTTATTAACTTATCACTTATCCCTTATCCCTTATCCCTTATTTCGCCGCGGCCTTCGCGGGGATCGAATCCATCTGGATTATCCCGCCCTGTATGTCCACCGTGTGGATTTCCACCGGTACGTTGATCCCCGTTCTGTCCCGCGCCTGGATTACGGCCTGCGCGATGCCGTTGCAGCAGGGAACCTCCATCTTCAGAACCGTAATCGATTTCGGCTTCGCGACGGCGAAAATTCCCGCAAGCTTCTTGCGGTAGTAATCGAGGTCGTCCAGCTTCGGGCAGCCCACCAGCAGCGAGCGCCCCTTCATGTAGTCCTCGTGAATCCCGGGCAGCGCAAACGGCACGCAATCAGCGCAGATGAGCAGGTCGGCCTCTTTCAGAAACGGGGACTCGGGCGAGACAAGCGTTATCTGCACGGGCCAGTGCGTAAGCTGCGACTGCGCCGGCGTTGTCCGGACCCTCCCGTCCGTTTCGCCGGCAGCAGCCGCAGCGTCGAAAGCCTGGGCCATCGAGCCGGGGCACCCACAGGGGAGAGGGGTATCCTTCTCCTCGACGGCCGGCTCTTTTTTTTCTTCTGCATCGCGCCCGGCGAGGTGTTTCTCGACGGCTTTCATGTCGAAGTCCTCGGCTTCGCGCTCCTCGATGGTTATCGCGTCCTCGGGGCACTCGCCGAGACAGTCGCCGAGCCCGTCGCAGTAGATTTCGCTCACGAGCTTCGCCTTGCCGTCGATGACCTGGAGCGCGCCCTCGTGGCAGGCGGGGACGCAGAGCCCGCAGCCCGTGCATTTGTCTTCGTCGATTGTTACGATCTTTCTAGTGTTGCGCATGGTGTCCTCCGTAGACTCTTGCCGCCTCAGAGAGGCGTTTTTTCCTAAGGTAACTTTTTATCTGCCTGTGAACCGCGATCGGCAGCCCTTCCAGAATACAATGGTTGTTGGTGCATTTCGGCGTCGTGAGCAGGCAGCCGAGCGGCTCGAGCGGGCCCTCGATGGCTTCGTAAATATCGAGCAACGTGATTTTGCTCGCAGGCTTTGCAAGCATGAAACCGCCACTCGGCCCCCTTGCGGTCCTGACCAGCCCACTGGTTGCAAGAAGTCTCATGACTTTCAGAAGATGAGCCTCCGAAATACCCAGGTCTCCGGCCATCATCTTTGCCTTTATAAGCCGGGCGGGGTTCGCGGCAAGGTACGCAGCGCCATGAATCCCAAGAGACACCGCGTCGCTTATCCGCCATGCCGTCGCCATATATCGCTCCTTTCCGGTTAAACTGCTTCGGTGCTTTTTCAAAGACTTCAAAGGCGTTCTGATAGCTTGCCGCTCATGTATCGAGTTCTCTATCGCACCTTTGATTCCTTTTCGGTGCCGGACTCTCTATCGCACCTTTGCTTCCTTTTCCGTGCAGCCCTCACTATCGCGTCTTTGCTTACATATCGGTTCCGC
>SOJX01000088.1 GCA_004376375.1 Planctomycetota bacterium
ACCTGACGCCGGGCGACTGGTAGCAGACCTTCTCATTCAGGTCGAGCATAATCCCGGGCTTGATATCTATCCCGTAATGCTTGAGCAGCTTCGCAAGCCCGCTGGGCTTGGGGCTGAAGAACTGTAAGCCCCGCTGCCGCGCCATGGACGCGGCACCCTGCATGATCTCGACGCCTTCGGTCATTACGAGAAGCCGGCCGCCGTTCATCACGAACTGGTCAATGGCATAGAGATCCGACTCGTGCATGTTTCTCGATTCGCCGACGATTACCAGCACCCGCACGTCGTCGGGCACAACTTTCCGGTTTTCGATAGTTGCAGCCTTTATCGGTATCTTGTGAAAGTTCAGAAACTCGACGAAGCTGCGGTACTCCCGGCCCTCCATTACATTCTTGTAATCATCGCCTTTCAGAAACCCGATAAACCGCGGTTTCGGCCTCACCAGGCTTCTTATGCCGCGCGTCAGGTGGTACTCGAGGCTTTCCGGAACGGCCAGAAAGTTGGTGTTCAGCGCTACCGGTTCATGATCGCGGTACTCGAGAAGCGCACCGAACATATACAGGTATGCGCCTCTCTCGGTCGCGGTCTGAACCCTGTCCTGATTCAGAAAAAGGCCTTTGTCGGCCAGCTTCCGAACGAACTCCTCGTACTCGTTCGGCTCAACCGCCTGGGCCGGGTCTTCGAAGTTATATATGAAGTAACCCTTCGGAGCATAAGTGGCATATTCGGCCAGCAGTTCCTCGAGGCGGCGTTTGGAGGGTAAAAGCCCGTTCGGGAACTTCTCCGAGATGTAGAGTTTTATTTTTACCCGGTCGTCGAGTTCGCGGAGAGTTTTCTTGGTCGCCTCGGTGAGCGTGAAGCGCTTGTCGCCCGTGAGGTCCAGGCGCAAATGATGGCTGATCGTCGTTATAAGGACGTTCGCCACGATGACAATCGCCAGCACGAGGATAACGATTACCGCCGTGTTTGATCTATGAGTAAGCTTTCTTGTCGCCACTTACGCCCCTCCTAGAACTTCCGCTCGTCGAGAATCCGCGTGCTGAGGAACAGGAACAGGAAAGTTCCCGAAACGAAGTAGAGCAGGTCGCTGAAATCGATGACGCCGCGGCGGATACTCTCGAAATGGTATGACAACGTAAAGGGCTGCACGATCCCCGCCAACCAGGGCGGCAGCTTGCCTGTCACGAACGGGAAGCCGATTATGATGCCCGCGAAGCAGATTACCAGCCCGATGAGAAACGCGATCACCTGCTCACGGACCATGCAGCTTGCGAATATGCCGATTGATATCATCATCGCGCCCAGGAGCAGCGCCCCGAGGTAGTTACCGACCACGACCGCCCAGTCGACCGAGCTTCCCGTTGCGGTAAAGGCGGCGACGGTAATGGGCGCGGGAAGAGTCAGAAACAGGATCAGGACCAGGATTGCCACGGTCGCGATGAATTTGCCCAGCACGGCATGAGAGCTGTCGACCGGCAGCGTGAAAAGCAGCTCGAAGGTTCCGAGCTTCTTCTCCTCGGCAATCAGGCGCATCGTAATTGCGGGGATGCAGAACGCGAACGCCCATTGCATCCAGAAGAAGAACGAATTGAGGTCGGCGCGTCCCTGCTCGAAGAACCACATGAAAAACATCACGTTCGTGAAACCGAGAAGAAAAATCATGAATACGTATGCTATCGGGGAGCTGAAATAGCTCCTCAACTCGCGTTTCAGGATGGCGATGGTGGTCTGCATTTACTCGGCCTCCTGCTTGGCATCGATAGTCAGTCTGCGGAAAACGTCTTCCAGGCTTGCACGTTCGGTCACGAGCTCGTTCATCGTCCAGCCCTTGTCCCGAACGGCGCAGAAAAGCGCTTCGGCAACGTCGGCCTCGCCCTCGGGAACAACCTCGAACCGGGCGAACGATTTGTCCGACCCCTCGGGCAGGGCGAGAACCGATTTCACTCCCTCAATTCCGCCGAATGCGTCCGCGACCTCCGCCCGCGGGCCGCGGACGGAAAGCCTTAACTTGCTCTTGGCCGTGAACTCGGCCTGCAGCCTGTCCGGCGGCGCGTCCGCCACGAGCTTGCCCTGGTTTATTATGATAACACGCGTACAGGTCAGGGAAACGTCCTCCAGCCTGTGCGTTGAGAGCACCACGGTCTTTTCCCTCCCAATCTCCGTGATGAGCCGGCGGATCTCGGCTATCTGGTTCGGGTCGAGCCCGCTTGTCGGCTCGTCGAGGAACAGGATATCGGGGTCGTGGATCATCGTCTGGGCCAGCCCGACGCGCTGGCGGAAACCGCGTGACAGTTCGGCTATATCCTTATGCTTCATCGAGTCAATGCCGCAAAGCTTCACCACCCGCGAAACCGCGGATGAGCGCTCCGAGGCCGGGATACCGTGCACTTCCGCGATAAACCTGAGATAATCCAGGGCGTTCATGTCATGGTAGAGCGGTGATTCCTCGGCCAGGTATCCGAGGCGCTTGCGGATCGCGGTCGACTCGGTAAAGATATCGTGGCCTGCGATGCGCGCGCTCCCGGAATTGGGGAGCAGGTAGCAGGTCAGGATTCTCAGGGTTGTCGTTTTCCCGGCGCCGTTCGGGCCGAGAAAACCGAGGACTTCACCCTTCTTCACGCTGAATGAAATGTCGTCCACCGCATGCGTGTCACCGAACCATTTGTTGAGTCCTTCAACTTCAATCATGGCGTTACGACCTCATTTTCCTTTCATACGCACAGCAGGCAGCCCCTGAAATCCACCAACACACCAATTGAGGGGCTGGAATTGCGCGAACGTGGTCTGTGTAAACCAGTTAGTATAATAGCGATGCCATTATAAATTTCAACAAAAAAACGGTCTGAAGCCCGCTGCAGGCGAAAGCCTTTATCTATTTTGATTGAGTTACTCCAACCTTGCGACAGTGTTTCACCACCACGCATTCAGAGCATTTCGGTGTCCGCGGCTGGCATGTAACTTTACCGTAAGAGACGAAAAGGTCGTTGAGCTCGACCCAGTAGCGTTTCGGGACAATTTTCATAAGCGCCTGCTCGGTCTTATCCGGGTGTTTCGTCCTGACCCAGTCCAGGCGGTTCGAGATGCGGTGGACGTGGGTGTCGACGGCGATAGCGGGTTTGCCGAAGCCGTAGTTTATAACGCATGCCGCAGTCTTTCGCCCGACACCCGGAAGTTTCGTAAGCTCCTCCATCGTATCGGGCACAACGCCACCGAGTTCGCTTACGACAATCCTGGAAAGCGCGCGGATGTGTTTCGCCTTCTGCCTGTAAAAACCGGAGGACTTGAGAATCCTGTGCAGTTCATTCAGAGGCGCATCCGCAATCTTCGCAGGCGTATCGTATTTCCCGAAAAGCGCGGCGGAGACTTTCGACGTCGTCTCGTCCCTGGTCCGCTGGGAAATCACGGTGGAGACGAGGACGCGGAAGGGACTCCGCTTCTTCATCGTCCCGAGCGCCGTGTTGCTTCGGGTTTTGCGCATCCGCCTGAAAAAATCGCTCCAGGGGATCCTGGAAGCAGTTGTGTTTTTCATCCCGGTTTTTTTCGGCATTGCTTAAAAAATCTCTGGTTTTTCCACCGGAAAAACCAGAGACTTCGCTGTAAGAACTTTATTTCTTCTGTTCAGGCTGTGGAACGTATTTCCAGCCTTTTCCGACACGCGTGCGTTTGTAATGCGGTCCCGGTTCGGCCATCTTAATTTTCGTGGTCGGACGGGTAATCCTGATCCTCGTGGGACCGTAAGTAAGCGGATGCGGCACGCCGTAACGCGGGTAACCGTGCGGATAACCGTAACCGTAAGGATAGGCATACCTGTTTCTCGACCGGAACCAGTTCCTGTAATAATAACCGCTGTAAGACCAGATGTACCCGCCCGGCCGGTTTCTCCTGTCGCTGGAGCCGTAACTGATGCCGATATATTCCCCCGGCTCGTATCTTCGGCGGGAATACGTTTTCCTTTTTGCGCGCTCTGCCCGCGCACTCGCTCTCGCCCACTTTTCGGCAGCCTCAGCCTCGGCGGCGACGAGCTTCGCCTTGTCCTCGGGCTTCATCCACTGGCCGCGGTGCTTTACATAGCCTTTCGATTTGTAATACTCTTCCGCGAGGACCCAGGTGCCTTTTTCATCTTTAATATAGCCGAGGCGTGCACGGGCCTTTGCGTTGTCGGGCTCGAACTCGAGAACCGATTCCACAAGCTCGCGCTCCTTTTTCGGCATCGCATTGTCGGCACACCAGTCGGCAAGCGCGAGGCAGCCGGCCGCGTCCTTATCCTTGAGCGCTTTCCTTTTATCCGCGTAGATGTCCCATACGGTTTTCGACTTCTTAATACCGTCTTTCTTGACAAGATCTTTTGAATACGTAACGGTACCGCCCGGCCTCTCGACGCGGACAGTGTCGCCCTCCACGGTAACCTTACCGCTTATCACGAGCCCGTTTTTCAGGATAACTTCATCGGCCTGAGCCGGCCCGGCAAGAAACAACATCGAAGCAAGAATCGCGACAAACACTGAAACATGTCTGTATCGTAACATCCCAACCTCCGCCAAATTTCGGCTACTGCATTGCGATCATTATAACCTGAATCCGAAGCGGTGTCAAACCGGCCTTGAATACAAAATTGAACAGGTGTAGATTATTGTAGGGGCACGGCGCACCCTTATCACCTATCACCTATCCCCTATCTCCTTTCCTGGCCCACAACATCGTCCCCGGGCAGTTTCATGTCCTGGACGTACTCGCGCCACTCCGCTTCCAGGTCTTCAATTGTTTTGCCTGTAACTTCCTCCACCACTTTAATAAAATCACCACTGCCGGGGCTGCGCGATTTCCCTTTTAGTATTCCAAGAAGATATCGTTCGTAAAGATTCTTGTATTTTTTCTTTTTCGAGTCCTTGAGCAGCCACCAGACAAAAGAGCCTGCCGTATTATCGTGCCTCGAGTCCCATTCTTTCGATCCCGCATTAAGCATCTTTTTCACTGTGACGTGTTGATTATTATCTGCATCTTTCTTTAATGCCGCAAGGCTGTTTTTTCTCGGTCCCGTAAGGCTTACTTTAAAGTCTTTTGAGATTTCCACGCCTTCAAACAGAGCGGCAAGACCTTCACTGGACCACCTGGGCAACTTCCCCCCTTCGATATTCCCGAACCGTACCTGAAAGTCATAGCACAACTGCCTGGCCAGAACACTGCAGGTCAGCCATTTGCCACCATCCATTTCGTGATAGCATATGATCTCTTTCAATTTCGGGTCGTAAACGCCTTTGGCGCTTTTCGCTTCATCATAGGAAGATGCATCGCAGAAGAACCCGAATTCCTCCTCATTGCGGAAGATATATACAACCGTTCTATGCCGTCTAGGTTCCAAAGCGGCAAAAACCTTGGAATACCTCTTATACAGCGCTTCGAGCACTTTTCCGTAATGCCTGGTCACCTCTTTGGAGACGTTGCATTGGACGTCAAAATGTGCGGTCTTTACCTTATACCTGTCTTTCCATGCGACGCCCTTGACATCCGCCTTGATTCTGCTCCACTTTGAATCCGCTTTATCTTTGTCCCGCTCCTGCTTCCTTTCCATCTCCCTGGCGGCCGCCCTGTTTTCCATGGGCGGGGATTTCGATTTTCTCTTCTTTGAATACGACTTCCTGGGAGCGGGCGCAAAAGGCTTTTTGGGCCCGCGGGACTTCTGCGCGCCGCCGGCAATGCCGCTGTCGCTGAGTTCCTCCCCGCCCTCCGAGTCGGCAATCGGAGGAGCATCCTTCTCCAGTTTGTGGACAATTACATCTTCCGGCCTGTCGGGCGCTGCCGCCTTCGGCTGCCCGGTATCTTCCATCACAACGGGCCGGCTGCACCCGGCCGTACAGGCAAGCACAAGGAAACAGGCAAGAAACGAATGAACCAGTAGTTTCGGCAGGTATCTGTGCATTATAATGACTCCGTGCAAATATCAGATTAACAAATCACGATATATTACTTAGACGCCAAACAGGTCCAAAAGGTTCTAGCTGAACGCCTCGATTGGTATCGGCAGTTCGATCGGCTCTTCGAGCGGGTCGATGTATTTCGCCCGGTATGCGGGGTCCTGCATGCGGCAGGTCTTGTAGCGGGTGCAGAAATCGGGATGGCGGAGCATGTTCTGCCATATCTGCGCGATCGGAAGGTTTTTCACGTTGCCGAACGAGATAGGGTTGAAGTCGCACGGCGTCACGTCGCCGTATGCGCTGACGTAAAACTCGCTGAACGCGCCGAAGCAGCCGACGCCCTTCTCACTGTTAATAAGCGCCTGGCAGACGATTCCCATCGGGTTGGCTTCGGAGAACTCGCGGGCCTGCTCGATAAGTTTATCCTTCAGGTGCTGCGGGACGATAATGTCGTCGCGCTTTATCCAGCGGCCCGCGGGAATGGCGTCGAAAATCGTGACCTCGACGAATCCCTGGTCCTGTGCGAATTTGAGATACTCGACAATCCCGCCCGACTCGATGCGCTCGGGCGTCGCATACGTCGAAAGCCCGACGAGGATGCCGGCCTTTAGCGCGCGCTTTGCGCCGTCAATCGCCTTTTGCCAGAGGCCGTCAATTTTACGGATCCGGTCGTGCTCCTTCGGGTCGAGCGAGTCGATGGAGACATACATCGAACCGAGCCCGGCCTCGGCAAGTCGCTCGACGTTCCCGTCGGTCAGCGCCTGCCCGCAGGTGAACATCAGTGGCCAGCCGCGGTCCTTGTCGACGTAATCAATAAGCTCGACAGTGTCACTGCGGGCCAGCGGCTCGCCGCCCGTGAATATGATCAGCGAGGCGCCGAGGTCAAGCGCCTGGTTGATAACGTCTTTCATCTCGCCAGTTGAAAGCTCTTCCTTTCCCGGGCGGTAGAACGGGGCAGCGCTGCAATGTCCGCAGTCGCAGCCGCACCTGAACGTTATCGCGAGGTTGGCGGTCGCGGGGAAGACGTTCTTGTAGATGGCTTCCTTGAGTTTGCGCTCGAGCGCGCGGAGGCCGACCTTTGTCGGCTGCGGCGGGTTGTAGAGATTATAGACGTTGCCGCCGTCCTTTGTGGCGATAACCTTGAGCGTGTTGAGTTTTGAAATCAATCGCGTTATATAGGGCTGGAGTGCACGGCCGAGTATGCCTTTCACGCGTGCGCGGATCTTGCCATCTATAATCTCGGTCTCAAGACCGAGAAGTTCATAATACGGCATCTCTGAACGTTCCCCTTTACGGCAGTTTCGCCTATACTCTATCAGAAAACGTTACCTTTGCAACAGAAAAATAATCGCGCCTGTCATCCGGCGAGTGCAGGGCGAATCATGAAAGACAGAAATTGAGGAGAGAGTTTATTGAATCCTGTAAACAGCCGCATTTATATTCATTCCTGCGCCGACGGATGCGAATATAACGTTATCACCGCTCTTGAAAGAGTGTCCCTCAAGGTTGCCTTTCCGTATGAGGTCCAGCAGAGTCGGCAGCGTCGCGACAGAACTGTTCCCAAGCCAGGATATGGTCATCGGCATGATGTTTGCCGGGATTTCCTCTTTTCCGAACACCCTCTTGAGGATTGCCCTGTCCATCTTGTCATTCGCCTGATGCAGAAGGACTTTATTAATATCACCGAGGGTCAGTTCGGCTTTTTCGACAGCCTCCAGCACGACCTGGGGAACGGTTTTCACCGCATACTTGTACAGGTTATGGCCGTCCATCTTCAGGAAAAGGTCATTGCCGTTATAATTGGATCCGTATGACCGCTCCATCCTCAGCATGAACGCCTGAGAAATCGTATCAGACCTCATGGCGTGAGACAGTATTCCGAGCGGCTCATCGCTCTCTGCCGCTTCAAGGATCGTGGCCCCCGCCCCGTCGGAGTAGAGCATGCTGTCCCTGTCATGCGGATCGGATATCCTGGAAAGGGTTTCGGCTCCGATAACGAGAATTCTTTTTGCATCGCCCGATTTTATATAATAATTCGCCTGTATCATTCCCATAAGCCAGCCCGGACAGCCGAAAGGGATGTCGTATGCGATTGTCCCGGCGTTCTCGATGCCGAGCCGGTATTTAACCCTCGCCGCAAGCGTCGGGACAAAATCGGACCGCTTGTTGCCCGCCTTCACATCTCCGAAATTGTGGGCAACGATTATGTAATCGAGGCTTTCCCCGTCTATTCCCGAAGACTTGAGCGCATCCTTTGCCGCAAAGTAAGCAATATCCGAGGTCACAAGATCGTCCGTAACGTGCCTTCTCTCATAGATGCCCGCGATATCCTCGAACTTCTTTATGATTTCTTCAATGGCCTTTTCAAACTCCAGGCCGTTCGAATCGCTGAATACGCTTTTGAGGAAGTCTTCCCTGCTGACTACTTTCTCGGGAATATATCTTCCGGTTGCTGTGATAACAGAATAAGTCTTCGTCATGTAGGTTTCTCCAGAGCTGTTCGCGTTGAATGACTATTCCGGGTTAAGTTTTCATCGAGTCAGGAACTTCGGCCGGAATCTCCGATGCAGAAATATAACATAAAAAATGCGTTTTTCCACTACTTCTTAAGTAAAACGTAAAGCATTATTTCCTGCTGGTCTTCCCGACCCAGGAGTCTGGAAGCCGGAGCCTCCCCGCTTCGCGGTCGTCGAGGAATCTGGTGACAATTTCCGCCGCGCGGCCGGCTGCGCCGGGCTCTCCGAGTTTGCGGCGGACCACGGCAAGCTCTTGGCGAATCTTCGGCAGGCGGTTATTTTCAATCATGTCAATTATATCGCCTGCAACGATTTTCGGCGTTGCTTCCCACTGAACCCGCTCCGGTATAATTCTTTTCCCGGCGATGATGTTGCACATCGCGTATGTCTTTATCTTGATAAGCAGAATCAGAGTAAGCCACGTCAGCGTATTCACCTTGTAGACCATGACCATCGGCGTCCCGAAAAAGGCCGCTTCCACGGTCGCGGTCCCGCTTGCGATAATCATGCAGTCGGCGGCCTGCATCAGCTGGTGTGTTTTACCTTCAACAAAAGTAATATAATCAGGCGCTTCCCGTTTCGCGGCCTCGACCATTTTCTTATTCAACCCCGGCGCGAGTCCGAGGCAGAAATTTGCGTCGGGATATTTCGCGCGGATAATCTTCGCAGCATCGCGCTCGAGCGGCCACAGCCTCTTGAACTCCTTGTCGCGGCTGCCGGGGAGAAGGCCAATCAGCCTCCCCTCCCCCGGAATGCCCGCGTTTTTCCTGAAGTCCGGATCGGGCTCGACATGGCTCAATTCATCAACCAGGGGATGGCCGACGAACTCGGCGTCGATTCCAAAACGCTCGTACATCTCGCGCTCGAAATCGAAAAAAACAAGTATCTTCGCAATGCGGCGCGCGATAGTGTTTATGCGGTACCGCCGCCACGCCCAGACCTGCGGCGAGACATAATAAATAATCGGAATCGAACGGATGTCGAGCCGCTTGGCGACGCCGAGGTTGAAGTCGGGATAATCGATCATGATAACCAGGTTGGGCCGGATTGCGCGGATGCGCCGGATCGTCTCAAGCGCGAGCGAAATCAGACGCGGCAGCGCGAAGGCGACCTCGAAAATTCCTATCGCGGCCTGGCGCGTCACGTCCCAGAAAAGCTCGACGCCGGCCGCTTCCATTTTCGGGCCGCCGATGCCGAGGAAGCGGATGTCCGGGTCTATCTCCTTCACCGCACGGACCAGGCCGGCCCCGTGCATATCGCCGGACGACTCCCCCGCGATGATTATAATTTTTCGCTTATTACGGATCATTCCCATGAGTGGGCCGCGATTGCGGCAACGATGCGCTCTGCCGTGGCGAGCGCGCGCCGCCCGTGTGCGCCCGTGACCGCAGGCGGATGGTCGTCCCGGATCGCGTCAACGAAATCGCCTAGCTCGGCTTCGAGCTGGTCTTCCTCGTCCATCGGCAAAACTTCGCGCGTAAGGAATTTTGAAAATACCAGCTTAGTCAGCTCCGCGATCCCGCCGGAAGCCATCGACGCTATATCGACCTTGGACGGGTCGAAATCGGGCGATTTGCGGAAAAGCACGGCCTCCTTTTTCACAAAGTCCATCGACAAGTACGCGTCGCGCTGGAACAGGCGTATCTTTCTGAGCTGCTTCATCGAAACGCGGCTCGCCTTCGCATAGGCTATGCACCCGTTTTCAAACACCAGGCGCGCGTTGGCGATATCTTCGGAAGTCGTGAGGACGCCGACGCCGAGCGCCTGGACCTCCGCCACGTCCGAGTCAACGAAATGAAGGAGCAGGTCGATGTCGTGGATCATCAGGTCGTGCACGACGCTGATGTCGACGGAACGGAAGGAAAACGGGCTGATTCGGTCGGCCTCGATAAAACGCGGGTTGGTAATGTGTTTGACCGCGGCGACGACGGCCGGATTGAAGCGCTCGATGTGGCCGACGGCGAGTTTCAGCCCGCGCTCGCCGGCCGCGGTTACAAGCTCGTCCGCTTCGGCCAGGGTTTTGGTAATCGGTTTTTCAACAAGCACGTGCACGCCGGCGCCGAGCATGTCGAGGGCGATTTCATGGTGGTTGGAAGTGGGAGCGGCAATAGAGACCGCGTCGACTTGCCCGATCAGGTCGCGATGGGTGGCGAAAGTTTCAGCGCCGTGTTTTGCCGCAATCTCGGCGGCCCGTTCGGCGTCCGGGTCGACGACTCCGATGAGCCTGCATCCGGGAAGGGAAGAATAAACCCGGGCGTGGTGCCGGCCGAGATGGCCTACGCCGATAACCGCGGTATTGAGGACCGACATCAGGCGGGCTCCTGCATGCGCCGGTTCCGCCCGTTGGCTGACCTGTTCAGGAATTCAATAAGATACTCTATCTCAGGCGTCGTCAATCCCTTTTCTTTGATTTCTTTTACAGCTTCCGCCCGCGTGCCGCCCTTGCGGAACAGGATTTTGTGCGCCTGTTTCAGGGCATCGATGCTTTCGGCGGAAACGCCGTGGCGCTCGAGCCCGATCTTGTTCGGGAACCACACTTTCGAGGGGTTTCCCTCAACGGTCATGAAAGGAGGAACATCCTGCGCGACGCGCGTAAGGCCGCCAACGAAACTCAACTTCCCGAGCGTGACGTAATGATGAACGGCGGCGAGTCCGCCGAAAGTCACGTCGTCCTCAACCACAACGTGACCGCCGAGCAGAACTCCGTTTGCCATGGTGACGGAATCGCCGAGCGTGCAGTCGTGGGCGATATGGCAGCATGCCATAAGCAGGCAGGCGTTTCCTATCTTCGTTACGCGTGCCCCCTTCTCAGTGCCGAGGTTAATGGTCACGCATTCCCTGATAACGTTGTTGTCGCCGATCTGAAGGCGCGTCGGCTCTCCCTCGTACTTCTTGTCCTGAGGCTGGCTGCCCAGGACGGTACCGGGAAATACTATGTTGTTCTTTCCGATTTCGGTATTCCCGATAATCGTAACACCGTTGTGGATGACGGTACCGCCGCCGATGGTTACGTTCTCGCCGATAAGGGAGAACGGCCCCACGACGACGTCGTCCGCGACTTTCGCCTTCGGATGCACGTCGGCAAGTTTGTGGATCTTCACGGGTAAATCTCCTTCTCTCGAGTGTCTACGGTCAGCGAACAGAATCGGGCGATATCACTGTCGCACCACCCGCTGCTCTATATCTGCCGCCAGTCACTCAGCCTCTCACTTCATCAATTGCTGTCTATGAGCATGAACTTGATTTTCGCCTCGCTTACAACCTCACCGTCGACCAGAACCCTGGTCTCCACCGCGGACATTCGCGAGCGGATACGGATCGGCTTTGCCTCCAGAACCAGCTGGTCGCCGGGCGTAACAACCTTTCGGAATTTTGCCTCGTCGATTGACAGGATAAAGGCGAGCTTGTTGAGATTCTCCTTCTTCGTCAAAAGGAGCGCGCCCGCGACCTGGGCCATCGCCTCTATCTGCATCACCGCGGGCATCACGGGCCGGCCCGGGAAATGGCCGGCGAAATACGGCTCGTTTATCGTGACGTTCTTTATCCCGACGACTTTCTCGTCGCCCTCCAGCGCGACAATCCGGTCGACCATTAGAAACGGATACCGGTGCGGCAGGATTTTCTCGATCTGCCTGATATCCATCGTGGTCGCGCCGAAAAGCGTTTTCTTTTTTCTGAGTTCCCTCTCGCGGGCGGCGTCGATAAGCCGCTCGCCCATCTTAATGTTCATCCGGTGTCCCGAGCGCATGGCGACGATATGCGCATTAATGTTAAAACCGGTAAGCATCAGGTCGCCGACGAGATCGAGAATCTTGTGCCGGACGAATTCGTCCTCGAAGCGCAGTTTGTTGTTTACGACATCACCGTTGCTGTCGATAACGAGCGTGTTGTCATAATTCGCGCCCTTGCCGTAACCCGCCTCGAGAAGCGCCTCGGCCTTCTCCTGCAGAACAAAGGTCCGCGCGCGGGCAAGCTCGCTCTGAAACGTCTCTTCGGAAATGTTCACCGTAAGATACTGGGACGGTATCGGCGTATTGTTATCGTAGTTCAGCGTGTAGGATATCGTCAGGCCGGGGCCCTCCGACGGCATGGCGACGATTGTCGCGCCGCCCTCACTTACCGCAATCGGCTGTATTACCGTGAACTCGTTCCGCGGAGTTCCCAGGTCGACAATCCCCGCGTCCATAATGGCCTTTACGTACTCGCCCGAAGAACCGTCGAAGGCGGGGGGCTCGTTGCCGTTTATCTCGACCTCGAGGTTGTCGACCCCGACCGCGTTCGCGGCTGCAAGCAGGTGCTCGACCGTATAAACCTCAGCCTCGCCTTTCTTAATGACGGTCCTGCGGTCCTCGCGTCTTGTAAACTCAAGCCTTGCCGGCACCCTGGGCGCGCCGGGCAGGTCGGTCCGGATGAACACTATGCCGGTGTCTTTGTCGGCGGGCTTGAGATGGAGCTGGACCTCGTTTCCGAAATGGATACCGACTCCCTCAAGCGTCGCCGGACGGCCGATCGTTTTCTGCTTCACTTTCAAGCTCGGAAACTCTCTTTTCAAGCTCGCGCAGGCGGTCGATCATCTTGGGCAGGCGCCACGTCAGGGCGCGCCGCCTGTCCTCGTCGCCTTTCCTGCGCGCAGGATAACCCGCGTATTTCCCCGGCTCCGACAGGTTTTTCGTCACCCCGGAGCGGCCGGCTATGATTATATCGTCGCCGATTGTCAGGTGGCTGTCCACGCCGGCCTGGCCCGCAAGTATTACATTATTACCGATAACGGTACTGCCTGCAATGCCCACCTGCGCGACGATAAAGCAATTTTCCCCAATACGGACATTATGAGCCACGTGAACAAGGTTGTCAAGCTTTGTTCCACGGCCTATGGAAGTTTTCTCCAGTCTCGCGCGGTCAATCGTGCAACACGCCCCGATTTCAACGTCGTCGCCGATTTCCACGATGCCGAGCTGGCGCTGTTTCGGGTGACCGGGCGCTTCACGCGTAAAGCCGAAACCGTCGGAGCCGACGACCGTACCGGAATGTATCACCACCCTGTCGCCGACAACCACCCGGTCGAGAAGCGTCACGTTCGGGTGAATTAAGCAATCGGCGCCGACGCTGACTTCGTGGCCGAGGTAAGATCCGCCGAGGATGCGGGTTCCCGCGCCAATACGCGCCTGCGAACTTACTGTCACGCCGGGCCCGAGGGCAACGTCGGGCGCGAGGTCGGCGGTCGAATCGACGACCGCTGAAGGATGTATGCCGCTCATATGCCTGGAATAATCGGGAATAAACATCTCGGAAATCGTATTGAACGCCTCGTCAATCTTCGCAACGGCGATACGGTCGGGGGATGTATCCGGTATCCGAAGGGTTTTGGGAACAATCACCGCGCCCGCCTTTGTCTGGGCCAGAAGCGGAAGATATTTCGGCGCCACGCAGAACGATACGTCGCCGTCCCCGGCGGACTCGAGCGTGGCGATCCCGGTCACCGCCCGCTCGGGGTCACCGATGATTTCGCCCCCGACGGCCTCAGCCAGTTCACGAACCGTGTATTTTACGTCACGCGTCATGCACCACCCCAAATGAATTATGAATGATGAATGATGAATTATAAAATACTTTTTTCATTCTTCATAATTCATAATTTCCTATCGCGGTTTTTCCTTGTCATCCTTGGAGGGCGGCTGCGTACCCGCGGCCGCATTCAGGCGCTCCGCTATGGCGTCTGAGATATCGACGGATTTATCGTAATACATCACGGCCTGGAAATACGAACTCAGCTCGACCTTGTCGCGCACCTCTTCCGGCAGCTCCTGTGCCATGAAAACCGCTGAAAAGCCCTCCTTCGAGGCGTGGTTGTTCACCGCGGCCTCTATTTCTGCGAATATTTCACGCTGGACCTGCTCCCCGCTTGCGAGGTGCTGCTTCCCGAGGAAATCCCTGTCGAACTCCAGCTGCCGGCGCATAAGCTCGATCTCGCGGTAGAGCTGCGCGTACCGCTCGGTCGTTCGAAGCGTGTGCTCCAGCTCGCGCGTTTTCTCGGAAATCTTTTTTTCCTGCGCCAGAAACGACTGTGTCATTTCCTTGGCCTTGGTTTCCCACTTTTCCCGGAAGATGCGGGACCTTTCGTATTTCACCATCACGGTCTGTAGGTTCACAATTCCGATACGAAGCTGATTCGAGTTGCCGGCGGCCGCGGAAGTGGCGCTCATGCCCGCGGCAATATATGCCACGACGCCGAACAGCACCGCTCCTGCAAGAAAGCCGGCCAGCAACTGAAACTTTTTCCGTTCACATGTAATCATACCTTATATCCTTTCTAAAAGTATTGCGAAAGCAGCACGAAGCTGAACGAGCGCCTGTCGTCGCCGCGTTCCTTGAAAATCGGGACCGCGTAATCGAACGAAATGACGGGCGCGAGCAACGGATGCGCGCCGAACCGAAGGCGCAGTCCCACGCCGGCCGAAAGCCGCCATTCGTTGGTTTCAAAGGCATTAAGGTCCTCGGCGATGTTTCCGGCATCGGTGAAAAAAGCGAGCCGCATAATATTGCCCGCGGCTTCATAGAGAAACGGCACGGTCATTTCAGCGGAAGCCGAAGTATAGAAATTCCCGCCGATTGCCTCGTCGTACTGTTTCGGCCCGACGCGGCGGAAATCGAAACCTCTGAGCGAGCTGTGCCCGCCGAGGAAAAACCGCTCGAAAATCGGAACAAAATCGCTGCTCCCGTTGGCTTCGATCCATCCCGCGCGCCAGCGGGTCGAGAGTACTACTTTGTAATCCCTGCCGCGCCTGTAAAGGCAGGTAAATGTCTGGGCTCCCATCGTGGCCCTGGAAAAGTCGACGTCCCCGCCCAGGGCATTCCCGGCAAACTCATAGCCGACCGCCATCTGGTAGCCGCCGTAGTTCAGGCGGTTCCTGTCCCGCTCGACTTTCTTGACGCCGAAGTACGGCCCCATCGCGCTGACAATGCTGCGGCCCTCGACGTCGAAGGCCGCGTCGGGCGCATCTATATCCACGTCCCTGATGAAGACCTCATCGAGCCTGGCCCTCACCCCAACGGTATAATCTTTCACAATCCTGCGCCTCAGGTCAAGCTCAATTCCGGTGCTGAACCGCTCATAGTCGCGGTCGCGGAATTCGTTGACGCGCAGCGCCGTGGCAAGGCCGAAATCCGAATCGAAGACGTGCGGATTGTCCCACCGGAGGTAGAAATTGTCGTACCTCCTGCCGGGGGAGAAATTGAAGGAAAGCGACTGCCCGCCCCCCTTGAAACAACGCATGAGAAAGAAATCCTTGACGCTCCTGGGGGTGTCCCAGGGGTCGAAGTTCCTCTGCTGGAACGAAAAGGTTCCCGAGAGCCCGTTTGAGCCCGAAACGGCAAACCCGAAGGCCCACTGGCCCGTCGTCTTCTCCTCGTCGACCTCGATAACCAGGCGTCTCCTGTCCTTCGCCGAGCCGGGTTTTCGGATAAACCTTACCCGGCTGAAAAGCCCGGTAGCGTAGAGGCGGCTTCTGGAGCGCCGCTCCTCGACGCTGTCGTAAAGCTCGTCCGGATAGATTGAAAGCTCGCGGCGGATAACCTTTTCCCTTGTACGCGTGTTGCCGCGGATTTCGATTTCATCGAGAGTGATCTGAAGGTTCTCGGTAATGCTGAAGATAAGCGTCACCTCGCCCGCCTTGAGCGAGCGGCGCTTGAGGTCCACCTCCGACTCGGCGTAGGCGTGGCGGTAGTAGAAATCCTTGAGCCGGTCAATGTCACCGGTCACGATTTCATGGTCGTAGTAGGACCCTTTTTGGGCCTTGAGGAGCTTCTCGAGTTCTTCTGATGTAAACGCCCTGTTCCCCTGAATCGCAACCCCTGCGATGCGGTATCGCGGCCCCTCGTCGATACGAATGGTTATCCTGCAGTCGCCGGACGCGGGATCGATACGGACGCTTTCGCGAACGACGCGCGCGTCCAGGTAGCCGTCCGCAAGATATTTCGTCCGAATGCGATGAAGGTCGTCGTCGAGGGCATCGCGCTGAAAATACTGGTCTTCCCAGAACTTCAGGAAGGAGGCGGCGGTCCGCTCGCGGTTGGTGAGCAGGCGCAGGAGCTCATAGCGGGAATAGAATTTTCTGCCGACGAACTCAATCCAGCGGTTGATTATGTGCGGCCCTTTACGGACGCTTATTTTCAGGGCAAGCCCTTCTCCTTTTTCCTCGGTCGAAACCTCTGCACCGCAAAGGAGGAAGCCGAGCTCGGCGAAGTGGCGCTGCACGACCCGCCTGAAATGCCTCAGCTGCGGTTTATCGAGGCGCACGGCATCACCCACCGCCACGGGAAGCTCGCTTAGAAGATCTTCCTGCTCGGTCCAGCTCACGCCTTCAAGAATTATCTCGCGTAGAATCTGTCGGACCCTGACGTCGAAGACCAGCTTTACCGCGTCAGGCCCGATGGGCACTATCCGGGCGGAGACGGTATAAAGGGAAAGCCTGGCCAGGCGGCGGATGTCATCGTTCCATATCGGCAGATCGAGCCTGGTACCCGGTTTGGTCTGGATAGTGCGCAGGATATCGCTCAGAACGGTGTCGCGCTCGTCCGGGTCGCCGCCCTCGAGCCTGCCGATTTCGATATTCTTGACAAGGGGCGCGCGACGCTCGCCCGCTGCCGCAACTGTTAACGAAATAAACAGGAAGAAAATCACGAACAGGACATTTGAAGTGAATTTATACATTTTTTCCAGGTCTTCTTATGTTTCCCGAAGCAGATTAAAAAGGTTGTTCCTCATTTCCGGCTCCACCTGCCCCGGCGTCAAAATCACCACCGTCAACAAACCCCGGACGGTCATCACGAGCTAACTCTTCAAATGATAAATGTTCCGCAACAAAATACAGGTTCCTTGTACCTATCCGTCCATGTCGATTCTTGGCTACATAAAGCGCGAAATTGCCTTCGGTCTCCAGTCTATGAAGAAGCATTACGATATCGGCATCCTGTTCGATTGCACCTGATTCGCGTAAATCCGACATGCGAGGGCCTCTCTCATCGCGATCCTCAGCAGACCGGCGAAGCTGGGCGATAGCCAATATGGGTATACTGAGTTCTTTTGCCAGGTTTTTCAGAGAACGTGTTATATTTGCAATTTCTTCCTGCCGGGAAGAAACCGTACGGTCCTTGGCTGACATCAATTGCAGATAATCGATGATTATCATTTCAATGTCATGTTGATTTTTCAGGCGGCGCGCCTTGCGGCGGACATCCATTGGAGTCAAATAGCTTGTATCGTCAATATAAATCTCTGCTTTGTATATTTCAGCGGTAACTTCCTGTAGCCTGTTTAACTCTTCCGAGCTTATCCTGCCGGTCTTGATATGAGTGGCATTCACCTTGGCTTTATCGGCAAGAAGCCTTTCGACGAGCGCGTTCTGGTCCATCTCAAGGCTGAACATCGCGATTCTATGCGAGCGGGTAACACCGATTTCCTGCATAAAGTTAAGCGCGAGAGTCGTCTTCCCGACACCGGGACGGGCCGCGAGAACAATCAAGTGGCCGGGTGAAAAGCCGTTTGTTATCTCATCCAGACGCTGGAAGCGGGTCCCGGTCAAAAGTCCGGTGCGTTCACGACCATCCTTATGAAGGTGTTCAAGGTCGCGGAAAACCCTGTAAACGACGTCTTTGATCTGAACAATCTCGGATTCATGCTCGCGCGAGATTTCCAGGACGGATTTTTCCGCATACTCGAGCACATCCTCCGCGGAACCGGGGGGCCTTTTCGCCTTCTCGATAATATCCTTGCCGACCTTGATAATCCGCCGCTGGACCGCCAGGTTTCTTACAATCGTGGCGTGATGCGCCGCGTTTGCGGCGTGAGGGCTTGAATCCAGAATCTCGGCCAGATAGGCGGTGCCGCCGACCTGCTCGAGAAGGCTTTTCTTCGGCCTTTCCTCCCACTTCTTGACATCGTCGTCCGGGTCCTCTTTTTCAAGCTCATTCTTGAGCGTCAGCACATCCACGACCTTGATCCTGTCGCGAAGCGTTATGATAGTCGTGAAAAGCGTCTGGTGGTGCGGGTCGAAGAAATCGTCTGCGCGAAGCTTCACGATCCCCACAATCTCGTCGATGGTGTCGTTCTCAAGCACCATCGCGCCCAGGACCGCGCGCTCGGCATCCAGGTCTCTCGGTGAAATCAGTTCGTCGAATGATTCTTCAGGCATGAAACCCCCCTCTCGATTTCGGATTTGGGATTTCGGATTTGGGATTTCTCTGAATCTGAAATCCGCAATCTGAAATCTGCAATTTTAATTTTTCCCGGTTTCCCCGGTGTCGGGCGGCACTTCGCTCTTTTCTTCCGCCTCTTTCACCTCTTGCGCCTCTTCTTCCCTTTTTTCCTCTTTTTCCTCGCCCACTGCAACTGTAAGTTTTTCGGCCTCAGGCGTAAGGGTTTCACCCTCGCGCTTTTCAACAATAAGAACCTTCCCGGTCGTTTCGACATCGAAGTGGAGGCGGAACCGGACCTCGTACGTGCCCAGTTCCCGCATCGGGATATCTATCAGCACCATTTTCGCCTCAAGCGGAATCCCCTCGGCACTTGCCGCCTCGGCAATTATGGCGGGAGATACGGAGCCGTAAAGGCGCCCCTCTTCAGTCGCCTGCATCTCGACGTAAAGCTCGGTCGTCTTGAGCGTGTCGGCATATGCCTGCCACGTCTGGCGCTTTTTCTCCTCATGTGCGAGCAGGATAGTCTTTTCCCGCTCCAGCCGCTTGATATTGGCCTCGGTCGCCGTTACGGCGATACCTTGGGGTAATAGGTAATTGCGGGCATACCCCGGCTTCACCTCGACTATGTCGCCGATCCGCCCCAGTTTCTCAACGTTTCGTCTGAGCAAGACCTGCACTTTGGCCTCCCTCGATAATCGGTTCTCGTTACCCGTTACTCGTTACTCGTTACTCGTTACTCGAAACTCGGTACTCGATACTCGGTACTCAGTACTTCTTATCCCGTGTAGGGAAGGAGCGCTATGTAACGCGCGCGCTTGATGGCCACCATGGCCTGCCGCTGATGCCGCGCGCAGTTCCCGGAACGCTTGCGCGAAAACATCTTTCCCTGCGTGGTGCAAAGCCGCTTGAGGCTGTCGATATTCTTGTAGTCGATAGCCTTCGTTTTGGAGCGGCAGAACCGGCACCTTCCCTTGTCGCTGAACTTTGTATATCGTTTCGCCATTATTTCCCCTTATTGCCTCGAGGGTCGAGCGTCGAGCATCAAGTGTCAGAATGAACCATATTATTTGACGCATGACGCGCGATGCTTAGAACGGCGGATCCCCGGGCGGGTCCTGGGCCATCGGGAACTGGCCCGGGTCTTCCGCAGGCGGTTCCTTGTCCGCCGGCGGTTCCTGGTCCGCCAGCGGTTCCTGGTCCGCCGGCGGT
>SOJX01000059.1 GCA_004376375.1 Planctomycetota bacterium
CTCGTTACTCGTTACTCGTTTCTCGTTACTCGTTACTCGTTACTCGTTACTCGTTACTCGTTACTCGTTACTCGTTTCTCGTTTCTCGTTTCTCGTTACTCGTTACTCGTTACTCGTTTCTCGTTACTCGTTACTCGTTACTCGTTACTCGTTTCTCGTTACTCGTTACTCGTTACTCGATATTCGGTACTCGGTACTTGGTTCTCGGTACTTCTACCAATTTTCATCCTTCATACTTCATCCTTTCTTCTTTCATCCTTCATACTTCATACTTCATACTTTCTTCTTTCATCCTTCATACTTCATACTTCATACTTTCTTACCGCACGAGCTTCTGCATCGGGTCGCCGAGGAGCACGTAAGTCCAGACGGCGTCGCTGCCGCCGCCGGGCGTACTGATAACCACCTGCTTGGCAATGCGCGTGATATCACCGAACGTTTCCACTCCATCCACGTAGGCCGCGCGGTAAATCTCTTCGTTCAGCATGAACTGTCCCGTAGAGCCGGTAAGTCCCGCCGAGCCGAAGACCGCAATCGCGCCCGCGTCGCCGCGCAGTAACATCCACTCGCCGAGGCTGATCGTAAACGGATGATCGAAGCCGGCGGTAAGGCAGTCGGAAACGACGACAAACGGCTGCTTCCAGAGCGAGGGCATAAACATCATATCGTCGACGTTGAAAATGTCCTCACTCGCCCAGCGCTGGCGGTCGCCATGGCCGGCGAAGTTGAACATTGCGGCCCCGCTGTTGAAAGCCTGCGCGATCTTGGCGTGGGTTAATGCCGGACCGCTGGGATTAAACAGATATATCTTGTCCACCGTATAGTCCAACGGGATATGAATGGTGAACCTGTCGGATATCGTTGCATAATCGTTATATTCCGAACCGTAATCCTCATCGTCGGCTGTCAGCACGACGCGTTTGCGCCAATCGCCCGGAGGCGCGCTCAAATCATACGCGATTATTTTTTGAACGGCCGTGTCCGCTAATATCAAATTCCGGCAGGGAATCCTGCCCAGACCGACGGCCGGGTTATCCGAATCCGGGCAGACCGCCGCGTAAATCGCATCGCTGGCCGAGTAGCCGATATCCCCGTCGATAAAATAGGTCGGTATAAAGTCATCCGAGCCCGAATACCTGTCTCTCGGATCAGGGGACGCATCGCCGATAAGAAGCACGCCCTTTGGCGGTGAAGCCCATTCGTTCACCGCCCGTGCTATGCATGCATAGATGCCGTCGGGTGACTTGCGGCCGTGGCTGAATTCGTCGTAAACGTCTTCCACGTCGGCGACAAGCACGCTGATGTTGTCAAAAGTCCGGCGGTGCTCCGCAAGATCTTCGGCCGGGGCGCGGAAATCCCCGTGAGTTATGATGAGCATGTCATACGCGTTCGCCCTGGAGCCGATGGTGCTCGGGCTGTTCACGGCCCAGGCCGGAGTGCGAATACCCGCCCCCGCGGCGATTGCGTAACGGCGACCGTCCACGGCGTCGAACCGGAATGCGCCGGACGAAAAGGTTCCGCCGGTCAGTGTAACGGGATTAATCGGATCGCTCACGTCATACGCAAGCGGCATGGCCGAAAAGCCGGACAGCTCATGCGTCCCGGCCTGGTCCGTCGACCCGATGAATGAATCGCTTTCGGGCACCCATGACCGCCGGTACGTCAGTTCGTACCGGACATGGTAAAGGAAATCCGAATCCGCGCCCGGAAGAAGAGTAACTTCGCTTCGCACCATGTTCACGCCGCTTGTAAGGATGGACTGGTCGAACTGAATATCCGCGGTCTTATATGTCCTGGCCTTCCACGTCATATTGCCTATGAAGTTCGTTCCCGGCCCGATATAGAAGTTCACCAGATGGTCGGGGTCGATACCCGGCGTTTCCCAGCTTCCGTAATAAACGGCGCGCAGGGTCGCGGTGTGCGAGCCGGACGCGACGTTCGGGCAGTTGATGATGCGGTCCAGCGTGGGGAACCAGCTTGGATGCAGGGCATAACCCAGCCACCGGTCATCCATGGGAACGCCGACCGAGCCGTCGTTGAAGAAAACGCCGTCCTTCTGGACAACGGTTTCGGACGTCGTGGAACCGGCCAGCGGTATGCCCGAAGGCGCGGCCGAAGTCGTCGCAGAGCGTCTGCCGGGCCCGTCGGAGGCGACAAGAAACGCCACGTTGACGTCGGCATAGAAATCCACGCAGGGACCGGCGAAGAATATCACCTCATCGCCCGGGTCGAATACGCCGTCGCCCTCGCCGGTCACCGTTATGGCTATCTCCTCGCCGCCTATGTAGCATCGGAGGTTGCGCGGGTCGAACGACATGTCGATGCCGCTGGAGTTGAACTCGCTCCAGGTCATACGGTAGATGCCCGGCTCATAAATGAAACACTTAAGGCTGTCTGCCGCGGCAACGGCCCCCGGCTCATCTCCGGGATAGGGGTCGTCGGGCGGCGGCATCTGTCCGGAGAAATTCAGCCGCAGGAGCATGCGCTCATAAACTTCGAGCTTGCGCTCAGCCGGATTGAAGCGTGCCCCGTTTGCGGCAAGCTCAACGTACGGCCTGCCGTTTCTGACCTGCATTTTGGAAGAAGCGGACTCAGCCGGGAAATATGCATCCGGCAACTCGATCTCGGTGGTTGTAACCGTCGTGGACGGACGAAGCGTATTCCATCCGCGCATGGTTCTTCGCGACTTCCAGGACGGGCCGGTACGGGCGCCTTCCCCTACGGACGGGTCATTCAGATTCTTTTGGATTGAGACCGGAGGTTTCAACTGGGTTTCGTCGATGGTGATTATATCGCGATAGTCAAGCTCGAGCATTGTCAGGTGCGCGTCCGCAGCCTCCGGCGCGGTAAGAACGAGCCGGCGGACAGGCAGTTCGGGCGTTCCGAGAGATGACACGTATCCGTGGCCGAGCATTTCAACCCTGAGCGCCTCGCCCGGAGCGCCAAGTTGAACGAGCGAATAATCGGGGAAGAATATTTCGATAAAAATTCCATCCGCGTTGTCGGCGACAAAGAAGACGTTCGGGGCGATTTCGGGCCCGCCCGACGGGTTGATGCCGGTAATCGGTTCCGGCGGGTTGTAGCCGCCTTCATCATCGGTCGAGCCGATGTTCACGTAGGTGCCCGGGTCGCCGACGGGGTCGCTCCCGCCCGGCGCCAGCATCGCGTGGACGGGACCGTGGAACATGCTTTCCCCGTCGAACTCCACGTCCTCGAGAAGATAATAATACGTCGTATCCGGCAGAACGGTGAGGTCGCGGAAAGCATAATTTCCGCCCGACGTGCTCGTTCCGAGGCCCATTATCAGCGCCGGGTTTATTCTGTCATACCCGGTGTCGGGGTCGGTTGAGCGGTAAACATGGAAGCCCCAGTTGTCGACTTCGACGCCGGTGCCCCACTTGACGACTATTCCGTTGTCATAGCCGGTCGCGGAAAGGCCGAACAGGCTTACGTAAGTAACCGAGTCCCCGCCGGACTCAACCCTTACGTTCCCCTGCGTTCCGAGGTATTCCGGGTCCCACGGGCTGGTCGGAGAGACCCCTCCGTAGCCGCCTCCAAAACCCAGAACTCCCTCTGTAAACGAGGGCCCGCCGCCGTTTATTTCCTCGGGCGTGATTGCCCCTGCGGTGTTGGACGTCAGGTGGATAAGGCCGCCGCCGCCGCCGCCGCCACCCTGCGGGTCGTTTCCCATGCTGCCGCCTTGGCCGCCGCGTACGTTGAAAAGCGACCCGGTGCGTACAAAATCGCCGACGATGCTAACGTAAACATATCCTCCGGACCCGCCGCCGCCGCCGCCGCCGATATTATCGTCCTCGCCGTCGCCGCCTCTGGCGGACACGGTCCCGCCGAAGTAATAATCTCCGCCGGAATAAATCCGGATTGCGCCGCCGCCCCGGCCGCCCAGGGCGCCGCCGTCTCCGTCGCCGCCTTTAGAACCTTTCTGCAGAAACAAAAACGGGTTGGCGCGATACTCGATGGCGCCCGTGCCGCCGCCGCCGCCGACGTTGGATGCGTTACCGCCGCGCCCCCAGAAAGCCCCGCCTCCCCCTCCGTTGCCCGCAGCGGATGCGTCGCCACCCGGGGCCGGGCCGGATTCGAGATAGGAAGCAGACGCCTGAATCAGCACGCCGCTTTCCTGCGTCATATCGCCCGCGGCCATTACCATGCATGACGTGTTCCCGATCTGGTCGGTCACCCGGATCGTGGTGCCGGAAAGCAGGTTCAGGTTCTCGGCAATGTTAATATTCATCGAGTATGCGGCCGTGGCGGTAACGGCGCTGAAATCGGAATTTCCCACGCCGCCCGTCGAAGTTATCGTAATCGCGTTGCCTGTGAAAGAGCTTGTAGCGATATCATAACGGGCAGCGGTCAGGGCAACGTTGCCGGTAAAGTCAGTATCCGTCGCGATAAGCAGTCCGGCAATCGTCAGGTCCGGCGCTCCGTTGGTATCATCGAATATGACGGCTGAATCATTGATGACCGTGGTATCGGTCGTTACCGATACCGAAGCACCGTTAATGAGAGTCAGCGCCGCATTATCGAGGGAAATGTCCGTAACGGTCGAGTCTCTGGCAATGGTGACTTCCGTACCAGCCCCGACCTGCAGGCTGTTTATGGTGGTTCCGCCGCCGTTGAAAATCACGTTCACGTCGAGATCGTCGAAGAGGCCCGCCGTCGCGTCCCAGTCGCCCTCGATAAAGATGTTGCCGCCGGCGGTAGCATCCAGCGTACCGTCGACCTGGACGTCTCCGCGGATGGTCAGGTCATGGCCGTTAACGTCGAAAGTTGCGCCGCTTTCAACCGTCAGGTCGCCCATAACCTGTACGGGCCCGGTCTGGATAACGTCGCCGTCGATGCGAAGGTTTTCATAAGTAACGTTTGGAATCGTACCGGTGCCGCTTACGACAACCGTTGAATTGTTTTCCGGAGCAAAGGAAGCGGCCGGATCGATGGTAAAGTTCGGCGCGGTTACCAGCAGGAACGAATCGTTTTCGAGCCTTAGCGTGGCGCCCGCGGCAACGTCCATCTGATTTATCACGTTCAGGTTGTCACCGACCTGTACGGTCAGCGAGCCGGTGACGCGGACGTCGTACATCGTTTCTTCGGCGTCGGCGCCCACGACAACGTCGAGAAGGGTGTTGCCGTTGAACGTCACGGTGGACTGGCCGTATACGAACGACCCGTTGTCCAGCCAGTCACCGCCGACCGTAAGCGCGGACCCGGGCACTGAAGCATCGAGCGTATCGCCTGCGCCATCCATCATTACCCGGTTGCCGACGGGCAGCGTCTGGCCGTTCACGTTATGGGTCGCGCCGCCGGTAACAAGCAGGTCGTTCAGCACGCTGAAACCGCCTGTCATCGTAACGTCGCCGGACGTGGTCAGGTTGTAGACATTGAAATCGGCGAAGTTTCCGACGCCCGTGTACACCCACGTTCCGGTGTCGGGATTCACCGCGCCGGTACGCGTAACCTGGCTGGCGATAACGTTGATGGTAGTCGCCGTTCCCGAGTTGAACGTCCCGGAAATATCCATCAGGCCGCCGACGGTCATCGTATCGTCAGCGGAAAGGGTGCGGACACCGGTTATGTTCAGGTTGTTGAAGGTCTCCGTCCCCGCGCCGAATGTGTTTGCGTCGATTATTCCGGCACCTCCAAGGTTCACCGATCCAGCGCCGGCGTTGAAGGTGCCGTCGTCGCGCCAGTCGCCGTTTACGGTCAGCCCGGTTGAGGCAGCATAGTTAACTGTTGTTGCAGCGTCGATGGTAAAATCGTCCTCGACAAGCGTCGGCCCGACGGGTATGTCATATGCCGCGCCCGCGCCGAACCTGAGGCCGTAATAGGTCATATCGACAATGGTCTGCGCCGTGCCGTAATAGTAGAACGTGCCGGTACCGCGGTTGAACGTGCCGTTGATTACTGGAACGCCCGCGACGCGGAGCGTTCCGTCCTCGCAGTTGAAAGTTCCACCGGCGTCGATGAGGAGGTGTCCCCCGGTGTTGACTCCGAAGAAATCGAGAGCGAGCATGTAGCCGCCGAGGTCCAGGCCCATCGTCGCGTTATTGCGTATGTAAAACTCGCCGCCGATAATGGTGTGACTGCTGTCCATTTCAACCACGGCGTTCTGGTCAAGCGCAACTCTTTCGGTATCGGACTGGATTTCAATCACCCCGGCGCCGCTCCAGAACTGCAGCACGCCGCCGCCGTCGAACCATACGGCGCCTAAATCGTTGCCGTCGATAACAACGATTCTGCCGTCGTTGAACAGGTTGCCGTCCAGCCGGAGCCGGGCGTTGTTTACGTTCAGACTCACGGTTCCCGGACCGTCGACTCCGTTCTGCGTTATTAAATCCTGCCGGACCCTGAGTTGGCTGGCCGAATTGAAAGTCAGCAGCGAGCCCGAGGCCATGAGGGCATTTCTTATACGCCGATTGAAATTAATGTTCGGGTTATTGGGCACGGCTAGTGCTGCCGGGATTTGCACGTCGTCGTTCTGGCCCGGCGCGGTGTTGGTGTCCCAGTTCTGGCCGAGCGTCCAGCGGGTATCGACTTCACCGTCCCATGTCCCGGGCGCGCCGCACTGGAAGCGCCACGAGTAAAAAACGGGAATAGCGTTACCGGCAAGATCAGTAACCCGCGTATCTATCTCAACTCTGTACCATTCTGAGGAATTGAGCTCGACGTCGGGGAGAAGCTGGGCCTTGTCCGAACCTGAGAAAGACAGGTCGCAGTTTACGAACGAGCCGTCGAACTCGCGTATAAGGCGGTAGCTTGAAACGGCGCCCGGGTCGCCGTCCACGTTTACGATGGTTGTCTGGTCCATCGGCTCGTTGAAGGTCGCGCTGATAGTGATTGCGGTAAAAACCCCTACCTGCATGTCGGCGGGATAGGTCGTTGAAACCGCCGGTGGAGTTATGATCGTAAAGTCGTCGCTCGCAATCGGCATCGGCGTCCCGACGGCATTCGAAGGATCGACCGTCACGCCGGCAAGGTCGGCGTCGACCGTGGAGTTCGGGTTCGTATCGGCGCCCGGGTCGGCAAGCGTGTATACGACGAGCAGGTTCCGCGTCGCGGCCGGAGCGATGGTGAAGGCGGGAAGAGTCAGGGTCAACGCCGATGCGGCATAAGTCCCGGAGTTCAGCGCCGCGCCCTCGTCGGTCCAGTCGCCGTCGTCGTCGGTGTCTTCGTAAAGCTCGACCAGGGCGATATCCGAAAGGGCGGCCGTACCGTTCATGGTGAGGGTAATATCGAGAACGTCAATCGGCAGTCCGGCGGCGCCCGCAGAAAGTGCAAGGCGCTGCGCAAGGAAAGTGGCTCCCTCGAGCCGGGCCGCCGCCGGTATTACTGTCTCCGTAACAGTCAGCAGGTTTGGAGGAGCACATGTAAATGTCCAGCTGTTTTGAAGGATGGCGACGCGG
Organism: Planctomycetota bacterium; assembly: GCA_004376375.1. Taxonomy (GTDB): domain Bacteria; phylum Planctomycetota; class E44-bin39; order E44-bin39; family E44-bin39; genus E44-bin39. Next base: position 7,416 of record SOJX01000059.1, read on the forward strand.
AAAATATCGGTGATTGTATCCTTGACCGTGACGGTATAAGTCTCGCCGGAAGTCAGCAAGGCGTCCGGAGTCAGGATCGCCCGGACGCTGTCCGGAAACGTGATATTGCAGTTGATAAAGCCGCCGCCGGAATCTTCCAGCTTGTACGAGGAGGCGGCTTCGTTATTATCGACGTTCGTAATCGTGCTCTGGTTCATCCAGCGGCTGAACTCGACAATGATAGTCGTCGTAATCGGCACATTTGTCTGGCCGATATCGGGGCTGCGGAAAACAATCTCCGGGCGGCCGAAGAGCGGGTTCAGCCAGTTTATCGTGCCGCCGGGATCAATCATCCCGCTGTCGGTGTCGTTTTCGTAAAGCGGCCCGCCGCGCGGACCGTCGTAGCCGTCAACGGTAACCGAAACGCCGGGGTTAGTGGTGCGGACGTTATACTGGCACTCGTCGTCAAAGAACATGTAGTCGAAAGTATAAGTCTGGCTCGTGTCGAGAATCTGAAGATATGTTCCGTCGTTGACGCCGGGCGCTCCGATAAATCCGAACGTAACGTCGTCCAGACCGGTTATCGTCGCCCCGTCGGCGATTACCATTCCGTTCGTGTCGGGATTGAAAAACGACAGGCCGGCTATATCCACGGTACCGGACGCGGATACGTTGAAGGCGTAATTGCCTGCGCCGTTGTTGGTGACCGCGGGCCTGTTGCCTGTTGCGCGAAAAGTACCGTCAATGGCAATACCAGTTCCCAGTTGAAGCATGGAGGAATCAAGCAGGTCAACAAGGCCGGTTCCCGTAACGGTGGCAGCGCCGTCAATCCGCATCAGGCCGTTGCGTCCGTTGTAGGTTCCCGAAATACTGCAGTCGCCGGCGACGTAGAGAGTGCCGCCGTAGTTGTTGTATGTCCCGGAAATCGAGCAATCGACGCCGACATTCAACCCGCCGCCGGACGCGGAGCCGTTTACCGTGCCCTGGATGTCGGCGTTTCCGGTAACGGTAAGCGTATAGCCGTTGAGGTCGAGAGTAGCGCCCGGATTAACCGTCAGGTTCGCCACCGTAACGTCGGCGTCGAGAGTTATGGTCGAGCCCGGCATCAGGAATATGCTTTCATCGGGCTCGGTATCGTAAGCGGCCTCGGGCGCGGTCCAGTTGCACGTGCCCCAGAAACCGTAGTCGTTCGTACCGCCGTTGTCCTTTGAAACGACGAAGCTGGTGCCGTCGGTGTTCACCGCGCCCGCTATGGTCGAGCCGATTAATTGAACGTTTGAACCCATGGTCGCGGTAATATCGTTCTGGATCGTGCTGGCAAGCGGTATCCGCACGGACGCCCCGCCGTCGGATTCGAGAAAACCGTAGGCATCGGCAAAGGGAATTTCGACCGAAGTGTTCACAAACTTCAGCGTCGAGCCGGGAAAGTAGTCGGTATAGGGGGCGCCCCAGTCGATCGTGTATGTGCCGCCATTAATCAGCAGCACGCCGCCGGCCTGTACATCGAGGAATTCCCACGCCATAAGTCTGAAATTCCCGGTATCAACAGTAGCACCACCGACTATGTCAAGGGTTGTAAGAAATCCTCCCTGCGTAAAATCGTCCAGACAGCGAAAATAAGTCCCTGCCGTAACGGTGCAGGTTCCTGCAAAAGCTGCTCCACGCTGCTGGTAGAGAAAATCTTCAACTGTCGGAGTTCCGGTAACCTGGAAAATGTCACCGAAACCTCTCACCAACCCATATACAACTCCGCTCGTTCCGCGTAGAATCCAATCAACCTGCAATTCATTTGTCGGGGTTATGGTCAGCGTACCGCTGGTAAGAGTGAGAAAGCGAATCCGCTCCGTCTGTCTGAGCACAGGGTCGGGATTGGACGGCCAGGAAACGATAAAGGCTTCGTCTGCATTCTGATCCGGCGCGTTGTTGTTGTGCCAGTTCGCGTCCCGCATGTAATCGTCGTCGACAAACCCGCGCCACTGCGATGCCTGGCCCGCGTCCGCCGGCATGGTAGAAAACATGCAGGCGAAAAAGCCGACGATTAGAATTAAAGCAGGAAGCTTCCGAATCAGTACTTCCATGTGGGCTGAACCTCGAATGCCCGTCATAATGAAATCTCCCGCTGAAGTGCGGTCGACTGAGGCAGGCAGGTACGGCTGGATACCGTTGAAGCCGTTTCAGTGACCATGTGTGCTACAATCCCCATTTCACCAGTTGTATGTATACTCCGTCTCCCAAACAAATGCACACCTGGCCTCTGGAATTATACAACACCGTTTGGCAAAGTTTCAAGCTAACTGCCTGCTTTCAGTCACAATTAATTATTTTATCGGGTTTTTGCGCTTGAAACAAGTAAAAACCGCAATCTGGAGAGGTAAAAGCATGAATGGTAAACTCAGAAAATTACATGAAATTCCAATAAAAAACGCCCGCAGGTAAGCGGGCGTTATAGAGTCTGATATTGCGGCTGTTACGCCAGTTCGTCCAGGAGCCTTTCAATCGCTCCGTTTATTCTATCGTCGGTCTCAAACGTACCGGCTTCAATCTCTTTGCGGATTTCTGCAATGCGCTCGGCCCTTACATCGGGCACGTCGTTCAACATTTCGCGGAGCCGTTCGACATACGCCGCCTTGTCGGGCGCTTCGGTCCCGCTCGATATCTCCACCTTGTCTGCGGAGCGAGGCGCGGAAACCTCGGCAGGCTTCTCAGTGCTCTCGGCACGTCCTACCCGCTTGCGAGGGTCAACAGGTCCAGCGCCACCAACTCCGGTTGGGCCCGTGATATCCATGTCGTTTCCTCCGTGAAATCGGGGTGCGAGCGGAACTCCTTTTCCCACAATGCGTTATAGCTGGAGCATCGGCGGCTACCAATCCTCCATTCGTTTTATCGACGTTAAATGGGAGTAGCTTTACAAAAAAATGGCTAAAATGTGAAAAAAAATTCCGCCTTTTTCCCTCGATTGCAATCTAGCACAACATGTCAGTACTGTCAAGCCTTTACTTAGGAATATGTTATGTATTGAGGTTGACTGACTTTTACATAATCCCGCGATATTTAGCAAGTTACATCTCAGGCTGAAAGGCGGGCAATGAGCTTTCAGCTTTCAGCCATCAGCATTCAGCAAAAAAGGAAATGTCTTATTTCGTTATGGTATTTCGTCTTAAGCTGAAAGCTGATAGCTGAATGCTGACAGCTTTTTCGCATTCTCATCAAAACGCAGTCAACTTGAGTAAGTAGTATTTGCCGTTTTGCCGAAAAATGCCTGCCTGGTGCCACGAATCACACAACAAATAAACCCGTAATTGCCAGATTATGTTCCGCCAGTCTTCACAACTCCCAGTCTTAGAACAGCTTCAAGGACACCGCCTGCGATTGCATTCGCCCGGTCCGAAATCGTAAAACAGTGTGCATGCTCGGCCGCGGCATCAATATCGCCCACCTTCAGCCCTTTCGTTACTTTCAGGCCGCCGTGCAGCATGCCGCGTACATATCCGCCAATCCTTGCCTCGACCGGAGAATCTCCAACCCTGGCAACCGTAACGCCTGCCTCGACCCGGTCGCCGATTTCGGCAACAGCTTCGAAAACTCCGTCCGAGGGCGCTCTCAAAACGCGTTCATCTGTGAAACCGCCGCGCTCCCCCGGAACACCTGTATCGGCAATTGCGCAGCCGCTGTAACCGACCCGCCCAAGGTTGTGGCCGCGAAGCGTTTCGACCCAGGCATGGCAGTTCTCACCGGCAGTGAATCCCGGCCCCAGCCCGATAACGACCGGAGCATCTTCCGGTGAAACTGGCCTTTTAGTCATCCTGGCGTCGACAAGCGCAAGAAAACTCATCGCCTCCAGGATTTTCGTATCAGGATCGACCACCACCGGAACAACGCCGTCGGCGAATGCTTTGTGTACTTCGTCGATGGCGCGGCGCCTTGCCTCAACACCTTCGACCGTGTGACGTCCTTCGTAAACCGCCTCCGAGAATGCCACTGCCCTGCGGACGGTAAGCGGTTTTTCGATTTCGGTACAGACTACTTTAAATCCTGCATGGAAGAGCCGATGGGCAACGCCCGTCGCCACGTCGCCTGCGCCGCGGACCAGTACGGGGTCGAGTTTATCCAGGAATTTTTTCATGCTATTCGGATTTGCGCTCATACCCGACAATTTCCGCAAGGATGGCGAGGGCGATTTCTCCCGGCGTCACAGCGCCGATATCGAGCCCGATGGGAGAATGGACCTTATCAAGTTTCTCCCGCGGCACCCCCTCCTCTTCCAGACGTTTGAAAATCGTGCCGACTTTCTTTTTACTCCCGATCATTCCCACGTAACCGGTGGCGAAACCGAGCACGTTTTTCAGCGCAGCCTCGTCAAGAGCGTGGCTGTGGGTAAGGATAACTATCGGCGCGCCCTCGGGCAGCAGCTCGGACAGTTCCGGTGATGAAGGATCAATATTGTGCACCGCTGAAGCCCTTGGGAATCTTTCTGCGTTTGCATATTCAGGCCTTGAATCAACAATCTGCACAGCTTTCCCAATGGCCTGTGTAATCTCAGCCAGGATTTCAGCTATATGACCTCCGCCGATCAGTACAATCTGCTCTGTCCCGCCTATCCGCTCGATCACGACTTCCGCCTCCCCGCCGCAAAGCATGCCGAGCCCTCCCGACTCTTTCGGCGTCATGCTGTAGCGCTTGACCACGGCTTCCCCGGTGCGCATCACGGTTTCCGCATCGGCAAGTATGGCCTGCTCCAGCCCGCCCCCGCCGGCTGTGCCGAACGTCTTCCCGCTCGAGGTTATGCCCATTTTCTGGCCCGGTTTGCCCGGACTCGACCCGTGCGTGGCAATCACCGCCGCCACGACGACTGTAACGCCGCTTTCGAGGTGCCGCGCAAGCTCGCGGTGAAAATCAGCAGAATTCATCAGACCGCTCCCCGGAAAAGTCCCTGGAAAAAGAAAAGCGGATTTTAGCATTCTGAAAAACGAAATACAAAGCCAAAAATGGTTGTTCGGTTATTCGGTTGGTCGGTTATCCGGTTAAAAATAAAGAACTGAAAAACCGATCACCTGAAGAACCGAACAACAACAATTCGGAATCCGAAATCCGAAATCCGCAATGTTATAGCTCTGTTGGGGTAAGGAACCCGGTAAGCCGCCAGATACGGCAAAAACTGTAATTCGTGATTGACATTCATATTATGTTAGCTATAATAATCTTGTGTTCATTAGACGCTGCCTTACAGGCAAGCGCTTATACCTGAAATCGCATCAAGGCATAGAAGCCTTTGCATATTAGAAAGGAGGCAACAGGATTTCTCAGGATGTGGCTTTTTCAAGGCCGCATTGCGGCCGATTGTACCACTTGAGGGGAAGAAGATGACGTTCGCGCAATTTTTGCTCAGTCTGCTTCTCCTCTGCGCGCTGGTTACTTCCGCCTACGGTCAGGATTTTCCCCAGAGCGGCAAAATCAACGTCAGTGAGGATAAAGTTGCCAATGTTCGCTCTGGTCCGGACCTGGACTATAAAGCCATTGGACAGCTCAAACGCGGAAGAATCGTAACAGTACTTGCGCAAGAGGGGAAATGGTACAAGATACGCATTCCTGAAGAGATTCCGCTTTATATTCCGCAGCGTTATGTCGAAGTCCGGGAAACGGATAAATCGGGAAATAAAGTCGGCAAAGTGACTCACAACCGGGTCGACCTGCGTTCGGGCACGACCCCGCTGGATAAATCTCTCGGTAAAGCTTTCGAGGACGACCGGGTCATTATCACCGGCAGCAAACAGTCCTGGTATATTATCAGGGGACACAAGAGGGCTGCCGCGTATATATCTACCCGCCACGTTCAGCTTTTGAAAACCGCACGAGCCAAACCTGTCCCGATAAAACCGACAAAGCCGCCAAAAAAGGTCGAGCGAGCAAAACCGCGGGCCACGCAGAAAACGCCTCAAGATGACGCTGAATTCCGCAGACGTCTTGATTCGGCCCTTGACAGAAAAGACCTTGATGAAGTGCGGCGCATCCTGGACCAATGGGTTGCGGCAAGCCGTCGCGCGCCCGAACCCGAGCAGCCTACTCGCGAAAAGTTGATATCCGAGTACAGGGCCAGGCTCGAGGCCGCGCGCAAGGAGTTGGAAAAAGCCAAGGAGCCGCCCGCGCCCGTGAAGGAATATATCGGGCGCATAGACGACGTGGGATTGCTCCTGTTTCCGCCGCCAGGCGGGTTCAAGCTCTTGAAAGGCGATGAAATCGTTTACTACCTCAAGAGTGGTAAGCCTGCGACTATTAAACTCGGCAAATACCTTTTCCGGCGGGTCGTGATCACCGGAAAGGTCGACAAAATCAAGGGCTGGGAGACCCCGCTTATCAGGGTCACTTCGATCCGGCTCCTGGACGAAGAGGAAACTCCCTCAGACGGCGACGACGAGTCCAACTCTGAGACATCGGACAAATAACGCCGATTCTCCTTTGGAGATCGGAATCGGGACGAGCGGCAGACTGAATACTTTCACCGCTCGGGAACGGGGTCGAAGTCAGACCCCCGCACGCCGGGAAGCGGGAAGCACAACGCCGGAAGGCGTGGTGAAGCTTCCGCCGCCCCGGATAAATATAGAAACAACCAACTGCAATCGCACGCACGCGAGGCAAGGGTTGACCGAACGGAATAACTCAGCGGGTTAATTCGACCGTCCCGCGCTTTTGCGCCGGGAGGTCTGGATGTATAGAGTCGACGAATTTACAATTCCAGCAAGAAGTTGCCGGGGCGATGCTCCTGCGGGCATGCCGGATCGCGTTGCCCCGAGGTAAACGCATGCTACCGGGTTTACGTCGACTGACCCCGCCATCCCGTTCTTCAGTCCCATAATCCCTTCCTCGCCGCTGATCCGCGCATTTGCGCGGGAAGCCGGTGCGGCAACGCCTTCCATCCCGCTTGCCGTATCCGCATCCTGAAAGGGGTGATAACATGGGTTTTGATTTTGACCTTATCAGTCTTATCCTCGGCATAGGGGCGGGATTGGTTCCCGCCGGAATTCTTCTGCTCGTGATTTTCAAGGAAAGGGCCGAACGCCGCCGCGCACACGAAACCGCTGAAGAAATCATTAAGAAGGCAAATAAAGACGCGGAAAGCAACAGGAAAGAAGCCGAGGTTGCACAAAAAGAGGAGCTGTTCAGGAAACGCGAAAAACTCGAACAGGAAATACAGGACGAACAGAAGCGCCTGCAGCAGATCGAGGCGCGTCTTGATAAAAGGGAGGACTCTTTCGAACGGAAGTTCGAGCTCTTGAACAAAAAAGAGTACCACATGGAGAACCTGGACAAGAAACTCCAGGAACGCCAGAAAACATTGCGCCAGAGCGAGGAGGAACTGCACACCCTCATGGACGAGGAGAAGAAAAAACTACTTGAGATCGCGGGCCTTGGCCAGGAGGAGGCTGAAAAGCTGCTGCTTACCCGGCTCGACAAGGAACTCGAGGCGGAATCAGGCAACATCATAAAGAAATTCAACGAAAAGCTTGACGAGGAAAAAAACCGCATGGCCCAGGAGGTCATCGCCACCGCGATTCAGCGGATAGCGGCGCCCCATACTTCCGAGATCGTCGTTTCCACAATCGACATCCCCAGCGACGAGATGAAAGGCCGCATAATCGGACGAGAAGGCCGAAACATCCGCGCCTTTGAAAAGTCCACCGGCGTCGACGTAATTGTCGACGACACGCCCGGGGTCATAGTCATTTCCGGTTTCGATTCGGTCAGACGCGAAATGGCGCGCCGCGCGATGGAGAAACTCATTACCGACGGCCGCATCCATCCCACACGGATAGAGGAAGTCGTCGCCACAACCAAGAAGGAGATGAACGAGCTTATCCAGGAAATCGGAAAACAGGCGAGCTACGAAGCAGACGTGCGCGGCCTCCACGCCAAGGAAATCACCCTCCTCGGGCGGCTGAAGTACCGTACTTCATACGGCCAGAACGTGCTGCAGCATTCCATCGAAGTCGCGTACCTGGGCGGCATCATCGCGGGCGAACTCGGGCTTGACACAAAGCTTGCCCGCCGCTGCGGACTGCTGCACGACATCGGCAAGGCCGCGGACCATGAGATTGAAGGAGGCCATCCCGCGATCGGCGCCGACCTGGCGAAAAGATATCGCGAAAAGCCACTGGTGGTTAACGCAATCGCGGCACATCACGAAGACGAAGAGCCGCAGTCGATCTATGCGGTTATCACCCAGGCCGCAGACGCGGTAAGCGCCTCCCGCCCGGGCGCAAGGCGTGAAACTCTCGAAAGGTATATCAAGCGGCTCGAGCGCCTCGAAGCGGTTGCCACAGCATTCGAGGGCGTCGTAGGCGCGTATGCCATACAGGCGGGACGCGAAATTCGGGTAATTGTCAACCCGGATAGAATCAAGGATGACGCCGCCCACAAGATCGCGCGCGACATTGCAAAACAGATAGAGGAAGAACTGACCTATCCGGGCGAGGTCAAGGTAACGCTCATACGCGAAACCCGCGTTACCGAATACGCCAGGTAGAACGCGTCGTGCGTCAGTAGTCGAGCGTCGAGAGTCGTATTATTTTAAAATAATTAGCGGGCGAGCGCGACCGGCGTGGTCTGCTCGCCGCGTTTTTTCCGCAGATAAGAAATACGGTTTTGTTAATTTAAATAATGCGCGCAACTCGGTACCCGGTACTTGGTACTTGGTACTCTGTACTTGATACTTGGTACTCGGTACTCGGTACTCGGTACTTCTTAATTCTTTGTTTCCTTGTTACCTTGTTACCTTCTTTCTGAGGACGAAAAACTTGTCTTTCAATATCCTCGTAATCGGCGACATAGTCGGAAAGCCGGGCCGGACGGCCGTTCAGCAGGCGCTCCCCGGTCTGCGCGAGGAAATGTCTATCGACTTCGTTATCGCCAACGCCGAAAACATCGCAGGCGGAAGCGGCATGACGAAGCCGCTCCTTGCAAAGCTGTTCTCGTCCGGCGTGGACGCCGTAACATCGGGCGATCACGTCTGGAAGCGCAGGGAGATCGCCGCGGAAATGGAAAACGAGCCGCGGCTCCTGCGGCCGGCCAACCTGCCCGCGGCGTCGCCCGGCCGCGGGTGGACCGTCATCCAGAACGGGGACGGCCGGCTGGTTGGGATCATCAGCCTTCTCGGCCGTGTCTACATGAACTCGCTGCTGGTGGATGACCCGTTCCAGGCAGCCGACGCCGCGATAAAAGAAATCGCCGTTCAAACGAACCTGATCATAGTCGACATGCACGCGGAAGCTACCAGCGAAAAAATCGCGATGGGCTGGCACCTCGACGGCCGCGTAACCGCCGTTATCGGCACCCATACCCACGTCCCGACGGCCGATGCCCGCGTGCTGCCCAGGGGATCCGCATACGTCACCGACCTCGGCATGACCGGCCCGTACGAATCCGTACTGGGCAGGCGCATCGACAGGGTCCTCCATAAGTTCACGACCGGCATGCCCGCGCCGTTCGACGTCGCACGCGGCGACGTCCGCTTCTGCGGCGCGCTCGTCACCGCAAGCACCGAAACCGGCATGGCCGTCTCGATTGAAAGAATCGAAAAACGTATTGAAGACGGAAATATTTAGCGGCGCAGCTTGCTGCGCGTTAATAATAAAAAGATTAACGGCGGGCAAGCCCGCCCGCTAAATGAAGACGGCAAAATATGCCATATAGGTCAATCGCAACCGAATAACCGAACTTCCATGAAATCCAAACCGCACATCTTCACTGTTTCGGAAATAACGGCGCAAATCAAGGCGTTGCTCACGGAGCATTTCAGAAACGTGTCGGTCAAAGGCGAGCTGACCGGCGTCCGCCGCGCCGCCAGCGGTCATATCTACTTCCAGATCAAAGACGGGGGAGCGATTCTGAAATGCGTCATGTGGCGCTCGAGCGCTTCCCGGCTCCGCTTCGAGCTGGAAGACGGGCTGGAGGTCGTCGCACACGGCAAAATCGACCTTTATCCTCCCCGGGGTGATTACCAGCTCCAGGCGAACCGCATCGAACCGCTCGGGCTCGGCGAGCTTCAGCTTGCGTTTGAGCAGCTCAAAGCCAGGCTCGAAGAGGAAGGCCTTTTCGCACCCGAGCGAAAACGCCCTCTCCCCTTTCTGCCGCGCCGCATCGGCATCGTAACCTCGGAAACCGGGGCAGCCTTCCGCGATATTCTGCGCGGCTTCGAGCGCAGGTTCCCGGACGTTTCAATCATTCTTGCGCCGAGCCGTGTCCAGGGTGAAGGCGCTGCCGAAGAAATCGCGGCAGGAATCGGGGCGCTCAACGGCGTGAAAGATATCGACGTAATTATCGCCGGCCGCGGCGGCGGGTCGCTCGAAGATTTGTGGCCGTTCAACGAAGAAGCGGTGGCCCGCGCGATTGCCGCGTCGCGGGTCCCGGTCGTAAGCGCCGTCGGACATGAAATCGATTTCACGATATCGGACTTTGTCGCCGACGGGCGCGCCGCAACGCCGACCGCGGCGGCGGAGATGGTCGTCCCCGAATTTGCGGCTTTGCTCAGAGACCTTGAAAAAACGCACCACCGCCTTTCTTTGGCCTTGAAAAACCTCTACGAGAGGGCTAGAATGGAAGTTGCGCGTTTTGCGGCCTCGCCGGCTCTGAGGCGTCCGCTTGAACGCGTGCGCGGCGCCGAGCAGGGACTCGATGATTTTTCCCGCAGGCTGCCGCGGGCCCTTACTTTGCGGCTGCAGAACATGCGCGAAGGAATCACGGCACTGAGCGGGCGTCTGGACGCACTCAGTCCGCTTGCAGTGCTCGAGCGGGGATACTCAATCACCCGCAAGGCCGGGTCGAAGCAGAACCTCAGGAGCGCGGCGGACGTCGCTCCCGGCGACGAGATAGAGACGAGACTCGCCGAAGGTTCAATCCGGAGCCGGGTCGAGGCGCTGCAGAGGGAAAACGGAAAAAACGATGACGACAAAAAAGGCGAAACGCCGCACCTATGAAGAAGCTTTTGCAGACCTCGCCGGGATAGTCGACTCGCTCGAGTCCGGAGACCTGCCTCTCGAAGAGGCGCTCAGGAAATACGAGCAGGGAGTAAAGGCCCTCCGCGAGTGCTACGACGTGCTCCAGGCGGCTGAAAAAAAGATTATGAAGCTCGCAAAGGACGCGAAAGGGCATCTTGCGGAAATCCCGTTTGAGCCGGAAATCGAGGAGGAATAGTGACCGGCGTTGACGTGGCATCGCTTCTCACGGAACGGGCCGCGGAAATAAACACCGCGCTCGACCAGTACCTGCCGCCTGCCGACAGGTTCCCGGGAAGACTTCATGAAGCAATGCGGTACGCCGTCCTCTCGAGCGGAAAGCGCCTGCGGCCGACGCTCCTGCTCGAAGCATACGGGCTTTTCAAAACACCGTCCGAGGCGCCGCTTGCAGCCGGGTGCGCTTTTGAGTGCGTACACGCCTACTCGCTCGTGCACGACGACCTGCCCGCAATGGACGACGACGAGCTTCGCCGCGGCATGCCCACCGTTCACGCAAAGTACGGCGAGGCCATGGCCATCCTCGTGGGCGATGCGCTGCTGACTTTTGCCTTCGAGCTCATCACGGAGAAGGTGCAGCCCGAAGACCTTGCGGCACGGATCGCCCTCGAACTTTCGCGCGCCGCGGGCGCCGCCGGAATGGTCGGCGGACAGGTGCTCGACATGGACCTCGAGCCCGACGCGGACGATGATAAAACAAAGCTCCACCGGCTTCACAGGATGAAGACCGGCGCAATGATTACGGGCGCGCTCCGCGCGGGCGCCATACTCGGCCATGCGGATGTGAATTCGCTTGCCGCGATTACCACGTATGGAGAAAAAGTCGGTCTCCTGTTCCAGCTGACCGACGACATCCTCGACGTCACCTCGACGGCCGGGGAGATGGGAAAGGCGACCGGCAAGGACTCGGCGGCGGGTAAGACGACCTTCCCCGGCGTTTACGGGCTTGAAGAATCCAAAGAACTCGCACGCCGGCTCGCAGACGAGGCCAGGGAAGCGCTCGCGCCGCTGGGCATTCGCGCCGAACGGCTTGGGGCGCTTGCGGATTTCATTGTGACGCGCACGAACTGAAGCGCGCCGTGGAAAAGAACATGGGCCTGCTCGAAAAGATCAACTCACGCGAAGACCTGCTCAAGCTTCATCCCGACGACCTGACGAAGCTCGCCGGGGAGATACGCGAGGAAATAATCCGCGTGGTTTCGGGCGTCGGCGGCCACCTTGCCTCCAATCTCGGAGTGGTGGAGCTCACAATCGCACTCCACCGCGTATTCAACTTTACCCGCAGCCGGCTGATCTGGGACGTCTCCCACCAGACTTA
>SOJX01000051.1 GCA_004376375.1 Planctomycetota bacterium
GGCCCCCCAAACCGGGAGATGAGAAGAGGGTATTTGGTTTGGAGATGGCCATTCGGTTCTCCGCAGGATTAGTAATGGAAGATAAAGACTTTGCATACTACGGCGATAAGGTAACGGCGGAGTTCCCCCACGCGGTTCTGATGCGGTGGAAAATTGAAGATGGCAAGTACAGGATAATCTTCGCAGACTTGACTGCGCGGGATGTTAGCGCTGGGGAATTAGCTCAGCTTGAAGCGGTGCCCTTGAACACCAGGCCCAGGGCCATTAAACCACAGCCGGCTGATGGAGCTGAGGGTACGGCGCTTACAGGATTAAAGCTGAGCTGGATGCCCGGAGCAAATGTAAACGAGCACAAAGTCTACTTCGGCACCAGCATTGACAATATGTCTCTGCTGAGCGAGGTGACAACCGATTATGCCGGACTGCCCGAACTGGAAAGAGGCACAACCTATTACTGGCGTGTTGATGAGGTTCAGCCCGAAGGCTCCGTCGCAACCGGAGATATTTGGAGCTTCAACACCGGCCGACTCATTGCCTGGTGGAAACTTGATGATGCCTCCGGCAATACTGCTGTCGATTCAAGCGGCAACGCCCACAATGGCACGCTCCTGGGCGATACAAGCTGGGTCGATGGCATAGACGGGGACGCCCTTGCCTTCGACGGTGACGGTGACTACGTGGATATAGGCAAAGACCAGAGCTTCGATATTACCAATCAAATCACAGTCTCGGCCTGGATAAAGGTCAGCGCGTTCGACAGGGAATGGCAGACCATCGTTGCCAAAGGGGACCGGGCCTGGAGACTGCAAAGGAACTGGGGCGAGAGCACGCTCGAATTCGCCTGCTCCGGCCTTGTCGTCCCGGGCACCGACTGGGGCAAAATCTACGGCAATACAGACGTCAACGATGGACATTGGCATCACGTTGCAGGAGTTTATGACCAAGAAAAACTCTATCTGTATATAGATGGTAACCTGGATGCTTCCGCCGAAGCTCCCGGGACTATACGCGTTAATGATGAGCCGGTTTACATCGGCGAAAACTCGCAGATGCCGAATCGCTTCTGGAACGGCCTAATTGACGACGTCCGCATCTACAGCTATGCACTGAGTACCGAGGAGATATCAGAAATTGCTCAAAAAGCACTACTCCTTTCGCTGCCCAAATAGGCCCGGCAGCGGAAACAATCCGACAAAGCAAGAAAGGAGCTATTATTATGAACGCAAAGGTTTTCTGGATTTTTGGAATTCTTCAAAGCATTTCATTAGGAGTGATAATATTTTTAATATTTAGGTCACTAAACATAATCAAAGGAGAAAGTATTATCGGTTTGGATACACATATCTTGTTGAGTATTACTTTCCCATTATTTCTATTACTCGTTGAATATGTCATGTTCACAAAAAAGTAAAAGTAGAGATTCAAATGAAAAAAAAGGAGATTGAAATGAAAAACTTAAAGAAACAGTGTTTGATGTATGCCCTTGTACTCTTGATTCTGGTGTCCTCAGGC
>SOJX01000035.1 GCA_004376375.1 Planctomycetota bacterium
TGTTTGAAACTTCTTGATTTATCAACCTTATCCCTTTTCGCTGCATGAGATACAACCTTCGGGCCCCTGTGGGGTAACTTGTGGGTTTTTCGGGCGATCGGCTGAATTTCCCGCCTTTGAGCCAGGTTGATTCCCGCGAAACTTCACCGTATTGGCGGGTTGATTCCTCCTATTTTTCTGTTTTGAATACCCTTTTTGCAAACCATTATTCCGAGTTGTCTGCCGTTTCTTTATCAATCCCGGCGGAATTCCCTTTTGCGGAGATTTTCCCCTGTTCCCCGACATTGCCGGGGTTAAGATGGAGTAATCATCCTGCCTTCGGGCAGAAAAAATCGGCGGTTTGGGTGAAATTTTTCTGAAAGGCCTTATTTTCGGCGGTGGATAACAAACAGCCGGCCGTGCGGCGGGAGCAGGTTTATAGCGCCTGATTTTCGGCTTCGGGCGGCACGGCTTCGTTACAACAATCGTCCTGGCCGGGGGATACGGGCGGATGGCAATAATCAGCCTCGGGCGGACAACGGCAATCGGCCGCGGCCTTACGATTACGGTCGGATGAGTAACAACCACTTTCGGTCGGCTCTGACTTACAGTCACAACCGGCCGCACATAAGTAACCCGTGTTCTTTCCACAGCAGGTGAAGCCGTGACATATGAACTCCCGCTGTAAGTGTAGCCGGGAGTCAGCGTACAGGCCGGCAGTGAAACGGCTAATGCGCCCAGTAAGATTACCGTGATGAGTTTTTTTGTCGTTTTCATCGGCTCCTCCTTGCCTCTTCGGGCCGCCCTTCCTGACACCTTAGACTTGCGGCACGCCGAATTATTCATTCAGTTTTCCAAGCGGCGGGAAGCTACTTGTCGATTCCTCACCTTTCGGCTATAATGCCTGCATGTTCGTCGATGAGGCCACGATAATCGTACAGGCCGGCAACGGTGGAAACGGCTGCGTTTCCTTTCGCAGGGAAAAGTATGTCCCCCACGGCGGGCCCGACGGCGGCGACGGCGGCAACGGCGGCAGTGTCATCCTCGAAGCAACGCCGGGGCGCACAACGCTGGCCGAAGTGGCCAGGCAACGTACATACCGCGCAAAACACGGCGCCCACGGCCAGGGGTCGAACAAGACGGGGAAATCGGCCGCTGACGTCATCGTGCATGTACCTCTCGGCACAATAGCGCGGGACGAGGAATCCGGCGAGTTTATTGCAGACCTCACCGAGCCCGGCCGGCAGGTCGTCGTCGCAAAAGGCGGGCGAAGAGGTCGTGGAAACACACACTTCGCAAGCTCTGTCAACCAGACACCGCGTGAGGCCGAGCCGGGCAACCAGGGCGAAACCAGGCGAATCGCACTCGAGCTGAAGCTTCTTGCCGAGGTCGGTCTTGTAGGCCTGCCGAACGCCGGCAAGTCCACGCTGCTGTCCCGCGTATCCGATGCCAAACCGCTGATAGCCGACTACCCTTTCACCACGAAGTCACCCGTGCTTGGAGTGGTTTCCCTTGATATCAGCCGCTCAATGGTCATTGCCGACCTGCCGGGGCTCATCGAGGGCGCACACGAAGGCCACGGCCTCGGCGATGAATTCCTCCGCCACGTCGAGAGAACAAGCATCCTGATTCACCTTGTAGATGCCGCGCCGCACTCGGAGCCTCAACCAGGCGAAGCTTACAGAATCATCCGCAAAGAGCTTGAAGAATATTCTGAAGCACTTGCCTCGAAACCGGAGCTGGTTGTTTTAACAAAATCCGACCTGGTTTCAGATGAAGAGCGGGAAATCCTGCTCGAGGATTTTGCCGACCTGGCAAAAGATAACGAGACCGAGCCCTGGGAGGAAAAATCCAGGAAGCTGTTTGTGATCTCGGCTGTATCGGGCGAAGGTCTTACAGAACTCCTGGAAGCCGCGCATGCATTGGTCCAGGCGAGAAGGGAAAACACCACTTGACGTTGCAGGAAATAAAAAAATAAAATCCCTCCTCTGTTCCCACGGCGGGAAGACGGGGGAGGAGTTGAGGGCCAAAAACAGGAAGTAACCATATGGAAGTCTTGAGGAACGCACGCAAGGAAATACATTTTGTAACTGAGTTGGTAGAAATAACGCCGGAGCTTATGAAGAGTCTAACCAAACCAATCTGTTTTATCGCAATCGAGAGTGAAATTAACCCTGCTGCTATTGAAGATACTCTAAGAACGATGCTTATAGGTGGCGCGATGCATTTTTACTTTTACGGGCCTAACGCTTCTGTTGTTCACGCATGGGTTGATTCTATCTCCTATGAAGTTGGGCTTAATGAAAAAGAAGATGGTTCGGACTTGGTTTTGACCGTTGGTGAAAACAATGAAGAAATGGAGGAATCGATATGGGATTTCTTCTGCCTTGAATATATGTCATATGACCAGGAATGGAGTTATCTGGCCTTTGCAATCGGCTCTGAAGAGTTTATGGATAAGATAAAAAACGAATTAGAAAATGTGGACTGTATATGAAACTTCCCCTCAAGCTGGCAATACTTGTTGCCCAACGGATTGTCTTCCGGTGGGCATCGCTATTCGACCGACTTGAGAAAATCTTCCAGGCGGTCGAGGCCTTTTGAAATCGCTTCCTCACCTGTGGCATATGACAGCCGCACGTGGTTGGGCGCCATAAAAGCTTCGCCGGGCACGAGCGCAATCCCGAAATTCACCAAGGCAATTTCGCAGAATTTGAGAGACGAACCTATCTCCTCGCCTTCGAATTTCCTGGAAAAGTACGCCGAGACATCCGGGAAACAATAGAACGCGCCTTTCGGTTCGGGGCAGACAACATCAGGAATTGCGGACAGGCGCGAGTGCATCATCTTTCGCCGCTTATCGAATGCAGCCACCATGCGCGCTACGTCGTCCTGCGGTCCGGTGATTGCCGCAAGCGCGGCCCTCTGCGAGACGGAGCACGGGTTGCCCATCGCATGCCCCTGGTAATTCGCCATCGCGGAGATAGCCTCTTTCGGCCCGACCGCCCACCCTATCCGCCAGCCCGTCATTGCATAAGTCTTCGAAACACCGCTTACCGCGATTACACGGTCGCGCACGGAAGCCGATGCCGCTTTCAGGAACGACTGGTATTCAACGCCGCCGTAAACAAGGTCTTCGTAAATCTCATCAGTAACAATCCGGATATCATGCTCTGCCGCCAGCTCGCCGAGAGCGCTCAATACTTCAGGTTGTATAACCGCGCCCGTCGGGTTGCTGGGCGAGTTTATGACGATTGCCTTTGTTTTTTCGGTAATCGCGGCTTCGATCATTCCAACATCAGGTATAAAATCGTTTTCCGGATCGCAGGGAATCTGAACAGTCTTACCGCCTGCAATCTGCACCATGTCAGGATAGCTCACCCATGCCGGCGTCGGCAGAAGCACTTCGTCACCCGGTTCGACAACGGCCTGCAGGGCGAGAAAAACAGCCTGCTTCGCACCGGCACAGATTATCACTTCCTCGAGCGCATGGCTGTATCCAGTCCTTTTGGAAACATGCTCTGCCACGGCGGCGCGCACGTCAGGCATACCGGCCTGCGGCGTGTATCGCGTCTGGTTGGCCGCAATGGCTTCCTCTGCCGCGTGTTTGATATAATGGGGCGTCGGGAAGTCAGGCTCTCCCGCACTGAAGCTGATAACGTCCTTGCCCTCGGCTTTCATCGCCTTGGCGCGGCTTGATATCGCCAGGGTTGCGGAAGGGACAATGTTTCTTACGCGTTCTGAAAGCGGCTCCATGTCTCACCACCTATTTAAATATAAAACGTTCGACGTTTGATTCCCAACTCTTGACTCTTGACTCTTGACTCTTGACGCTCGACTCTTGACGCTCGACTCTTGACGCTCGACTCGTTTTCCTACTTGCCGGTTTCGGCAATGTACTTTTTCCAGCGCTCGACAGCTTTGGCGCGGCCTGCGGCATCGGCCTTGAAATCGTAATGAAAGTACCTGCCGGTAAGATTGCGCAGTGTTTCTATGCTGGCCTGACGCACGTACGACGATGAGTCTTCAAGCATTCCGACCAGGAGTTCCAGCCGCTCCGGCAACTCAAGCTTCTCAAGAACGCGGGCCGCAATTGCACGCACATTGTCTTTCGGGTCTTTCAGCGCCGCTTTTACGAGAGGCTCCACGTCCGATGCATTGTAAGACACAAGGCCCTGGACCGCCCGGGTCCTTATGAGGGCGTCATCATCCTTAAGAGCTGTTTTCATGAACTCCAGCCCCTCGGGAGTCGGGTGCTGCATCGCCAGGTCAATGTTTTCTTCCTTTTTCTTGATTTTCATTGACTCATAAGCCTTGGCGTCGGGATAACCTTCGGCTTGTTGGGCTTGTTCCATTATCCGCTCCCGAATACGGCCCCATTCGGTGCTGATCTGGGCACGGACCTCGTCGTTCGGAGCAAGCGCTATCGCATCGTTCAGCGCCTTATCCGCCGCTTCCAAATCCCCTTTTGCCAGCGCGACTAGGCCACGGTAGAACCACCCCATGGAATCCTTCGGCAGCCGCTCGGCATATTTGCCTGCCGATTCGAAATCGCCTTTCGCCAGCAAAATTTCTACAAGCTTGGCTAGCAACATCGGGTGGTCGGTATTGTACTTCAGCCCGTGTTTCAGAATCTCTATCGCATGGTCGGGCTTGTCGGAAAGCAGGTTGACGACTTCAATATAAAACGGAACCAGGGTTGGATCGGCCTCAATTACGCTCATTGCGGACTCGATCGCCCTTGCCGTATCGCCGTTCAACTTGTAAATCGAAAGATAAAGAGTATGACCGAAATACGCGCGCTTGCCGCCGTCGGCAATAATCCCGTCCGCAATCTCCCGCGCCTCGGGTATCTGGCGCATCAGCAGATAAACACAACCGCAGGCGTGGCGAAGTTCGATGTCTCCCGGTAAAATCTCAAGAGCGGTATTGAGCGCTTTCAGCGCCCGCGCGCCGTTTACGGCGTTGATCTTCCCCATCTCACCCGGCGCCATGGAACTGAGTGGTTTGGCAACGATGAGCTGGGCGACGCTCTTGGCGACAAACACCGCCATCTCTTTCCGGCCCGTTTTCTTCAGTTCCACGAGATAGTTCTCGAGCAACTTGACAGCATCCTGTTTCCGTTTCTCAACGTCGTAGAGCTGCGCCAGCGCGCAGTGTCCTTCAAATGATAAGGCTTTCAGGCTGTGCGCCCGCTCGAGCACTTCAATTGCTTCCTTCCGGCGTTCGAGATAAAAGTAGATCCGGCCAAGGGCATCAAGAAGGTCGCCGGCGTTCGGGTCAGGATCGTTACGGGAAGCAGCACCGGATCGCTTATCGCACCACTGGCCTTTCTTGGGCCCGAATATGATCAGAAGCTTAAAAAGTACTATACGACTCTCCGTACAAAAGACTTATTGGATGTCGAGGGCATTCTGGGATTTGGAATACTTCCGCTGCTGATAGGCGAATCTTACGCAAGTACCAAGCCTATGCAAAAGCTAA
>SOJX01000054.1 GCA_004376375.1 Planctomycetota bacterium
TGTTAGCGGCCGCGCGTAACCAGACCGGTTTGCGCGGCGTTGATAGAAAACAAGGGAACAAGGGAACAGGAGAACAAGAAAACAAGGAGACCCGGAGACAGGGAGACACGGAGACCCGGAGACCCGGAGCCCCGTAGACAAGGAGACAAGGGAACAAGGGAATAAGGGAATAAGGGAATAATCAATATGTTAGCGGCCGCGCGTAACCAGACCGGTTTGCGCGGCGTTGATAGAAAACAAGGAAACAAGGGAACAAGGGAACAAGGGAATAAGGGAACAGGAAAACAAGGGAACAAGAAACCCGGTTGTTCGGTTGTTCGGTTGTCCGGTTTTTATTTTTTTAACCAAATAACCGAATAACTGAATAACTGAATAACCGAATAACTGAATAACTGAATAACCGAATAACTGAATAACTGAATAACTGAATATCGTCATGTTGAAATACTGCTGGGAACATGGGTTCTCAATAGTCATTTCACATCTCTGACGCAACGGAAACCGACTTCATTATCTTTAAGAATAACGCAAGACCTTGGTATTTCCACCACAGCACTATTATAACTACCACCCGATAGAGTATAATCAGCGTCAGGCAATGGGACAATTACTGTCAACTCCCACACATTTCCATATATATCATATATGCCCCATTTGTTGGGTTTTTTTTGGCCGACCGGATGTGGTGCGCCGCCGGAGTTTTCTTTGTACCAGGCATATTCATCAAATAAGCTTTCGTTATCGCCGAAACCATACTTGCCTGTAGAGCCGGCACGCTCCATGTATTCCCATTCGTACATTGTTGGCAAACGCATTCCGAGCCATTCAGCATAGGCTTTGGCGTCATGCCAGGAAACATCGGTTACGGGTAGATCAAGGTTGCACTTTTGAAGTAAAGAAAAGTCGCCGGTTTTTTCACATTCCCGGAACTTTGTCAAGGTTTCCAACATGTAGCCCGGGCCTCTGGCGGAGACGAGGAAATTAAACAACCAATATTTTTCTCTGGTAATTTCATACTTATCCACATATAGGCTTCTTATATCAACCTTGTTGCCGTTTTCCAGTATCAGTGTTCCTGCAGGTATCTTCACCTGTTGGCAATAATGCCAGTTCCTGAATATATTTTTCAATATAGCTTCACCTTTGTCGCCGCATACACATAGGTCGCTAACGGTTTTCATGCGTTCTTTAATGTCTTCGGAATCATATCGACTTGTGTAGCAATCAATTACTGTTTCAGAATCAATGTTCAGAAGCTCTATCACGGCGTTTTGGCGTACTCTAATGTCTTCCGAATGCAGTTTCGCGGCATAGTATCTGACCTTCATCGGTCTCCACATCACCATGCCGGTAACCAGCAGGCCGAATATTACGATAACCAGTATTGCCAGCTTGAGTGGTAGTTTCATAAGCTAATTACTTTGCAGTAGCCCCATTCTCAGTAGTTATTTGTTATTGTCATTCGGGAGCAGACCGGAATCCAGATTTTTTTGCTTCTTCGCCTTCCTCATCCGGGGTGGAGTAATAACCCGTTTGGGAGACTCAAGCGCGTTTACTATATCGCGAACATCCTGATGAAGCTCAAGAAGTTCAAGCTCTTCCTCATCCATGAGCCGTGCCTCTATCACCTTCCCCTTCTCGAACAGAACACCGAATTTTTTATAATGCCAAGTCACCTTCTGCGGTAATTCACGAGTGATAGCTAACATTTCATCAGCAGTTATCTCGTCTTCTAGGTCTACAGGACCTCCCCGCATATTCCTTAACAACCGGTCGATGTTTGAAGTTACTACAGGTAATCCATCTTCTTGCCACCCCAACTTCTCTTTCACCCAATTCTCCGTCCGCCCGATCATGTATTTGTTGACGACCTCTTTTCCGTCCTCGCCCATGGCAAGTAGTTTTAGGATCACCGCCAGCCGCTCCCGCGGCTGCCCTGATTCCAGCTTGTGGCCGTACCAGGTAATTTTAATTGGTTTCCATGCCAAGCATCCCGCAATGACTGCTGAGAATACTAGTACTACCAGGATACCGAGTTTCAAGGACAAATACTTCATATCCATATTCTACCTGTAATCGCGAGAAGTTCAACCAGCATAACAGCATCATCTCAGAGTAAGGTTGAAAAGTTCGAAGGTTCAAAAGTTCAAAAGTTATGACCTTCGAACCTTCGAACTTTCGAACTTTTGAACCTTCGAACCCTTTAACTGCATCCTAAGTGTTGACCGCCGCCGATGGGCTGGTAGAATGGAGCCATGGAGCAGCGTGCACTCGAAAACAGCCGCGGCCGTTTCGCCTTCCTTTCAAGGCCCGTGTTTCAGATTCCCTTTGTCGCCGTGTTCGCCGCGTTGTGTTTTTTCGGCAAGCTGCACCAGGGAGAGCTGCGAACGCTTGACACTGCGACGTATGCGCAGATTGCAAAAGAGATGTATCTTAACGGCGGGTGAATCGCCCCGCGTTACGGAGGCGATGTCGTCTACGCGAATATCGAGAAGAATTACGATAAAGCCAACAAGCCGCCGCTGTTTTTCTGGCTGGTGGATGTAAGCTACCTGGTTTTCGGAATAAACAAACTGGGGGCCGCATTCCCGGCTGCGCTTGCCGCAGTTCTTCTCTGTATTCTCGTTTACCTTTTAGGGCGAAAACTTGATCGCAACTGGACCGGTTTTTTCGCGGCGATAATGCTCGCCACTACGCCGTATTTCATGAAGCACTCCCGGACCTGCCGTCCGGACTCGCTTTTTGTCTGTTTTCTTGCCCTGGCGATTCTGGCTTACATATTGGCGGAGCGAAACGGACGCTGGTGGTTTGTCGTGGGCGCATCCCTGGGTCTTGCGGTGCTCACAAAGCAGATTGCCGCACTTATCGGGGTTGGTGTAATCGGCGTTGATATGATATTTTCGCGAAGGCTGGGTGAATTCAAAAAGGGACGTGCGTGGTCGGGTGTTGCGCTTTTCCTGGTTGTTGCCCTGCCGTGGCACATCGCGATGCTCGTGCAGTGGGGCGGAAGTTTTCTTGAAGGATATTTCTATCCCATACGCCGGATTATACTTTCCGATTACTCGCCCAAGAGCTGGTTTTTTTACCTCAAGGGGATTACGAAATTCCTGCCCTGGGCGCTGCTCTTGCCGGTCGGGATTGTTATAGCCGTTCGCGAGTTCCGCAGGGAGCGCGCGCACCGGCTGATAATTATCTGGATGCTTGTTGCGCTGGCCGCATTCCTGCTCACCCGGACCAAGCGGCTGTGGTATCTTTTCCCTGCGCTGCCGCCTCTAGCAATTATCACGGCGCTGGGGCTTCAGAGGCTGCTTTCGGAGAAATGGAGGCGCGTGGCCGCATCGCTTGCCGTTGTCGCGTTTGCCGCAACGACCGTCGCCGCGGTTGCGATACCGTTCAAGGTCGACAAGGAGGAATGGGGCGATATCCGGGCCGCGAAACCGGTTCTGGACCGTCTCGCGGGAGACGGGCCGGCGTATGAGTTTGTAGAGCGTCTCCCGGAAAGGGAAAGCGGACAGACAACCCTTGCCGCGGTCGCGTTATTTTATACGGATCATACAATTATTCCTGTGACCGGAAACGGTCTGCCGCAGCTTGTAAAAGAGAACGATCGGATTGTTATTGTTGCCAGGAACAAAAGGCTGGATGACCTGCTTGGCGTGTTTCAGGATTCAGCGGAGACATCCGTTGAATTCAGCGGCAAGGATTATTCAGTAGTCCTGGCGCTGAGGCGCTTGCGCGAATAATCTCACATACACAACCGGGAATCCGCAATCCGAAATCCGCAATCCGAAATTGAATTGGGATTGCTTTTTCATATCCTCGCTCTAAAATGGAACCAGAGGATATGAAGAAACCATGACTTTTCTTTCTCCAAATGCGCTATGGCTGCTCCTGGTACTGCCGCTGGTGTATGTCTTTAATGTCGTGAAGCACCGCCGGCTGCCGGTTCCGGCGGCGACGCTGTTTATATGGAAAAAAGTTCTGGATAAAGCCGAGGCGCCTCGCTCCTCCCGCAAAAACCTTTTCAACATCGCGCTTCTTCTCGAGCTTCTGGCAGTATCCGCGTTTGTAATCGCGCTTGCCCGGCCGGTCAGGCCGGCGGAAGTGCCGGGCCGCAGGTACACGGTCGTAATGGACACGTCGGCATCGATGAAGGCGAAAACGGAGGACGGGAAGAGCAGGTTTCAGAAGGCCCTCGACGTTCTGAGGCAGATAAAGTCACGCTTGAATTCAAACGACGGACTTGATATTGTTCTGACCGCAGGCACGCTTCAAACAGGCAAGGAGCCGGAGGCAACGGACGTCGCTGTCGAAATGGCCGGGATTGTACCGCGAATGATTTCCGGCGCGGCCGCGGCGGGCGACGGCATAGTAGTTATCACCGACGACCCGGGACCTCTTGACGGCGTGCTTCCGCCGGAGACCGTTATCGTCGGCGTTGGGGGCGCGCTGCCGAATGTGGGAATCGTTTCGGCCGTTGCGAAAAAAGTCGAAGGAGCAAACAACAAGTTCGACATTTTCGTTCGCATGGCAAAGACCGGCAATATACCGTTCCCGGAAGTTCAGGTCCTCGGCGTCGTATACCGCTTTGTGAAATACCATGAGAAAATCCCGACCGAAGTAATCAAGAAACAGGACGATATGGCCCTTATCAGGTGCGAATTAAAAAATGCTTCAGGAATATCAATCAGTATCGACCCGCCGAATGATTCGCTTTCAACCGACAACGCGGTTTCTCTGTGGCGGCAGGGAAAGCGCAAAATTACTTTCGCGATCTTCGGCACCGCGACGCCGTCGATTATGCGCGCCCTTTCCGCCCTGGAAGCTGAAGTGATCACGACTTCAGGCGGCGTGCCGCTCCCGGAGAACGCGGTCCCGGTCTACATCGGCGATACTCCGAAGCCGCCCTACCCGGAGCAGTTTATCTGCATCAATCCGCGTGAAAACATTCCGGGATTCTGCACAATACTGCCCGGTGCAGACGCGAAAAATACAAGGGCTGAATCGAAACTCTCAGATGACGTCGACCTGCGCGACTTCCCGAAAAACCCGGGCACAATAAAATCCCTGAAGCCTGAGACTGAAGCAGAAGTTTACGTCAGCGCGGAATTTGAGAATGAGCGGCGTCCGCTTATCGCGAAACTCACCCGCCCGGGGGAGAGTGCGTACGTTATCGCCTTCGACCCTGAAAACACAAAATGGACCGAGACCGCGGGCTTCCCACTTTACTGGGCCGCGCTTGCGGAAGACCTTGCATCCGAATCCGATGAAGAAACAATTGAGTTCAGGCCCTATCGCACGGGTGTTCCGTGGAAAGGGAAAACAATTCCGCTGCACACAAATGACGACGGGTCCGAAATAAGCTTCAGCCTTTTATCGGAAAGCGAGACAAAAACAATCGGCGAGGAGCGCCCGCTTCCGGCAGAACTCCCCGCGGGAAGAAAAGCCGCATCAGTCAAGTATTCCGAATATCGAACATATCTTATTCTTTCTGGAATATTGCTCTTGCTTGTGGAAAGCGGAATGATTATGATTTTTGCCGGTCGTGCCACAACCGGCCGCAGGTAGGAAATTCCGATGGCGGTGGATTCGAAAACAGCACGCAAACGCGATGCGCTGTACGAGAAGGAAAGCTGGCAACGGCTCATTAAATTCTGCAAGAAAATTCTCATCACCTCCGGGCCTGACCGCAATACTTTCCACGACCTCGCGGTCGCCCACATGCGGCTCGGCGAGGTCGATGACGCGCTCGACAGCGCGGTGAAAGTCCTGCTCGAGGATTACGGCAGCGCGAGCCTCGAGACGCTGTCCCGCCGGATACACGATACGTTTTTTGCAATTCCCGCCAAAGGCGAACACGCTCGCAGGAACCGCCATTTCGAGGTTGTTTCCGAAGTTCTTCTCGCACAGGATGACGACGCCCGGGCCGAGCAGGTGCTATCGGCGCTCAGGCAGGTGCATTACCCGTCGCCGGACGGGCTTTACCTGCTCGCAGACCTCTACATAAAGCAGGTCCGCGCCGAAGACGCGGCCTCGCTGCTTGCCTCCATGCCGGAAGAGTTCGGCGAACGCTGGGAGCTTCTTGCGGAATATACCCGCAACCTGCTCAATGACGCGCTGGACGCGTTCGACTTTGCACGTCATTTCACGGAAAAGCTTGCCTCCGACGCACTCGAAAATACGGTAGACGCGTTTTCGAGAAAGCTCCGCCGGCGCGACCGCAATGAAAGGATTCTTACTTTCCTCCTCTTCGCAGCCCTGACGCTCGGCAACCTGGTGGAGGCCGAGAAACTCTACGATGAGCTTGCCGGCGTCAACCTGATGACAGCCGAACGGTTCAGCAAGCTGCTGCCGTCGATGGAAGGCCCCGCCGGTAAAGTCGCGGCACCGTCGAAAATTACTCCTGCCGAGGCCGAGCTGGAGGAAATGGCGCTCGTGTACGGTTTCCGGGGCGATGCCTTCGTGTACCATATCAAAGACGCCGTCACCCGCATTGGCCGGCGGCGCGAAAACGACCTCGCGGTGCTGGCGGCGGGCGTTTCCCGGCAGCATTGCATGGTTGAGGAAAAAGAAGGGGAATATGCCCTGATCGACCTCGAGAGCCGAAACGGCACCCGCCTCCAGGGAAAGCTGATCGACCGCGCCCGGATTTATCCGGGCGACGTCTTCATCATCGGCGAGGTGGTTTTTTTCTTCGTCCCGAAAACCCGGTCAGATACATACATGAAACGGCTCCTCACGATTCCGCCGCGCTTCGCCACCGCGCCCGCCGAACTTCGCGGCACGGACGCCCCGGTGCTGGAAACCGGTGAATTCAAAGTTGAGGACGTGCCGACCACGGAGGAAAGCGAGACCATAGGCGTCGCAATCCGATCGCCCGCGGCAGTGGACGAAGAAAAGAAGAAAGAGCCCGAAGAAGTGAAGGAGGCCCAAGCCGAAGTAGAACCGGAAAAAGAGCCCGAGTTGGAAAAATCGGTGGGAATCCTGATTGAAGAGGATGAAAAAGAGTTCGACAGCGCCACGACCGATGAGATAAGGCTGATACCTGATTTCGTCATCGACGAAATCGGCCCGACATGCCTTGTCTCGGAAATGGAAGGCGATGAGTGGACTATCAGCATCGCGGTCTCAGAAGACTCGATGAACGTCTACCTTTCAATAAGCATAGAGGAAAAGGGCGTCAACGTGCCGCTCGAGGCTATCCGCCACCTCCTTGCCCGCGAGGAAATCGCCCTGGAGCCTGAAATCGAAGTCGTGGAAGAGGCCCTGAAATGGGTGGCGGGAACCGGCATCGACATGACCTGGGCGCATATTATCAGCGGCGTCGAGCCCGAACACGGCGAAGACGGCAAGATGGAGTGGGTCGTCGAACCCGTCGACCGGCTGGCGCGCGAGGTTGCCGCGGAAGTTTCTGCCGGCCAGACGGTCGCAAAGGTCGCGCCCCCGACCCCGGGCAAGCCCGGCGTGAACGTCTTCGGGCAAGCCGTTGCTGCGCGGCAGGGCAAACAGATGGAGTACACCCTTTCCGACTCGCTCGCCACGACCGACGCCGGGCGCGAAGTATATACTCTTCGCGGAGGCAAGCTCATTCTGGCGTTAAATGAAATCGTAATAGAGTCCGAAGGCGACGAAGCGCTTGCCGCAGGCAAAATCACTTTCGCCGAAGAAGTGGAAGTCGAACAGGACGTCTCGGGCGATATACGCGTCAGCGCGGAAAAGGGCATCACGGTCGGCGGTTCGATCGAGAAGGCACAGATTGAATCCGGCGAGCACATCGACATCAAGGGCGGCGTCACGGGCCAGAAGCAGGGCTGGCTGAAAGCCGAGACGCGCATAATGACCAAGTTTCTTCACGGCGTCACGGCCCGCGCGATTTCCGACATAGTCGTCAGCAGTGAAATAATAAACAGCCAGGTGCTCGCGTTCGACAAGATCGAGCTTTTATCCGGCCGGGTCCTCGGCGGCGAACTCAACGCGATGCAAAAAATCGTCGTCCCGGTCGCAGGCGGCCGGATGGGAATCAGAACAAAGCTCACGGTCGGCCGCGGCGGACCGCTGGAGGCCCTGTTTGCGGAAATGAAAGACCGGATCGGCGCGGCGCGCAACCGGATCGCCAAGCTGAGCCGCGAGATAACCTCTTTTGAAACCCAGAAACGCAAGCGTGGGGAACTTACCGGGCGCGAGGAAGAACTGCTCACCGAATACAAGGCAACCGTGGAATCCGCCAGGCTGGAACGGGAAGCGCTCGAGGCGGAAAGGCGAAGGCTCGAGCGGCAACTGCGCGACTCGCGCGGAGGGGAAATCATCATCACCCAGCGCGCCTACCCGGGCGTTATACTGCGGATCGGCGCCCTCTCCACCGAAATCATGCAGGAACTCGCCGGCCCAATCGCCGTCGTCGCCGACCACCGCCTGAAGCAGCTCGTAATCGAATCGATGAAATAAAAGAAGAAAGTATGAAGTATGAAGGATGAAGTATGAAAGTTAAGAAGTGTTGAAGTGTTGAAGTGCTGAAGTGTTGAAGTGTTGAAGTGCTGAAGTGTTGAAGTGCTGAAGTGCTGAAGTTAAGAAAAAAATAATAATATATTTAGCGGCGCAGCTTGCTGCGCGTTAATAATATAAAGGCGAGCAAACCGGTCTGGTTACGCTCGCCCGCTAAACATATTATTAACATATTCTTCTTTTCATCCTTCATCCTTCATACTTCATCCTTTTTTCATCCTTTGTTTGCGGTTTTTGTTTGCGTGGTTTTCGCTCGACGCTTTCGCGCAGGCCTTTGCCGCACTTGAACTTTACGGTCCGGCGGGCCGGGACGATTATCGGCTGCTGGTTGCGCGGGTCGACGCCTTTGCGCTTCCGCATCGACTTCACCCGGAAACGGCCGAAGTCCACCAGGTTTACTCCGTTCCTCGAGTCGCGCTTGAGGCCGGCGGTTATACCGTCGAGCACGGCATCGAGCGCCCGGAGCGCGGCGGCTTTTGAGCGGAACAGATTCGAGTGACGTTTTGCAATCAACGCAACCAGTTCTTCCTTGTTCATGGTTCCATCCGATATTCGGTCCCTTGGTCCTTTGGTCTCCTGGTCATTCGGTCTTAAGAAAGCATAAAGTAAGAGATTTCATAATTCATAATTCTGAAAGACACGGCGAGCAAACCGGTCTGGTTACGCTCGCCCGCTAAACGAAGAAACGCGCCGCAAGCGGCGCCGCTAAATATATTATTAATTTTACTCTTCTTAACTTCAACACTTCAACACTTCAACACTTCAGCACTTCAACACTTCTTAACTTTCATACTTCATACTTCATACTTTCTTCGCTGCGCATATGGACGCGGCCGGGGCCGATTCTGTCCGTTATCGTCTTTCTGAACTCCTCGCCGGCGGATATCATAAACTTCCTGGAACATTTCGCCAGAACGCGGCTGCCGTCCGCCTTTTCAAGCTGGATGAAAAGCGGCGCCGGGCCCGGAAACTCCGCTACGATCTCCTTTAAAGTCCCGAGCGCGCCCTCGACGATGTCCGACGATTTGAGACATATTATGCAGCACTTCGCGAAACGCCCGGCCGCCTCGGATACGGGCACGATTTCCTGGGCGGCAAGGGTCGGTATCTCACGGTTCGTGTTGGCACGCCCGCGGCAGAAAACGACCGCGTCTTCGATGAGTTGAGACATGACATCCTGGTAGCTGCTCGGAAAGACGACTATTTCAACGGTCCCCTCGAAGTCCGTCAGCGAGGCGAAGGCCATCGGGTCGCCCTTCTTCGTGGTAACTCTTCTTATCCCGGTCAGTAATCCGCCGATAATGTACTCCGGGCCTTTGTCGCGGCTTGCCCGGGTCCGCGAATTCCGCCCATTGCGGGCATTGAAAATGTTATTGCCGTTTTCGTCCGGCCTGGCGTTAAGTTCAAGAAACTCCGCCGTCGCGTGAGAAGCGAAAGCGATAATGTCGGACCGGTACGTGTCAAGCGGGTGGCCGGAAAGATAGAAGCCGAGCGTCTCTTTTTCGAACCGGAGTTTGTCGAGCTCCTCGAGTTCCGGCACGTCGGGCAGAGGCGGTTCCGGCAGCCTGAATTTGCCGCGGAAGAGGTTTTCCTGGCCTATCGCTTCATCTCTCTGCTTTTTCTGACCGGCGCGCATGGCATCTTCGAGGATCGCCAGAAGCTGCGGCCTGCGGGCGCCGAAACAGTCGAATGCGCCGCATTTGACAAGCGCCTCCATCGCTCCGCGGTTGACGAAACGGTAATCGACTTCCTCACAGAAATGGTAAAGCGAGTTGAATTTCCCCACCCTGTCTCTCGCCTTGACCATGGCCTCTATCGCACTCTCGCCGACCCCTTTGACCGCGCCGAGGCCGAAAATGATATTGCCGTCCTTTACGGTGAACGCGTGACGCCCGCTTGCGATGTCCGGCGGATGGACGGTAAGGCCGCGGTCCTCGGCGTCCTGGCGGTAAAGCACAACCTTGTCCGTGTTGTCCATTTCGCAGGTCATCAGGGCGGCCATGTACTCGGCCGGATAATGGCACTTGAGATACGCGGTCTGGATCGCGATCACAGCGTATGCCGCCGCGTGCGACTTGTTGAAGCCGTATTCGGCGAACTTATCGATGAAACTCCACACCTCCTTGGCGGTGGAAAGATCGACATCGTTGCCGACGGCACCGTCGATAAATTTCTTCTCGTATTTCTTCATTACCTTGGGCAGCTTCTTGCCCATTGCCTTTCGGAGCGTATCGCCTTCGTTCAGCGTGAATTTCGCCATGTGCTGGGCGACGCGCATCACCTGCTCCTGGTAGACGAAAAAGCCGAACGTCGGCTCGAGGATCTCGCGCAGGCTCTCGTGGAGATACTCGACGGGCCGGCGCCCGTGCTTGCAGTCGCAGAACGACGGAATACTCCCTATCGGTCCCGGCCGGTGCAGGGAAATAAGAGCAATCAGGTCCTCGAGGCTGTCAGGCTCGAGCTTGCGAAGCACGTCCCGCATTCCC
This sequence comes from Planctomycetota bacterium, assembly GCA_004376375.1. Lineage (GTDB taxonomy): Bacteria > Planctomycetota > E44-bin39 > E44-bin39 > E44-bin39 > E44-bin39. The sequence goes on from SOJX01000054.1 coordinate 10,989, forward strand.
GCCGACTCGAGCTGGAACGTGCCGAGCGAGTCGCCCTTCTTCAACATCTCGTAGGTTTCGGGGTCATCGGTCGGTATTGCTCCCACGTCGATTTCTTCGCCCCGGGTTTCCTTGATGAGGTCGATTGCCGCCTCGATTATCGTGAGCGTGTTGAGCCCGAGGAAATCCATCTTCAGAAGCCCGATTTCCTCGAGTGCGGTCATTTCGTACTGGGTGTTGGTCACGTCCTTGACGACGCACAGCGGCACGTAATCGGTCAGTTTGCCCGGGGTAATCACGACGCCCGCGGCGTGGGTCGAGAGATTCCGCGGACAGCCCACAACCTTGAGCGCGATATCAAAAAGCTCGCGGTTCTCCGGCTTTTCGTGTTCCGCGCGCAGCTCGGGTATGTCTTCGACGGCTTTCCTGAGCTTTGTTTTCGGGTCGTCGGGCACGAGTTTCGAGATACGGTCCATCTCCTGGTACGGCTTCCCGAGAACACGTCCGACGTCCTTGAGGGCGCCCTTGGCCTTGAGTTTGTTGAACGTCACTATCTGCGCGACGTTGTCCTGGCCGTATTTCTCGCGGACGTATTGAATCACCTCGTCCCGCCGGGTCTTGGAAAAATCGATGTCGATATCAGGCATCGATATGCGGTCGGTGTTGAGGAAGCGCTCGAAAAGAAGGCCGTACTTCAGCGGGTCGATGTCGGTGATCCTGAGCGCGTATGAAACAATGCTTCCGGCCGCGGACCCGCGGCCCGGGCCGACCGGAATCCCGCGGCTGCGCGCCTCACGGATAAAATCCCACGTAATAAGAAAGTATTCCACAAAACCGAGCTTGCGGATAACTTCCATCTCATAATCGAGGCGGTTACGAATCTCCTCGCTGCCGGCCCGGTCGCCGTAGCGGTTTCCGATTCCCTCATCACAGAGCCGCTCAAAGAGCCTGTCGGCGCTTTCACCGTCGGTGGTTGTGAAACGGGGGATATGGTATGTATCGGAATCCAGCTCCAGCGAGCATCGCGCGGCAATCTCCACGGTGGCGGCGACGGCTTCCGGGGCTTCCGGGAAGAGGTCCGCCATTTCCCCGGCCGTCTTGAAATAACATTCCTTCGTGTCAAAGCTGAGCCGGTTGGTGTCGGAAAGGATTTTTCCCGTCCCGATGCAGATAAGGACGTCCTGCAGGATTGCGTCGTCCTCGCGCAGGTAATGGACGTCGTTTGTCGCGACGGTCCGCAGCCCCGTTTCCTTCGCCAACTCGATAAGCGCGGGAGTCACGGCCTTCTGGTCCTCGAGGCCGTGGTTCTGGATTTCAACAAAGAAGTTGTCGCGCCCGAAAATGTCGGCATATTCTCTCAAGGTCTGCCCGGCCTTGTCGCGGCGGCCCTGCCTGATCCAGTAAGGTGCTTCACCGGACATGCAGCCTGAAAGTGCGATTATGCCGTTTGCATGCTCGCGGAGGATATCCTTGTCGGTGCGCGCCCTGCTGTAAAAGCCTTCGATGAAGGCGTCGCTGGAAAGCTCTATCAGGTTCCTGTAGCCCTGCTCGTTTTCCGCAAGCAGCGTGAGGTGCCAGTAGGAAGGCAGGTTGTCGACGCGGCGCTTTTCGCGTCGGTCGGTCGGCGCCACGTAAAACTCGCTTCCGATGACAGGCTTTATTTTGGCTTCTTTCGCCAGCCTGTAAAACTCTATCGCGCCGAACATGTTGCCGTGGTCCGTCAGCGCGAGCGCAGGCATTTTGTTCTTCTTCGCCATCTTAATGAGCTGCTTGACCGGCACGACGCCGTCAAGCAGGCTGTAATGCGAATGGACGTGCAGGTGGACGAACGGGGGGTTTTTGCTTGACATAATTCACTTCTCTTCAATGAGTTACAGCGGAGCACCACCCGGGGTGGCCGTCAAAATGGTGAAGGAAAGATGTTAGCAGATTGTTAAAGATTAGTCAAGACAGCAAATTCCAGTATATTTGCGTTTTGAAGCCTAACCCAAGTCGGTGCCGGGAGAAAAGATATTTAAATTTTATTTGGAAGCCTTACGTTTTTCTTCTTCAATAAGCTGCTTCAGCCTCTGGTTCTCAAAAATATATTGAGTTCTCGCCTCCGCCGCTTCTTTTTCTATCTCTTCTTTTTCCAGCTTCAGCCAAATCATTTTGTACTTGTATTTCCTGACTTCTGTCTTGAGCCCGGCAACCATTTCTTCATACTCGGTCTTCAGCTCTTTTACTTTCACGTTATAAAGCAGCCACGCCCCGGCAATTCCGCCTGTGGCGATAATCACTACCATGATACAAATAATGGCGGCCATGAAAACGCCGGGCCGGGACTGGGTTGCCGTTTCCGGGAATTCTCTATCTTCCATATCCATAATTACCTCGCCCTCTCTTTTTCTCCCCTTCCCCTCTTCCCTTGTTTCCTTTTTTTTATTCTTTAAAAACACGCGCAGCAAGCTGCGCCGCTAAACGAAGAAACTTCTCTTATCCCCCTCTTCCTTTCTTCCCCTTATCCCGTATCCCTTACCCCTTATCCCTACTCCAACCGGGTGGTTGCTGCCATGCCTTCCCTGATATCGCCTGCGCTGAATATCACCCTGGTGCCGCAGAGGCGTGGCATTACTTTCTCGACCTCGACCTGCGCGACGAAGTTGCCACCGTCGTATATTGTAAAACGATATCCGGTTTTTACGCCATGTTCCGAGCCGACGTTCAGAACCACAAGCCTGACTGCCTCTTTGTAGGCGGTGACAACCGCGTCTATCTGCGGAACCTGCGGAATATTCCCGGAAATTTCAATCGGAATCCCCATTCCCATCAGTGCATCTATCCTTATTTTATAGTTGTCCCGCTCCTTCTCCGCCTTTTCGAGGCGTTCAGTTAATTCTCCGACGGATTCCCTGTGTTTCTCAAGCTCCGACCGGTAATGAATCCATACGCATGCGACCGCGCCGCCGCAGATGATGATCACCATAATCACGATCACCGCCGCGAACAGGTTCGGAGTTTTCGGCATGACGGCGGAAGATATTTCAGGTTCCGCCCCGGCAGGATGATGGGCATCAGACATGAGAGCCTCTCTCCACGATGGTTTCGGCTTGCGGCAATCAATAATAACGCGTTGTCGCGGCCATGCCTTCCCTGATTTCGCCTGTGCTGAATATCACCTTGGTGCTGCAGAGGCGCTGCAACACTTTTTCGACCTCGACCTGCGCGACGAAGTTGCCACCGTCGAATATTGTAAAATAATACCCCGTCTTTACGCTGTGTTCCGAGCCGACATTCAAGACCACAAACTTGATTTCCTTTTTGCAGGCGGTGACGACCGCATCTATCCGTGGAGCCTTTGCCGCCTTACCAATTGGAATCTTCACTCCCGGAAGTGAGCTTACTATATCTCTATATTCATTCCGCTCTTTCTTTATTTTCGTAAGGTACTTCCTGACTTCTGCAATGTCGCGATGCTGATCAGTTACCACTCTGGTCAGCGCCGCAACCTGATTTTCAGCAGTATTCAATTCTTCAGTCAAGACTTCCGTAGACATTTCATATTTATTCAGTTCTGATCGGAAATGAATCCAAACGCATGCGACTAGACCTCCGCAGACGATAACCACCATAATGACAATTATCACCGCGAGCAGGTTCGCAGGCCTCGGCATGACATCGGCACAGATTTCAGCTTCGTCCCGGACGGGAAGATGAAAGTTCGACATGACCGCCTCGTTCGGGCGCGGGTTCGGCTGACCGCTGCCAGTATCCGCAAAAGAGCCCGGCCTTGGGTAAAGTTGGAATTAATCCGATCCAACTCAATTATGTATCAAACGGCTGATAGTCCCGGCTTATTTCAGCCGTGTAGTCGCGGTCATACCTTTTTCGATTTCGCCCGTGCTGAACATAACCCTGCATCCGCAAAGCCTCGGCATTACCTTTTCAACCTCGATCTGCGCAACGAAATCGCTGTTATTGAAAACTGTAAAACAGCAACCCGGTTCAACGCCGTCATTCTTGCCGGCATTGAGTACAACCAGCCCGGCTCCTTTCCTGTATAACGTTACAACTGCATCGATCTTTGGTATTTTTTTGACAAGGTCGTCAACCGGGATACCCGGTTTCGGGGGAAGTCGCTGCTTATCCTTGTATTCGTTCAATTCCCTCTTTACAGCGTTAAAATATTTGCTCAACTCCGCCAGGTCGCGGCGCTGATCAATAATTTTCCTGACCAGCTCTACGACATGGTTTTCGGCCGTATCCAGCTTTTTATTCAACTCCTTTTTTGTCTTTGAAAGACATTGCCTTATTTCTTTCCATTGCCGGTTCTGATCCGTTACAACTCTGGTCAACTCCGCAACCTGATTTTCAGCAGTATCTTTTTCCTTCAATGCGTTTACAAACCGCTTGCGGAAGTGATTTCTTGCTTTTACAGTCGTCTTGAGGCGTTCAGACAGTTCCCCGGCGGCTTTGCTTTTCTCTTCAAGCTCAGAGTGATAATGAATCCATGCGCAAGCCGCCAGTCCGCCGCTGATGAGAGTCACCATAATTACAGTCACCACGGCAAGCAGGCTGGACGGTTTTGCCTGCATATCGGCGCCGATGTCAGGCTCAACCTGATCGGAGTCATAAAAATCCGACATTATTGCCTCGTCCGGGCTTTACTTCGGCAGGATCTCGGCTTGGGAAGGATAGCGCAATTATAAACCAGCTTTATGGAATATCAAATGGATTACACCAATCAGATATTTAGCGGGCGGGCTTGCCCGCCGTTATATTATTATTAACGCGCAGCAAGCTGCGCCGCTAAATATATTATGAATTATATTTTTCTTAACTTCAACACTTCAACACTCCAGCACTTCTTAACTTTCATCCTTCAGCCTTCATCCTTCATCCTTTCTTCAGTTTCCGGCCGACTTTTTTTTCAACGCTCGCCGGTTTGTACTTCATCGCGTTCTTGCGGCCGGCCTTGTCGTCTATCCGAAGGTAAACAGTGACGCGCTTCGATTTGCGCCGCATCTTCTTGTGGATTTTCTTTACCAGGTCGTAAACTTTGTCGAGCGGTCCCTCGATGCACGTGCTCATCGGTCCGAGGCGGTAGGCGAGGCCGGACCTGTCGATCTCGTCGAGCGCCATCGCAACGTACTTGGAGAGACTCACGCCCTTGTCCAGCGGAAAGATGGATATCTCGGCAAGCATGTCTGACTCCTCTTGATAATTTGTGGATTCCGGTTTCCAGTTTCCATCCGCTGCCGGATTTGTCAAGAGAATTTGGAGTTGTCTATTCCGCACCCGGGATGCTAGAATGCCGCACATGCAGGAAAATCCTGAAACTGCAGAACCCGAAGCAAAAGGCGAAACAGGCGCCGGGCAACCGGAACCGGAGAAAAGCAAAACCAGCCGCCGCAGTTTATACGCCGCAATCGCGGCCGCGCTCGTGCTTGGAGCGCTTTTCGTTCCGCTTGCATGGCAGGAAACGCGGGCGGCAGTCATCTCGCCCGGCGACCATGGGCGCGACATGTATCTCTACGACCAGGTCGCGCATGGGAAAAAGTACCTGCGCGACTTCAAGTACGTTTACGGACCGCTCGCGCTCGAGGTTTACGGGCTCGCCTTCAGGATCGGCGGCTCGAGCATCAGGACCGCGCTCATCACGCGTGCGGTTCTCCTCTGCATGCTGGTCGCGCTTGCCTTCTGGGCGTACGGGCGCTACGCCTCCGCGGTTTCCGCCGCGGTTGCGGCCTTTCTCACCGGGGTTGCGCATCTCCCGTTCTGGCATACGTTCAATCACCTTGTTGCGACAATCGGCATTGTACTGTTCATAGGCGCGGTCGCTCCATGGCTCAAAAAAAAGCCGGGAAGCGAAAACACGGGCAGGACATGGAGGAAGAATCTGCTCACGGTAATCCTGCCGACATTCGGCGTCTTCATCGTGTTCACATGCAAATACAACGTCGGCATGGCGCTCCTTGCAGGCGTGGCAGTGTATTTTGCAGTTGAAAAGTGCGTCAAACGGAGCCGTGCGAAGCGGAGAAACGAAACTCCGGAGCCGCTTATGCCGCGCCGCCGGACGTGGCTTCTTTTCGCGATATCGCTTGGCGCAATCCTGATTCTATTCAGCTATTACTTCGCCACCGCCACGTCGGATAATATCCGTCACAGTTTCATGTTTCTCTCGAAGAAAGGCCAGTCTTTCGGGAACCCGTTCGAAAATTTCGGGAAGTTTCTTCTCCATCCGTTCAGCACATACTCGCCTTTTGACGGCACCTTTTACGTTTTTTTCAAAGAGGTATACATACTGGCCGGCGGTATTATCGCATTTGCCCGGCTGGCGCTTGCCGTAAAACTCGGTAAACGCGAAGTCCCGGCCCCGCGAAGGCAGGCCGCTTTTACCGTTTTGCTCCTGCTTTTTCTCGTGCACGAGTGGCCGGTAAACGGCAACCTGTACCCGATTGCTTATTTCGGCGCAGCGCCTGCCGCCCTCCTTATCGCGATGGCCCTTGACCACTCGGTCTCCATAGGCAGGTGGAAAGCGCGCGCCGGCTACCGTAACGCGCTCAGTTTCGGCTACCTGCCGCTGGTCGCCGTCGGATTTGCATTAATTATTAATACCGTATACGTTATTCAGCAAAGGACAAATTATCCGGAAACACGGCTCACAATGCAGCGGGGTAAAGGCTTCGTTCTGCTGCCGCCGACGCAACCCAAACCACTGGTCAGACGCATGCCGGACGGCTCGACCATCGTGCTGCCGCCGGTGCGCCTGAATGTAATCAACCCGGCGAAAGCATGGAACGAAATCAACCGCTTTATCGAAGAAAACGTACCCGCGGGCGAGCCGGTGCTGACGCTGCCGTACATGCCGGTTCATAATTTTCTTTCCAGGCGCCCGTTCCCGATGGGATACCTCGACTTCCTCGAGATATCCGGCATCGATGAGCGCCGCGAGCGGGAAGTTATCGGGATAATGAAGAAAGCGCCCGTCCGGCTCGTCATGATCGAGAACCGCGGCTTCTTTTCCAACGAAAACGGAGTCGGGCGCATCCATGAGACCTGCCCGAACCTGTTCGACTTCATCCGTGAAAATTACGAACCGGTCGGGACCCTCGGCGACTTTCTCGCGGCGCCGGGCTGGGCGGGGAACCACGGCGTCGTTATCTTCTGGCGGAAAACCGGCGACGCGGAAAACCAGGAACGTATCAGGAAATTCAGGCGTGAGCTCACGCAGTTGCCAGAGGAAGTGCATAGTTTATTGCGAAACGATTAACGATTGTCGATTTATTTTTTCCCTGTTTCCTTCTTCTCCTGTTCCCTTATTTCCTTTCCCGTCTTCGCGCCGCGGAGCGGCGGTACAAAGTAGCCTGGGGTGGAGCCCGCCGAAGCCTGGCGAAGGCGGGCGGAACCCCAGGCTACTCTGTCCTGCCCGTACCGGGCAGAATTGTATTATTTCTATCCCGTTTACTGGTAAGATTACCCGTGCCGCAAGCGGCACGGCTTCACTGGTAAATTACAAAATCAACGCGGTAAAATATTCGTGAAGCCGCCGCGCTTGCGCGGCGGGTATTATCAATAACTCATTTCTCAGCCTTCGCCCTCAACTCCTTTCCCGTCTTGCCGCCGTGCGCGCGGAGGGAATTAACGTCCACCAGGGCAGGCTTCAATCATTTCCAAAAGTTTAGGTAGAAGTCAATCAGTTCCATAATTTCTTTTCCCCTTGAATCGTTGGGGTGATTTTGCATATATTTCTCTAAAAGAGCTTTGCTTTTATCAAACTTTTCCTTCACTGCATCAGAGATTTTGAAAACATTCTTATTCTTACCCTTCGATATAGAAGAAGTACCACGGGATAATTTCAAGCCTTGCATGTAATTATCTATTACTTTCTGTAGTTCAATGCTGAAAGGTTTTCCGTCCGGCAGTTCTTCACTCTTCCTGGCGCCGTTGTTGCGGAGTAAGGTGGCAACCTCTTTTTCGTAGGCCCAGTTCAAGGGGGTCATGCCGGTTTTATCTATCGCATTCTCATTCGCACCTTTTGCGATAAGCAGATAGATTGTTTCTTTATATCCACTCTGTGTCGCCAGGTGCAAAGGCGTCATGCCACTATTGTTTTTTGAATTCACATCTGCGCCTTTATCAATCAGCAAGGAGGTGACGTCTTTTTGGCCTTCCCGTGCCGCCGTGTGCAACGGTGTGTTGCCGGTTTTAGTGGTCTTAGTATTTATATCCGCACCTTTTTCAATCAACAAATCGGCTATGTGTATATGGCCGTCAAGTGCCGCGCCGTGCAGGGCTGTTCCGCCATAATTATCTTTCGCACCCACATCAGCGCCTTTTTCAATCAGTAATTCGGCTAAGTTTTTATGACCAGCTATTACAGCATGGTGCAGAGGACTGAAGCCCAAAATGTCTTTCGCATCCACGTCGGCGCCTTT
>SOJX01000099.1 GCA_004376375.1 Planctomycetota bacterium
TCTGTCGTCCAGAAATATATAGCGGTCCCCAGAATCCCCAGGATCAGAATAATCTTGAATATCCGGTACATACCCGCACCCCCTGACATTGCCAATATCTGATTTTACTTCCGCAGCCACGCACCCGGATTCGCCGGATAGACTCCCTCACGACCGCTTTTACCCTCCGTATTCTACTTCTGTTTACTGGATGCCGCAAGCGAATTCAGGTGTCACTGGAGGCGGCTGCCCTCTTGCACTCGCCGCGTTTGCCTGTACAATATAGGCTTGGGCTTGAAACACGGCCTGCTGTCAAGTAGAATAAACCCACCGAAGCCCGACCACATAACAGCACCGTGATGTCCTGCCATAAAAGTACCGATTATCGAGTACCGAGTACTGAGAAAAAAAGAAATGAAATTATCCTTACCAGTAAAACTCGACATCGCCGTTGTCCTGCTTTTCGCGGTGGTCATAGCCACCTGCCTGCTGTGACGCCGATTAGAATTTGGAGGCTGTAATGTGTTACGCTGTACATATTGCCACGGAAGTTCCATGTAAAACCAGACCATGGAGTAAAGAGAATCGAAATTTTAGCATCGACGACTTGCATGACGAAGGTATTAAGAAGCAGTTTTCAAAGCCGTATATATATTACTTAAGCTCGTATGAAGGATGTGGCTGTGGGTTTTTTCAAGAGTATGAATGTATTGGAGATGAAGAACTACCGGAAGATTTACTCAAGATAGATCGAGAAGAAAGACGCAGGACAAAAGAGGATATTGGGAAATTGGTTGAATTACTCAACGAAATCCTCGAAAGGGGCAATGAGGTTGAGTTGTTCGTTTGCTGGGAGGGCGACTATAAAGTTCCACCAAAAAGAAGGCTGGAACTTACGCCTGCTGATTTATTGGGTTCGGGGCTACCACTTGAAGAGTTGGATTGGGTTCTGATACGAAAATGACTCCCGCGCCCACGGCGGCAAAACAGGGAAGGAAATAAGGGAACAAGGAAACAAGGAAGAAATGAAATCGACAATCGAAAATCGGAAAGAGGTTTTTCAGTCCTTCAGTCCTTCGGTCATTCGGTCATAAAAACCAAAGACCTGCTACTTGCCACTTGGTACTCGGTACTCGGTACTCGGTACTCGGTACTTCTTTCCTCCTTATCCCCTGCCCCGTATCCCTTATCCCTTCTGCCGCCGGCGGCGTAATGCGTTTGCCCTGCGTTTGACTGTCAGTTGTCTTGACAGGCATGCCGGAGATATGTATTATTTCTCTGGTAACGCCATGAGAATAACCTTCTACACTCTTTTAATCCTGATGCTTTTTCCCGCCTTCGGAGAAAAAGCGGACATCGCCGCGCCCCCGGCAGCGGCGCTGGCCGGAGAGAAAGAAAATACGGATAAAAACGGTAAAGAGCCTGCCGAAAATCCCCCGGTAATGTCTTTCTGGGGAATTGACGGCCACCCCTGGCCGAAACACAAGGACTTCGACTATCTCGGCAAGTTCAAAGAGATCGGAGTCACGAGCTACGGCGTGGAATTCGTCAACTGGAAGCTCGCCGTTCCCAAGGAAAAAGTGGCCGTCCGCGGACCGGGCGCATACCACTGGGGCAACACGGACAGGCATATCAAGGCAATCGAGGCGCATAACGGCATCGCCCTTATAACGCTCTGGTGCATATCGGGCTGGGCGACGAAAATCCCGGGAAAGGAAGCGCCGCCGAAAAACGAAAAATGCTGGAAATACTGGCGGGATTTCGTTGAAGCGCTTGTGGAACGGTACGACAGGGACGGCAAAGACGATATGCCCGGCCTGAAATACGCGCACCTCCATTACCAGGTTCAGGGGGAGGCGCACTGGAAAGGCACTGTCGAAGAGTATATCAAGCTCCTCGAACAGGCATACAAAAGCGTTAAAAAAGCGAATAAGAATGCAAAAGTCCTGTACTCATCCTTCAATCTGGGAGACATATTCGACAATAACCCGACCGTGAAAACTGTTGAGAAAATGGGCAGGGAATCCGACAGTTTCAGCGTAAAGCTGCTTCGGGGCATCCTCAAGCATCCCGAGCTGTTCGATATCGCCCCCACCCAGCTCAATTTTGATTATACGGGCATACCGACCAGGGTGAAATGGCTCAGGAGCCGGACCGACAAGCCGATATGGTTTGTCGACGCCCGGGCCGCGTATAACCTGAACCATCACACAACCCTCCCGAAAAAGGAGCGAAACCCGCGTTACAGGATCGATAACCTTCCGGAACCGGTCCGCAAAGTGATAAAGAAGCATCCCAAATGGCCCAAATTCGACGAAGAGAAGATAATTGTGAAGATTCTGCAGCACGGAAGCAAACTGAAAGGAATTACGCCCGACGACTACCGGATACTCAAGAAATGGTGGGAAAAGGACAAAGCCGAATTCGCGTTCAAGAAATCCGTTATCGCGGCCGGCATGGGAGTTAAGCACATCTATTCCCAGTGGACCCTGGAACTCAGCCTCAAGCCCTGCATACCCGACACGGCCTGGGCGGCCTGCGGCCTCCTGAGCGACGGCGTACCAGGCGATGAGATGCCGAAAGGCACGCCAAGGCCTGTTTACTGGGCTTTCGACCAGTTTAATAAGAAACTCGGCAACTTCAAATCGGCTGAAATCATCCGGCCGAGACGGAGCAGACTCGAAGGCGGCAAATCGCTCTATTATGAGATATGGCTGATAAAATTCACCGTAAACGGCAAACCCATCCACGTGGTGTGGTGCGACGGCGGTAGAACCGCAGCCGACCTGTCTCTGGACCTTCCTACCGGGATTTTTAAAACAACCGGTATAGTAACAGAACTCGATAAAAACCATAAACCTGTCTACCCTCCTGCGAAAATCGTCCCCACAAACGCGATACTGATGGACAGAACCCCGCGTTTTATCGAACCTACAATCCGGTAGATATGGTGCAGTCGGAAGCGGATTGCATTTGATTCTTACCCCTTGGCGCTGAACCTGTTATGAAGCCCGGCCTGAGAGATACAAATTTTTTCAATTTCTTGTTGCATACTCTCCGCTAAAAAGGCAGAATCTTGAACCAATTCGTCATTCCAAAACTTTTTGAAAGGGGTAACCTATGCAATCATGGAAAGTCTGCAGCATCTTCTTCCTGTTCCTGCTTGTTGTATCTCTCGCATGCGGGGGCGGATGCAAGAAGAAAAAAAATGTGTTTATTCCAATGGAAGGCAATGATGCGCCGGTAGTCTTGGCAATCCCTGACCAGTCCGCGGATTACGGCGTTTCCTTCAACCTTGACCTGACGCCCTACGTTACCGACGACCATGACCCGATAGGCGACCTGACGTTCGCGGTCACCTCGAGTCTGGGTACCTTCACCGGGGCGACCTTCACCGGCACGTTCACAACGCCCGGCGATGTCATGATACCGTTCAGGGTGACGGACACCGACGATGCCGCCACCAGCGCGGTATTCAAGATAACGGTCGCCCTCATCCCGAACGTCGCACCCACGGTTGACGCGATTCCCGCCCAGGAAGCCCTTGTCGGACGCGAATTCCAGCTGGACGTTGCAGCCGTCGGAAACGTCGCTGACGACCGCGACGCGGTCGGCGACCTGATTTTCAGGGTAACGGGCGGCGGCGGTTCCTTCACCGGCGGCGTTTACACCAACACGTTCGCGACCCCGGGCCTCACGGCCGTCGATTTCGAAATCGAGGACCTTGATGGCTTGATTACGAGCGACTCCTTCAACGTCGATGTATACGAAGCCCTGGTCGCCGATTTCACGGCCGACAAGACTGTCGGTTTCGGGTCGCTGATAGGCGTAAACTTCACCGACACGTCAACGGGAAATCCCACCGGGTGGGCGTGGGACCTCGACGGCGACGGAACAATCGATTCCTACCTGGAGACCCCGGCGCCGTTCGATTACCCCGCACCCGGCTGGTATACCGTGAGCCTCACGGTCGGCCGCTTCGGGACATCCGACACCGAGACCAAGGTCGGCTATATCCAGGTCTCCGGCGCGGGCGCAGGCAGCACCTGGTACGTCGACGACGCAACCGGCAGCGATGCTGACGACGGCCTTTCATGGGATAACGCTTTCCTGACCATCCAGATGGCGCTCAACAGCGCTGCAGCCCTGGACGTCGTGCTTGTGGCCGACGGACTCTACGAGGGTCCAGGCAATACCGAACTGGATTTTGCCGGCAATGACATCTACCTCATGTCCGAGAACGGCTCGAGCGTATGCGCAATCGATGGCACCATCGGCTCTGTGCGCGCCTTTAATTTCCAGAACGGCGAAACACCCGATGCAACTGTCAGAGGTTTCACCATCATGTACGGATTTGCCGGAATGTATGGAGGCGGTATTTTATGCAACAATTCAAACCCCACAATCGTTGACTGCTTCTTCTATGCCGGTGTATCGGGGCAGGGCGGTGGAATAGCCTGCTTGAATTCAAATTCCGCCATCGTCAACTGCACATTTCTATACAACTGGGGATACTCTGGCGGCGGAGTATACTGCTGGGGTTCGTTTCCCACGTTTACCGGCTGCACCTTCGACTCGAACGATGCTGAACGCGGCGGAGGAGTCTATGGCGGGTCCGCGTCCTCAGGTCTCACGTTCACGGATTGCCTCCTGACTTACTGTTCGGTTCAGGCGGAAGGCGCCGGGGGTCCCGGTCTTGGCGGAGCGATACACGCCCAGGGAGGACTTGTCCAGCTAAGGGGCTGCGACGTCAATAACAATATATCTTATGACGCTTCCGGCGGTGGAATCTTTACCTTTAGCGGCGCAACTCTAATCATCGAGGACTGTGATATAACCGATAATATCTGCCCGGGTGCCGGAGGCGGCATTTACTTCGATGGACCCGCTCTCGTGATCGATGAATGTGATATAAGCTCGAACACAGCCGGCGGTGGCGGAGGCCTTGTCTGCTGGGATACATCTCAGGCAACCATTACGGACAGCGATATTACCGGTAATAACGCACCCGGTGGCATGGGCGGCGGCTGTTATTTCAATAACTCCCTTCCACTTATATCGAGCTGCAACATATCGTATAACAATTCAGCCACTGGCGGTGGTATGGGTGGCGGCATATGTTTCAGTGGTGCTGCCGGTCAGCTCGTTGGATGCGCCATAACAAATAACGTGTCCGACTGGGGCGGCGGCATTGAGGTTTACAATGTCTCGGACGCCACGCTGTCAAGCTGTACGATAGCCAATAACCATTCCGATTGCGGCGGCGGCGGTTTAGACTTCTTTACATCAGGCACGTCGAAATTAAGAAACACGATAATCTGGGCAAATACTACTGATCCCGCAATTGGTTTTGGGCACCAGCTGAACCTGAGAGACGCGGGCTGCGCGGTTACGATGAACTACTGCGACTATGCGGATAATAATCTCGATGCTAACAACGTAGCAAATGCCGGCGGCACTTTCGACGATACCGACAATAACATCAGCCTCGACCCGATGTTTGTCGGAAGCGGCGATTTCCGCCTACTGGCCGGGTCGCCCTGCATAGACACAGGCTTCAGTTTCTATGCGATTCTTCTGGGCCTGGAGGAAGATCTTCTTGGCAATAATCGCATAGTTGACGGCGACGGCAACGGCATCGAAAACATAGATATCGGTGCTTTCGAGTACCAGCCGTAACGCTTGCTCTTAAGATGTAGGGGCACAGCGCGCTGTGCCCCTACATTATCTTACAGATACGACGGCGGTCGAAACAACTGTTTCGACCGCCGTTTTATTTATCCCGATTGCACGCGCCGCAAGCTGCGCCTGCAGAAGGGATAAGGTAATAAGTTGATAAGAAAACAAGTAAAGAAATAACAGAGTTTTAATTATAACCTTTTTCTCTTGTTCCCTTATTTCCTTGTTCCCTTGTTTCCTTCTTCCCCTCTTCCCGGAACGCGGCGAGCAAGCTCGCCCGCTAAACGAATATTATTATATTATTCCCTTGTTTCCTTATTCCCTTGTTCCCTTGTTACTTCTTCCCTTCCGGGACGGGTTCGAGTTCGATTTTGATAGGCGTGAGGCTGCGTTCGAGTTTTTCAATTCCCCGCTTCAACAGTTTCTTTCTTTTTTCATCTTCCTTGGAGTCTCCGGTCGTCATTTTCAGGATTTTCCTGTAGGTATCCAGGGTTCCCTGTATGTCGAACTTGCTGCCGAAGGCGCGCGCCTTTGTTCCATAATAATCTTTTTCATCAGGCTTCAATTCAATGGCGCGGTCGATGGCTTTCAAGGCCTTGTCGCTGAAAAAGAGCCTCGTATACAGATCCGCTGCAAGGTTGAACGCCGCAGCGTTATCGGGAGAATTCGCGCACCATTCCTCCGCGACCTCGAGCGCCTGACGCACATAATTGGTGTTCTTAAGACTCAATGCAAGCCTGTAATATGCCCCCGGCCCGCCGGGCGATTTTTTCGCATACAGGTTCGCGGCTATCAGGTTTCTCAGCCATCGTTCCTCATCGTTTTTATCTATCGAGCCGTTCCAGAAATCAAACGGGTCGGACGTCACTTCAAACTCGGGCCTGAGCTGGGCCGCATCCAGCATGACTTCGATCAGGTTGCAGTTGTCGGGAGCGTAATTGTAGTCCTCCGTAATTTTGGATTTAAACCCGTCCCAGTCGATCTTCGAGGCTTCGATGAGGTCTTTCGCCCCGGCTTCGGGTTTGCCGGTCCTGAAGTTCAGGATTCCCCGCTCGTAAAAAGCCTGCCAGCAGTTGCCGTTGGATATTTCCAGGGCTTTTGAAAGCAGCTTTTCCGCTTTCGCGTAATCCCCATGAACCTGCCGCCCCCCGGCAAGCTCGGTCAGATCAAGGGCCTTTTCATTTTCATCGGAGCACTCGGGAATGTAAAGCTCGCTGCCCGGGCTGGCCCAGAGCTTCAGATTGTCGACTTCAATGTTAGTTACAAAGTTGCCGCCGACGCGCGTCAAGGAGTGAATTCCAAAGAAGTAATCGCCGTCCTCCAGCGGAGTAACCGGTGCGCCTTTCATTATGACAAGGGTTTTTCCAGTGCTGTTGTCCTTTACTCTGACAATTATCTGATTCTTGCTCCTGAGGTAGACCATGGAAACGTTGTACCACCTGCCGCGTTCAATGAAGACACCGGACCTGCTGCTGTGAAGACGGCCGCTCGAATAAAGGAACAGTCGGGGATTAACATTAGGGTTGGAATATAGGGTCACAACCCTGACTTCCACGTATAGTTTGGCGTCAAACTTCGAGTCGCCATGCTCTATTTTCTTAAAAAACCCGAAAAACGGCTGCGAATCCCACTCTAATACCGGGAAGTTTACATCAAAATCAGATTTTACACAGCCGCCTGACAGGCGAACAGGCACCACAATATATTCATTCGACTTGCGCTCCGTCCTGCAGATAATTTTTCCGTCACGGACTGAAAACCTCAGAGGGCCGCAAGACCTGAAGTATTTATCATCCTCGGCCGACTGGTCGAAATTGTAGATTTCCTCAAGGCTTGTGATGCTTCGCAGCCATGACAACTGGTTTTCCACCAGATCCTGCTCAGGAGGAGAAAGGGTATATTCCTCGTTTGCTTTTTCATAAAGGTCCTGCGCCCCTTTCCAGAAACCTCCCTCGGCCAGGTACCATGCCTGCTGAAGAACTGCATCTTTGCCGTAGCCGGGATAGAGCAGGCCGGCGTTCCTGCAAAGCGACGCCGCCTCCCCGTATTTCTCCTGAAACCCCAGGCAGGCGGCCTTTCTCAACAGCGAATGGTAGGCTATCTCTTTTGAACCGCTCTTCGCGAGATTTTCAAAAGCAGCTATCGCCTGGTCATAGTGTTTCATCTCCATCAGCGAATCGCCGATAAAGAAAGGTCCGTACTCCACCTCGGCCGTATCATCCGACGGACCGGAAGGCAAGCGTGGACTTTTCTCTTTAGCCAGTCCGTAGATGTATATTTTCCCGCCGGACGAGACTACGAATTCTTCGTCCCTGTCCCCGTCCACGTCCGCCGTAAGATAACTCAGAGGGAGGATATTACCCCTTTCACGGCTGTGGTATATCAGTGATTCCACGCGCATGCCTTCACGAACCGTGGGTTTGTCACATAACGTTATCGCAAAAGCGCCGTAGTAGCCGTTCGCCGCATGAGTTGAAAAAGTATATTTGCCCTCGAACGAAACAGAAGGACCATATCCCGCCCAACCCCATAACGGCTCCAGCCCGGGTTTGGTCCACTTCGCCTGGCACTTAAGCTTGTCATCCGAAAAATGAAATACGTATATTCCGCCGCGCGCCTGATTATTCGAGCCCGGGCCGAGGGCAAACGGATTTTCGCATTTACCGCTGGCTTTTGTGCAGACGATCTCAGGAACACCGTCGGAGTCAAGGTCTGCTACGTACGAAAAGTTCCAGCCTCCGAAGAACTGCCGCCCGACAACGTCGTATTCCTTCGAATCAGGATTAAATCTCAGGATTCTCAGCTCGTAATCGTTCCACGGCCCGACGGAAAGCAGGATCTCGTTCTTTCCGTCGTTATCTATATCAGCAATCTTTGCGGTAAGAACGTCCGAATCCTTGTAAATCATTTTGTTGTCTGCGGTGTTTTCAATGGAGTCGAAAATGAACGCCTGGCGCACCATGGCTGTCGTGCCCATCAGAACGTCCCTGTCGCCGTCATTGTCGGCGTCACCCGCGTCAACTCCGTAGCCAAATGAAGTATAAATCAACTTATCTATCTCACTGATCATTTCCAGTTTATCGTCCACCAGCCTGTACCACCGGACCCTGCATTTCGGCATGTTCTGGCCGCCGAGGAAGACAAGCAGCTCGCCTTTGCCGTCACCGTCGAAATCCTTGATGAAAAAATTAGGTTGAAATACATAATCCCCCTCGTCAAAAGCCTTGATGTCCAGTGAAGTTAATATCTCGAACCGGCCGTTGTTGTATCGATAGATCTCAATCCTGTCACGCGAGGACGGCATAATCGCGATTTCATCCCTGCCGTCCCCGTTAAGATCTCCGCCTCTGGCGATATAGACGTCCATCCCTTCGAGACAGCGTACGGGGTTCAGCCGCCCGCACAACTCCATCATCCTCTCAGCCAGGATTTCAGTATCCTTATTGGAAAGCATGCGGGCAAAACGCCTCCTTGCCTCCGTAAAGTTGCCGAGGCGGAAATGAGCGAATGTTGCCTCCTCGGAATCGGGGAAAATCTTGATAAGCTTGATATACTGTTTTCTCGCCGTATCAACCATGGTGTTCAGGAGGCAGTTTTCCGCCAGTTTGAAAAGCGCGGTCACGGCCTCCGGGGCGCGATGCGGGAATCCGTGGCGGAAAGCGGCTGCGAAATACCTGACCGCTTCGGGTGGTATTGTCGAGTTCCCCTTCATCTCTGCCGCTCTTTGCAGTTTATTGCCCGCCGCTGCATTGACTTTTATAAGGATCGGGTGCTCGGAATATTCATCCTTTATTACCTCGGATGCAATCTCCCCGACGCGGTCCCCTGCGCCGGAAAAGCGTTTCCCAAGACGCTCAACGCATGCGGACAGGACGCTTTCGGAAACGAAATTATCGTTAATGTAATCCGCCTTCGAAAGTATCGCTTCTTTATCATCATCCGGGAGCCTGTCCAGCTCGGCCAGCTTCCTGCGGCCTTCCTCGAACTTCTCATTGAAGTACGCCTTCGCGTCCGCCCTGATGCGTTCGTCCCGTTTCTGAAGCCGCCAGGCCCTGTAGGACGGCATAGCCAGAAAGTAAACCAGGAGCAGGATTATCACGGCGGCAGCCGAGAGCGAAACTCCGAAAATGCCCTTGTGCCGCTTTATCTTCTTCCGGGCCCTGTAAAACAGGCTGGCGGGGCGGGCCTTGATAACCTCTCCCGCGAGGTATCGGTTGATATCTTCCGCAAAATCCGCGGCGGTCTGATACCTTCGCTCCGGATCTTTTTCCATTGTCTTCAGGCAGATAACTTCAAGGTCCCGCGGGATGCTTTTATTGATTTTCCGCGGAGGTACGGGCTCTTTCTCCAGTATCTGTTTGATAATAACCGGCATTGACTCGCCGGTAAAAGGCACGTCGCCGGTCAGCATTTCATAAAGGATAACTCCCAGCGAATACACGTCGCTCCGCGGGCCAATATCGTCATTTCGCCCGTCGGCCTGCTCGGGCGACATGTACTCCAGCGTCCCCATAACGGTATGCTCCTGGGTAATACGCTCGACGCTTCGTATGTCCCGCGCGAGGCCGAAATCGCCGAGGAAGGGCCTGCCGGCATGGCTCACGAAAATATTGGCGGTTTTTACGTCCCGGTGAATAATTCCCTCTTTGTGGGCGTATGCCAGGGCCTTTGCGATGCGCTCCAGCAGTTCCAGGCTTTCGTGAAGCCTCAGTTTCTTGTCCTCGATGAGTTCTTTGAGCGTGAAACCGTCGATGAAGGCCATGGAGATGTAGTGTCTTCCGCGGACCGTGCCGACGTCATGGATCTGTATGATATTTTCATGCTGTAGCTGGGCGGCGGCGCGGGCTTCCTGGTAGAAGCGCTTGACGCGCGGATCGCTCAGGTCGCTGCCGCCGGGAAGAAGCTTGAGCGCCACCTCTTTTCGAAGAACGGTATCCTCCGCCCGGTAAACCACGCCCATGCCGCCCGCGCCGAGCTTTTCGCGGACGATGTAGCGACCAAGTATCTGCTTGTCAACGCGGTCAGGAAGGGGAACGGTCTCGGTGTCGTCACCGAGGACGCGTGTATCATCCCGCTGGAGAGAAACGGTTTCCGGGGAAACGGTCAAAGGGCTCTCACATACGGGGCAGGCCGTCGGCCGCTCAATATTCTTATCCTCGAATCCAACCTGGCAGCCGCATGATGCGCACAGAAGCGACGCCGCCTTTTTCATCTTAGGCAGCTGGTGGGTAAGCAAGCTTTCGTCGTCGGATTCATCCTCGAACGAATCATCTTCTTCGCTCAGTTTTTCTTCTCTTCTTCGGGCCTTGAGAGCTTTCGATATCGCCTTTTCTTCGGACAGTTTCACCATAACGCTGGCTTTTCCGGTCTGTATGCTCTCATGTTTCCTGTGCAGATTGTCAATCTCCTGCAGCAACCGCTCTTCCTGAATGGCCAGAACGGTCGAAATCTGGTCCAGGCTCATGTATCCGCGGGATTGAAGGATATCGCCGATATATTCGCCGGGGGCCTTATGGGCCTGGTAGGCGATGCATTCCGCAAGCTGTTCGGGCGTAATAAAGCCCTGCATGACAGCTATGCGCCCGAATAATGTCTCTCCGCCGGTGGATGCCGACATGCGTCACCTTGAAAAAACGGCTTCAATCGACACTGTAACAATACAGCCTTATATTGTAACCCGAAGTCCTGAACAGTCAAGAAGAAGTAATAATAGGACGGTGCTGACGCGGAAAGCCCGATATATAGAGCCTTTTTACTTTTTAACTCCTAACTTTTAACTTACAACTTATAACTTTTACCCGACCCTGCGGGCGCGGCTGCCGAGCCACTGGTAGAGGGCGAGCCTGCCGTCGGTGAGCGTGCGGCCGGTCCTTTTGAGGTAATGCTCGAGCGCGTCAAGGATTTTCCCCTGCCGCACCAGTACTTTTTCCTCTTCAGCAAGTTGTCTTTCTTTTATCTTCATCATCGTATTCTTCTCTTTCTTATCTACCCTTTATACGATCTCAAGCAAGATATGTTTGAGGAACTTCTGTGAGCTTGCAGATTAGTCAGTTTTGAAGTTTGCCGGTTCTTCAGGTTTCGACCGGCATTACCTGTTGAAGAAATATGCAATAAATACAAGCGTCAGTATAAAGCCGAGGATTATGAACGGAAGCGACAACAACCGCAAGAGCGCCAGAGGATAAGGCGGGCTGACCCAGTTCAGGCTGCCATTTAGCTTAGCATATGACGGTCCGGCTGCGCCAACCATTACATGGTCGCCCTGATTTAAATCTAAACCGTAAGTTTGTTTTCCAGAATCTTTCAGAACAAAGGTTTTGATTAGCCTGTTTACAGGTTTTCTCTTGGTGTCAACTTCTATAATAGTGCATGTCATATTATCCAGGTTAGCAGGATCCGGGTTTTCCCAATGAATGGTTATTTCCCACTTCCCGGTTGTGTCTATCTCTTTTGTGAAACAATGAAATTGGGTATTTCTATCGCATCCTGAACTAAGGAGTCGATGGTCTGGAATTGTCTGTCTGAAGTTTTGATTCTGGGCGCCTTCATCCCATCCCCAGCCAAAATAAACTCCGCAGATATATCCAGCACTTATTCCAAATACTCCGAAAATCCCGATAAGCTTCCAGTAAAGCGGTATTCTCTTCTTCGGGTCGGGTGGAGGCTTCGATATTTCTTTTTTGACATCCATTATAATAATTCTACTACCTTATTATGGACTTCGCAAACGAGAAACGGTATTAACAAACACGATTTTTTCCTTCCACTTATCACTTATCTCTTATAACCTATCACCTGTATGGTCTGGATAATCCTGTACATAATCGTCTGGGTGGCGCTCATCGCCTCGGGGATCGCGCCGTACGACAGGTTCACATGGGCGCTCGAAGTCTCGTGGGTCGTCGGTGGGCTTGTGCTGCTCCCGATCCTCAGTAAAAGAGACGTCAAAATCACGCCGATTGCGAAGCTGCTCATGTTCATCCACGCGCTCGTCCTCATCTACGGCGGGCTCTATACATACGCGCGCACGCCGCTTGGCGAATACATGCGGGAATGGTTCGGCTTCGAGCGCAACCACTACGACCGTATCGGTCATTTCCTCCAGGGCTTCGTGCCCGCGATACTGGCGCGTGAAGTACTTATCAGAAAGAACGTCATAAACGGGCGGTGGTGGAACCATTTTCTGGTTTTCTGCATCTGCGTCGCGTTCAGCGCGCTTTTCGAGCTCATCGAGTTCGGCGCGGCCGTCTTGTTCGCCAGCGGCGCCGACAGTTACCTCGGCTCGCAGGGTGATATCTGGGACGCGCAGTGGGATATTCTCTTCTGCAGCGTGGGCACGATCGCCTCGCTTCTCATCCTCTCCCCCTTCCACGACCGGCAGATCAAAAAGATAATTAAGCATGCAGAAGATTGAATTGAAAGGCAGGCCGAATATCCATATAATAGACGGCCTGCCGCGCGGAACGTTCGGGAAAGGAGTCAACTAATGAAAAGCTCTCTGAGAAAACGCATCCCCGCAATCTGCCTCATGGCTACGATTCTTTTGCTTACCGTTTCTATGATGCAGGTCGGGTGCTCGAAAAAGAAGAAAGACAAGTTCTGGCTGCCGCCGCCGGCCCCGCCGGAACGGCCTGACGTCGGCGGCACGGTCTACAACGCCGCGGCCGCCGTGGGCGACCTGCTCTCTTATCAGATAAACACCGGCACGCTCGAATACAGCTACGCGGTACTCAAGGGCAAAAACTTCGGCGACTACGGCAACGGGACGCTGACAGCGCTGGGCGGTTTCGGGCCCAACGTCTACTCCACGTCGGGAAACGACACAATCGCCCTGCTGCCCGACAAGTTCGCGCTCATCGGCACGGTCGACGGCCTCCTCATCGCAGGCGTTCCCGAAGTAAGCACGCCGTACAATGCCTCGCAGATAGAGGGATACTACAACTACGTTCAATACGATATCGAGGGCACCGACACTCCCGGGGTCGAATGGGGGACAATCAGAATCGACCAGGGCACGTGGCAGGCATGGGAATACATCGACGGCGCTTCCGTACCTGACCCTCCCGACGCCGCGGGCTCCTGGATAGACAAAGGCAACGGAATCGTCGACATTTACTTTAGTTTTCCCTATATAAAGATCGGGTACATGATGGTTTATACTTCCGGCAACGACAACATTCTCGTGCTGGACCAGTTTTACGAAAAAGGCATGCTGATCGGTGTCAAGCAGCAGCCTGCAACCTCCGGAGACTTCGACGGGGTATACGACGTCCTGGATACGCAGGGCACCGCGCTCGATACCATGACTGTTGCAGGCGCAAATATTACGGGTGCGCTAGGCTCATCGACGATATTTTACAACATCCCCTGGACCGGAATGATAACCGACGGCGCCAACCTTGCCGGCTTTTTCAGCCCCAACGGGGTATTCTTCGGCGTCAACAACTTGACCCCGGGCGCATACTACGCCGTCGGGGGGATAAAGGAATAATTACACGGTATTAAAATTGAAAGGGCGCATCCATGGGTGCGCCCTTTATGTTTTAAGAATTGAGCACGAGGTTACGGGTTCAGTACGCCCTTGCTCTTCAGGTCCGCGATGAAGGTGCGCACGTCCGCCTCGAGTGCGCCGAGCGCGGCTGCCTTGTCGCCGTAACCCATATAACTGGTATAGTCAAACACTTCAAAGTATACCTGGTCTGCGGTGTAAAGCGTAGCAAGGCCGGTACGCTCGTCGGTGTCGAGCGCGGTCACGGGGTTGTCATCTGCGGCATCGTCCTGTGAGAGGAACTCGTAGCCGACTTTCTTGACGGATTCGTAACCGTCGGCCTCGAACTCGATATCAGGGCCCGTGTTGGTGAACGCGTAATCGTTCGCGAAGGTAACGCTTTCCTCGTCAAATACCAGGTGAATCCTCTCGCGCCCCTCGGCCTCGGTCAGCATGACGGCCGGAACGCCGTAGGCCGGCGCAACCCCGTAAAGCGGCACCGGGTTGGTTCCGGACCCTGACTTTCTTTTGCAGCTTGCGATGTAAAGCAGGAAGATCATAGCCAGACTGATAAAGTAAGCTCGCAGTTTCTTCCACATGGCCGCCCCCCGTTCCAGGGAGTATTGATTTGAGTGTATTATACCGGATTTAATGGATTTTGTCAAATACGGAGCCTTTCAATCTGTTTTACGAACTTTAATTGAATTGATAAGCAGCCCGGATATTAATATAATAGAAGGCCTGAACGTTCAGAAAAGGAGTCAACCGATGAAAAGCGCTGTGAGAAAACGCATTCCCGCAATCTGTCTCATGATGGCCATTCTTTTTCTTGCCGTTTCGCTCATGCCGGGCGGTTGCAGGAAAAAGAAGAAGAAACTTTTCTTCCCACCGCCGCCGGCGCCGGAGCGGCCCGAGGTCGGGGGCACGGTCTACAACGCCGCCGCCAGCGTGGGCGACCTGCTCTCTTATCAGATAAACACCGGCACACTCGAGTACAGCTACGCCGTAATGAAGGGCGAATACTTCGGCGACATCGGCTGCGGCTCGCTCATACCCATGGGCGGATTCGGACCCAACGTCTATACCACCTCGGGCAACGACACAGTCGTCCTGCTGCCGGACAAGCTCGCGCTCATTGGAACCGATAACGGCTGGCTTATCGCCGGCGTTCCCGAAGTGAGCGGCAGCTATACCTTCGCGGACATAGGAGGATATTACAACTACGTCGGATACGAAATCGACGAGGACACGGGCGTGCCCGAGGCCGATTACGGGACGCTCCATATGGACCGGGGCACGTACAAGGTATGGTTTTTCGACGACGGCGCCACGACCGCCAACCCACCGGACGTTTCCGGTACATGGTTCGACAAAGGCAACGGCATATTAGATTTCTACTGGGGAATCATAAAAATAGGATACATAATGATTTACCCGTCGGTCAACGGGAACATCCTCATAATAGACATGGCGGTTAACAACGGCATCGTGCTCGGTGTCAAGCAGCAGCCCGTAACCTCCGGGAACTTTGACGGAACATACGACGTTCTGGATACAATGGGCAGCCCGCTCGATACGGTAACTATTGCCGGTACATCCCTTACGGGTGCGCTCGGCTCACGTACCCTAATCTACGATATCCCATGGACCGGCATGATTACGGACGGCGCCGACTTCACAGGCCTGCTGAATCCGGAAGGCATCTTCTTCGGCGTCCTCACGGGAACACCCTCCGCCATCGCGGGGATTATGGAATAGTAACGCGATATTTAAATAACAGGGGCGCAGCATGCTGCGCCCCTAATGTTTTAAGGATTGAACGCGAACTTACGGATTAAGTACGCCTTTACTCTTCAGGTCCGCGATGAAGGCGCGCACGTCCGTCTCGAGGGCGTCGAGCGCGCTGGGCTTGTCCATGTAGCCGGAATAACTGTTCCAGTCAAACACTTCAAAGTAAACCTGGTCTGCGGTGTAGAGCGTATCGAGGCCGGTGCGCTCGTCGGTTTCGAGCGCGGTCACGGGGTTGGCATCGCTCGCGTCGTCGTTGGAATAGAACTCGTAGCCGACTTTCTTGACGGATTCGTAGCCGTCGGCCTCGAATTCAATAGCAGGGCTCGTGTTGGAAAACGCGTAATCATTGGCGAACGTGACACTTTCTTCGTCGAAGACCAGCTCGATCCTTTCGCGCCCCTCGGTCTCGGTCAGCATGACGACGCTGGGCCCGTAGGCTGGTGCAGGCCCATAAGCCGGCATCGGGCCGGTTCCGGTACCCGTGCCTGTACCGGTGCCGAAAAACGGCTTCTTACTGCCGCCCGAGCTGCAGCTTGCAATGTAAAAGAGGAAGGTCAACGACAAACTGAAAAAGAAAGTACGCAGTTTTTTCCACATGGCCGGCCCCCGTTTCAGGGAGTATTGATTTGAGTGTATTTTACCGGATTCAGTGGGTTTTGTCAAATACGGAGCTTTTCAGCCTGTTTTACGCGGCGTTTCCCTACCGACGACTTGTAGAATTTCCCCCTCAGACGGCATTATTATCAACTTATGAGCTTTTGTAATGTTTCTGTAAAATAAGGCTTGAGGCTTGAGACCTCAGCACTCCAGCACTTTTATTCAAAAAGCATTTTGTAATGACACCGCATGGGCTCGCAGCGCTCGTCGCTCCAGAGGTGGAAACCGTTCGAGCGGCAATGCTTCCACACCCTGCACTTTTCGCACATCCCCTTCTTCATCCACGAGCGGTCGCGGAACTCCTTGTATTTATACTTCCACACTTCCGAAAACCGCTCCTCGCGCACGTTGCCCTGGAGATACCGCCTGCCGATATTCGGGCAGGAGCCGATAGCGCCGTCGTACATTATGCCCCCGATGTTCACGCCCGCCCAGCAGCGGAAATAGCTGTCCCGCACTTCGCCCTCGTACCTGTGGCCGAGAAAGGCTTCGTCGCCGAAGGTGATGCTCATCTCGTCGTCTTTTGCGCGGTGCTCCTTTATGAAGTCCATCATCTCCCGGAACTGGCCTGCGCTCAACTCCATGTCGGGCTTGTCGGCCGCGCGGCCGATTGGGTCGATGAGCAGGAGCCGCCACTCGTTCACGCCGAGCTCTTTTACAAGCTTGTACATCTCCGGCAGGTCTTCCAGGTTCCTGCTGTGGATTGTGGACGTGATCTGAACCAGGTGCGTCCCGCCTGCCTTTCTGAAAAGTCTGGTCGCTTTCTTTGCAGGCTCGAAACTGTTCCTGCCTCGGAGCCACTCGTGCGTTTTCTTCATCCCGTCGAGGCTGATTGTGACGCTTGTCATCCCGGTCTCGAGGCATTTCGCCGGCGTCTTCGACTTCACGAGGAGGCCGTTCGTAACCATGCCCCACGGAAAACCGAGCACCCTCATCTCTTTCGTAATCTCGAAAAGGTCGTCGCGCAGCAGCGGCTCGCCGCCGGTGATTGCGACCATTATCTTTTTCGCGTCGAAATCTTCGGCGATTGTGCGGAAGGTGTCAATAACTTCCTGCGTTGTCAGTTCGTCTTTTCTGCTTTGTTTAGGGGTACAGGACGAGCCGCAATGGCGGCAGGCGAGGTTGCACGCGAGCGTAGCTTCCCAGAAAAGGTAATTGAGCTTGTGCTGCCTGCGCTCAAGCGCGCCGTGCCACTGCCACGCTTTCATGCGGATAAATTTCGGAAGGTACGGCATATTACCAGATTATCCTTTTACGGTCTTTTTGTAAAGAGATTTTACCCGCCACGGCCGGCGGGCTAATTATTTCAATTGCGGATTTGGGATTGCGGATTGCGGATTTCTTCCAATCTGAAATTCGAAATCAGCAATCCGAAATCGCTATGGCCTGAGTCGCACGCCGCAATCCCGGGAAAAAACTCTTTTTTCTTCCATCCGTACACAGTATAATATCCGCCATTATTCCAGGTGTGAAAATAATGCCTGAATATCGCACAACACACCGGGACCGCTGTAAAAAGTTTCTCCGCAAAAGAAACGCAATAGAACCGGGAGGGAATTATGAAAAAATGCATCCATCTGATTCTGTTTCTTGCGGCCGTAACGCTGCTGGGCGCGGGGTGTGCTACGGACCTCAAGGCGTGGGAGGACCCGGAAACTGCGAAAGATTGCGCGATCCTTTACAAGGTCAAGGTTAACGTCGATCACCCGAGCTTTATCACTTTTACCAGGGCCGTGCTTCTCATCAAACAGCTGGGCGCGAAGAAAGACCTGGAGTTTCACGTCGACCTGGAAAACAAGGACAATTTCCCGAACAATCCGCTGCTGCTCAAGGTCAAACCCGGCAAGTACGATATCTGGGCCGCGGTGTGCTACATGTACGGCCCGGGATATCCGAATGTAAAGGTGCGGCCTGAATTCAAGAAGAGACACTGGGCCGAGGTCAAGGCCGGCGAGGTCGTGGTCGGCGGCGATATCGAGTTCTACACGAACTGCAAGGACCTGGGAGGCAGTTTGAGTTCAAATTATACAACTGTGCGAAGGTTCGGCGAAAAGAACTTTATCGCAGTCATCGATGATGCCCTCCTGTGTATTGTGGACGATCATCCCTGGAGAAAAAAACTGCTCAAGGCAAAGAAAAAACTGGAAGCAAGCATCAGGGAAAGGAAAAAAGCTTTAGAGAAGCCGCAGGACAAGCCAGAAGAAAAACCCGAGGAAAAGCCGTAAGGAATGCAGAGATTTAATTCGAGGGCAGGCCCCAGAGCCTGCCCTTATTATGGGTGGGTCTGAGACCCACCCCTACACATTAAAAATCCATTGCAGAATAAATTTTTTCGTCCAGGCCTTTGATCCTGGAATCGAAGAGCGCTTTCGTCTGCGAGATCTGGGCGTGGAGGAACGAGCGCATCTGCTCCTCGGTGCGGGAATTGAACGGGTTCAGCTCGGCGAGGCGCTCGGCGGAAAAGCCGGGGACATCGGTCGGGTAGAGGACGCGCTCGCCCCATACCGGGTGCGGCTCCCACGTCACCGCGTCCCGCGCGGCCTGCATGAGGAAAAGCTCGGTCTCCTCGATTGACGGGCCGGTACCGCCGACCGGTTTCTTCTTCCCTTCGGACGTGATGCGGAACTTCGGCTTCAGCTCACCCCCCTCCTCCACGAGCTCGGTCCCGATGCGGCCGGTCGTGTTGATGAGGAGCGTCTGGCAGTCGCCGGCGTCCATATACTTCCGGAGGATATCCAGAAACCGGTGCGTGTGGTCGGCGTTGGTCGCGCTCTTGCCGACGATGAAGGGAGAGTAAAGGGGAACGTATTTCGGCTCGCCCACGCCCTCGGTCGACTGCGCGGGATGGCCGACCGTGCGGCCCGCGGCCAGCGTCGCGGCCGCGAAATACGGGTCCATGATTTTCAGCCACGCGTAATCGCAGGTATAGCCCGGGCTGATGAAGACGAGCAGGTTGGGCGGGAAATCTATGTCAATCGAGCCGTCGAAGTACGGCTTCATGTCGTCGAGGTACATCACGGTCCGCGCGTTCTGGTTCGGTTTGCCGCGGTACTGGAGGATCGTGTCGAGGAAGTTGGGGTTGCCGTCGGCGCCCTTTCCGGTGTTCTCGTGCATGGCCCGCGGCGAGACGCCGGCCGTGTAGATGGCCCACTGGTCGGGTTTGACGTCCTCGGTCTTCGTCCATGCGCCCTTTTCGCTGCCGAACGCGCCGCCCTCGAAAATACCCACGATATCGTCGTTCTTTATGGACTGGTTGCGGACGATATCGAGCACGGGCAGGCCGCGGTCCTCGAAGAATTTCGAGTTCGTCTTGTCGAAGATATACATGCCGTGCGCCGACTTGCCGGAGCCGGTAAGGCCCCAGATGACTCCGCCTATCTTTTTCCAGTTGCCGCCCGTGTCCTGTATCTCGAACTGGCGCGTGCCCGCGTGCTGGCCGGTGCCGCCTTTCAGGTAGCAGTAATAAATCCAGTGCGTAAGGCAGGATTTTTTCCACTCGCCCTGATAACTCGAAACGCTGCCGAGCGTGAACCAGTGCTCGGGGAAGCGGATAATGAACATCGGGTGCTTGCCGCCGGAGCCGGGCATCGTCGCCGGCGTCCAGAGACCGGGCAGCATCAGGAGCGTGCAGTCGGGCTTGCCGTTCGGGTCGGCCTCGTAAACGAGTTCGCGCCAGCGCATGGGGAGGTCGGGGTAGTGCGCGTCCGTGTAGACGCGGGCGTGCATCCTGACTTTCTCGTTCTGGCCGTAGCAGCCATCCATCTTTATAAGCTGGTTGGGCGAGAGCACGTATTCGAGCGCGCTCCGCATGAGCAGTTTGTGCTGGTCGTCAAGCTGCGAGTTGTCCTCGACGACGGCCGTATTATTTTTCGAGCGGCTCCAGATGTTCGACGCCCACCCGTGGGCGCCGTTTGCGTAATCGTCTCCGTAGAATTTCGCCTGCTCGAGCAATTCTTGCTTCGACGGGTTGTCGTGGTACGCTTTCCAACCGTTGAATTTCTTCCATTCGAGAATTTTATAAAACGTATCGATAAAATTCTCGATAGTCATTTCCTCGATGGTCGGGATGATTATCGGTTCGAGCCGGGTTCCAGTTGAGTCCGCCATGATTTGCTCCTTTTCACCACGATTGTCCAAGGCCGCATTATACGCGGCCGGAACGGGAATGCAATAGGCGGCGGTAAAATATTTTCCCTTGCGTAATATCAGGCGTATGGATAGAATAGAATGTTCAATGTTTCGGTTTTTCCGAAAGAGGCACAACGCCGGGGTAGGGTGTAAACTATGACAAATTCCAGAAAGAACGGGAAGCACGCCGACTCGAAGCGTAAGGCGGCGGCCAGGACAAAACCGCCGAGAAAAATTCAAAGTATCGAAGAAATCCCCGGGGCGCAGCTTACGCTCAGCGAGCTGGCGCTAAGGCTTATCGAGGAAGTACAGAAAATAAAGCAATCGAACCAGCACGTCTCCAACCGCATCGACGCCATCGAGGAGGAGGTCGACGGCCTTATACTGAAGGTGCGCGGCATCATCGACAACGTCGAATACGAATACGGCAACGCCGTGAAAAAGAAGGTCGCGGACCGGCTTTACCGCCGCATCGGCGACACGCTCACGACCGAAGACAGCCCCGAAATTATCAGCAAAATCTCCACCCTGGAAGCCGATATCGAAAAACGCCTCGTCGAAATCAGAAACCTCGTCGAGCACTTCCGCAAAAAGGAGCGCGACCTGGTAAGCGTGCTTATTATAAACCGCTTTACCAAAACGGTCGATACCGCGCTCGGACTGGAACAGCCGTAGGTTCCGAGTCCCGGTCCTGCGTCCTGAGCCCCGCGTCCATATATAAAAAAACGCCGCGCAATCGCGGCGTTTATCTTATTTCCTTATTTCCTTTCCCTGCCAACGCGCAGCAAGCTGCGCGGCTAATTATATATTTTCTTCTCTCTATATTTCCTTGTTCCCTTGTTTTCTTGTTCCCTTATTCCCTTATTTCCTAAGTCTTCAGTTTCTTCTCCAGCACTTTCTTGAGTTTCATGAACTGCTTTGCCCGCTTGGGTTCGGTCTTTGAGAAGAGCTTTATGGCCTTTTCGCAGACCTTGACAATCTCGTCGAATTTTTCCTGCTCCTCGTAGATCTGCGTAAGCAGCTTGAAAGGCGCGACCGGTTTGTCGCGCTTGTCCTTGTCCGCAAGGAAGCTCTTTATCGCCTTTCCGCAGTGGTTAATACAGCCGTCGTACGCGCCTTCGATTTCCTTTCGCTGACGGTAGAAGTACTTCGCATAGATAATGTGAAGCATCTCCTTATCGACCTTGTCGGTAACGATGGTGAGACCCTTGATAAGGAGCTTTACCGCGATATCGTCGTGCTTTTTTTTCATCAGCGTGTTCGCGGTCTTCCAGAGATATCCGGCCATCGACGGCGGCAGCATGTCGATTTTTATGAAAAACATGTGCTTCGGCTTGAAGCGCGGGTCGGAGCAGAAGACGGCCATGACGTCTTCCTGCACGTCGGGCGTCTGGACGTAGAACCAGTTGCTGTAATCGAGGTAACCCATGAGGCCGAGATCCGGTTTTTCTTTCATGGCCTTGTCGCGGGTTACCCGGATATCCTTCCGGAGGGCCTCGGAAATTTCGACTTCCTTGTCCTCGTCGGCGGCGGCCTGCGAAGGCGCGGGCTGCGGCGCAGCCGCATCCTCTTTGGCAAACTCCTCATGCAGCTCGGCTTCCGCCGGCGGCTTTTCCTCCACAACCTCGGCGGTAAGCGGACGTTCGGCCTCGACCTTCGCTTTCTTATGCTCCTCTTCCATCTTGGAGAGCTGTTTCTTGAGCAGGTCTTCTTTCTCGCGCATGAGGGTACGCTTTTTCTCCCTCACCTCCTCGAAGTCCGCGATATCCGCCTGGAGGCGGCTCAGCTTCGTGTTTTTTATTTCCTCCGCGAGTTTTTCATGGAGCTGGAACTGCAGGAGAAACAGGTTCTTCACGTCCTCCTTCAAAAGCTCGAGCGCCGTCTCACCGTCGTCGAAAAAAGTCCTGATATCCTCGGGAGGTTTATCGGAATCCCGGAAGAAATCCTTACCCCGTTTTCCGAATTTCTCGGCCTTTTTCTGGAAATCGGCTACAAGCTTCTGCCATTTCTTCAGTATAGGGTCAAAACTGTACGCCATATCCGCTCCGGTCCGTCAGTTGTCGTTAGCCGTTAGTATTCCTCATGAACTTCCTCGTCGCCTTTCTTCGGGGGAGATTTTGTCTTTTCCTTGAGCTCCCTGTTTTCCTTTTCAAGCTTGTTTATCTGTTCGAGGAGTTTGCGGTTGTCCTCGGCAAGCTGCGAGCCGCGCTGCTCCTGCATCCCGACCTGCTTCTGCAATTTCGCGACCCGGTCCTCCAGGGACGTGATCCTTTCGTCTGAGTTGTCCAGGTCGCCGCGGAGCTGATCCGCGACCCTCTGGGAGCGCTCATAGCGGGCCTTGAGCTTGTCCGCCCGGTCCCCCTCCGCGTCGCGATCCTTTTCCGTGCCCGCCAGCTTCTCGTTCAGATTGCCGATCTGGGTGAGGAATTTCCTGCGGTCACCGTCGGCTTTCGCGTTTATCTTTGCAATTTCCGTTTTCAGGCCGACAATCTCGGCGCTCAGGTTCTCCACCTCTTTTTCGAAAGCCTTGATTTCTCCCTTGAGAGCCGCTTTTTCAACGCTCAGGTCGGCAATTCTGATCTGGGCCGCGCCCAGTTTCCCGGACCAGTCCTTGTCGGAGCTGTCGTACGCGCTAATCTGCGCCTTGAGGTCCGCGATCTGCTTCTTGAGGGCCTCCTTGTCGGCCGTCTCGATCATCGCTTCCTGTAACCCTTCAACGTCGCGCTGCCACTGCTTCCGCTCGCTTTCGCGCTGCATATGCTCTGAGAGCATAAACAGCATAACGCCGAGCGAGCCGAGCGAAAGGACAAGGCAGATAAGAAACGCGTAAAGGCGAAGCAGGCTCTTTCCGGGCGCCCTGGCCTCCTCCGGGTCCGGCCCGGGCACGTAGGACGGCTCCTGTGCTTCCTCCACCACCTCGGCCTGGACTTCAGCTTCTACTTCATCCATGTTCAAGAACCCCTCGATTAACGGTTTATGCTATTTGCCCTTTTCGGATTCCGACTTCGCTTTTATGAGATTTTCCTGCAATTCCTCGTTTAACTTAACCTGCTCATCATAGTCCTTCTTCAAACGATCGCGTTCTTCTTTTATTTCTATCCGATCCTTCTCCAGAGCGCTGTAGTTCAGCTTCTCTTTCTCGTAGTTCTGTTTGATGATGGGAACCATTTTCCTGTAATGATCCCCCTTTTCCTTCATCATAAAGACGGCAAGCGCCATCGTCGCGCACGCGCACAGCATGAGCGTAAAAAGAATGAACGTCAGCACGCTCCCTGACCTTGCATTTCGCATGTCAACCCCCGCTTTAGAACTTCTTTGGCTTGCAGAGTACTTCCAGCACCTTTGTCTTGAAAAACTCTTTTGCATGCGACGGCTCGACAACGACCGCCGCATCCGCGCCGCGGCCCGTGCCGCCGATCGAAATGACCGGCTCGCCGTACGGCACGAGGCCGGCGTCAAGCGCCATTACCGCAACTTCAACGCAGACCTTTATTCCCTGTCCGAAAGTGCGGAGAGTATCCGCAACTATCTCGTCCGGGTAGACGCCGCCGTGCTTCAACCTGCACGCCCGGCCTATGCCGCCGAAGAGGTGGGTGCCTGTAAAAACCTTCACGCCCTTCTCCGCAAGGTGGGTGCGCCTTTCGGGCCCCATCTCGTCGTCGCCCGGCTCTTTGAACCCCGTCACGTGCGTCACGCAGACTACCGGGAACCCTTTCCCCGCAAACTTCAGCGCCGTATCGCCCGTGTTCGACGCCACCACGATGGAGGGCTTTCCCAGCTCGGCCGCACGTTTCAGGACCGTCTCGACAACCGCGTCCGTATTGTGTTTTCCCGGTTTCTCGAATCCAAGCACGGCAAACTCCTACACGCACCTAAATCGCGTTCCCATATCCAATAGCGGCATTATAGCACTGCTCCAAGACGCTGTAAAGCCCTCTAGGAAAAAAACATTAATAAAGAAACGTGCTGGAGAAAGTATAAAGGATGAAGGATGAAGGATGAAAGGAAGATATTAATATAATATATTTAGCCGCTGGGCTTGCCCGGCGCGTTCTTCAAGGGTGAAGGATGAAGGACGGATTATAAAATAAGTAGGGGCAAGGCATGCCTTGCCCCTACGATTGGGCGGGTCTGAGACCCGCCCCTACAAATCACGACCATAATGCATCATTGAAATTCCTATACGTTAAAATAAATATTCTTAATTCATACTTCAGCCTTCACACTTCATACTTTCTCCAGCGCTCCAGCACATTTTTCCTTTGCACCGCGTCGTGTTCCCTGCTAAGATGCCGCCCTTCGCAGGCCAATCATGCTCTTCCAACGGAGGAAACCATGGAAATATTCATCGATACCGCGGACGTTGAGGAAATCCGCCGCGCCAACGAGCTCGGCATTATCGACGGCGTTACGACCAACCCCAGCCTTGTGGCGAAAACGGGGCGAAGCTTCCAGGAGGTCGTGGAGGAAATCGTCCAGATAGTGGACGGGCCGATATCGCTCGAGACCGTGAGCACCGACGCCGAGGGGATGCTGAAGGAAGCCCATCAGCTGGCTGAAATACATCCCAACGTCGTAATAAAAATCCCGATGATAGAAGAAGGCCTGAAAGCCGTCCGCACCCTCACGGACGAAGGCATCAAGACGAACGTCACGCTCATGTTCTCCGCCAACCAGGCGCTTCTTGCGGCCAAGGCGGGCGCGAGCTATGTCAGCCCGTTCCTCGGCCGGCTCGACGACATCGGTCATACCGGAATGGAGATCATCCACGAGATACGGACGATTTACGACAACTACGGCTTCCCGACGAAGATCCTGGCCGCCAGCCTGCGCCACCCGATCCACGTCAAGGAGGCCGCGATGATCGGCGCCGACGTCGCGACCATTCCCTACAAAGCCCTCATGCAGATGGTGAAGCACTCGCTCACGGACGTCGGCCTTGCGAAGTTCCTCGCCGACTGGGAAAAGGTGCCGAACAAGCCGTTCTAACTCTTTTGCAAATTAAAACAAAAACCGGAGCCCATCAAGGCCCCGGTTTTTTTATGCCCTCTCAGTGGAATTAAAATTCTTCCTTATTCTCCGGCGGCGGAATCGTTTTGCGCGTGGCGAACATGCGGGAGATGCACTTGGCGACGTCCTTGAACTCCGATTCGCGAAGCAGCAGAATGCCGTCGCCGTTTTCAATCAGAATGCTGTCCATGGATTTCGCCGAGTCCTGATACTCCCGGACCGAGCTGACAATCGCAATCGGCCCGTACTCCACCGAGATCTTGACGAGCGCCACCCACGCAAAAGTCTTCGCCGAAATATCCTGGCTCGTGCTCATCTTCAACAGAATACTATCGATATGCTTGCCCGGGGTAAGTGTGAATTCCTCAACCTTGTCGCGGTAGTTCACGTTCACACGGACGTCGCTCTCACGCTCGGCGGACGCGGCGTCGGGGAAAATCTTGTGGTACGCCGCAGGCGGAATAATGGCCCACGGGCGCTCCGCAGTAATGGCGTCCTTTTCCGGCGAGTGGCCGACCGCGTCCGCGCTCACGCAGCCCGAAAGAAACGCGGCCCCGACAACGCAGCCGAGCATTACAAGAGACAGCCTTATGGGTTTCATCTTTCCACCTTTCACGTGTATGGTTATTCAGTTATCCGGTTCTCCGGTTATTCAGTTATTCGGTTGTTCGGTTATAATGAGCTTCGCGCATTATTTTATTACATGCAATGACAAACCGCAATCCAAAATCTGCAATCCCAAATCCGCGATATTACGGTCCACACGTGCGGCACGGCGGCGCGCCCGCATCGACCGCTTCATCGAAAGATTCGCAACGCACTTTTTTCTTTCTCGCGCGAATCATCTTTTCGCAATCCGGCCTGTGCGTCAGGCCGATGGAAACCACGTAATATTCTTCCACGTTTTTCCGCGGAACCGACCACACGCCCCGCCCGGCCGCGCGGGCATCACGTTGGGCGGCAATCAACCTGTCAATATACCGGACATTCGGCTTTATTTTAAAAACGAATGCCAGTCCGGCCCTGACTATTTCTTCATTAACAAAACGTTTTTCACCGCCATCCTCCAGCCACATCCACGAGAGAATACGGCTGTATCTGTCTTTCGCTTCAGTCGCGGCCTCAAGGGAAACCTTTCGGCCCTCCAGCATTTTCTTCACATACGCGCGCGCTTCATCGGCGAATCTATGGCCCTTCTCCGGCGTATCGATGCCGACGAGCCTGTATTCGCGGCCATCGGCCAGTCTGCCGGAATCACCGTCGAAGGCCTTGCGGACGACGACCTGCTGCACTCCGTTCTGCGCCGGTCGGTCGGATACGGGCGGCAGATTCCGGCTGCGCTCGCGCGTGCTGTAAAAATAAAACATGCACGCGCACCAGCCGAGCACGAGGAAGAGAAGCGCAAAGCCAACCTGTCTGCCGAAATTCTTCAGGGCGTCTTCTCCAGAATTATCGTCACGGGGCCGTCGTTAGCCAACTCAACATTCATGTATGCGCCGAAGACCCCCGTCTTCACCGGCACACCGGCGTCGTTGAGCTTCTTTACAAAATACTCCACAAGCGGCTCGGCATCGCCCGGCGGCATCGCGGGATCGAAGCCGGGGCGGTTGCCGCGCGAAGTGTCGGCGCAGAGCGTGAACTGGCTCACGACAAGCGCTTCGGCGCCTTTATCCAGAATCGACAGGTTCATCCTGCCTGCGTCGTCTTCGAAAATGCGGAGCTTCGATATCTTCCGGGCGAGGAAGTCCGCCTGCTCCCCGGTATCGCCCTTTGCGGCGCCCACGAGAACGAGAAACCCGGCCCCGATCTCTGATACGAGTTTACCGTCTATTGAAACGCTCGCTTTTGTAACCCGCTGTATAACGGCTTTCATTTCAGTCCTTCGGTTCTTCAGTTCTTCAGTTCTTCAGTTGTTCGGTTATATGGATATATTGTATTGTGCAATGCAGCCGCTTTCAAGCTCAACAACAAATTTCTTGAATAAACGCTCCCGGAACCATAAACTTGTCGTTGATTACCGGCATGTAAGCTTATCCCGTATAAAGGAATCTGACATGAAAAACATCATAATTCCCGCTATTTTATTCACACTTTCCCTCACCGTCTTCGCCGCGGGCTGCGTATCGCCGGAATCGGCCCTGCCCGCCTACGACCCTGAAGCGGTGGTGGTATCGGAAGCGCTCGCGAATATCCCGGAAGGCTCGACCAAGATGATAAAGGAAGAGGTTGCCGATTGCGGCGAGGTGACCGTCGATATCGTTTCCGCCACGACGGACCTGCCCAACCACTTCCACCGCAAATCGAATGAAATCGCGATTTTTCTGGAAGGGACCGGGGAGTTTATCTTCGAGGGCCGCGCGCCGATCCAGATCAGGCCCGGAACCGTGCTTTTCATACCGAAAAACCAGCAGCACTCCTTTAAAAACGGCGGCGGACGCTACACCGTTATCCGGATTTTCGCACCCCACTTCGAGTCAAACGACAGGATAAAGGTGGAAGACGAAAAGTGAAAAGTTTAAAGTTTAAAGTTAAAAGTTAAAAGTTAAGAATTATAAGAATATTTAACCGCCGGGCTTGACTGACGGGTCTTTCCGAAAAAAACATGCTGCAAGCTGCGCAAATCAAAGGATTCTTGTCTTTTAACTTTTAACTTAAAACTTTTAACTTTTAACTTTCAGCGCAGCACCCTCGCCACATTCACGCGCGCGGCGCGGAGCGCGGGAGGCAAACCGGCCGCTATCGCAATCGCTATTCCGAAAACGATGGCACAGACAAGATACCACCACGGGGTTATGAAAAACGTTTCAGGCTTGAGCGGGAAATCAGGCAGCCGCGCCACGGCGAAGGAGTCCGCAATCCACATCGCAAGATATGAGAGAAACACGCCGGCAATGCCGCCTATGAGCCCGATAAACGCCGCCTCGAACACGTAGACGAAACCGATGTCCCACCGCCGCGCGCCGACGGCCCGGAGAATCGCGATGCGGCTCGCCTGGACCATGACGTTGATAGTGAGGCCGAGGAAGATGCCGACGCCCGAGAGGATGAGGATAATAAGCCCGACCAGCGTTACGCCCATCTGGACGACGCGGAAAAACATGGTGACTTTTTCCGCCACTTCCTTGCCCGAGGTGATATGGTAGGCCGCTGAAAGCTCTTTCACCAGGGTGCCGACCTCCGTCGGGTCCTTGGCCACAATGACGGCGTTATAGTATGCGACCGGCCTGTTCTTCCTCTTGTGATAGTATTCATACCATTTGTACAGCGCTTTGGCCGGAACCGACACTCCGATCACCGGCACCTTGCGCGAAAACCCGACCAGCTTCATTTCGATCTTTGCCTTCGCCTCCGCACCTTCCATCGAAGCGCCGAGATCGGCCCGGAAGGGCCAGGACATGAATTCTTCCCGCAGCGAGCCTTTCTTCAGGGCCAGCTTCTTTATCGTGGAAAAGAAACCGAAATCCTTCTTCATGAGAAACGGGAAATGCTCGGGGATAACGCCCTTCTCGAGCGTGAGGTAAAATTCCTCGTTTATTACAAACGGGACTCTGAGCCTCTTGTTATCGGGATTATAATTCTCAAAGATTCTTCGGAGGCTATCCGAGGCGTTGCCGAGCTCGGCCGGTTCTATGCCGTAGATGTTTATGGGAAGCGACTGCTCCGGGTATTTCACCCAGTAAAACTTGGGCGGAATCCTGACCGCGATTTCGCAGGGAAAGTCCGGCTTCATCCGCGGATGCACGGCAAGCACTTCCGGCCTTTTGCGCATCCGCCGAATCAGCTTTTCGTCGATGTTGAAGAGCTTGCTTTTGCGCTCGTCCAGCGAGCGCTCGACGCGGATGTGCGTCTCGGGGAAGGGCTCGATAATCCTTTTACGGACCGTATCCTCGACGCCGGTGAGAAGGGAAAAGAGGAAGATAAGGCTCGCGACGCCGACCGAGATGCCGCCCGCAAGGACAAGCGTCTGCCCGAGGTGGCGGGAGATGCTCTTGAAGCTGATACCGGTAAGGTTCGTTATCCGCACTGTGTGTCCGTTACAAAAATGCTATATACTCGGTACTCGGTACTCGGTACTCGGTACTTCTTCCTAGTATTTAACTATCCGGCCCTTCTCAATCGTTATTGTCCGCGGCACGCGCTCCAGCACTTTCGGGTCGTGCGATACAAGAACTATCGTCATGCCCCCGGCGTGGAGCTCGTCTATTATATTCAGGGCTTCGTTCTCGGCCTCCGAGTCGATATTCGCCGTCGGCTCGTCGGCCAGCAGTATTTTCGGCTTTGTAACAAGCGCCCTTGCAAGCGCGACCCGCTGGCACTGGCCCGTCGACAGGGTGCCGACGCGCGAATCTATCTTGTCGGAAAGACCCAGGCGGTTCAGCACGTCGGCGGCGAGCTTTTCGCGCTCGGAGCGGGACGTCCTCGTAAGAAGCAGGGGCAGCACGGTATTTTCGAGCGCGGTCTCCCAGTCGTTAAGGTGAAACGACTGGAAGACGAAGCCGATGGTTTTGTTTCTGAACGCGGCCAGCCTGCCGTCAGTCGCGCTCTGTACGTTGATGCCGTCGACGTTGATGTTGCCCGCGGTTGCCCGCTCGAGGCCGCTTATGACGTTGAGCAGGGTCGTCTTCCCCGAGCCGGAGCGTCCGCTGAGGCCCAGGTATGAGCCCTCCTCCACGTTCATGGAGACGTGGTCGAGCGCGGTGAGCGAGTCTTTTCCGCGCCCGAAGATTTTGGTTACGTTATCGAGTTTTATCATTTGTCCACAAAACCTTGGCTGAAATGCCGTTCCATCGACAGGCTTTTATACCATGCGACCGCCCTGCCCCAAAGAAAATTTCACAAAAAGTGAAACGTGTTACCCTGTTTTACGGGTAGTAACAGCAGAAGGCTTGAGGCTTGAGACTTGGGGGAACAGAAAATGAAAAACCGGAAATCAATAGTCCATTTGGCAGCTCAGCTTACTGCGCGCGTCGGTGCCCCAAAGCCGCACCTCGCGCCACCCGTATGGGCGCGGCATTTCGCGCCTGCAATTTCATTGCCGGAATGCGGTAAAGCCGACTCTGCCGAAAACTCAGGTTTTCGGGCGGCTGAGTCTATATCTTTACCGCACGCGATATTACGAAAGATAGGAACCGAAATCATCTGCATCTTCAAGCCTGAGCGTACAGGCTTTTTTCTTGCAGCCCAAAACGTCATATGGTAACGTAATTATTCTTCGGGAGTACAGAAATGAAAAAACTGATCACCCTTTCGATGCTTGTCCTGCTTCCAGTCTGCCTGGCGGCTTTCATACCCTTCGCGCTTGCCGGGGAGCCGGTAACCGAGGAGCCCGTAACCGAGGAGCCTGCGCTTCCACCGCTCGAGAAACTCCTGCCCGAGAAGACCGTCCTGATGGTCACCATTCCGGACTTTCCGAACGCGCGAAGCAAAGTCATGGAGACGGCGCTCCTGAGGCTTGCCAAACAGTCTGAAATGAGCCAGGCCCTGAAGCCCGCGCTCGAGTTACTTACCGCGAAGTGGAACGAGGTTTCCGACGCCGTCAAGGCCCAGTGCGGGTACTCCCTCGAGGAGCTCATAGGCAAGCTCGCAGGCCAGGTCAGCCTGGCGATAGTCGATTTCGAGCCGGACGACGAAAGCGCAATCGACCTCCTCATTTCCATCGACGTAACAAACCAGATGACAGGCGAGATGCTGCTGCGCAAGGGCGAGCGCATCCTCGCAAATCTGTCGGGAGGCCAACTCCAGCCGAGGCAATACGAAATCGACGGCATCGGCGTGGCAACGATTCAACCCGACAAAAACGTGAACTTCTTTTACGGATGCATCAGCGGAACGATTGTGTTCTGCACCAAGGAAAGAACGTTTGAAGGCGTTATCAGGCGGGCGCTGGACGAGGAAGAAAGCAAGTCGCTTGCCGAGAGCCCGTCCTTTATGGGCGCGGTAAGCGCGGTCAAGAGCGCGGACGCCCAACTCTTTGCCTACGCGAATTTCGAGCGTTTCCTTGAAAAAATGGCGGACGAGCTTGCCACCGACCCCGATTTCGAGGGCACCTCCGCAATGCTCGGGTTCAAATCCATAAAAAGCATGGCCTATTCCCTCTCCATCGAAAACCGCGTTTTTGTGGACCGCTTCCACCTCTACGCTCCGGGCAAGCGCACAGGCCTCCTCAAGATGGCCTCGCTTCCGCCCACCGCATTGAAAACGGCGGAGCGCGTACCTGCCCGCGCCTGCTACTATTTCTCCACGCGGATCGAGGCAAAGCTCTGGATCCAGTCGCTCCTCGAAGCACTGGATAACTGGGACTCAGCCGCGCATGCCGCGGCGCTTCAGGGGATCGACTTCCTGAAAGCCCAGGGCATCGACATCGAGGCGCTTCTTCCCATGATCGGAAACGAATTGGGATTATTCGCCGCCCTGTCCAGGGGCATTTCCCCCATGCCCGACTTCGGCATCATGCTCGAGTTGAAAAAACCGGACGAGTTCGCCGCACATATCGGCAAATGGCTTGCCAGGTTCGGCCCCGAATCACCGGTAACGTCGGCCGAGTACAAAGGCATAACCATCCACGCCCTGAACTTCGGAAAAGGATTTGAAGGCATGCCCGCCTTTGCCGTGCACAAAGGCTATCTGACCTTTGCTTCAACGCCGCAGTTGCTTAAGGAACTTATCGAGCTTTCCGACACTCCGGAGAAAAGTCTGGCAAAGACCGATAAATTCGCCGGATGGCTCAAGCGTGCGGGCGGCGGCGGATGCATCTTCGGAGCTATCGACACGTCAAGCGTCTTCGGTGGATTCTACCAGTTTCTCCTCCAGCAGGCGCGCGTCATGGTCAGGCGCGACAAGCTTCCGCTGAAGCTCGCCGCACTGCCGACGGTGGAAACGATAGCGGAATACCTCGAGCCGGTAATAGTATCGGTCAAGTCCAGCGAAAAAGGGATTTCACTCCGCGGCTCCGGGCCCGTGCCCGGACCCGTTTCGGTGGCGCCGCTCCTGGGAATCATCCTCCCCGCCGTGTTCGTGGCCAACGTTGCAGACAAGCAGACGGGAGACACCGCCGCCGGCGAGGAAAAAATCACGGCCGCGGCAAAACTCGATTCAGAGGTCAACCTCGGCAAGATTCTTTTCGCAGCCGTGGAGTACGCGGACGAACACGGGGCATATCCCTCGTCGGCAAACGGCAACACGCAGATGTTTCAGAAACTTCTGAATGAAGGTTTCCTGACCAACCCGGCCGTTCTGGTCGCGCCCGGAGGGAAGGAACAGGTGGCTGAAGAAACCGCATCCGGGTTCAAAATTACGGAAAACAACGTATCGTACATGTTCACCGACCAGATACTTCCCCAGTCGGCTCCGGTAAAAGCCATCCTCTGCTACGAAAAAGGACCGTACAGCGGCGAGGGGAAGCGCGCAGTGCTTTTCGTAGACGGACGCGTTCGGATAATCAAGGACTCCGAGCTCGATCGGCTTTTGGTCGAGCAGAAGAAAAGATGAAGGAAGAAAGGATGAAGTATGAAGGCTGAAGGATGAAAGTTAAGAAGTGTTGAAGTGTTGAAGTGCTGAAGTGTTGAAGTTAAGAAGGGATTTATATATATTTAGCGGCCGCGCTTGCGCGGCGTTGAATCATATAATGAACAGACAGATAACCGGATAACCGGACAACCGAATAACCGAATAACTGAATAACCGAATAACCGGATAACCGAACAACCGAATAACCGGATAACCGAACAACCTATTTTCATGAAAGGAGCCCGGCATGAGGCAGGGCAAACTAACTATTACGATGCTTTTTGCTTTAATGGCGTCGCTCTTGATTCTCCCCGGCGCGCTCAGGGCGGATACCGAGGCGGCGAGCATACAGCTCGAGAAGCTGGTCCCGAAAGACACGCTTGCATACGTCAGCGTACCGAACGTGAAGGCGTTCGCCACGTCGCTGAAGAAGAGTTTCTTCTACGCCCTCTGGTACGACGAAGGCATCCGCAAGGCGTTCGTGCCCCTGTACGAGAAATTCGACAGGGTCCTTGCGAAAGTCAACGAAGAAATCGCGGGCATGGGCATTGAGATCAAGATTGAAGACCTGCTCGACACCTTCGGCGGACAGTTGTCGTTTGCGCTCATCAGGGTCGAGGGAAAGATACCGATCTGCGCGGCCAAGATCGACGTCACCGCAAACGAGGAAAAACTCAAAAAGGCGATAAGCGTCGGCCTCGAGATGCTCAAGAAGGAAGCCGGCGAGGGTCTCAAGGTCGACATAACCGAAAGGGCTGGCCAGCCGATATACAAGCTTACGGCTCCCGATGCGCCTTTCCCTCTATACTGCGGCTTCGCCGCCGGGTCGATATTCTTCGCAAACGACGAGACAGTCTTCAACGGGCTCATGACCGCGGCCGAGGCCGGCGGGATAAAGGATTCGCTCGCCGACAACGAGCTTTACAAGAAAGTAAAGGCGAACGTGCTCAAGGACGGCACGCCGCTGACGCTGGTTTATTGCGACGTCGAGGCCGTGGTAAAGTTGGTCGTCGGGCTCGCGGAAGCCGAGATTCCGGAAGGTTTCCCAATAGAGCTCGTGCTCAAAGTAACCGACTACGTCAATAAGCTCGGCTGGGGCAGCGTCGCGTCCGGCGACTACTTCATCGAGCGCTTCTACTGCTATTCGCCGGAAGGGATCAAGATTCCCGGTGTATGCATGACACCGCTCACGTTCAAGTCCGCCGCGCTCGCGCCGGCGAATTCGATCTTCTACAGCAGCATGACGTGCGACCCGAAGGCGTTCATTGACTGGCTGCTGAAACTCGCCGACGACATTGACGAGGGTATCCGCCAAACGGTCGAAGCGCAAGTCGAGCAGATGAAAGAGCCGTTCGGCTTCGACGTCCTCGCAGACTTCGTCGGCTCGATTGCGGGCGAGATGGGCCTGTTCGTCGCGCCGCCACCCATGGGCGGCTTTATCCCAAGCGGCGCCCTTTTCATCGAGATAAAAGACAAGGAGAAATTCAAGTCCTGCATCGAGAAACTGAAGCTGTTTGCCGCCAGGTTTGCCGAAGGCGAGGGTATGAAGCTCGAAAACCTGCTCGAAGAAACCTCGATGTCAAACAAGGAAACGATGTATACTTTCCCCTTCCTGGCCGATATTATTCCGGATATGGTCCCGGTGGACCCGGCATGCGGCATGGTCGGGGATTATTTCATTATCTCCATAAGCCCGCAGATGCTGAAATCGGTCGCGGCAAGGACGGTGGAAAAATCGTTTGCCGCCAGCCCCGCGCTGACCGAGGCGAAAAAGCATCTCCTCCCGAACTCAAGCGCCGCTGCATTCGTGGACGTGCCCACTATCGTGCGGGTCGTCTACGACCAGGGCCTCGGGCTCATACGCGGCCAGTTCGGCAACCAGTTCAAACTCGCGGAGCTGCCGGTCGCCGAAAAGATCGCCGCCTACTTCAAGCCGATGTACTATTCCGCCGCCTTCACGAAAGACGGCGCCATCACCCAGACCGTGGGAAACTCCGGCCCGGGCAGCAGCCTGTCCTTCATGGTCCTGCCGATTATCGCGGCCGTCGCGATTCCCACCGCGGCAGCATCACGGCAGGAGGCCGACGTGACCGTCGTGGTCGGCAACCTAAGAATGCTGGTAATATATCAGAAAATGTACAAGGCCAGACTAGGCACCTATGCGACGCTGATACAGCTTGTTGAGGAGGAGTACATCGATCCCGAGCTCGGCATGGGTGAAAAATACGGGTACACGTTTATAATGAAAAACGTCGGCGCCCAAAAATGGGAATGCGCCGCAATCCCTGTGGAACAGGACAGCGGGAAACCCGCGTACTTCGTAGACGAGACCGGCACGGTCCGCTACACCCCCGACGGAAGCATGCCCAGCCGGGAAAGCCCGGAATACGAAGAATAGCAATCGACGCGATACGCAGCGATTGTTTTGCGCAATTCATCGGTAACAGGCCGGCCGTCCTCAAGAGGGCGGCCGCGTCTGAATGCCGCACAAACCGCGGCTGAATAATTCCCCGCCGGTTCAAGGAGCAGATTGAATGAAACACCGCTTTGCCGCTCTTTTCGCAATTATAATCCTGGCTGCGGCCGTCATGGCCCCCCCCATCCTCAGGGCCGGTAACAAAAAGGCTAACGTCCCGCTT
Organism: Planctomycetota bacterium; assembly: GCA_004376375.1. Lineage (GTDB taxonomy): Bacteria > Planctomycetota > E44-bin39 > E44-bin39 > E44-bin39 > E44-bin39. The sequence goes on from SOJX01000099.1 coordinate 35,878, forward strand.
GAAAAACTAATCGCAAGCGATACCCTCCTATACGCCAGCGTACCGGACGTCAGCGCGCTCAAGAACGTACTCGGGAAATGCGCACTCGGGCGGATATGGAAAGACAAGGCCATACGCAAGGCGCTTGCCCCCGCCTTTGAAACCGTAAACGTCATGATCGACCAGATCGACGCCGCGCTCGAGAAGGAAGGAATCGCCCTCACTATCGACGAGTTGGCCAGATCGCTTGGCGGTAAAGTCGCGCTCGCCGTGACCGAAGTCGATAAGAACGGCAACGCCTTCGTCGTCGCCCAGATCGATTTTCTTTCAAACCTGAAAGCGGTCCAGGGCGCGATAAAGACTACCCTGAAGAACATCGAGAAGGAAGAGAAGGACTCGATCTCGGTTACCGAAAGCGTAAAAAACGGCTCGCCCTTCTTCAAGCTCTCATCGAAGAAGGACGGCGGCGTAATATACATCGGCTTTGTCGGCCCGACCTGCTATCTCTGCAACCACGAGACGACTTTCAACAACGTAATCTCCGCCGCCGAGTCCGGCGGACGGGGCAGCCCGCTGATTGCGGACCCGGATTTCACGAAGGTAAAGGCACAGGTCCTTCCCGGCGGCAACCCGGTTTTCTTTTTCTACTGCAACCTCAAGAAAATCCTTCCCATGGTCGCCGCTGCCGAATCCGCCGGCGATCCGCTGGGCAAGGGAGCTGCGGCAATCATCAGCATGCTCAAAGGTGTCAGGGCATTCGGATGGGGCACGACGGAAAATATCGGCCTCATCACCGACCGCTTCTACCTGGAAAAAACCCGGGACAAGCCGGCCGAAAAGAAAAAAGAGGGAAGCGAAAAGGTAAAAACCGAAGCTGTAAAAACCTTCGAGTCGGCCGCGCTCGCGCCGCCTGAGACGATTTTCTACGCCGTCACCACTGAAAAACTTACGAAAGTCATCGACGGGACCGTAGACCTCCTTGACAAGGCTATCCCGAAGACGCGCTCGATTTTCGACGACACAATCGCCGATTTAAAGGAACAGTTCGGCTTCGACGTCGTGGAAGACCTTATCGGCTCGCTCGAGGGCGAGTCGGGCATAATCCTTTCCCCGCCCGGCGCGCGGCCGATACCGGACTTCGTCCTTTTCGCAGAGGTCAAGGACGAAGGCAAATTCAACACGCATATGAAAAAGATGCTGAGCGTCCTCGAAAAAGCGATGGGAGACGGCGGCGGCGGGAAAGAGCCGTTCGTCGAAGAGGTCAAGCTTCGCGACGGCAGCAGGATGCTTTCGCTCCCGGGCCTCGCGATGCCGGGTTTGTTTGAAACCGGCCCCTCGTGGTGCATTCTCGGCAAGTTTCTCGTCATCTCGAGCAACCCGCTGCTTATAAAAGAAATCGCGATGCAGACGGAGGAGAAATCGCTCGGCGCGACCCCGGCCTATATATCCACAACGATCCGGTTCCTGCCCGGCGCATACGTCGCCGTTTACGTGGACGTGAGCTCAATCGTGAAAATGATATACGCCGACGTTCTCCCCCTGCTCCGCGGCAACCTGCCGGCGGGGTTCAGGCTGGTATTGCTTCCCCCGCCCGACGTCTTTGCCGCCTACTTCATTAACGGGACGTTCTCCATCGCGAAGTGCGAAAACGGAACGCTGGCCCAGGTCACGTCGAACCTTCTGCCCGTACCCGCACTTCTTTCCGCACTTGCCGTCATCGCGAGGCCTGAAGAAATCAATATGGAAATTGCCGCAAACCAGTCGGTAGCGGTCTACTCAATCCGCGACATCATGGTCGGCCAGGAAATCTACAAGAACCGGAACGGCGAATACGCCGGTGCTATCCGCGAGCTTGCAAAGAAAGGGCTTATCTCCCCGGGCCTCGGGGCCGGAGCCTCCAAGGGATACGCCCTCAAGCTGCGCGTCACTTCCGAGCGTAAATCGTACGAGCTTTTCGCCTCGCCCACCGAGCCGGGCGTTACAGGCGATTATTATTTCTACCTCGGTTCCGCGGACAGGATAATCCGCGCGGAAAAATCGAAAGAAGTGGGACCCGACTCGCCGCCGTATTACGATGAGGAATAGGAAGTCAATTTCGGATTGCAGATTGCGGATTGCGGATTAAATGTTTCGTCGCTGGGAAACGCAATAATAATGCGCGAAGCGCCCTGTAACCGAATAACCGAAAAACCGAAAAACTGAAGAACCTGTGTATCGCAAATTATACATTTCAGCTTTCGTCATAGCTTCAATCCTGACAACGGCACTCGCCATTACCGCCGGCCCGGAAAGTAAACAGGCCGTAAAGCTCCCGCCTCCCGGCGCGGCCGCGGAGATATGCATTCCCTCGTTGGCGAAACTCACTTTCGAAACTTCGGGCGGCGCGCCTGGAAAATATGCGCGCCTGCCCACCCTGAAACCGACTGTCGAACTTTTCGACGCGATACTGAAAGAGGAACTCGATTCGCTTGACAGCGCCCTTTCGGCCGCAGGCGCGAACCTCTCATCTTCCGATATCGGGGACGCGCTCAAAGGCCCCGTCACGGCCGCCGTCTACCCCGGCAAACCGGGTGAGCGTTTTCCAAAGTTCTGCATCTTCATCGGTACCGGCAACCGGACGGAGACAATCCGCCGCGCACTGGTCAAAATTGCGACAAAAATAATCGAATCCGGAAGCGGCGAAGTCGCGGCCGGGGCCGTCGCCATCGGCAATTCCATCGGCCACAAATGGACGTTCAGCGAATACGCCCTTACCCTTTTCACCGGCTATCTGAAAGACGGTCTCGTGATTGCAAACGACCGCGCGCTGATTAAACATTTCCAGACAGGCGGCCAGGCGCACCGGCGAAGTGCGGCAGAGTCGCGACTGTTTGCCGCGACAGGCGCCGCACGGGCAAGTGCAACGATTGTGCTCGACTTCACGTTGCTCGATAATCTGTTCAAGAATCTCCCGGCCGGCGGCGGCTCCCTTCAGAAACTGGCCGAGGCAATCCGCGCAGCCGGGGTCGGACAGGTTGTATGGTCGATAACATTCACTCCCGGCGGCGTTCGCGAGCGAATCGCCGTCGAAGGCCTGAAACACCCCACGGACGGCAAACCCGTACAGACAAATCAACTGAAACGTATTCCCAAAAAAGCCGATATTATTGTCCTCAGCACATCGTCGGAGATACTTAATCGCTGCAGCGAAATTCTTCAACTCGCCGGCTCAAAGCCGATAAGTATCACGGCGGATGAAAAACCTCCTGAAGCCGCCACAAGCCCGATTGCGGTATACGCTATTCTTAATTCTTCAGAAAACGCAGGGCAGGCGGCAGCCGCCGACGACAACGATTCTATCCTGATGAACCCTTTTGTCCGCTCAATTGCCGCGCAGGCGCCGCTCGACGCACGTGCCTTTGCGATAGCAGACATGGACTCCATTGCTTCATACGCCTGCCGGATTTTACGGAAAGAATACGGTGATTCCGCACCGGAGATCTTTTCGGCTGCAATCGATTTCGACAACATTTTCGGCTTCGCAAGCGTTGCCGCCATGCCCGCGCGGTGGGGAACGCTTGTCGAAATCCGCTCGCGCCTCGCGCCGGGAACGCCGCTTATCGCTTTAACCGCATACACAACTCTTAATACTTTACATACGCTCCGCAAGCGTAGAATCAGGATGAACGAATCTGCTGCGGTCGCGTCGCTGCGCTCGATCCTCGTCGCGCAGGAACTCTACCGCAGCCGGCACGGAAAATTCTCGGGCGACCTTGCCGAGCTCGCCCGCGAGCGCTACATCGACACCAGCCTCGGAAGCAGCCTCCGCAGCGGCTATCTCTTCTCCCTCAAAACGGATAATGACGGCAAGCGGTTCACGCTCAAGGCGGAGCCCGTCCGCCCCGGCCGGAGCGGGCGCCGAACCTTCACCCTCGACGAGACCGGCCGAATCAGCGAAAAGTAAGTCCCTCGTCTTATTCTCTCCTTATTTCCCTGTTTCCTTGTTTTCTTGTTTCTTTTTATTGGACATTTACCTGTGCGCGCATTATTATAGTGAGTTCAAACCGCAGCCATGCGGACGGTATTTCAGGGTATTTTGCCGCGCAGAAGTAATATAAAGGGACTTCCCATGAACACCTTTCCTGCCCGTATTATTCTCCTTGTTCTTCTGGCCGGGCTTCTGGCCGTCTGCTCAATTCCCGCACCCGTCGCAAAGGCCGACGACGAGGAAACAAAAAAGAAGCCGACCCTTGACGCGCTTATTCCGGAAAAAACCATCGCGTACATGACGGTGCCGGACGTCCCGCACTTCATAAATGAAATAAAGCAGACCGCGTTCGCCAAATTGATTTTCGACCCCGAGGTACAGGAAGCCTTCAAGGAAGGCATCGCCTACCTGAAGCATTATATCAAGCCCTACACGACGGAATTCGAAGACAAGGCGGAAATTTCCATAACCGACCTGAAAACCATTCTGGCCGGCGAGTTCTCTTTCGCCGTTATCGACCTTCCGCTCGAACGAGGCAAGGCTCCCGGATTTGCCGCTTCAATCGATTTTGGAAGCATGGCCGCAAATGTGGAGAAACTGCTGCCAAAATGGCTCGACGTTATCGAGGAACAGTTGCAGATTACCGACCAGGACCTCAAGCTCGAAAAGAAGACCGTGGAAGAAACGACCGTCTACTCCCTTTCCGCCGGTGAAACCACGTTCCTGCATTTTACCTTCATAGACGGCACCCTCTACGCGGCCACGAAGGAAACGACGCTCGCGGGCATCCTCACGCGCCTGAAAGGTGAAACACCCGCCGGGGAAGAAGAGACGCGCACACTCGCCGCATCGAGAAAGTACCGCGCGGCCGTGCGTAACGTCGCCGGCGAATCGCAGACGATGTTCTTTTACCTCGACGTAACGACGCTGTTGGAGAACCTTGCGGCGCTGGGCCCGGATGTTCTGGAGGGAATAATCAGCGAAGTAAGGCTGGACCGCTACGATATCATATGCTTCGGCAGCGTTTCCACCGGCGGCAGAAGCGTCGACCGGTTCTTCATCCGGCACAACACTTCGAACGAGAGTGACGAGCTTCTCAAGAGGATGCTCAAGGGCTTCGCCAGGCCCGTCAAGCTTACGTTTGCGAACTTTTTGCCGAAGTCGACCTGCGTATACGTCGCGCGGAACGTAAGTGCTTCCCTTATGTACGACACCCTGATGGAAGGCCTGGGACCGATGGGCAGCATGATAACGCCGATGATTGACAACATTGAAGAAATGGTCGGCGTCAAGTTCCGCGAAGAGCTCTTTCCGCTCCTCGACGGCGAGCTTTCGCTTGCAATCGCACTTCGCCCGCTGGAGGTGATTCCCGACATGGTCATGGCGTGGCAGACGCCGAAGCCGGCCGAGCTCGAAGCCGTGGTCGGCAGAATGCTGGACGGCCTTGCCGGTCTCGGCTACGGCAGGCACGACATCACGCCGTGGGGGGAATTTAAAATCCACAGCTTCGTGCCGCAGGGCCCGATTGCGCTCTTTTCGCCCGCCTGTACCGTGTCCGGCGGCCAGCTTATCGTCGCGGCCTCCGCGCAGGCGCTCAAGCGCATTCTCTCCCAGAAGGAAGAGAACACACTGGCAAGCAATCCCGATTTCAAAAAAGCAGTCGCAAAAAAACTCGAGAACGCGTCGGCCTTCACGTACATCGATCTGCGCCCGCCCATCGCCTACGGCTACCCGTGGCTCCCGCGCCTGCTAAAGTGGGCGAACAGAAACTCGATGCTGCCGTTCAGGGTAAAAGTGTCCGCGCTGCCGGCCACCGAAACCGTGCTCTCATACTTCGAGCCCATTTCGTACAGCGAGGCCTACGACGGAGCCGACTACCGCGGTGAATTCCGCTCAAATATCGGAGGCGTGGCCGGTATAATGGGCGCCTTCGTCGGCGTGGTCGCCGGAAGCGCCTATGCGCTTTTCTCCATGTCGGCACCGCCGCTCGAGACGCCGATCATGAGCCTTCAAGCCATCGGGCAGGCACAGCGGCTCTTCCATCTCCGCCACCGCAGATACGGCAAGTGGGAGGAAATCGTGGAAGAAGGCTACCTCGATCCTTCGCTTGCATCGGGCACTCGAGGAAAGTTCAAGTACACGATTATCCGCGCCGACGAGGACGGCTGGGCCGTGCGCGCCGTGCCCATCCAGCCGGAACGCGTCGGCAACTGGAACTACTATATGGACGATTCATGTGCCATCCGGCGGGCAAAGCTCCCGGTAACGGCGGATGAGGATTCAGACCTTTATGAAGGACCGTAGCCCCGCATAATGGTGAAAAAGAAAACAAAACTCCCTGACCCGATCTGGAAACGGGCCCTTCTCTTCTCCGACGCCGGAGACGGCAAAGACCTTCCCGCGCTTGCGGAAGGTTTTCTCGAAAGCGGCAACATGCACGACGCGATCGCTTTTTTCGCGCGAGCCGGCCGGACCGACAGGCTGGAAGTGCTTGCAAGCCGCGCAGTCGAACAGGGAGATTTCCCCTCGCTCTTCTCCATCGCGGAAGCGGGGATCGAAATCACAGCAAAGACCTGGCGCCGCTGCGGCGAAGCGGGGAAAAAACTCGGAAAAATGCGCTACGCCGCCGAGGCGTTCCGCAGGGCCGGGGACGAAAAAACGGCCAAAGAGCTTGAAGATGAAAGCGAGCGCCAGTCATACTCCGGCATGCGCTCCGCGAAAGAGGCCGATGCCGAAGACGGCGAAAAAGCGCCGGACGCGAAAAACGACAAACCTTTTGAATTCGATGCCGAACCGAACGCCTAGGGGACAGGAATGGCCGCACTAAGGATACTGATAGTCGAAGAAGACCGAAAAATCGTCGAGCAGCTCAGAGACACGTTCGAAGAGGAAGGCACCGACATCGAGATCGCCCTCACTCTCGAACTCGGTCTCACCATCCTCCACGACCGTCGTATGGACCTTGTCATCATCAACCTGCAGACGACCAAGGAAAAAGTGAGGAAGGCGGCCGTGGTGCTGAAGAAAATGAAGCTCGGCTCCCGCATACTCATCTCGGTGCCCAACAAGCACGTTAAGGATTTCAAGAAGAAATTCCCGTCGCGCTCCACCCGCATCTACTTCTATTCGGCCGAGACGCAGGGCATCGAAAAGCTGATGAGCGAAGCAAAAAAGGAAATCCGCAACCTCAGGGGATAATTTCGATTGAGTATTGAGTATTGAAAATTGTAAATTGAATATTGAATATTGAAAATAATTTCAATTCTCAATTCTCAATTTCCAATACTCAATTTCCAATTCTCAATTTTCAATGATGATGCGGTAAATATGCACCTCGTCCCCGTTTCTGAACCAGGGGTGGGCGTGAAATTCAACAGCGGGCGCAAGCCTCCGGTCACTCCGCAGTTTCTCGAGCGCGGCCTTCCTGATCTCTATCGGAATATCCGAATCCTTATTGCTTTGGCCCGTATCCAGCATCTTCATCTCGAGGACAATGTAATCGGCCCCGGCTTCTATTCCGCGGTCGATGCGCTCCGAAAAATCAGTGTAAACGCCCCTCCGGTTCTTCCCGTCCCGCGCGGGATCGAGCAGCCACTCCGCGTCCGCATAGAAAACAACCGGCGCCTCCGGCGTGAGAACGCGGGCCTGCGGGCGCTTCATTGAAAGAAGCATTCCCGCACGCCGAACCGCGATACCCTCGATCCGCCTCGGCTTTATCGTCTCAGCCATATAAAACACGGCAAGCATTACGAGCACCAATCCGCTCACAAGAGTCACGCGCTTCCTCGCACCGTCGCCTTCAAGCTGCCGCGCGGCAAGTCGGGCGATTTCGCATACGCCCGCAGCCGCGAATACAAGAAGCGGCGCCACAAGCTGTACCGTGTGCCGGTGTTTGGAACCGACCAGCGGGTATATCAGCAGCATCACTACGGCAAAAATTCCGAGAGCAATCTCGGCGGATACCTGTCTCGGCACCGCACGACGGTACAGGACGCCAATCACGAAGAAAAAGCTGCAAAAGAGATGGAGCGAGATGCCGAAGTTGCCTGTCTGCTCCATAAGACGGTAAAGATAGGTGCCGAAGCGTGCAAGAGAGCCGCGCTCAGCCGGTACGGGTTCGTCTTTTCCCGCGCCGCTTGGGGAAAGATCAGGCGCCGGTTCAGGTTTTGCCGGGCGGTCGAGGTTTTCGCGGACCGCGTCCGCCGAGACATCACGCTTCAACGAAACGTGCAGCCCCGGCTGTTCGGTTTCCCGCCCGACCGCACGGACACCCTGAACGGAAACTACAAAAGGCGCGACACATACCGCAAAAACCGCTGCGCCTGATAAGGGAGCGGCAATCTTTTTTCCCAGTGGTAACTTCCTGCGGACTGTTTCTACTGCAATCCACGCCACACAGAAGGCGGCGAGCACAATGCCCTCTTCCGGGCGGGCGTAAAACGCTCCGGCCGCTGCCAGCCCGGCAAGGACCGCGCAGTGCAGTTGCCCTCCCCGTCCGGCCCGGAGCGAAAGCCAGAGCGCGGTCAGCTGGAGCGTAAAAAACATGGACTCTGCGCGCACCTGTACGGAATATTTCGAAAGCTGGTGCTGGAAGACGGCTATCAGGAGCGCGACCGCCGCCGCGCGGCGTCCGAAAAGCTCACGCACGAACACGTAAACGACGACAAGAAGAAGCAGGCCGAAAACGAGGGAAGCCAGTTGCCCCGCGCGTTCCGGGCCGCCGATCAGAGTCTCTGCGGCAAGAATCGCCGCAGGATAGCCCGGCGGGTAGAAATGCTTCGAAGCCGCTCTGAGGCCGTCGGACCTCATGATATCGGCGGCGCGGATGTACTCGATCCCGTCCACCGCGATAACGCACGTCGTAGCCGCGATGTATATCCGTATAATCAGGGCCCCGAGCAGGGCCCAGCCGAGCAGGGAGTATTCGCCGCTGGAAAGAGGCGTCGTGTCCGCGCCTGTCCGGGAGGAAGGAGGATTCAAAACGCACCCCGCGCGAAAAGCACGGCCGGTATCGTGCGCAGAAGTATCTTGAAATCGAGCGTAAGCGACCAGTTGTCGATATACTCGAGGTCGAGCTTCATCCAGTCGTCGAAGCTGACGTTGCTTCTGCCGCGCACCTGCCAGAGGCACGTTATTCCGGGCTTCATGGAGAGGCGGCGGCGCTGCCAGCGCTCGTATTTTTCCACCTCGTCCGGGATGGGCGGGCGCGGGCCGACAAGCGACATGTCGCCGATAAAGACGTTCCAGAGCTGCGGCAGCTCATCCAGCGAGAACTTGCGCAGCAGCCGCCCCACGCGGTTCACGCGCGGGTCTTTCTTAACCTTGAACACGGGCCCGGTCGTCTCGTTCAAGTGCTCGACCGACTGCTGGAGCGCTTCCGCGCCCTCGACCATCGTCCTGAATTTATAGAGGGTGAACGTCCGCCCGTTCCTGCCGCTGCGTATCTGGCGAAAGAGCACGGTCCCGCGCGAGGTCAGCTTGATCGTGAGCGAAACGAGAACGAAAAGCCAGGAAAATAAAATCAACGCCAGGAAAGAGACCACAATGTCGATAAGCCTTTTTATCGCAAGCGCGCCCGCCGAGTGGGGGGTGCGGGTGGAGGTAACGAGCGGCACGCCGAGGAAATTTTCCACCCGCATGTTCGAGAAAAGCTCGTCAAAGAACTTGGCGTAAAGATGAACGGTGACTCCGACCTCATCGCAGAGACGGATGACGCGCTTGAGCTCCTTGAGCCTCTCGAACGGCACGACGAAGAAGACCTCGTCGATGACCTCGCGGTCGATTATCTGCTCGATCTCGTCGATGTTTCCCACGATTTCGCCGGGCTGGAAGCCTTTGGCGTCAACGTCGTCGAAGGCGCGGACGTAGCCGACCACCTTCAGTCCCCAACGGGACTGCACCCCGACCATGCGTGCGATCCGGCGCGCCTCGCGGTTCGTGCCGACTACGAGGATGTTGCGTATGTTGTAGCCGCGCATCCGCACGCGGCGCTGGAGAAAGCGGATTATGATCTTCTCGATAAGAAAGAGAAAAAAGTTCAGGCCGATAAACGTGAAAATCATGGGCCGGTTGTAATAGACCCTCGGCACGAAAAAGTTGAGCGCGCCCGCGATTAGAAAGCAGAAAAGGAAAGTCTTCACTACTTCCCAGATGACGCGGGAGTACGGCTTGACGCGCATCGACGCGTAAAGCCCCGCCTTGTTGAAAACGATATACCACGCAGGCAGGAAAATGAGAAGGAGCCACAAATACTGCGGAAGCGGCTTCAGCGGCCCGAACCCTGACCAGTATTTCGGGAACACGTGCTGCCTGAGCGCATACGCCGCGGCGAAGCACGCGATCACGATTGCCAGGTCGAAAGTTATTATGCCAAGCCGTATAAGCCTGGCCTGCTGTCTGAGCATGGTTGCTACCTATAAGCACATAAAGAAATAACTGCCGCATCATTACGAGGAGCGAATCGACGAAGCAACCTCAATCAAGGTTTGCAGGTTCGTAGGTTCCTAGGTTCGCAGGTTCCCAACTACATACCTACACACCTACATACCTACATACTTACAAACCTACAAACCTACCAACCTATTGTACAGTCCGCGGTTGCTGGGTCAAGTTTTTTGGCAAACAACACGCAGTGAATCACCCCGGTCACGTTCTGTCGTTACTTGTTTTCTTGTCCCCTTGTTTCCTTGTTCCCTTGTTTCCTTGTTTTCTTTCTTGATTTTCCATATGCGTTGGCCTAATATATCGCACGATAAGGAAATTTGGGCAAAATATACATTCTGCGATTCGAGAGGAAGAATTGCCGCCCTCAAAGTTCAAACGGCTGGATAACGCCAAAATGCGCCTTACGGATGCATCGTCGGAAAAGTGTCTGGTTTCAATCAGCAACTTTTCCATACCCGGACCGTTAACAGATTCAATGCCAGACGTACTTGCCGCCCGAAACCTGAAAACGCTCGCGAAGGCACTTTGCGAAGCAAAAAGCAGCGGCGCTTCACGAATCTGGGGCATCGGCGGACACGTTATCAAGGTCGGAGTCGCGCCGCTGATTATCGACCTTATCAAGCGCGGTTTCATTTCAGCCGTTGCCGCAAACGGGTCCATAATTATCCACGATTTCGAGGTCGCCGCGTTCGGCGCCACTTCGGAAAACGTCGTCCCCGCGCTCGACGACGGCGCCTTCGGCATGACGCGCGAAACCGGGGAGTTCCTTAACAACGCCATTACTAAAGCGGCTGACGAAGACCTCGGCCTCGGCGAAGCCGTGGGAAAAGCAATCTCTGAAAGCGACCTGCCGAACCGCGAACATTCCATCCTGGGCGCAGCTTACGGTGCCGAAATCCCGGTTACGGTCCACGTCGCCATCGGCGCCGACGTCATCCACATGCATCCGTCGATGGACGGCGCGGCGACCGGAAAGACGAGCCACGCTGATTTTCTCGTTCTTGCGAACGAGGTTTCAAAACTCGAAGGCGGCGTATTCATAAATTTCGGAAGCGCGGTAGTCCTGCCCGAAGTCTTTCTGAAAGCGCTGGCGCTTGCAAGAAACACCGGCCATAAAGTGGATTGCTTCACCACCGCGAACTTCGACATGTACCGCCATTACCGCCCGACCGTAAATATTCTCCAGAGGCCGACGCAAAAAGGCGGGCAGGCGTTTGACTTCAGCGGTCACCACGAGATAATGTTGCCGCTTTTATACCAGCTTCTTACAGAAGACGACGCGGAGGCGTAAGTTGACAACGTTTGATGAGCGAGCCGCCGACCAGGCCAATGAAAGCGCGGAGACTGCCCGCGCCGTGGCCGCGCTTGCGCCCGTAATCCATAAGGCCGCCGACGCCATCGTGGAAGCGCTGTCAAACGGGAACTACGTTTACACTTTCGGCAACGGCGGCAGCGCGGCCGATGCCGAGCACTTCGCAAGCGAGCTTGCGGGCCGCTTCAGGCTCAAGCGCCCGGCGTACCGGGTGGAGGCTCTGACCGCGAACTCGTCCACGCTTACGGCGATAGCGAACGACTACGGTTTTGAAAAGGTATTCGTTCGCCAGATACAGGGGCGGATGAAGCCGGGCGACGTGGCAATCGGTTTCTCGACCTCGGGCCGCTCGGCCAACGTGCTGGAGGCCATGCGCGCGGCGAAGGAAGAAGGCCTCACCGTAATCGGCCTGACAGGGGGGGCAGAGTGCCCCATGGACGAGCTGGCCGGCGTCCTGATAAAAATCCCGTCCACCGACACGCCGCGGGTGCAGGAAGGCCAGATGCTTGCCGTCCACATAATCTGCGACCTCGTCGAATCTGAAATCGAGGGCCGGAGGTCTGCCGCAAAATGAGCGACGAAATCAGGAAAATCACCATCGTTATCCCCGTTTTCAACGAGAAAGACACGCTGCGCGAAATTCTCGAGCAGGTTGAAGAGGCGCCTCTTTCAGACGACGACACCGAGCTCGAGCGTGAAATAATCCTGGTGAACGACGGATCCTGGGATGGAACGAAAAAAATTCTCAAGGAAATCGAATCGCAAAACAAGTCCCATATAAAGATAATTCACCACAAGCGCAACCAGGGCAAGGGGGCGGCGCTCCATTCGGGCTTCGCCGCCGCCACGGGCGACGTCATAATCATCCAGGACGCCGACCTGGAATACGACCCGTGGGAATACCCGATACTTCTCGACCCGATTCTCGCCGGGAAGGCCGACGTGGTTTACGGCTCCCGCTTCATGGGCGGCAAGCCGCACCGCGTGCTCTTTTTCTGGCACTCGATCGCGAACCGCGCGCTCACCTTCGTCTCGAACATGTTCACGAACCTGAACCTGACCGACGTGGAAACATGCTACAAGCTTTTCCGCACCGATATAATCCGCAAGCTGAAACTGAAACAGAAACGCTTCGGCTTCGAGCCGGAGGTAACGGCAAAGATCGCGAAAATCAAGGGAATCAGGATTTACGAGGTAGGCATTTCGTATTCCGGGCGAACATACGCCGAGGGCAAGAAAATCGGGTTCAAGGACGCGGTCAACGCCATGTGCTGCATCCTGAGGTACAATTTGTTACCGTAAGAAGGCTATCAGCATTCAGCTATCAGCTATCAGCGAATTATTCATTAAATAAATATAAAAGCTGAAAGCTGATTGCTGAAAGCTGACTGCTGAATTATGACAAGTTATTTCCACTATCTGGGACGCTTTTGACGATTCGGAGGGAAAAATGACCGGAAAAATACCTTACGCAGCGCTGCTGTTTCTGGCCGCGCTTATCATCTCCACGCAGACCGGTTGCGTCTTCGGGCTGGTCTCCAAGCAGCGGTACGGGCCGAACTCGACCAATCTTAAAAGCAATATCTCTAGGAGCAAGCTGCTCCAGGAGTACGGAGGTCCCGACAAGGTTATCAAGGGTGAGGAGCACGATGGCAAGAGGGAAGATATCTACATATACCGCCGCATCAGCGGCATCCAGATCCTCGGCCTCATCTGCTATACCTCGAACTGGGACCTTATCGCGGTCGTGCAGGGAGAAAGAGTTACAGCGTCCTACAGCGCGCAGAAGGGCCGCGGATGGACGATCCTCGGCTTTATCACGCTGCCCATACCGCCTCCGATACTTGTCAAGATGGAATAGCGGAAAAAGTCCGCAATATAAAAAGGGCCGGACATTCATGTCCGGTCCTTTCGTTATATTGTCGAAGAATTAGTACCTGGTTTTTCCGACAAAAAACGAAAGCGCTGCTTCAAACTGATCCCAGGTCCCGTGAGATGTTGAGCCCGGTCCGCTGTAAGGCGCGTCGGCAGGAAGCCTGTAGCCGGCATTGCGCATCCCGTCGACAATGATATTCGCATCGGCAAAGTTGCCGCCGGGACCGGCGTTCCCCCACGGTGCAAAGCCGAGCTCGGCGGCCGTTTGCGAAGGAGTCCCGGAAGTAACGACATCGTTCGCCCAGTAAGCAGCGAAATAGGATTGCCTTGTTTGAAATCCGAGCTGCAACGCAGCCGCAGTGCCGGCCGATTCTCCCAGCAAATACGTTTTATCGTTATCGATGTTATAGTTTGCCCTTACCCAGGCAAGAGCGTTCTCACCATCGGTCGCCGCAACGAAACGCCCGTCTAAAATCACAAATATGTAATCCGCAATGCCCAGGGAGCCTTTCATGCCCTGAATATTGGTCGTCATCGCATCCTTGCCTTCGGTGCCACTGAAAATAAGCATGAATTCGTTCGGGTTTGACTGGTTGTATGATGCGGGAACAATCAGGTTGCCCGGAGTGCCGTACATATTGGTTTCTGTGCCGTCGACAGGTGAAGCGCCGCCGGAGCCGTCGGACGAGCCCCCAAAGGGCGGATTGACGCCACCGGTCCCCGTGCCGGTTCCGGTACCGGTACCCGTACCCGTTCCCGTGCCGGTGCCAGTGCCTGTACCTGTGCCCGTTCCGGTGCCCGTTCCTGTCCCTGTGCCGGTACCGCCGGTCATGTAAAACCTGTTTGTTACGCCGGAGGTGCCGTAATCACCCGCTGAGGTTGCTTCAAACCGGATTTTGACAGCCTGGCCTGTCAGGTTTCCAATATCCAGTGCAGCGTCCCATGAAAAGGAATGCTGCATCCCGGGGAAATATCCGCTGGAGAGGTTTGAAGTCTGCGCGCCCGCAGCCGGTGTGCAGGTGTTCCACGAACCGCCGCCGTCAAGAGTGTACTCCACTGATATCGAACAGGTGCGGCTCTGCAAATCAACTATCCTGTAGGAGATTTCCACCGGGCTGTCAGCGGGAGACGATGGCGTTTCCACAAACGCCCTCGGAGTCTCATAAGGCTGGTCCTTGAAGCCACGTATGTCGCAGCTGAGCGAGGCAAACAGCAGGGCAAATATGATAGAGAGGAAAAGTACCAGTCTGGTATTCATTGAACTGCCTTCATAGTACGGCTAATGGGATTCAACCTTGATATACTTTATCTGTTTTTCATGCGTGGAATATAACAAAGGGCCGGACTATCATATCCGGCCCATTTTTTACAATGCAAATCTATTGCCTTGATTTTCCGGGAAAGAACTTAAGCGCTGCTTCAAACTGCTCCAGGCTCGAATGAAAATCATAGCCCGGTCCGCTGTAAGGCGCATCGGGAGGCGTGCGATATTCCGCGGCCTCCATTGCCGCCACAATCTGCGCCGCAAGTGTAATCTTTCCACCGGGACCGACGTTACCCCACGGATAAAAGCCGAGTTGGGTCCCGGTCTGCGCCGGGCTCCAGCCCGTTATCGCAGTAGTGATATCGTTGGCCCAGTAAGCAGCCCAGTACGACTGCCTTGAATTGGCGATTGTCGCAGCCGAACCCGTGCCCGCGGATTCGCCGAGCAGGTACGTTTTATCGTTGTCGATGTTGTAGTTTGCCCTGACATAGTCGAGTGCATTTTCGCCGTCACTCGCCGAGGTGGTTGGCCCGTCGAGAATCGCAAAAATGCAGCCGCCGAGACCGACAAAGCTCGCAGCACCCATAATATTATTCGTCATCGTATCCTTGCCTTCGGTGCCGCTGAAAATGAGCATGAATTCATTCGGAGTGGACGGGCTGTATGACGAGGGGACAATCAGGTTACCCGTAGAGCCGTTCATACTTGTCGCCGAGCCGCCGACGGGCGCTGCGCCGCCGGACCCGTCGGAAGAGCCGCCAAGAGGCGGGACAACGCCGCCCGTGCCCGTTCCCGTGCCCGTACCTGTTCCGGTGCCCGTACCGGTACCTGTTCCGGTGCCGGTGGGTGGGTTGCCGTAAACGAATTTGTCCTTGCCGCCGCCGCTGGAACACGCACCGGCCCATACCGTCATTCCGACAAAGATAAACAGCACAAGCAGAAGCCTGTATCTCATAGCTACCCCCTATTCCTCTCCCACGTTTTCCGCCATATATTGCTGGCTATAATAAACACATCGGCAGCGTTTTTCGCTCAGGCTGATTCCCCTATCCAGCCGCGCTCCGATGTGATATTACCGGACGGGAATCCTTCCATATTAAATTATATTCATACGCCAATCGAAGTCAACAATATAAAAAAATAGGGCGGCCTTGTCCCGGAAAATTGCTTGAATCTGGCCCGCACATTTGGTATTTCAAATGTCATTAAATACCTGAACGGCATCACCATCATCAGTATTTTAAGGGGCGAACTCATGCTTAAGCCGCAGAAACTTTCTATCCTGGTTCTTTTTCTCGCCGCGATCGGGCTGTTCTTCTTCACCGCACCGGCCTTTGCGGCCGAGGAAACGCCGGCAGAACCCACTACCGATTCGGAGGGCGACGAGGAAAAACCCGAAGAGCCGCTGACGCTTGAATCACTGAAAAAACAACTGGATGAGATGAAAAAGAAACAGGAAGAGATGAAGAAAAATCAGGAGGAAGACGGCACACAGGCCCCGGACTCGATGTCGATGAAATTTACCGGCTCCGTCCGTACACGGCACGAACGCCGCGAGAACGTTGACTTCACATTCCGCATCGACGACAGATATGATTTTACACTCCTGCGCTCCCGTCTCGGGATTGACGCAAAGGTCACGGACATGGTCGGCTGCTTCCTCGAGATGGAGGACAGCCGCTACTTCGGCCAGCCCATCGACCCGCTATACGCACCGTTGCACGAAGCCGACACGCTCGACCTTTACCAGGGATACGTCAGCCTGCTGATGCCCTGGGGCAAGAAAGCGTCAAAACAGGACGAAGAAACCGGGTTCTTCATCGGCCGGCAGGAAATCATGCTCGGCGACGAGCGCATGGTCGGTAACTTTGAATGGAGCAACGTTGGCCGTACGTTTGACGCCGTAAGGTTCCGCTACAACGGGAAAAAGCATTACTTCGACACCTGGTACGCCACGATGGACGAAAACTTCGACAGGCGCTCGAACGATACCGAGTTTGCCGGCGCTTACTACAGTTACCGGGGCGCCAAGGACCAGGAAGTTGACTTTTATTTCATGCACAGGCGCGACGGCGACCGGACCACCGAAAGCGAATTGACGATCACGTTGAACAGCCTGCCCGGGCCGCCCGTCGTGCCCCCGGACCTCAGCAACCTCATTGTCGAGACCCTCGGCACGCGTGCGGACGGCCAAGTGAAGGGACAGGGAGTGTCTTTCCTTTACAATGCCGAGCTGATATATCAATGGGGCCACTGGGGCCCCGACAGGATGAAAGCATGGGCCGTGGCCACAAAACTCGGCCTCTGCATCGATAACGCCACCTGGACGCCCGCATTCTACTTTGTCTACAATAGAGCATCGGGCGACAGCGATCCGTTCGACATGATCCACGAAACGGTCCACACGCCGTACCCGACCAACCATAAGCATTACGGCCTGATGGACTTTTTCTCCTGGCGTAACATGCGGCAGATCGGCTTTGTATTCAGGCTGACCCCGTTCAAAGATAAGAAGTCAAATAAGGAAATGTACTTTGAAGCCGCCTACTACACGTTCCACCTGGACGAATCGATCGACGCGTGGTACAGTTCGAGCGGCGCCGTCATCGCCAAGGCATTTGTCGGTGAGCCGCACATCAACACCCACGTCGGCGAGGAGCTTGACTTCCTCTTCATGTGGAAGATGGCCAAGCACTCCCACATCAGCGCAGGCTTCAGCATTTTCTACCCGCGCGACTACGTCCGAAGGTTTGTCCTCGGAGGCCATCCCGACAATTCCATCTGGGCGTTTGTCGAGTTTCTGGTTAAATTCTAATCCGTAGGGGCAAGAAACACGCGCATGCTTTGCCCTCTTCGGTACGACAGACATTCCTGTCTGTCGTAATGTGCAGACAGGAATGTCTGCACTACCAATTCAATCAGCTTTGCGCTTTATCGTAGGGGCAAGGCATGCCTTGCCCCTACATTTAAATAGAAACCCGCCCCGGTTGATTAAGCCGGGGCGGGTTCTTTTTTCGTTGATTATTTTTTCTTGGAAGGCCTGTTTGAGGGAAGGCTATCCGGATACTTGAAGCTCTCGCCCATCTTCCTGTAATTCCAGACGTGCACGCCGAGCGTGGCTTCGGAAACCTCCACTGCAAGCCGGGAAATAACCCAGGTATTACCGCCGGGGACAACAGGTACAAGCATCCGCGGGCTGAACTTCTTCGCAAATTCCACCAGACCTTTGCGCCCGGCCTGCCCTTTGCGGGAGTTGAACGCGTGACAGGCGATATTAATCTCCCCGTCACCCGGAATCGCGGAAGCGGCTGCCTTGCTCAGTCCGCCGTACTCGCCCGAGTAATAAATCTTAAGCCTGTCAACGCTGACGAGAAAGGCGACGCTGTCCCTCGGCATTCGACTTTTGACGCGCGGCTCCTGCCGCCCGACTCTCGACACCGGGACCACGTCAACCTTTATTCCCCGAAAGCTCAGTTTTTTACCCGGCATTGCCTTGTATATTCCCTTCCCCTTAAAACGCGCATCACGTTCGGCAACGCCCGGGCCGATAACGAACTTCACCTTTTTCGCCCGCTTCCTCCAGGCCATGATTTCGGGAGAAAACCTGTCGCTTGCAGCCGAGGTGATAAAGACGGTCACGTTTGAACCGCGGTACTGGTCGATATCGACAAACCCGTTGATGAAAGTTTTCTGGCGGCGGGTCTTGAATTCCACGGGGTCGAAGACCAGCACGTGGTTTTCGGTCTCGACAACGATGCAACGCTGCCGCACGTATATGACCTGCGCCTTTGGCTCTTCTTCAGGGTCCACTTCCGCCCGATCCTTTGTGGATGAAGTCGCACGCTTCGTTCCGCCGGACGCCGTTCCTGAGACGTTATTTCCAGGCTTAGCCGGGCCGGAGCTGCAGCCGTAAAGCGCAACCGCGGCCAGCACAAATCCAAGGAGAACGATAATTCCATATTTCATGTCAGAACTCCCAAACACAAGTATGCATCATATCATGCATAGGAAGCAAGGTCAAGCATCTCACCGCCTTTCATGTATCAAGATTTTTGAAAAAAAGGCTCGAAAACCAAAAGAGCCACGAGTATAATACGCCGACTTTCATGGACCAAAGGGGAGTCGCTTCATGCCCCCGCGCACGCTTTACCTGGTACAGAGTGAACACCATCACTGCGGCGTCACGCCCGTA
This sequence comes from Planctomycetota bacterium, assembly GCA_004376375.1. Taxonomy (GTDB): domain Bacteria; phylum Planctomycetota; class E44-bin39; order E44-bin39; family E44-bin39; genus E44-bin39. Next base: position 54,911 of record SOJX01000099.1, read on the forward strand.
ACAATTCGTACACACCGCCTGGAAACCCTGCTGGATACGCGGCTCACACTTATCCGCATTATCGGGCACACCGCACCGAGACTGGGATATTTTCACGATTCACTCATCGAAAAAGACCTCCCCCGATGGGAAAACATACTCCGGTTCGGCGTCGACATCGGCGACATACCGAAAGCAGAACTCCCCAACCTCGCCGAGCAGCTCAGGCGCGGATGCAACTCCCGGGAAGCATACCACCGCCTTGCCATGGATCGATACCTGACCGGGAATTATCCCGATTACGATATGACTCTCACAATTGCGACCCTGTCCTCGCTTCAATCCGCCGGGACCGATATTGTTTTCAAGCCGACCGAAAAATTCCATGCCATCAGAGACCAGTCGGAATTCCGCAAGCTCCTTACCCAGGACGCGCGGGACAACGTCAGAAAAGCACCGACCCGGGTCGAACGCGCAAAAGCGCTTTTCCGCGAAATCATCGAGGTCAGGAGCGCGTTCATAATCGATAATATTATCGAGTACGCCGAAGATACGAACATCGCATTCCTCGGGATCGACCACATCCTTATGGACCTGGATACAATTCCAAATATGAAAATCTACCGCGTGCTTATCGAGATGGTCCCGAACGGCGAGGACATCATCCTCAGGGGCGAGCTTCCGGAGCGCCTGAGCAAAAAGATTCCCTCCAAAACCGACGGCGGCCGCCAAATCGACAACGCCATAGCGTACCAGCCGGGATAGCGTCAAGCGTCAAGTTAATTGCGGATTGCGGATTTCGGATTGCGGATTTTTCTAAATCCGAAATCTGCAATCTGAATGACGTTCGACGTTTGACGTTTGACGTTTGACGCTTACGACGCTTACCTTGACAATCTCACGATTTAATACTATCCTTATTCAGGACTCTTTAAAAGGGGAAAGTGTGTATTCCAGGCACCTTATTTTCTTTATCATTCTTCTTGCGCTGATTTTTGCATCGCTCAGCTGCAATACCCGCGGCCTGAAAATAAAGCCCTACAAGACGCCGCGGGTACTTGCGATCACGCCGGACTCGCCGGCATCCAGCCCGATATCCATTCGCTATAACCTTCTCGACGTGGGGTTTCGTTCCTGCTCGATTATGGGAGAATTCTCCTCTGACAGGGGAGCGAGCTGGAGCCCCTGCACCCCGGTTTCATCCGCCGATATCAGCAACATCCCAAGCGCTTCCCATCCCGGCATGAACCATACTTTCCAATGGGACGCGACCGCCGACCAGTTTACCGCAGGCGGACAGAACGTGATTGTCCGCCTCTCCCCCACCGCCGACGGCGACGCCGGAACGCCCGGCAAAACCAAAGAATTCACAGCAATCGGCTACTGGACGGGAACCGGTACCGGTACGGGTACAGGCACCGGCACAGGAACCGGCACGGGAACAGGAACCGGTACGGGAACCGGAACAGGCACCGGCACGGGAACAGGCACTGGAACCGGAACCGGCACGGGAACAGGTACCAGCACATTGCCCCCAAGCTCGCTTGTCTGGGCGAAAGGCGCAGGCGGCACAGGAAATGATTACGGCCGCGGCATAGCCGCACTTATCGACGGCTCAGCGATTGTGACGGGGTCTTTCCGGGGCATCGCAACCTTCGGCGCGGGAGAGGGAAACGAGACATTTCTTTCCTCGGTCGGAATGGATGATATTTTCATTGCAAGATACAACCCCGACGGCACGCTCGCCTGGGCGAAAAGCACAGGCGGCGGAAGCGGTGATGGAGGCAAGGGCATATCCGCGCTTTCCGATGGCTCGGCGATTGTGACGGGGTATTTCGTCGGCACAGTCACCTTCGGCAACGCGAGCGAGGGAAACGAGACAGTCCTTTCCTCGGCTGGAGTCGCTGATATTTTCATTGCAAAATACAATCCGGACGGTACTCTCGCTTGGGCGAAACGCTCGGGCGGCGGAAGCCCTGATGTCGGCTACGCCATATCCGCCATTCCCGACGGCTCGGCGCTTTTGACGGGGCTTTTCCAGGGCACCGCCACCTTCGGCGCAGGAGATGGAAACGAGACAGTTCTTTTCACGGAGGCCGGAGACTATAATATTTTCATTGCAAAATACAACCCGAATGGCACGCTCGCATGGGCCAAAAGTGCTGGCGGCGCAAGCGGCAATGATTACGGTTATGGCATATCCGCTCTTCCCGACGGCTCGGCGATTGTGACCGGTAGTTTCGCGGACTCTGCCACCTTCGGCAACGCGAGCGAGGGAGGAAACGAGAAAGTCCTTACCTCGGCCGGAGGCGGAGACATTTTCATCGCAAAATACAACCCGAACGGCACGCTCGCATGGGTGAAAAGCACAGGCAGCGTTAATCGTGATGAGGGATTGGGCATATCCGTGCTTTCCGACGGCTCGGCGATTGTGACGGGGTATTACCAAAGCAACGTCACCTTCGGCGCGAGTGAAGGAAACGAGACAGTCCTTACCTCGGCCGGAATGCTTGATATTTTCATTGCAAAGTACAACCCCGACGGCACTCTCGCTTGGGCCAAAAGTGCGGGCGGCGGTAATTGGGATGAGGGCCACGGCATATCCACTCTTCCCGATGGCTCGGCACTGGTTACGGGCTATTTCCGGTGGTCCGCCACCTTCGGAAACGCGAGCGAAGGAAACGAGACTGTTCTTATCACCCCCGGATTCGAGGATATTTTCATAGCAAAATACAACCCTGACGGCACTCTCGCCTGGGCGAAAAGAGCCGGCGGCGTCGACTATGATTCCGGCTACGGCATATCCGCGCTTTCCGACGGCTCGGCAATTGTGACGGGATATTTCCAGAACACCGCCATCTTCGGCGCAGGTGAGCCAAACGAGACTGACCTGATTTCATTCGGCAACTCCGACATCTTCATCGCGAAGTTTAATCCGTAATAATTGTGTCGAGCGTCATATATTTAATTTTTTTTTAACACTCGCCGCATGACGCTTGACACTTCCCCGAATTTGTTCCAAATTTCACTTGAAGCATTCACCACACAAGCGCATAATAGTTCTCCTTTGACAATCAAGGCAATTTTTACGGATAAACCCGTTTAAACCGCTTCTCCACGCGGAAGGAGGACATCGTGCCAGCACAGGTTATCGACGGAAATGCAATTTCGGGAAAAATGATCGAAGACCTCACGGCCGAGTGCGCCGTACTCGCAAAAGACGGCAAACAGCCGCACCTCGTTGCCGTACAGTGCGGCGACCCGCCGGCAAGCCGTACCTACGTCAACAGCCAGATAAAACAGTGCGAAGCGGTCGGGCTCAAGTACACGCTCGACCAGCTTGCCGAGGACGCGAGCGAGGGCATTATCACTGAAAAAATTCAGGAACTTAACAACGACCCCGGCGTCCACAGCATTATCCTTCAGATGCCGCTCCCGCCCGGCGTCGATGCGAAGCCGATCCAGGCAGCCATCGCGCCGCACAAGGACCCGGAAGGCATGAACCCGGTCAACTTCGGCGGTCTTATTTACGGCAAGACGATGCCCGGGCCCTGCACGGCCGTGAGCGCGGTCGAGCTTCTGAAGTCCACCGGCGTCAAGATCGAGGGCGTGCCGACCGTCGTTATCGGCCATTCGGAAATCGTCGGCAAGCCGGTCGTAAATATTCTTCTCGGCATGAACGCGTCCGTGACCTGCTGCCACATCTTCACCGACCCGGCATACCTCAAGGCGCGGGTGAAAGAGGCCGACATCCTCTTCATCGCCACCGGCAAGCGGCAGTACGGGTGGTCGCAGCACGCCAAGGCCTACAAAGCGTGGTACGCCGATCCCGACAACAACCCGAAGCCCGACATGGCGAAGCTGCACGAAGACATGTCGCCGCTCGTTACCGCCGACATGATTAAGCCGGGCGCCGCCGTTATAGACATCGCCACGAACCGCATCCCGAAAAGCTTCGGCGACGACGACCGCGCCGAGCCGAACAAGAAGGGCAACGTGAAGATAGTAACCCGCGGCGACGCCGACTACAAGGCATGCTCCGAGGTCGCCGGCTACATCACGCCGGTTCCCGGGGGCGTCGGTCCGATGACGACTGCGATACTTCTCCGCAACTGCGTCGAGCTGGCGAAAGCGTCGTTCTAGCAGAATGAAAAGATTCAAAGCAGAATCTGGTATTAGCGAAGGGCGGGCCGCCGGGCCGCCCTTTGTCAAATACTCCGATTCCGATAAGCGGACTTACACGTCCGTCTTTTGAACAAAAATGGCGTTGACAATTCATAAAAATCTGGTATCTTTATTAGCATATTATGCGGGTACCCCGCATAATCGTGAAGAGGCAGCGCAGCGTTTTTTTGGTTGGTCCATAATCAGGACCGTGTTGATTTGGCGGGCTGCGTTTTGACTCATTTACTCAAAAAGCCAGGTCAACAGCAGAAATGAAAGTGGAGAGACATGAAGAAACTGTACGTTGGGAATCTGTCGTACGATACGACGGAGGACGCCCTCAGGGGAATTTTCGAACAGCACGGTGAGGTGGTTTCGGTGGCAATCATCACCGACCGCGAAACCGGGCGCTCAAAGGGCTTCGGCTTCATCGAGATGTCCGAAGACGACGCGGCCCAGGCCGCAATGGACGCGCTCGACGGATCGGAAATCGACGGCCGCAACTTAAAGGTCAACGAGGCACGTCCGAGAGAAGATCGCCGCGGTGGCGGCGGCAGACGCGGTGGAGGAGGAGGTGGCGGCCGCCGCTGGTAAAATCGGAAGCCAACAAAAAACAGAACGAAAGGGCCGCGCCACCGCGGCGCCGTT
>SOJX01000098.1 GCA_004376375.1 Planctomycetota bacterium
GGTCCCCATCCGCCGCCGCCGGGTCCACGCCCGCCGCCGCGTCCGGGACCCCAGCCGCCGCCGCCCATGCGGTCCATTCTCTCTTTGATTTCCTTGAGCGTCTTCTCCGGATTCTCCTTAAGCCTGTCAAGGAGCTGTTCGCGTTCGCGTTCTCTCATTATACGCTTGACCCAGTTGATAGCCTCGTCAAACTCCGCACCGGTGAGAATACCTTCGCGCTCGGCGATATCGCGGGCCTTGCGAAGTATCGCCGCCGCCTCTTCCGGGGAGTACCTGCCCCACCCGTCGCCATAGGTGCGCTCATTGTCCGGCCTGGGCGGTTCCGGCGGCCTCCCCTGCGCCAGGTCGCCCCTTTGAGCGTCCTTGGGCAAAGAATTGCGGCCGCCCTTCTCGCGGTTGGCCCATTCCTTGTCCAGCTTGGTCTTTATTACAATCTTGGTAATGTGGGCCCGACCGCCGAAAACTCCGATGCCGAAACGCCCGCGCCTGAACTCGCGGTCCTTCTTCTTCAGCGTGCGCTTCCCGATGGCAAACACGACGTTGCCGCCCTCACGCGCCATCTTTATCGTCAGCTTCGCGTCCTTCTTCGTCGTGACCGATGAAGAAGCAAGCTGCTGGAACGGCGCGCCGCGGTGTTCCTGCAGCCGGAGGAGCACCGCCTTCCTGCTGCTCTTGTGCTTTTTCAGGAACCATTTTTTCAAATCACCGTCGGCTGCATCAAACAACCCGCATGATCTGATATCGAACGGCACGACGCCGGCGTATCCCATGCCCTCTCTTCCCGGGTCCAGGAAAGAGAACCATAGGTTTTTCGGCGTGTCGGCGACCAGCGTTATCTCAACGGACGCGTCTCCGGTCATGATGCCTTTCCAGTAGAATTGTTCGCCGCCTTCGGCGTTGAGGGCAGACACGTTTACGGATTTGCCTCTTTTCCAGGCCTTCGTTTCGTCAATATTCCAGGGCGCAACCTTGCCGCTGGTTTTTATACGGAACCTGCTGCGTTGCCCGTGCTCGCCCTCGCGAATCTGGCGGAGCAGCGGCCACCGCGTAAGATAAAAATCCTTAAGCTGAGATTTGTCCGAGAAGTCGTAGACGAAAGTGTAAACGTCATCGGATACGCTGGACGAATTCGCGTTGAAGCAAGCGAGAACGGGGTCCTTATGCTTCTTCTTGGTTTTGTCCTCGTCCTTCTTTGCGATATCAATCGGTTCATCAGACTTTTTAGCTCCTTTGGTCGCCAGTTCGATGAGTTTGCGCGTCATCCTCAGTTCCTCGGCAACTGAACGCACAAAGCGCGTCCTGGCGTATTTCTTTGAGCTGAGCAGCTTGACCGCATCCAGAGCCGTTTTCCAGTCTTCAGACTCTTTTGCCCGCTCGGCCTTTGCGTACAAAGACCGTGCCTCGGCCTCGAGCGCCAGAACATTAACTTTTTCTTCGAGGCGCACAATCTCGGCCCTTGTTCCCGACGTGTCGTCAACATTGCCCAGCCGCTTGCGCGCGCCCGCATAATCGCCGCGGGAGGCGAGGAACGCCGCAATCGTAAAGTCGCTTTCCGCCGGCTCGCACGACAGCTCGGCCTCTGCAAAATCGATAACTTCCATCCTGTGGAGCGCACCCAAGCTGATAATGGTCTCGACAACCCGGAATATACCGCTGTCTTCGACAAGGCTCCCCTTGGCGAACTTTCCATCGCGAAGCTGAAGATTAACTTCCCTGTTGCCGGAAGTCGCGCGTTTCTTCAAAGCGGAAACAAGCGCGCCTTCAAGATCCCGAAAACGGGCAAAGTCTCTTGCCTCGCCCGCAAGGGCGAACGTGAGCAGGTCCGCCTCCGGCCTCTCGCTCTTCTGGTCGCGAAGGCTTTCCGCAGTGGTCAGACCCTTCTCACCGGAGTTTACCGCTCCCTGCAGGTCCAGCGCAAGCTCCACATATAAGGCCTGCCCGGCCTCTCTGCGCATTTTCTTGATGGTCCGGTCTATAGTCTGGTCCACGGTTCCCAGCCGGCGTTCCGCCTCGGCTTTTTCGGCAGTTGCGCCGTATCTCTGTACGTCTTCATTAAAAATCCTCTCCGCGACGGCGAACTCGAGCAACTTGCCCTCGCCCTCGGCCATGCTGAGAGCCCTCTCCGCGCGCATGCAGTCTTCATCGAACTTGTCAGAGATTCTCACGCGGAGCTTCGCCGCCTTCGCGCGCGCCAGGTGTGCCTCATCGGTGCCGTCGAAATGCTCTGAAAAGCCCATGAGGACGTTCATCGCCTCGCCCAGCCTGCCGGCTTTCTCCAGGTTGCCTGCCTCGCGTTCGCGGCCTGCAAATGTTTCCTTGATTTCATCCTTGAGTTTCTTGAACTCGTTTCTTGCAATGGAAGTTTTTGAAGACCTCGGGTATTTCTTGCAGAAATCTTCCAGCAGTTTCATATTGCCCATATAATCATCACGATTCTGCATCAGCTTCTTATAGATATCAGCATACGCGGCAATCGAGGGGTCCGTCGGCCTTCTGGGCCTCCGCGCAGTCCCTCCGCTTGAGCCGCCGGCCGCGGTTGCCGTACTTGCGGTCATCGTATCCTCAGGGGTTTTGCTCGAAAAGAGGGCCAGAAGAATCACGCCGATGACAATTGCAGCCGCGGCCGCTCCGCCCCACATCCACATCGGAGTGCCCCGCCGTATGATCGTAGTATCGCTCGTAAGGGAGGTGGGACGATGACGGCGCGACCGGCGCATTATCGGCGCAATCGGCTCGAGCTTCACGCGCTCCACGTCGGCGATAAGGTCTGTGGCGTCCTTGTGGCGGTTGTCCGGTTTGATGGCCATCATTTTTTTCAGAAGCTGAAGAACGCCGCGCGGGCACTCGCGGTCGAAACTTTTCGGCCACGCGATGTCACCGTCGATAACGTTGGCGAGCAGTTCCGCCTGCGTCCTTCCCTTGAAAGGCTTCTCGCCGGTCAGCATGGTAAACAACGTGGCGCCGAGCGAGAAAATATCGGTCCGCGAATCCAGGTTGGCCGAATCCAGGGCCTGCTCGGGCGACATGTAGTGCGGCGTGCCCATCACCGTGCCTTCCTGCGTCAGCGCGGCGTCTCCTTCGTGAATGCCAAACCGCTTTGCAAGCCCGAGATCGGCAAGCTTGGCGTGCCCTTCGGTATCTATCATTATGTTTTCAGGTTTTATGTCGCGGTGAATCACACCCAGCCGCGCCGCGTGCTCGAGAGCCATGGCAATCTGCGAAACGACGTCAAGTGCCTCTTCGACGTCATACGTGCCTTCACGCATGATCCGCTCAGCGACCGTCTGGCCGTCAACGAACTCCATCGAGAAGAAGTATAGCCCGTTGGCCAGTCCGACGTCGTAAACACGAATAACGTTGGCATGATTCAGCTCGCCGGCCGCGCGGGCCTCGCGTTTGAAACGCTCGATAAACGATGCGTCCCTTGCAAGCTTCGGGGGCAGGACCTTCAGGGCAACGTGGCGGCTCATTGAAAGCTGCGTAGCCTTGTAGACCGCGCCCATCGCACCCTTGCCGATAAGGGCCTCGATGCGGTAACCGCCGAGAGTATGTCCGATGAGGCTTTTCTTCCCCCGCTTCTTCGAGACTTTCTTCACCTCAACCACTTCCTCCTCGGCCTTCGGCTCCGGCGCGCCGCCAATTTTCTCCATCAGCTCGGCCCTGAAAGCCTCGGGTTCGCCAAGGCTTCCAAGCGCCCGCCGCGCGAGGTTGGAAATGGCCAACAGTTCCGAAATCGTTTCCTGACAGTCCGAGCAGTTGTTTACATGCTCCGACACGAACGCGTGCTCGTCGTCGTTAAGCTCGCTGTCAAGATAAGCCTGAAGGAGCTCTTCATAATCTGGACACGCCATGCGAAACCTCCTCAAGAAAGTATGAAGTATGAAGGCTGAAATCTTAACTCTCAAACTTCATACTTCTATACGTTCATGTGCGGGCGCAGCTTTTCGCGAAGGTGCTTTGTGCCCCGATAAAGCGCACCGCGAACGGTGCTGACGGGCACGGAAAGCATTTCCGCGATCTCAGCATAGGATTTATTGTCATAAAAACGCAGGACGACCGCCGCCTGCGTTCGCGCAGGCAGCTCGTGCAGAGCGGCCGTGATAATCTGATCGAGCTTTTCGCCGCGCTCCACGGCTTCCGTAACGCTCGTTCCTATCACGCCCTGCTCCTGCAACTGGTCGAGAGAATAGATCTTGCGTTTCTTTTTCCGAAGCCAATCCTTACAGGTGTTGAAGGTAATCCGCGCCAGCCAGGAAGCGAACTTGTCGGGCTTATTGAGGCTTGACAGCGAATTGAAAGCCGCAATAAAAGCCTCCTGGGCGGCATCTTCAGCATCAGCCTGGCTGCGAAGCTGGCTGAATGCGATGGCGCAAACCCGCCCCTGGTAGCGGTCAACAAGCGTACCGAACGCTTTCCTGTCACCGTTCATACACATCCCTACCAGTTGAGCGTCAGTTGCTTCCATCGCTATCCAAGCCTGCACACTGCAGGCTTGTCCTGTAAGAGGGTCGGAAAAAGCACGATTTCGTCACGCAGAATAATGAGGTTTTTCGGCACCCGACAACGTATCCCATACCTTAGCAAGCTGTTATGAAGAATTCAACCAAAAAAATAATTCATAATATTATATATTTCCTACCCACGTCGTCTGATAGCGGTTTCAGCAAAGAATGAGCACGATATACCCCCTGCATTATGGTTAACAACTCAAAAACGGTTTTCCACGAACAAAAAAGCCAATAATAGAAGATTCACAAGCTCCTCCTGTATTATCCCAATGTATGAAAGGTGTTAGGGTCAGTAAATAATATGATTTTTTTAGAAACCTGGAGAGAAAAAACGGGTTCTATTCTCTATAAGGAAAATTCAGCCTGGCAAAGGAAATATCCATTCAGATAACCGTGAACAGACAAGGAGACATATCATGATTCGCAGTTGTATTGCCACCGCTGCTGTGATAATGCTGCTTTTCTCACCGGCAGCGGCAGACGACGGGAAGCTTCTGGTTTCGAGCAACGTCAAAGGAAAAGTTTATGTAAACGGCATTTATATGGGCAATACCGGGGAGCTGTTAACCGGCCTTCCGGCAGGGAAGGCAAAATTAAAGGTGATTGCCGAAGGTCACGAGCCTTATGAAAAAGAAATTACGATAGGCGACGGCGGGCTTTCAAAATATGAAGTCGAGCTCAAGGCCTTGAAAGGCGATTCGTCCGAAGGGGCAAAAGAGACCGAACCCGTGGGCGGCGGCAATTCCGGCGCCGCCGAAGGCCTTGTAAAGAAGCAACCCGCAAAGCCTGATGACAAGAAACCTGACGAGTCCAGCGGCGATAAGAAAGAGGAAACCGGCCCCCCCACGAAAGATGATGTAAAGACGGCGAGCAAGGACAAGGACTCGGAGCAGCTTATCGAAATCCTCAAGAACGCCAAATCCGAATACAAGATCAAGCTCATGGCCGCTTCCGCGCTTCTCCGGCTGAAGAAAGACGAGGGCGAGGAGGCGATTGAAAGCGAGGTCAACGGCGATTTCAAAAAAGCGCCGAAGGCGTTCATCGACGTGTCACCGCTCTTTGAAGGGAAAAAGCTCATCAAGACCGAGCGGCTCATCATGATCCTCAAGACCAAGTCGGCTCAATTCGATAGTTTCGAGGAGCTCGTCGCGGGTTACGTGGCGCTTTGCACACTCGAAAGGCGGCGGCAGAAAAAGGTCGCGGACAAGGAAAAAGCAGAAGATAGATTCGGCAAAGGGTGGCGCGGAAGGCGCAGAGGGTTCAGGCGCGCAAACCGCCAGAAAAACAAAATGGACAACCTCAACGAGGACGAGCGGAAGAACCACGACTGCATGAAGCGGATAACCGATTTCCTCAAGAAAGCCGGCAGAAGTAAAGATAAAGACCTTGCCGCACTTGCCAAGTTCCTCATGAAAAAGGCTGACGACAGGATAAATCCGGGCAGCTAGGACTTTAAGAAAACCCGGATGTTAATAAAAACAGGGGCGAGTCGATGACTCGCCCCTGTGTATTTTACACACGATTTATCATGCGGTCGCGCGGTCGGGATCGCCGTTGGGTTTGTTGGGTTTCTCGGCCTGTTTTTTCTTCGCTTTTTTGCCGGCTTTCTTTTCAGGCTTTTCGGGAGCGGCGATGACGGCTGCGTCAAGCGGCTCTTTTTCTCCGAGGACGATTTTATCGTCCACGCGCCACTTTTTCACGTCCTTGCGGCTCGGCAGCTCGAACATGATGTCGAGCATCACCTTTTCCATTATGGAGCGGATGCCGCGGGCGCCGGACTTGCGGTCAAGCGCTTTCTTGGCGACCGCTTTCAGGCAACTTTCGGTAAACTCCAGCTCGGCGTTTTCCATCTTGAAGAACGCCTTGTACTGCTTGGTTATCGCGTTTACCGGCTCTTTCATTATGCGCACAAGGCTGTCAATCCCGAGCGGGTGAAGCGTGGCGTGGACGGGCAGACGGCCGATTATCTCCGGGATGAGGCCGAAGTTGCGCAGATCGTCCGGCTCGACCTGGGAAAGTATCCATTCTTCCTCTTCCTCGGGCTTGCGCACGGTACGCGTCCCCTGGAAACCGAGCTTGCCCTTGCCGACGCGGTTGCGGATGATGTCCGAAAGGCCGATAAAGGCGCCGCCGCAAATGAAGAGGATGTTGGTCGTGTTTATCGGGATGTAAGCCTGCTCGGGGTGCTTTCTACCGCCCTGGGGAGGTACGTTTGCGATCGTTCCCTCGAGCATTTTGAGAAGCGCCTGCTGGACGCCTTCGCCCGAGACGTCGCGCGTAATCGAGACGTTCTGCGACGTTCTCCTTATCTTGTCGATTTCGTCGATGAAGATAATCCCCTGCTCCGCGCGCTCGAGGTCGAAGTCGGCGGCCTGGATGAGCTTCAGCAGGATATTCTCGACGTCCTCTCCGACGTAGCCCGCCTCGGTGAGCGTGGTGGCGTCGCCGATGGCGAACGGCACGTCGAGTATTCGGGCGAGCGTGAGCGCGAGCAGCGTCTTGCCGCAGCCGGTGGGGCCCATGAGAAGGATGTTCGACTTGTCGATCTCCACTTCGTTTTTATCCTCGCCGACGGTAAGGCGCTTGTAATGGTTGTGGACCGCGACTGAGAGGACGCGTTTTGCGAGTTCCTGTCCGATAACGTACTTGTCGAGCTGCTCCTTGATTTCCATCGGTGGCGGGATTTCGTCGCGGTCGATGGTGGCCTTGCGGGAGAACTTCCTGTTTTCCTCCTCAAGGATGGAGTGACAGAGCTCGACGCACTCGTTGCAGATATAGAGCCCGGGTGGTCCGGCGATAAGGCGCTCGACCGCCCGCGCGTTCTTGTCGCAAAAACTGCACCGCTCGCCCGATTTTCGCTTACTCATCCGTTTCCTTCTCCCTGGGGATTATCACTTCGTCGACGATTCCGTAATCTTTCGCGGCTTCCGCAGAGAGGAAGAAGTCGCGGTCACTGTCCTTGAGAACGTCTTTCCTGGATTTTCCCGTGTGTTTCGAAATGATTTCCGCGAGCATTTCCTTCAAGTTGCGTATCTCCGCGGCGTGAATCTCGATGTCGGAGGCCTGCCCGGAAAGCCCGTCCATTAACGGCTGGTGGAGCAGGACCCGCGAATGGGGGAGCATGAAACGCTTGCCCGGCGTTCCGGCCGCAAGCAGAATGGCGGCCAGCGACATGGCGCTCCCTATGCAGGTCGTGGCGACGTCGGCCTTGATAAACTGCATCGTGTCGTAGATAGCGAGGCCGCTGTAGATATCGCCGCCCGGGGAATTAATGTATATTGAAATATCATGCTTCGAGTCCTCCATGTCGAGGAACAGCAGTTGGGCGACGACGATATCGGCGACGCGGTCGTTTATACCGCCGCGGATAAAGATGATCCTGTCCTTGAGGAGGCGCGAGAAAATGTCGTAGACGCGCTCGCCGCGGCCGTCCTGCTCTATGACGTACGGAGTTTCGCTTGAGTAGACGCGAGGTTTGCTGGTGTTTTCCTGGTGCATATTTAGGTACTCCGGCAGTTAATATACGCCGAAAAGAGTCCTTTGATTCATCGGCTTATTCGCCCTCATCAGTTGAGGAGTTCACAGAATTGTCACCTGAAAAGAAGTACCAAGTGCCAAGTACCGAGTACTGAATATCGAGAAACGAGTTACGAGTTACGCGGCGAGCAAGCTCGCCCGCTAAACGAATATTATCATATCCGCCTTTCATCCTTCATACTTCATCCTTTTCTTCATCCTCTTTCCCCGGTTCCGCGGGCACGTCGATGTATTTCGCCTTTTTGCGGAGGAACTCGAAGAGTTTCTCCTCCCGGATAGTGGTCCTGAGGTTGTCCATTTCGTTGCGTTTACGGATGTCGGCCTCCACCTCGTCGGCCGGCAGTTTTCTCTGCGCCGCGATCATGGAGATTCGTGCATATACTTCTTCGTCGAGCGCGAAAATCCTTTCCTTGTCCGCAATGGCTTCGAGCAGGAACCGCCTTTTGATCGTGTCGGCCGCAGGCTCCTCAGCCTCTTTCATCATCCCGTCGAGGTCGGCACGGATTTTCTCCTCGTCCTCGCCCATCATCTTGCGGTAGTAGGCCTGCCGCATTGTAACGTTGGCGGCAAGCTTCTTGGCGAGCGCCTGCGGTACGTCGATTTCAGTAGTTACCAGAAGTTTCTTAATGATGTTCTCATTCGTCTGCTCGTCAGCTTCATATTTCTTTTTCTCGCCAAGCTGCTTTCGGATTTCGGAGCGGAGCTCGTCTTCATCGTCAAGGTCGAACTTCTTGAGCAGCTCCGGGGTAATCTCGGCGGGCTTGACTTCCTTTATCTCGACAAGCTCCAGTCTGAGCACGCCTTGCTGGCCGCGCTCGGATTCGGGAATCTCGAGGATGTCCTCGGGTTCCTCGGGAAACGTGACCGACACGGCGACGTCTTCTCCGATATTCAGACCTTCGAGCGACTCATGGAGGTTTTCAACCACCATACCCAGAATCCCGTCCTGGCCCGGCGGGACAAACAAACCCTTATGGCTCGAAACCTCCTTGTCCCCTGCGACGACGGCAACGTTTACCCCGGCAAAATCGTCAGCCCTGAGCTCCCTTCCTTCAGCCGGCCCGACGGTTCCGTGCTCGATTTTGAACTGATGGACCTCTTTTTCGATGTCCTCGTCGGTGACCGCGGCGTCTATTTTCGGGATTTCGATGCCCCTGTACTCGGGCAATTCGAACTCGGGCTTGATCTCGAACTCGACGGAGAAGGTCAGGTCCTTGTCCTTTTCGAATTCGACTTCTTCCAGCCCGGGATCGAACTTCGGGTCGCCGAGTGAGCGCTCCTTGAGCTCGTGATCCTCGATGATTTTCTCGAGCGCAGCCGCGACGGTTTCACTCTTGAGCTCCTCGATGATTTCCTTTCCGTACCGTTTTTCAACCAGCCTGCGCGGGACCCTCCCCTTTCTGAACCCCTTTATCTGCACGTTCCTGAGGACGTCGCGCATCTTCTTCTCAATCTCGCGGTTGATCGTATCCTTCGGGATGACGGCCGAGAATTTCCTGACACACGGTTCCGTGTCGTCGACATTCACGGTCATCCCTTCGATGATCTCTTCCACTTTCTCTGCAGTTTTTTCGGAACCCGGCTCCCCAGCAGGCTCGGCGGCAGCCTCGGCGTCGGGTTTTTCAGCTTTTTCCTCATCGGCGGATGCGGCTTCCTGCGCCAGTTCCCGTTTTTCCTCGTCCATTCGTGTCCTCGTCCTTTCAAAAGGCAATAAGGTAACAAGGCAACAAGATAACAAGGGCTAGTGAACTTCGCGCATTATTTGACCTGCGGATAGAAACACCCACCCTCTGTCATTTATTCCCTATAATATCGCGGGCATTATAGCATGGTGGAAATTGCGGCGCAATAACGGATTACGGATTAAGAATCTGCATCTAATCCACTCTCTTGCGGTCGATAATCCGAATATCCTCCCGAGTTACGGGCGTGACCGGAATATCCAAAAAGACTTTTCCGGTCCAGCAGCTCCCTGTATACGTATGCATGGGCCAGCATGGTTATCGGAATAGATACCAGCAGACCGATGACAAGGCAGATGAATCCGAGCAGGTTAATCAAAAAACAGACTATGGCGAAAACAAAAAGGCTCCATGCCTGCCCTCCGGTAATCTCATAGCTCAGTCTGAGAGCTTCTATCGGGCCGACATCTTTTTCAACAATGAAGTATCCGTAAAACTGAAACCTCAGGGCCCAGTATATCCCGGGTATGACCAGTAACAGAAATCCGATCATCGAAATAATCATGTAAACTATGGTAGCCAGTATAAACTTCACCAGAAGCGGCGCACACATGAAAAGATCGCTCAGCTTTGCAGGTATGCCGTCGCAGAAATCAAGAGAGATTTTTATCTTTCCCAGCTCCAGAAGGGTGGCAACAAACCACGCGCCAACGGCAACCGCGATGCCTAACAGGGGATTATACCCTTCAATAAACGCTTTGCTGATATCCGATGAAAGGTCAACCGATTCGGTAATCAGAACCAGAACGATGAGAAACCCCTTGTTCTTTTTGAACTCGTCTACGCCAAAACTGATTGCATCATCCAGTGAAAAACCCGCGGGTGCCACTAATAAGCCTCCAAATTTTTATCGCATTTAACCCGGATACGAATACTCCGGTTTCTTAATTTCACCGTGATCCATTTCTGGGCCGTACACACTTGCTATTTCGACCGCACAGGACCGCCAGGAATAAATATTCAGGCTCCATAATAACGTCTGTTTACGCATGTTTTCAACGATAATCCTATATGTTAATTTTCACCATGTAGTAATAATTTTCATTACATCCCGTTTTCTGCCGCCTTTCACAACGTCTTTGGCTTCAATTTGTTATGAGTTCCACCTCATTGGCATACTTCTTGTGTAAATGTCAGCCAAGAAATCAGAGGGCATTATCCGAACCAGTCAACCGGTTCAACGGCAGTCAGGCTCCTTATATATCCAGGGAGGAAACGCCATGACAGAACAGCACCTGCCTGCATCGCTTATGGCTATTATTTTCGCTACCGTTTTCTGATATCATGTCAGCCGCGCAGCGGCAATAAAGACTTGCCTGAAAGGCCATTAAGGCCTATTATCGACACTCAGAACAAAAGCACCAGCGTGAAAGGAGAATAGCTATGGGTCGGTTCTTATTGATACTGGCAGCATTTATCATCGGCGGCGTCATCGGCGCCGCGGTTACCGCCTCCATAATGGACGAAAAGCACAAAACCGGTTACAGGGCCCTGGAAGAAAAATACGACAAGGTCGCCAAGGCGAGAAATGATATTGCAGAAGAACTGAAAAACGCCGGCAAGGAAATCGAATCCCTGACGGCGGCGATGAAGGAGAAAACCTCCTCTCATGAAAAGAAACTTGAAAGCAAGGATGGCGAGATTGCCTCATTGAAAAAGGAAATTTCCGATCTGACGCCGGAACCCGTGGTAAAGGAACCTGAACCGCCGGCAAAAGAGCTGACAGAAGATGAGAAGAAGAAGGAAGAAGATAAAAAGAAACTCGTGGAATTAATCGAAAGGATGCAGCGGATTGCACTGATCGGCACGCCGCTCACGGAGTCGGCGATTAAAGACCTGGGTCTCGATAAGGACCAGGTTGCCAATATCAACGATGTCCTGAAAGACGAAGGTGAGCGCATGACCGAGCGTTTGCGCGAGTTAGCCGAGTCACTTGTAGAAGGCAAGACCGTCGAGGACTTCAAAGACATGAACGGCTTCCAGATTTCCGTAGAGATTAAGCCTTATTTTGATGACGAACTGAAAAAGCTCATGAGCGAAAGTGCTGAAAACCTTAAAGCAATGCAAATGGGCGAAAAACACATCGTCAATTTCCTGTCCAAGGATTCCAACCTCTACAAGATCAACAAAGCTTTCTACAAGGAGCGCCAGGCCACGTACGACGAGCTCGCCGTGCACATGGACCAGGAAACGCTGGACAAGTTCAAGAATAAGTATTTCGAGAGCGGGAGTTTCATCTTCCCCGGCGGCACAACCGGCGCAGGCTACGGTACGGGGAAACTCACCGACGAAGATTTTGAGGAATAGCCGCACCGTAAACCGTCATACAAGCGATAAATATAATGGGGCGAGTCGCTGACTCGCCCCGTTTGTTTTTATAGGAACTTCTTTTTACGTAAACCACCTCAGGGCGTGCGCTTTCTCGCGGTACATGAGGCCGAGTAGGCGGAATGCAACCATGTAGATGTAAATCCGCGCAAACCAGAGGAAAGGCAAAAACGGAATCATGAGCAATAGGCCAAAATACGAAAAGAAAAAACTCTCGGCAAACATGATAACGAAGAAAGCGCCTACTATTAAATAGAAAAATATGGTACCGATGACGTAGGTCATTCCCATCGCAGCTATGGACTTGAAAACAAAACGCGGATCAATGGCCGCGCCGATGTGGTTGAATACAAAAACAATCATCAGAAGCATGGGCCAGACTATTAACCCGAAAATACTCAGGGCGATAAGCAGTATGGTCATACCGACGGCCTCAAACCCCATCTTATACCCGATATAAAGCCCGATAAGCGTCGGGAAAAAACCCATTAGAAGTGTAACAAACAGCTGGACCACAGGCTTGACAAGATCGCCCATAATGTGAGCAAGGTCCGGCCAGCCAGGAGGTTCGTTATCCCCATGGAAAGCGGTCCTCTTCAGTATTGATATGTAATACGAGAGGAGGTACCCGCTCATGCAGATAAGAAGTATATAAGCGATGAACTGAAATATTAACATTCCACTTCCAATTACGGAAATAATGAAGCGAAATATCGCAAAGAAAATGCTCCCAATGGCAATCAACCCCAACCCGTTGCCGCGGAAGGGGTAAAACAGAATATCGTTAATTGCCTCGCTGATCGGGATTATCGGCGCCGGAATGGCGAGTTGCGCGAACTTCGTCGGGCGTGAGCTTGTTCTTGATGCGGGTTGCCAGGTACGCAGCGCCCGGAATGTCGGCCTGGAGCGCGCGGTTGTAAAAGCTTACGGCCTCCTGCATGCGCTGCAGCTCGACGCACACGTCGCCGAGCCTTGCAAGAATCGGCCCGGTCGCTTCGACCTGGACCTTATCACGCAGCGCGTGGTACTCTTTTTCGAGCTCGTCTTTCCTTTTATCGTCCGAAGGCCGCGGAGGCACGGGCATATCTGGTTCCCTGGTCGTTAGTGGTTAGTCGTTGGTCGTTAGTCATTTGTTGATTTACTAACCACTACCGACTAACAACTAACCACTGATTAGAACTCGTTCATCATTGCGAGCAGGTCGGCGCCGTCGTAGTAGGCGTCCTCGCCGGTCTCGATAATCTTGCCGCTTGTGCCGAGTATGCCGAAAACGGGGACGATGTAGTCCTCTTCGCTCGGAGGGGTGTTGAGGTGGATGCCTGCGAAAATTATGAATTCGTTCGGCTGGTCTTCGAGCAATGAGAGGAAGCGCGCCATGCCCGCGAGCACGCAGCGCTCCGTGATGTCGCGTATCGGGTGCTGGGCCGCGAGCACGTCATCCATCTCGGGCAGAAGCGTTGCCGCGACCGCGAACTGGTTCGGGTCCTCGTCGCGGTCCGGAAGCGCGAAAACCTCTCCCGCGTTGTGGGCCGCGAGGAACTCGTCAAGGAGTTTCGAGAGGCTGCCGCATGAGGGCGTGTCATGCAGGTGACCGTGCCGCCTGGCAAGGCCGAGCTGTCCTTCCGCGCTGAAACCCAGGTGCGGAAAGTAAAAAACACCGAGCTTTTCCTGATTGGGTGCGTGGTGGCGGAGCGCCTCTATATCGCTTATGCCGACGTTGGGGAAACCCGCAAGCGCGCCCAGGCGGAACGCCTCGCCCCAGACGTCGTAACAGTATTCCTCGAGCGGGCGCTCGAGTTCGTCCGCGCAGGTCGCGATGCCGCCGATCGTGTTCGGGTCTCTGAAGCCGTGGTGCTCCGAAATCCGTTTCGCATATCCGAAATAGTCGGGCACCGGCAGCGCGTTCGGGAAAAAGCTCAGCACCTTTTCTTCAATACTCATGGCCGTTTCCTCCGCGATGTTGAGTCCCTGAAATATCGGGCGGCAAGTATATCACACCGCAAAGGCCGTAACAAGGGGAATTCGGGGAAGTGGCCGCGAAGGGTTAATCGTTGGCGGTTAGTCGTCAGTGACTGGTTTTCTTGTGGTCTTGCCGCCGTGCGTACGAAGCAGGTCGGCGACTTTTTCATGACCCATCATGTCCGCGACATCAAGCGGAGTCAACAGCCCATCCTCCCTTCTGGTCGTGATATTAACATAAGCTTTGGCATTAAGCAGGAGCTTAACCATTTCATACTTGCCTTTTCCCGCGGCAATGTGAAGCGGCGCCAGGCCGGACTTCGTTCGCAACTTCATGTCTGCGCCGCCTTTGATAAGAAGTTCGGTTGTTTTCTTCCGTCCTTCACTTACTGCAAGATGAAGCGGCGTGTACCAGGTTGAATTCCGACTGTTCACGTCGGCCCCGCTTTTTATCAGTATTTCGGCGACCTCAAGATGATGGCCGCGGATCGCCGCGAAGATCGGGGTCTCTCTGTCAACACCGCCCTTTCTGTTCACATCAGCGCCGCATTCGATCAGCTGTTTCGCGATTTCCGCCTGCCCTTCCCTGGCAGCCCAGTGAAGAATCGTCAGTCCAAGAGGGCTGTGCCCGGCATCTATATTCCCGTGCTTGCTGATAATGAACCTGCCCCAGTCCGTAAAGTTTTTATCGGCCAGAACGAACATCAGAATGCGCATGTTTACGTCTGCCGAAATTGTTTTTCTCACTTCGTCCCAGTATTGGATAAATCGAAGCCCGGCCTCCCCTCCCCCGTGGAAATTCCTTATCATGGCAAGCCTGGCTTCTATTACGCCCATATCGAGCAGAGATTCAATTCCTTCCACGCGCATCTCATAATCGCCCGAGCAAAACTGTTTCACATAATTATCGATTCTGATTTCCTCCTCTGTCTTCCCGCCGTGATCGCGAAGGAGTTTTTCAATTTCTTCGGTCCGTGCAAGGTCCAGCGGTGTAAAATGGATATCTTGCGTAACACTATTTACGTCGGCGCCGTTTTTCAGGAGAATCCTGACTATATCAGAGTGATTGCCAAAAACCGCCAGGTGAAGAGGAGCTCCATCGTAATAATCTTCGTGAAATAACTTCCATCTCATTCGAAAGCCGGTATGCTGATAATTTACATCTGCTCCATTCCTGATACAGAAATCGACCAGTTCCTTATGCCCGAATTTCGCGGCAATCTGCAGGAGCGACTCTCTTTTTTCATCTGAGACCTCAACGTCAATCCCGTTATCAAGCAGAAGGTTGACGACATCCTTATAACCCAGTTCCACGGCCAGCCGCATTGAATCCATGTGGGACCAGCCTTCATACTGCGACGAATAGAGAAGCAACTCAACCGCGGTCGCGCCTCCGCCGAGTTCTTTCGCGAGCGCTTCAGTGCCTTGAGGTTGAATATCAAGCAGCCCGACCAGGCCCTGCAGGCGTGTCTTCTTATCGGGAGAGTGAAACTTGCCCATGTAATACCTGACGCGCACCGGCGTCCAGAGCAGGCAGGTTGCGGTCAATATCGAAAACAACAGTACGACGATAACGCCGAGCTTGAAGGGAAGGCTTACTCTCATACGACTATTTTATCCTGCATCTGCGGAAAATCAAACGAAGCCGGGTTAAACACAAAGGGCGGGTTTGAAACCCGCCCCTACTCAAGCCTCAGGTCTTCATGTTCCTACCTGATTTCGCGGAACTTGCCGCCGTTCTCCTTGGCCAGCTTTTTCAGAAATTCGGCGAAATCGCTCCCCGACGGGCCCCTGGGAATGCGGCGCATTCCGGCCCTCCGGCCGCGGTCTATAAAACCGAACGTATTGATTCTTACGTGACGGATCGCGTTGAGGTCGGCGACGAGCTTCAGTATTTCCTCCGTTGACGGTGTCGTTATCCCGTCACGACGGTACGCGCGCTTGTCGGGCATGCCGTCGGTGAGGAAGTAGAAGGTATCCGCCTCCTTTATCTTGAAAGCCTCTTTCAGCACGTCGTCGGTGAAGGTGGCGCCGAAGGCCTGGAAGTCCTTGACGAACTCCACCGCGCTTTTCTTGTTGCTGTCGCTTGCGGCAACAAGCCTCTTTTTCCAGAACTGGACGGTTCCATTCTTCGTGGGGTTGTACCCGGGGCTGAGCGGTCTCCTGGCCATTTCATTGCGTTTCTGCTGGTCATCTCCCTTTTTCATTCCGCCGCCGGGACCGGAAAAAATTATAATGGTGAATTTCGCGTCTTTCTTAATCGACTGCACGACCTTGATGAGCTCGGCCTTCGCGCGCTCGATGCGGACACGGGAAGCGCTCGGGTCTACCGGGGCGTAGCCCTCGTCGTCGTCATCGTCATCCTTATCTTTATCGATAAGCCCTTTTCCCGTCTCCGGGCTGTCGCCCTCCCCTTCTTCCTTGCCGTCATCGGGCGGAGGCAGCGGGTCCGTAATCCGCATCGAGCCCGAAACGTCGATAATGAAAACGCACCTCTTGGAATCCACCTCCACACCAAAGAAGCTGGCCGTAGTGAACCTTTCCTTGCTCTTTATTTTTTTTGGTTTTACGAAATCCTTTCCACCGTTCTTCTCCCACCATGCGCGGTACGACGCCGCCGTTCCGTACCTTTGCCCGGTGATCCTTCTGAGGATATTGCGCGCATCGCCGCAAAGCCTGCCGCCGCTGGGCTCGTGTTCTTCGAGAAACTTTATCAGCGGCTCGACCATGGCCGGACAGCGGCGCTTCAACAGCGACTCGAGAACGACACGAAGCACTTCTTCCCTTTTGAGCTTGAGCGCATCCATTAAAGTATTAAGAGACGGCTCGCCGTCGCGCAGCCCGAAAGCCTGGGCGACTATTATCTGCTCCTCCCACTTGCTGCCTTTAAAGACGCAGATCATCGTCATCAGGGCGCCGGCGTTTTTCATACCCGCAAGAACCCCGGCGACCGCCTTGAAAAGCTGCCCGTTCTTGCTTTTCAACGTCTCCGAAAGAAGCACCTCAACGGCACGCGTGGAATCGTCTTCCGCGACTAGCTCGGCCTGATGCGCGGCGTCTGAATAATCTTTCGATTTAATAGCAGCCTTGAAATCCTTTACCCTCCCCCTGTAAATCGCATCGTCCAGCCTCGCCACCGCGGCCGTAGCAGTCAGCAGGACCGCAAACATGCACAAAACCATGATTACGGGTTTGTGAAGTTTCATTTCTTATCCTTTCTGTGAGGGCAGGTTATGGCGGTTCCCCTTATTACAAATAATGCAGGCTTTTGAACGCAATCTCCATAATCGGGCTAACCCTACAATACAAAACACCTTACAACTTAAATAAGTTCCTTTTATAAATCCCCGCTGTTTTACTTGTTACGGGTTAACAACGGCAAGTGTTTGTCATAAATGTGCAAAATTTTCCAGGTCTTGACGTACTTAATCTGAGGCGACGGTATCGGTATGCGAAAAGAAATCGGAGTCGCTCTTGTTCAGGGAATCGGAAGCGCCGGGCTTATCCTGGTCGGACTGCGACTCGAGTTTTTCCCGGACAATCTGGCCGAGGTTTTCGTCAAGAAAGCTCTTCACAACCTTTTCAAACCTGCCCTGCATTTCCGGCGAGTTGGCGATGAGCCCGGCAAAATACGACTGGAAATTCTCCGAGGAGAACTGGCCGTTCAGGTAATCGGGCAGAAGCTCCTCCACCTTGCCGACTATCACGTTCACCAGATCCTGGTTCTGCTCGTCAATACGCGCGGTAATAAGGTCCAGAAGCTGCCCGCTGAGGCGGTCGACGAATTTCTGGTCGGAAGCAAGCTCGCCCAGCTTTGCGTCGACAATCCCGCGGACCGACTCGGCGTCGGCCGGGGCGCCCGAGCTGAACTGGGCGACTTCGTTCTGAACCGACTTTTTCAGGTATAGCGGAAACTTGGGCGACTCGATAACCGCCTTGACCATATCGTCGGAACCAAGGGACTTCAGGGCTTCCTGTATCTGCTCCTTGAACAAATCGGAGCCGAGCGCGTTGCTCAACTCGCCGAGCATGCTTTTGCGCAAAGCAGCCTCATCCATCCCGGCAATGTCCGCCTTCTGGGCAAGAATGAGGTGGCGCAGCCGCGCAAGAAACTGGTCGGTATTCAGGTAACTCTGCAGCACGCCGGGCAGGCGGGACGCGATCTCGGAGCGTATCACCTCCCCCGTCTGGGCGGAAAAACCCTGAGTATACGAATTCACCTTGTCGAGCAGGAAATCGTGTACTCCCTCCATGAGTTCGTGATACAGATCGAGACCGACCTCCCTGATCTTGCGCTCGATAAGCTGCCAGACTTCCTGGGACGCGTGCATGTCGAGCAGCGAGCGCTGAATCTCCTCCGTAAAGTTCGACGGACGGGCAATGGACTGCGTCGGCATATCGGTGCCCGCCTCGCCCTCCCATCCTGCTACATTCGACGCCATAATCTCATGGACGAGGTTTTCAACGTCTGCGCGATCAAGCCGCGCGGAACCCTTCGGCTGCCTGGCAAGCTTTTCTTCAAGACGCCTGATCTCGGCCTGGAGCCGCAGCTCTACCTCGGTTTTGCGGGCAATATCCTTCTCGTCAATCCTGCCGGCGCCCTTGCCGTCCCCGCTTTCAATCATCTCTTTTACGATCTCGCGCAGGGCGCCCTCGTCAACGGACGCCTTTGTGACGCTCTTTCGGACAACGCCTTCAATCTTCGTGCTTATCTCTTTTTCGACAATGTTCCCGACCGTTTCCTGCTGCACGAAATCAAGCGCATCCACGCTGCGGAGCACCTGCTCCTCGTCTATAACCTCCCGGACGACGCCGCGCACCATGGCGGCGTCGAGTTTGCCGCCGCCTGCCGTAGCGTGGCGCTCAATCGCCCTGGCCACGTGCTCGTCCAGCCGGCCTACAACTTCGGTGCGGATCAATTCGGAAAACTGGTCCTGCAGCGGCCTGGTCATCGATACGCATATGGAGGTGATAAGCTCGCGGATTTTTTCGGACTTGAAATAATTATTGATGCGCTCGGTCACGCGGCTGATGAGTTCGCCTTCGTTCGCGCCTTCAAGCGCGGGAAGAAGGGGCTCGCTTTCCAGGTTTGCCATGCCTTTGTCGAGTGCGGAGGAAATGGCCGACTCGAGCATCCGGGTCTTGGAAAAAGTACGGGTAAGCCGCCTGCGGATATCTTCAGAATGTTCCCCGTGGCTTAATGGGGGAATTGTCCCGGCAGGATCGACAGGGGCTTCGGTCGGAGCGCTTCCGCGGGTGGGAATTGCCTGAGTATCGGCAACGGACGCGTCAACGACCCTTCCGGTCAAAAGGTCTGTACCGCATTTACTGCAAACATCCGCGCTCAGCGGATTGCGCGTATTGCAGGAGGAACAGATTATGACAAAAGGTTCATCCATAGAGTTTAATGCCAACCTGTCTACACACTCTTTCTATCGACCATCCCCGTAAATATAGATTGTAATTATAGCACGATTTTATAGTCTCAGTCAAGGTTTTGCCCGGGCAAATTCCGAATTCTCCACAATCTTCCTATCCGGGCTTGAGTTATGCACAATTATCATAGTTTTAGACGAAAACGCGTATCCGGGCGCAACGTTTACCTGACGCATTTTTACCCCGGCGATACCGGTTTGCATCGGATATAACTACTCCGGGATAAATTTGAAATAAATCATGAAACACACCTTTTCCCGCCCCGGCAACTCATAGAGTTTTACTTGACTTCGAGTTGCGTTTTGTTAAAATTGTTTTACAATTGTTTGCGGGGAGTGTCTGTGTATGCATATTGCCATTAGGATGTAAGTCGTGGCGAGACTGGTTGTTAAATCCGGCGGTGAAGAGCGTGTGTTCGAGGCGATCTCGGCCATTACGACCATTGGCCGCTCCAGCGAAAACATGCTGGAAATTGATGACATCAATTCCAGCCGCTACCACTGCGAGGTAATCCAGACGGATAAAGGCTACGTATTAAAAGACCTGGACAGCCGCAACGGCACACTTGTCAACGGCAAATTCGTAAGCCGCACAGTACTCAAGCCCGGCGACCGGATAGAAATCGGCCAGACCCAGATTCTCTTCGAAGACGAAGGTAAATCGAAATTCGAAACCGTTGACATTTCCACGCGGATAAGGGAGGACAGCGGCAAGCTGCCGGCGGTTGATTTCGATATCGGGCGCGAAGAACAGCTCATCAAACTTCTCGAAATCAACATGGCCCTGTCTGGCGAACTCAACCTTCAAAAGCTTCTCGAGCTGATAATGGATACCGTGGTCGATGTCATCGGCGGCGAGCGCGGTTTCCTTATTCTCGAAGAGGACGGCAAGCTGAATGTAAAGGTTTCCCGCAACATCGACCGTGAATCGATAAAAAAGCCCGACTTCAAGGTTTCGCACTCCATTGCGGCCGACGTCTTCAAGGGCGGTTCCCCGCTGATCGCCTCCGACGCGCTCGAGGACGATCGCTTTTCAAGCTATATGAGCGTTTACGGTCTGAAGCTCAGAAGCGTGCTTGCGGCTCCACTGAAAATAAAGAACCGTACAGTCGGCGTAATTTACGTCGATAACCGCTTCGAGCGGGACGTCTTCCAGCCCAGCAAGATGCAGCTTCTGGAATACCTGGCAAGCCAGGCCGCGGTGGCGATTGACAACGCCCGCCTCTTTGAAGAAAATGAGAGGAAACAGCAGGACCTTGAACGCAAGTCAGAAGAGCTCGACGCCCTCAACCGCAGACTTGTCGCGCGGGTCGAGCAGACTTCTCACCAGCTTGAAGAAGAGCGCACCAAGATTTCCGGTCGGCAAAGCCTGTTCAAAAACGATTACAGCGCCATCATAACCCGGGACCAGAAGATGCACGACATCTTCAAAATGCTTGACAAGGTCATTGAAACTAACGTCCCGGTACTTATCCAGGGCGAGTCCGGCACAGGCAAGGAACTCATCGCCCGCGCCATACATTTCAACAGCCCGCGTAAAGACAAACCGTTCGTTTCCGAAAACTGCGCGGCTATCCCGGAAACCCTGCTCGAAAGTGAGTTCTTCGGCTACATGAAGGGCGCGTTCACCGGTGCCGTAACCGACAAACAGGGGCTTTTCGAGGTTGCCGACAAAGGCACCCTTTTCCTTGATGAAATCGCTGAAATGGCGCCTTCCATGCAGACCAAGTTCCTGCGCGTCCTCCAGGAAGGTGAAATAAGAAGGCTTGGCGGAAAAAACATTATCAACGTTGACGTGCGGCTGATCAGCGCTACAAACAAGGACCTGTTCAAACGCACGCAAGATAAAAACTTCCGCGAAGACCTGTTTTACCGGCTCAACGTTATTACTGTAACATTACCCCCGCTTCGGGACCGAAAAGACGACATACCGATCCTGGTCAACCACTTCCTGACTTCCATTGCCCAGAAAACGGAAACGGAAAAACGGGAAATCGACCCGAAGGCCATGGACATGCTTTTCGGTTACGACTGGCCCGGCAACGTTCGCGAGTTGGGAAATGAAATCGAGCGCGCCGTTGCCCTTTCCCGGGACCTTATCAAGCCCGAACATCTGAGCCGGTCCATAAGCCCCACTCGCCGGTTTCGCCCGATAGGTGTCGGCGTCAGAACGCTGAAAGAAATCGTGGCTGAAGCCGTGGATGAAGTTGAACGCGAAACCATCTCCGAGGTACTGGAGAGAACGGGCTGGCATAAAACAAAAACATCGAGCCTGCTCGGAATATCCCGCCCGACTCTTGATGCAAAAATTGAGAAATACGATTTAAAAAGAAAAGGCTCTGAGTGAAGGGACAAGGAAACAAGGGAATAAGGGAACAAGGAAACAAGAGAACAAGGAATACGGGGTAAGAGGTAAGGGATAAGGGATACGGGATAAGGGGATAAGGGAATAAGAGAAAAGTCGTGAGTCGTGAGTTCTTTACCCCTTTTCCCCTTTTCCTCCTTTCCTCCTTTCCTCTCTTCTGGACAGAAGGGTTGAAGGGAAGATAGGAGGAAAAGACGACCCGGAACTCGGTACTCGGTACTCGGTACTTCTTAATTCCTTGTCACCTTGTTTCCTCTTTGAAATTGCCAAAATCTTTTACAGTGTAACATCAGACTTACGGGGTTGATTTATACGCAACGTATTGCTCGGAAACAAGTTGCAGCATTCCGAGCTTATTCTTTGACCTGCGGCACGGTGGTTGCGGAATAATAGTATCTGAACCGCCGTACGGGGTCGTAACATGAAAGAAGTGGTTCCTGGCCGGCAGGCCGGCCCAAGCCCAAAGGGCAAAGCGGCCTGTTTTATGCTGACCAAACCTGAGAAAACCTATGCCACAACTTCACATCGAGGATCGAAAGGGCGAGCGGACCGTTGAGCTTGGCAAAGAATCCGTCACCATCGGGCGCTCGAACGACAATCCCGTCCCCCTGGACGATCCAAAGGCCTCGCGCAAGCACGCACAGATCATACTTGTCGGCGGCGATTACATTGTCGTCGACCTGAAGAGCCGCAATGGAACTTATCTCAACGGCAAGCGTATCGACCGGGAGATACTGCGTGACGGCGACCTCATCACGATAGGCGACAGCCAGATTACATACCTTGGAATGGCCGAACCTGAAGAGTCTAAGGACGAGGACACCATAGACTCGGAAAAGCAGTTCTTCACTGACGACTCGGACACCGAGGAAAAGGCTGAAGCGGGTTTCGTTCTCACCGGTATCGCGGGCGAGGTCGAAGGGAAGACCTTCAAGATGGGCGCGAAGACGACTCTTGGCCGCAAAAGCATTAACGATATCATCCTCGATAACGAAAAAGTATCCGGCATGCACGCGGTTATTGTCCGCGACGGCGACAAATTCACCCTTCGCGACCTGAACTCCACCAACGGGACAAAAATCCGCGGAAAACGGATCCGCCAGGCGCAACTGGATCATGGCGTCGTTTTCCGCGTAGGCAACTGCGAGTTCGAACTGAGAAACCTTTCGATGCCGGCACCTCCGCCTGCACCTACGCCCAGAGAGGAAAGGCCGGCAGTCGCGGAAGAAAAGCAACCGGAAATACGGAAGAAAGAAAGGCCGCGCGAACCGAAGAAGGTCAAGGCGCCCCTCCCCGGGTCGGAGTTTTTTGCCGACGATCCCGGAACCGGATTCCTCTCACAGGAAGATATCAGCTTCATCGCCGCCCGCGCGCGGAAGATGGAGGGCACCCGCATCATCGATGTCGTATACATGGCCATCGGGGTCATTCTCCTGTGCGGTGTCCTCTTCGGCGCATATACCATCTTTTCCAGGTCCGTGGAAGGGGAATTGCCTTTGCCTGAAAGCGCACAGGCGCTTGTAAACAGGTCGTTCGAATCCTCGAGCGGTGGAAAGATTCCCGGCTGGAACATCCCTTCTGCCGGCGTAAGCCTTACGCCCAAGCGCGCCCACAGCGGAGCCTATTCTCTCCAGGTCATTTCCGGAAGCGGCGAGACCACTTCTGAAACATCCCTGCGAATCACGGAAAACGCGGCCCTGGAAATACGATACTATATCGCGGGCGAAAACACCGGCCCGACCGGCATCAAGATCCACTGGAAAAACTCGAGGTTTTCCGACTACGACGAGGTAGCGACCGGCTGGCTCAAACGCGACACGTTCGGCGGCGCCGCCTGGATTGAAATCATCGATCTCTTTATTCCACCCCCCGAGGTCGACGAGGGTTTTCTTACCATCTGGAGTGATTCGCCCTCCTCGGGTGAAGGCATTGCATATTTTGATGATGTCACCGTGTACGACCGGCCGCTGGATGATCCTGAATACCCGATCGACGACCTCTCCTTTGCGCCGACCCGTAACAGCCTCCAGCTTTATACGACTCGAAACGGCCTAAGCGGCGTTCTTTTCAGGAAGCGTCCCCTGATATGGGAAACCGGTCTGGGCTGCATCGACGGCGGCGAAATCAAGCTCCGCCAGGATACCGCCGACATCTCGATGGAAACCGAACGGGATGAAGTCGACGCGGTTGTACTGGCCGGCAGAATCAGTCTGACGACCTTCGGCAAGACATCCGCCTATTCGTTCAGGGAAACCGTAAGCAGCATCGGCGAATCCTGCATTATACAGTACAGCTTCGAGGGGAGCGCTCCGGAATCGGGGGCCGGCATCGCCTTCAACATCCCGGTCTCCGTTGCCGGAAGTCTCCGTGTCCTCCGTGTCACGACCTCCTCGGTCCAGCCTGTCGGAAAGTTGCCCGCGCAAATCGAAGGCGTGCGTGAAATTCTGCTCGGCACGGAAAAGAGACCTGTTTCAATCGAGCCGGGCTCGCCCGTCACCTTGCACGTACGGAAAGCCAAGGACCGCAACGTTGCCAGAGTCTTTTGCGCGTTTCAGAAACCGGAGACCTCCAAGACTTCCGCCGGCTACCGGCTCTCTGTCGGCACGATCCCACTCTACCACCGCGAAGGCCTGAGCGATAAAATCAAGAAGGCCCGCCTCGCCTTGAACGAAGGCCGGCTGGAAGACGCGAAAGAGCTCGCGGAAGAGGTGGCTCGCCGCACTTCGTCGGGTGAAGTCAAAGAACGCGCGGAAGATATTATCTCCAACGTGGAAAAAGACCAGAAACAACTGAAAGACGATCTTGCCGCCCTCACAAACGATATGAAAAAATACCGCCTCCGCAATCTGA
This sequence comes from Planctomycetota bacterium, assembly GCA_004376375.1. GTDB lineage: Bacteria > Planctomycetota > E44-bin39 > E44-bin39 > E44-bin39 > E44-bin39. The sequence continues at coordinate 24,725 of SOJX01000098.1, forward strand.
TGCCGATGCTGGATTCTCTCATCCGCCAGATCGAGCGCGGAATGCCTGAATCGGAACTCCTGAAAAAAGCGCAAAGGTTGCACGGCGAGCTGAATGAGATTCTCAAGACAGCGGCGGTGGAAGACAAGAGAAATGCGGCAAAACTTATAAGCCTTGCCGAGTCAAAACGGGTCAAGTTCCCGGCCATTGCGCTCATGTATTACGAAGAAGTGCTGCGCCGCTTCCCGGACAGCCCGGAAGCCCGCGATGCCTGGCACTGGTCCGAGAAACTGCAGAACGACATCGTTCGCCGCGTTCAGAAATAGACGACTGCACCTCGCAGGAAGAGGAGAAAATATGGTTCTGGGCAGAAAGGTTTACGGCGTCGACGTGGGCGCCACATCAATAAAGATCGCCTGCCTTGCAAAAAGCGGGAGCCAGATTACCGTCGCGGATACGGTAAAAATTCCGCTCTCGTCCGAGCACGCCGCCGGGACCGACAGCTGGCTTATCGCCGCCTCACAGGCGCTCGCAGCCGACCTCCGCGCCCGCGGCATGAAGCTCGGAAGCGTCGTGCTAGGCGTAGGCGGGCGGGACACGATTCTGCGCTACTCTCAGATTCCACCCGTGCCGGACGCGCGCCTCGGCCTGATCATGCGCTACCAGATAAACGAAATCGCCGGCAAGACCGAAGAGGCGATTTCCGCCGACTACAAGATGCTGCCCATCAAGCAGGACTTTTCAGACGACCTGACCATACTCATCGCGCTCGCCAAGGAAAAATACGTTTCCCGCCACCTCCAGCTCCTTTCAGGGATTTCGCCGCGCATACTGATGGTAAACGTCGCGCCCGTCGCCTTATACAACGCCTATCTGGTGTCGGCCGAGAGGCTGGGTGGCCAGGGCGAAGCCGGCGTCACTACGCTTGTCGCAAACATCGGTGCGGAAAACACCGACCTGACGATAATCCAGAACCGCGGACTGATATTCGCCAGGAGCGTATCGAAGGGCTCTCGTGAATTCACCGAGGCCGTGGCCGAAAGCTGCAACCTCAGTATTGAAGATGCTGAAAAGGTCAAAGTGACCGAGGGCATCATCAAGGAGGGAACATACCGTTCAGAATCTGAACGAAAGGTCTGCGAGGCGCTCACACCGGTCGCAAGCGAATTCGCCGCGCTCTTCAACTCCTCAATCCAGTTCGCCAAGACACAGGTCAAGCTCGAGCGCCTGAAAATCAACCGCGTGTTTCTCACGGGCGGCGGCGCTTTGCTGGGCGGATTTGCGCAATTCCTCTCGAACCGCATCGGCGTCCCTGTCCAGGTTTTCGACCCCGTGGCCGCGCTTTCACCCGTAAGTACCGACACCCTCCAGGAAGAGGAAATGCCCAAGACCGAATTCGCAACATCAATCGGCCTTGCCGCCTCCGCGCTCGCGCCGGACGCGCTCGCAATCGACCTCCTGCCGGAGCGCCACCGCAAACGCCGGGAGTTCCGCGAAAGAACCCGCTTTCTAGTGGCGGCGGGAGCAGCCTCGCTCCTTTTCCTGATTATATTTTTCATCTTCTCGTTCATAGAAGGCTCAAAGGTGCAACGCGTGGAAGGGACCAGGGACGACATTGTCAGCCAGGTCGATGAGCGCACAGACGCTGCCAGGGAAAACGAGCTCAGGAACCTTAAATCCAAGAGCGCCGCAAGCTATGCATCGCTCTTCACAAGGCGCGGATTCTATTTCTCACTCGTCATGGCGCAGATCTGCGACGAAGATGTCACCCCCTCTGACATCGCGGTCGACGATGTAAAACTGGTGCCGACGGACGCGGGCAGGGGAAAGAAAGCCGGCCCGCTCGATTTCAGAATAGTAATTACCGGACGGACGCCGAAAGAGGAAGAGGTCGTTTTCGACTTCAGAAACAGGCTCCGTACGGCGATTGATGAAACCATGAAAGAGACTGCGCCGCTGGAAATACGGCCGCAGATAAATATCGACCCCGGAAGCATGATAAGGAAAATTTCCAACGAGCTCCCATTCGAAATTACTTTGGACCTGAATACGGAGGCAAGTGCAGGTGAACGAAATATGGGAAAAAAATAAACGGTTCATACTGATGGCCGTCGGCGGCCTGGTGGTGGTGCTGTTCGGCTGGAACAATGCACAGTCGTCCATTAGCGATTCCGCAAGCCGCACCGAACGGGCACATGAGGAAATCTACAGCTCGATGGACCAGATAAGCGAGTCCTTCCTCCTGCGGGAGCAGCGGGCCGACCAGGAGGCGAAACTCCTGCTGAAAGACGAGCGCCTTGCGGAGCGGCTCGAATCGCTTATCGCGCCCGAGCCGCGAAAAGCGCTACCCGACGACAACCCGGCGGCACAGCTGCAGGGGATGATAACTACTGCGCAGACGGTCATAGTCCAGAAAGGCTTCAGCCACGGGACAAAAGTACTGGCAAAGGACTGGGGCATTAGTAGCCTTGTCAACGCCCGCGCCACCCCCGAAGATCTGAAGACGCTTCAGATCCGCCTTGAAATGACCCAACGACTCCTGGACCTCGCCATCGTCGAAGCGAGGGTGAAGGAGATTGAGAAGGTCCGCCAGCTTTCGCCGGTCCGCCTGGCCGTCCCGAGGTCGGAAGGCGAAAAGGATATCGAGCTCCTGCCCATCGAAGTAACCTGTTACGGTGATGCGAAGTCGCTGGCACGCTTCGCCTTCGAGATTGTCCGTAAAAGGGATGACGGGATTCATAACTTCTTCTATCTCAAGGATGCAGAGATAAGCGCCGGACGCCGCAGGAGCACGACACCCAGGCGTAATCCGAGAGGCGGCCTGGCGCGCACGGCCGTGACGGATGAAAAATACTCCCGCAGCGGAACTTTCGTCTGCTGCGCGCTGCGAATCGTAAAAGCTGAAAGGAAAAGCGCGCGCAAAACCAGAACCAGGGGACGGAGCCGTGGAGGGCGCCGCTATAATAGAGGGAGGTAACTGAAATAATGGACTGGCTAAACAAGGAAAAAATCGTATTCCTCGTGAGCCTTCTGCTCGTCGTCTATGCGCTCGCTTCCGTTTTCGGGACCCGCACCGCATCGATTGACGCGCCCGAGCCTCCGCCTTCAAAAGGACCTGATGAAAATTATATCATCCAGTGGGGAACTGAAAAAACACTGCTTGCCGGATATTTCGGTGACCTCTGGACAGGCGGGAGGGACCCGTTTCATGAGAAAGAGACAACCGATAAGCTGGACCCGTCCATGATCAACCTGAAAAACCCGCCGTTTCTCGATATCGAAAAGTTAAGGCCGGTGCCGACGTTCATCGGTGCGCCGCCGCGACCGAAAGAAATATCCAAAGCATCCCCCGGCGGAGGAGGCGGCTTCAATGAATAAAACGACGCACCGCCTGCTTCTTACCTGTATGGGCGCCCTGCTCCTCCTTCTTGGCGCAACACACACACTGGCTGCCGAGACCACGGAAGACGTCGTCACCACTCTCTCGGGAAAAACATACAAGGGCACCGTCGCAATCCTGAGCCGGGCGACGCTGATTATCCGGGCCGGCGAAAAGGGGCGCGCGGTTACGCTGCGAATCGGCAGCGTAGCCAAGGCAATCCTTTGCCCCGCGACCAGGAATCGTCTTCTGGACGTTCGTGAGAATGACCTGCTTATAATGAGGGAAAGCGGGAAAATCCTGGAAGGCCAGATTACCGAGCGGGCTGAAAGGCAAATAAAAATTATTCTGCCTACTTCGCCCATTCCGGTTGGTATCCCGGTTGAAAACGTGAAAATGATCCTCGAGTCACGCACGCCTGAGAAGGCATACGAGTCCCGGCGCGCGCTTCTGGACATTCGTAAAAAAGACGCCCGGGGCCATCTCGAACTCGGCCTGTGGTGCCTCGCCTACCAACCGCTGGAGAAGTCTGTTTTCGATGAACTGAAACAGGCAATCGCCGACAAGCCCGATTACACGGAAGCCTATCTCCAGCTTTCCGACCTGTACCAGGAAAAATACGAGCGCGACCTTTCAACCTCGCCCGTAACCGAAGAGGAATACAACGAGGAGCTCGAGCTTTACTACCGGGCCCTCCATGCGGATATTGAGCATCCGGTGCTGTATTTCCGGCTCGGCCGGCTGTATCGCCGGCTCGGCCTTGCAGCCGTCGCGGCCGACGCATTTCAGGACGCAATAGATGCAAATAGAATCCTGCAACTCAACTGGATGGAGCGGGACTGCGAACTCGAGCTCGGTGAAATCAAATTCGATTCAGGGGACGCCAGGGGCGCTCTCAAGCATTTCAAAAACGTCGCAAAAAAACACCCCGAGAGCTTCCGTGCGCATTACATGATCGGCCTCGCATGGCTTCGCCAGGGACAGGATAGTGACGCCATAGACGCCCTGGAATGCGCTGCCGAGATAGAACCGCTCTACCCCGAGGTCCATATCGCAACGGCGGCCGGATGGTTCCTGATGGGGGTCCCGAACGAGATCGACCGCCGCATCGCCGACGCACACGGCCTCGGTCCGCCTACCGTCGAGAGCTGGCTCTTGCTTTCGCTCGCGTTCATCGAAGCCGGGCAGTTCGATAACGCGACCGAATATCTCGAGAAAGCGGCCGCGCTCAACCCTGAAGACCCGGACGTGGAAATCGTGCGCGGTTACCTCTATGAATGTCTGAAAGACATAGTCCCGTCGTTGGACGCATACGAAAGAGCTATCGAGCTCATGGAGAAGGCAGGCAAAGCCAGGCCCGAACAGATCGGCTTTCTGTACTTTCAGCGCGCCAGCGTCGCCGCCGAGGCAAACCTGTTCACTCCGGCCGAAAGTGACATAGAAATGGCCTTGAAGCTGGGCTTCGAACCTATCCGCGTCTTCAAGCTGAAAGGCTATATCGCGCTGAAGAGCGGAGAACTCGATGAAGCAAAGCGGTTCTTCAGTTACGCCCGCTCGCTTAAGCGTCTCCCGGAGCTCGAATACTACCTCGGGCTCGTCGCGCTCGCGCAGAAAGAATTTACGGAGGCGGACAACTATTTCAAAGAAGTGCTCAAATACGACAAGTCACATTCCGCAGCCATCTACGCCAGAGGTTATACGGCCCACCAGTCGAACAACATTGGACGGGCGAAAGAGTTGTTTCAGGACGCCGTAAGGCTGGGCGGTAAAGGCGGTGCGCTTGCGAAAGAGGCGCTCGACAGCTATGCCGAGACCGGCACCCTGAGCGAGTGGGTGCAGGACTTCACTGAAATGCCCGACGGCAGCAGGTTGACCAACTGGGAAATCACTTCAGGCGGGCCGAACGTAATCGGCATCAAAGACTGTGCAGCGGTTATCGAGTGCACCCAGAAAGACGAAGACAGGGAGACCTCCTTCGGCTACCTCCATTCGACGACATTGAGGGGGTTCGTGCTTTTCGAGGCCGAGATCGAACCGCCCGTAAGGGGCGAAGTCGTCTTCGGCATCGAGTTCTCGGCCCGGGGGCGCTATATACGCTTCGCGCGTGGTACCGACGGAATACTTGTGTACAACTTCTTCGACGAGCAGGACAAGCCCAAGTCTGAATCGTGGATAAGGACCAACATCAAATTCGGGGAAGGCGTGCACACTCTTACAATACGCCTTGTCGACCCGAAGGAAGGAATATTCGAACTCCTGCTGGACGGCACGGCCGTCGGGCTCCCGACGCCGATACATACCTCGGTATTCAAGAGCATGACGCGATTCACATCCAAGGTGTTCGGAATCGCAAAAAAAGGCGTCGCGTGGGAGGCACGGACAAGTTCGGTAAGAATCGTTTTCAGGGGCGAAACCAGAAAGAGAAGATAAGGAAACGGTGATAAAATGAGGCGTGGCTTTACACTTGTGGAATTGCTCGTGGTAATCTCGATAATCACCATTCTCGCGGGGCTGATTCTCCCCTCGATCTGGAGGGCGAAGACGAAAGCCAAAATCACGAAGGCGGCGAGCTACATCGCCCAGCTCGAAGCATACCTGCAGCTCTATCACGATTACGAGGACAACGGGGATTACCCGCCGACCTCGCTTCGGGATCTGGGAAAAAACTTCGGAACCAACGGCAAGAACGACGGCATCGAATCTCTGCTCGCCTGTCTGGCCTCGAAGGAAAGCGGAGCGCCCTACCACATCCCGCCCGAGAAAGATATCCGCAATTCAGACAAAGACAAGATACCGAAATCATTCGACAACGACCGCGGCGTCGAAACCAAGGACGCCTATGAAGTCGTCGACCCGTGGGGCAATCCTTACGTCTACGTTCACCACCGCGATTATGATACGTCCGGGTCGAAAAAGCATAAATACACCTACCGGGCGTGGGACGGAAAACTCGTAAAAATCAAGCCCGGCCGGTCCAAAGTCACAAAGAGCTTCCACAACATCATGAAATACATGATCTGGTCCTTCGGGCCCGACCGCAAGAACGACAACGGCGAAGGCGACGACATCTGCAACTGGTCGAAAAAGAAAAGCAGGTCGAAAAAGAAATAAGGATGAAGGATGAAGGAAGAAAGGATGAAGGATGAAGGATGAAGGAAGAAAGGGTGAAGGATGAAGGAAGAAAGGATGAAGGATGAAAGACGGATTATAAAATAAATATTCTTAATTCATACTTCAGCCTTCATACTTCATACTTTCTTTAGACGGGGTGCTGGAGTACTGGTGCGCTAATGGCATATCGAAAACAGGAAAACCCGCGAACCGCAGCATGCAAGGCGCCTTCCCGGGCCGGATTTACGCTCGCTGAGCTTCTGGTTGTCGTTTCCGTCCTGATCGTCCTCTTCGGCCTCGGCGTCGGTGCTTTTCTAAAGCTCAAGGGCCCCTACGCGTTCAAGGCCCAGGTCGCGCTCGTGCGCACGACAATTCGAAAGGCCAGGAACTACGCCCTTACCCAGGGAACCGGCGCAAAGGTCGTCGTCGATCCGTACGCCAACGAAGTACGCGCCTGCGGAGTGCTCACATCCGGGCACTGGTCGTTCGACAACGATTCCGACGATGCGCTCGTAACGCAGGGCGCATACGGCCACGACGGCATACTGAGCGGTACTTCACTGGTTGAAGGCCGCTTCGGGGGCGCATACGACTTCCCCTCCGGCAGCGGCGCCTACATAGAATGCGGAGACCAGGGCTCGGGGATATGGGACGACGTCACCGGTATCCAGTTCATATGCTGGATAAAACCGGTGGACTTCAAAACCTTGATCCCGGTCGACGACGACGGGAACAGAGGTTCGGACCCGGGCCTGTTGCCGGACTCCGATTTACCGGTTCACGTCATTCTGGAAAAAGGCTCCGTCTACAGCCTCGCGCTAGTCGAGGATTACTCAATTGAAATTATCGTCGGCGACGTTGCCGTGAGCGGGCGAATCAGGTCGCGGCCGGGAGTCGTCTTTCCGAACCGCTGGAACAAGATCGAGGTAACCTTCGACGGACGGGTCGAGAACCCCTTGTATCGAATCCAGATTTCCACAAACGGCATAGAATGCTTCGAGCTTTATACTTTTCATCCGAGCACCGACGAAAAAGTTATTTTCCGCACACAGGAAGGCTCTACCTTTATTGAGGACGACGAAATTCTGGAACAACTGATACCGAAGCGGGTACCGCGTACCGAGGAGCTGCTGACAATCTCGTGTGATGACACTAACGCCGCTTTCGTAGGCGCGATTGACGAAGTATCCATCGGAGTGGTGGTCAGCGACACTATCGCCACGCTCCGCGAGGCGCGGCTTATGGGTTACAGGCAGGAGATATATTTCGACAAGCGGGGCCGGCTCGACGCGGCGTATCACAGCGGTCCGGTTATAATCGAAATCACCAACGACCCCCATTACCGGCCCGACCCGCCTCCGGAAGAAGATGACGGCTTCGATCCCGAAGAACCGGAAGATGACGGTATGGGCGTTGGGCCGACAATTCCGCGCCGGACGGCGGTACCGGCTGTAAACCCCGGCGGCGCAGGCATTGGGGTAACAGGCCCGAGAACCGTCCCGAAAATCCCCAAGAAAAGGAAAACAAAAGGGGCGATAATCAAGCGTATTGTGGTCGAGCTGTCCGGAAATACTACGAGCCGAGCCGTCGAGTATCCCGCTCACCCCGAGGATGAGGACTAGGATACGACGGAGGACGAAGATTCCGAATTCCCTCTGGAGAACGACGAAAGGTAGTTTTTTACCTCAATTTTCGCAAAGGGAGGCGTATAGAATATTATAGATTTATCCTGCAACATTGAACCATCTAAAAGCGACTGATAGAGAAAGGCGCCAAAACCAGGAGGGAATACTGTGTCCAACCGGATAAAAGACAGGCGCGGCATCGCGCTCCTCATGACCATTCTGGTCATATCCGCCCTTGCCGCGATTGCAACCCCGTTCGTGCTCTCCATGCGCATCGAGCACGAGCAGGCGAAAAGCTACGTCGACCTGAAAAGGGCCCGCGATGCCGCCCGCGCGGCCATCCAGGATTGCATCAATGTTATGTATTCGACATATCCTGCGCGGGAGTATCTGAATAACCAGAACCCGGCTGACCCTCCGGAGGACCCCGACGAAAACAGCGCCGGTTACTGCCTTCCCCCTCTGGTTTGCGAAAACACGCCTGATTACGACGGGCTTGAAGAAATCCTGCCGAGAGCGGAATACCTTACCGATGTCATCCATTTCGTGACAAAGCGCCGCCCGAACGTGATGATATCCACAAAGATAGTGGACGAGAACTCCAAAATAAACATCAACACCGCGACGCCGACTCTCCTCTCCAATCTGCTCGGGGTTTCGCAGGCCGCCGAGGACCTCGAATACAACGCGTCCGAGATCCCCCTGCTGGACTCGTCGCCGTTCTTCTCGGACGGCTACCCCGATACTTACGACGGCATTGTCCGCATAGGCGGCGAATTCATCGCATACCGCCATATCGACCGCGAAAACCACATCCTTCTGGGCTGCGATCACGGCGTCTTCGAATTCAACCCGCAGCGCCACCCCGAAGGCGCGCTTGTGCAGGATGCCCGCGGCTACAAGATATGGGAGCACAGCGTCTGCGCCGACCTCGGCCGCCTGACGATGTTTGAAACCCCGGCCGCCGTCCGCGAGATCGCAAACTGGACGAAGTTCGGCGGCGCATTTCTGCTGGACGCGCTCCTGTTCCGTAAAATTTATACTGATCAGCTTCGCAAGTACGGCATAGACGACGAACAATTACGAGGAATCGGAATCGACCCCGACACCGCCATGAAACCGAAGTGGGAGCCTACCCCGGAGGAGCGGCGCCAGATTGCCGAGACCGACCGCAAGCTTAAAGACCTGGGCCTTGACCCGGACCTGCTGAGAGGGTTTGCCTCCGAGCGCCGCCTCGGCAGGTGGGCGGACCGCATTTCACGTATGAAAAACCAAAAAAGACAGAAACAGTGGTTGGACGGGATAAAGAAAAGACAGGAACAACTGCGCGAGCAAATAAAAGAAAGAGAGGAAAGAGCCAAGAAATTCTTCCCCAGCGCCTTCAAGGCCCTGAAAGACCTTCTGGTCGAGCGCTCGAAAACCCAGCTCGAAACGCTGCGCGCCATCGAGTACGAAAAAATCAGGCCGTTCATCACGACCTCGAGCGTCGGCGTTACGAAATGGCTGAGGCCTGCGCGGCTGACCTCCAAAATCCCGCAGGAAGGGGCTCAAAACCAGGACGTACTGCGCAGGTTTTACGTTTCCGACCGGACGTACATCAACAGGGGTACGCTGCTAAAAATAGTCCAGGGCGGCGTCGTAGAGTACGCGGTCGTGGAAAAGGTGACCAGAAATAGAATTCACGCCACAAAATCATTCCAGAATATTTTTGAACCGGGCGCGCTCGTCTACCCGGCCGCCCGCCAGCCCATAAACGTGAACACTGCCTCGCCGGAAGTCCTGATGGCCGTCCTCACCGGCCTGAAATCGAAAATAAAACCGAGCAACCAGGACAATCAAAGCGATCAGTCCGAGTATTACAACTTCATCACACCTGAGGACGCAGGCATAATCGCCGAAGCGATTTACAACCGCGTTAATGGCGCAGGCGGCTTCGGCGACCAGAACGGCGGCACCCCTCTGACCGGGCACGCCGACCTGCACTCATTGCTTTCAGGCCTGGACATCTCGGAGCGCAACAAATTCGCCGTCCTCATCAACGCGATGAATCCGAACTCCGGCCTCCTTGCGTACTCAACGACGGGTTTCACCTACCGGACGCATGACGCCTACACCATCGAAGGCACCGGAATCGTCTTCTCCCCGACCGGTCCGCCGCGCGCAAGGTGCACCATACGCGAGGTAATCGACGTCGCCCCGCCCGAGGTGCACGAGTGGGCCGTCGACAGCCAGGCCGATTTCACGCACGGGGTCGTGCTCCGCCAGCGGAGCAGGACCATCAGGGAATGGCTCTCCTACCCCGGGCGCTCGGCCTTCAAGCTTGACACCCGGCCCAACCAGTTCAGCATCGGTGGAAACTATGATTTCGACGCCATTCTCAACTGCTTCCCCGACACGTCGCACGACCCGGATAAAGGCTCCATGCGGCTCGAGACACTCTACGTCAGCGACCCTTCGGACAAGGTTTTCTCCGAACATTTCGACGGCAGGATAAACGGCGCGACGCTCCAGACCAGCCTTGCGACGAACAATTTCCCCACCTTTTCGGCCAACCGGGGAGAATTCATCGGCCCGGGCTACTACCAGGCATGGGTAAGGCCCAACTCCGCGGGCGGCTACACGTTTTTCGAATACGGTGAGGACGAATACCAGAACAGGATACGGTTCGCTTTTGACGGCATGAATTTCGTATTTGAAATAGCAGACGCCACCCTTGACCGGAAGCTGATGAGGACCACCGGCCAGCTGGATGTGGGTCGCAGCATACAAGCGGGCGTCTGGTACCACGTAGCCGCCTGCTGGCGCGGACCGCGCGTCGGCGAGACCGAAATATATCTCGACGGCAAGGCGATCGGGGAAACAGACACTTCGCTGTTTACGCGGCTTAAATACGATATAAGCGAGAACGACTTCAACATACAGGTCGATAGCATCCAGGGCCTGCCGAACGGGGGCGTCATCCTCGTCGGCGACGAGATTATCGAATACACCGTAATCGATGCCAGCGGCGCCCTCATTGCGGCGAAAGAAGCAAAAAGAATCTGGGTACCCTGGTCAGGCGACCCGCCGCTCGACCCGACCAAGACCGACCCGAACGACTGGCGCCGCCTCAGCTGGTGCCGCGGTACCTCCGCACGCCCCCACGTTGAGGGGGAAATGGTCACCATTTACGGGTACTCGAACACGCTCGATAACGAGGTAATCCCCAAAGGTGACGCCTATATCGCCGACGGACATTTTCTGCAAGTGCCCACCCCGCAGACGGTGGTCGTGACGGGCGAAACGGAGATCGACCCGAACACGGGAATAGAACGCGCGGTAGACCTCGCCGCCGACGACCCCATTGTAAAGTGCGGAAATACGAGCCAGTTCCCGCCCGACGGCGTAATAAAAATAGACGACGAGAAGATTTTCTACCGCTATAAAAGCACGGACAATGCTTCCTTTACCGGCTGTGAGCGCGGCGTACTCGGGACATTCGCCGTGCCGCACCGCAACGGGTCCCGGATCGACCTCATTTCGCTCAGAGTGACCGACAACCGCGACTACAAAAACGAGTGGTTCATCCAGGTTAACAATGAATGGCTCTACGTGGAAAAGTACATTATTCAGGCAATCCCGATTTTTGCAACCCAGTATTTCATTCTCCCCTACGACGGTCATCCCGGTGCAGATCGCCCTATAATGTTGCCGGACGGAACAAGCATCAGCCCCCGCCAGTTGATCGACCGCAACCTTTCCCGCGGCCGAAAAGACACAGTTGTGGAAGCCCACGGCCCTAATACGCCGGTCATTCCCGTCTTCAAGGTGAAAAACCCTTACTGCGGGCCGTACGACGTGGTCACGGTAGTAGACGAATGGGGCACCGATCCGTCTGAAAAAATCCCGATGATAATCAAACATGCCGCGAACGCGGGCCCGGGACAGGACAGATTCGGCGGCAGGATGGCGGCGTTTACGAACTTCGTCCCCCGCAAGATCGAGATAAAGCCGTTCGGTCGAATTCTGAAGTGGCCTTCGGGCGAAATGCCGCGCATGACATCCGGCGGCCAGATACAGCTCGGCCAGCCGGTAACCTTCGCCAACTCTTCCGCGCCCGCCGTACCTCAAGCGGACGCGAACGTGGACGAGCTGATAATCGCCAAAGACGATGATAACTTCGGCGCGTTATACGCATTTGTCCAGCGCGGCTGCCCGGTCGGCGACGCCGACCTCCAGATCTACGTCCGGGCGTTTGCAAACAACCCCTCCATCGGCGGCATCGCGCATATCGAGAAACCGAAAAACACCGTCCTGCACCTTCGCAATCGAAAAGGACGGGAGTATTACGGTCTTATAAAAATCGGCGACGAGGTTATGGTCGTAACCAGCACCGAGCCCGACCCTAACGCCCCCATGGACGGCAACCGTAAAATCATGACCGTCGTCCGCGGGAGTCTGGGCACGGCGGCGGCGGACCATGACGAGCTCGATCCCGTCTGGTCGCTTCCATGGCCCGCGGTGGGTGTCCTCGCCGGCCCACCGCAGAACGCGAGACTCCAGGGCGATTTTTCGAACAAGGCGCCGACCGAGGGCTACATCCAGGTCGAGCGCGGCGACCGCAGCGAGGGTTACGGTGAGTTCATTCCCTACAAGTACCGCAGAGGCAATCTCCGCCTGTTCGAGGACGTGAACCAGAACGAGGTCGGCCGGTGCGCCTTCGGCACACAAGAGCTGATGGAAAACCTCGTTCAGGACACGCCCGTAATATTCAAGCCCGCGCGCTACTGGGACATCTATACCCCGAGGCGCGAAAGTATTGAAATCGTACACCTGGCCAGGGCCCAGACTATTCGCGGGTCGCATTTCCGCAGACTCTACTGGAAACAGCGGGGACGCCCGGGTACGAAAACCATTGTTTTGCTTCGGTTCGATGGAAAACCGGCCTGGACGGCCAAGCCCACCAACAAGCCCGGCGGAATATACAAATTCACAAAGCCAAAAAACCCGCCCGACGGAAACCTTATCGGCATTACCGCCGACACCGTCGAGATGAAGGTGCACATGACATACAGGAAAGGCGCATACAGCACCGACGACTGGAAGGATACGCCGATTATCAGGGGAATCTATCTCGAATACGAGCGCCCCGTGCAGGTGCTCTCGAGCGAGGAAATAACCAAATAAAATCCAGGCTGCCGGCAAGCCTTCAAGGAATAGAATTGTGACCAAACCATTTCGATTGCGGATTGCGGATTGCGGATTGCGGATTGAAGAAAAACAACCCGGAAAAAGCTCTCCGGTATTATCTTTCCCCAATCCGAAATCCGAAATCCGAAATCCGAAATTCCAACGCGGCTTCACGCTGATCGAGATGATGGTCGCGATGACGATCTTTCTTTTCCTCGGCATCGTCCTCATCACGATGCTCCGCGGCGGCATAAGGGCCTGGCACCGCGGCGAGGAGCAGCGCGAACTCTACGAGATCGCGCAGACGGTGCTCAACCAGATACGCGAAGACCTGGAAGCGACATACACGGCCCCGCCCGGGGATTCGGCGGTCCTGACAAAATCACTGCTCCTCGCTGATTTTGACTCACTCGACCGCCCGAGGCTGAGGCTCGTCCGGACGCTGTCCGATTCGGCGCAGGGCTTCGCGGGAGCATACGCGGGCGATTTCATCCGCGACGACGAAGCGGAATTCATAGACCTTTATAACGACCAGGAGGAAGCCATTTACGGCGACCTGAAACCGACCGGAGGCCTGTGCGAAGTCGCATACGTCATGGGCAATGGCAGCGATTCGAATTCCATTTACCGGGGAATCTGCTCACCGCCTCACGACCCGTCCCGCTCGCTTTTCAACGACGCCAACGTGGACTGGTCCAGCAATTCCTTCGGTTGCCGCTTCTTCGCAGACCGGGTCCTCTACCTCGGTTTCGAGTTCTGGGCGCAGTACACGAACAGGTGGCCGCGTTTCCCCGAGGATACGCATTACCCGCGAAACCAGCCGCCTGTGGACATCGACAATCCCGACCCGAGCGGGCCTCTCGTCTTCTGGGACTCCACCCGCGGCATACTCCTGCCGGACGACGGCTACGACCCGGAAAAGCCGGAAACCGACGAGTTCGTCATGTACCTCGGCACACCTTACGACCCGACGGACGACGCCTTCCCGACGAAGGTCCGCGTCACCCTCGTCCTGAGTGAAAAAACGGGCGGCAGGAAGACCGAGCTCACCCGAAGCATTGACAGCCGCTCCGAGCTGATTCGCCTGAGCCATGCCGAGCCGTTCGCCAGGGTCGAACCGAAGTACATCTTGATCGAGGACGAGTGGATAAGAATCGTCGGCCTCAAGCACGGCCATATCATGGTCGCCCCGGAAGGCCGGGGCGCAAGGAATACGACGCCGGCAAGCCACAGCAAAGGCGCTGTCGTACAGGCGGGCAAGTCGTTCCGGCTTATTGTCAACCTTCCCTCAGGCAGGGAGGACTGGCGTGACTGAACGATTGCGGATTGCAGATTGCGGATTGCGGATTGAAGAAAAACAATCCGGAAAAGCCTCTCCAGAATCACCTTTCCCCAATCCGAAATCCGAAATCCGAAATCCGAAATCGAAACGCGGTTTCACGCTTATCGAAATCGTCGTCGCGCTCGGCGTGCTGGCCATCGGCGTTACAAGCGTTTTCGCCCTTCTCGCGACCGGCGGCGCAACCCACCGCAAAGCTACTTCGCAGAGCGCCGCCGCCCTCATCTCCGACAGCGTCTTCGCGCACCTGCGCGAGCGTTTCGACATATATACCGAGCTGGATTATCTGAAAAAGGCGCCCGGGGAGGGAAAACTCTCGGGCTATCCCGGTTTCACATACGAACTCAAGCTTGTGCCACTTGACGCTGAAGAAGAAGACGGGAATGAATTCCTTGCCGTGTGCACGGTCAGCTGGAAAAAAGCGGGCGTGCCCGTGTCGGTGGCGTTCACCACGGTTGTAATCAGAAGGCTCTCCGCCGCCTCCCGGGGCACAATGCCGTCACCGCTTGACGAAGAAAATCAATAACCGGCCGATACTCCGTTTGAATTACCGCTTGTCTCCCAGCTTTCCCAGCGCGGCCTCATGGCGCTTTATCCGCTCTCCCCACTTCGCGGTTTTTTCATGCCTGTATACGAGGCGCGAAATCACAAGCGCGTTCTGATGCAGAATTTTCTTCGCGCCTCTGCCCGAGTATTTCAGGGCTTCTTCGTACTGCTTTACGGCTATATCATAATAATTAATCTGCCCCACCTTCCCCTGCGCTGATTTGGCGCGCTCAACAGCAAAGGTTGCAATAACGAAATGCTCGCGATCGTAGCCAAGCGTTGCAGGCGGCCTCGGCCACCACACAAGTAAAACCGCTCCCGCCAGAATTACCGCGCGAACAATTGCCGCTTTCGGGACAGCGCGAACCAATTGAAAAGATTTCACAATAAACAAAGAAGCAAGGACAATCAGAAACGGCGCGGCCGGAAGCCTCATCCGACCCGTAACGTAAAACAGGATGACCGCGCCCGCATAACCGAGCATGAAAAGCAGCAGAAGCGAAATACCGGATTGTCCGGGCTTTCCCTGAGTTTCACTTTTCCGTTTTCGAGGCCATAGAAAAATAATCCCGGCAATCGATAACGGCGCAACCAGCCAGTAGCCGACCGGCAGGAAACCGAGCGTATAGGAATTGGAAGCCATAAAAGAATAATTATAATTGTCCGGAATCTCCAAGCGGTTCAGAAAATAGTACAGCTTCCTAAGGGTAAGGTCGAGCCATGCGCCCGGATTTCCGAGGATCCAATCGAAAGCCTTTCGTCGATAATACCTGTCCACCTTTACGGGGTCACCCGCGCTCTTGCCCAGTTCGAGGGCTGCGAATGCTTTGGCCGCGCCTTCCTCGCCCTCGGCCGTGCGGGGCATGTCCGGGATATCGGCATGATAACCTGTAGCGTATTCGGAATTTCCTTCGAAGAAATTAAAACCCGCCGACGTTGACAGCCCGATGGGCTTCCCGGCGCGTATGGTATTAACGGCAATAACGACAACCGGTCCCGTTGCCGCAGCGGCGATAAGGACAACAGCGGCCAGCGCGGATGTTTTGATGTTCTTTCTTCCGGCAACCAGCATCCAGACTACAATCACGGGCACCAGCAACAGGATATTCCCGCGAAAAAGCGCGCCAAAGCCAAAGGCCGCGCCGGACATGATCAACAGGGGCCACTGAAACCCGGCTTCTTTTTCTTTCCTGGAACAGACTTCAAGCAGCAGCGTAAACGCAAGCATAAGAAAAAACGTTGCGTACGTGGTTTTCATCAGGTGAGCGCCGTAGAAAACAAAGGGCCCGTAAAGTGCGGCCAGGATACCGGCAACGACCGCGACGGTCACTCCCCCCAGCCGCTTCGCGGCCAGATAAATCAGTAATACCGTTCCCGTCCCGGCAACGGCCTGAAGCAGCCGCGGCGCCCATAAATCCGAGCCGGTACAAAGATAAACAGACCGCAAAACCCAGCCGTAAAGAGGCGACAGCCACGTCCCAAGCGAAACATCACCAACCGCGTAGGCGTGATACGATTTCGCGTCGACGAGTGGGAAGCCCCAGTAGATTTTCCTGCTAAGCTCAACGATATACGCAATTCTAACGGCAAGGGCCAGCAGGCAGATCAGCGAAACGATCAGGATTTCATTTTTTTTCAGCAGCGAATCTTCAACTTCGGGTTTCAGGTTTTCGGATGGAAGGTTGGTTTCGACCATTAATTATTTCCACAATCAGGAAACTTCAAGCGATATATCCGCGGCGGGCGCGGAGTGCGTCAGCGCACCGATGGAAATGCGGTCAATCCCGGTCTCCGCGATTGCGCGGATGTTCTCGAGAGTTACGCCTCCCGAAGCTTCCAGCAAGCCGCGGTCTTTTAACTTGCTGAACTTTTTCACGACGGCACGCATTTCATCAAGAGGCATGTTATCGAGCAGTATCACGTCGGCGCAGGACGCCGCGACGGCCTCCTCGACGTTTTCCACTTCGATAATGACCGGAAGCGAACCCGTACTGCGCGCCTTCTGGAGAAGCTGCCCTATCGCATACGCGCGGCTTTTGGCACCCGAAGCCCGGGCCGCGGTGATATGGTTGTCCTTGATGAAGACCGCGTCGTGCAGGCCGAAGCGGTGGTTCGTTCCGCCGCCTTTCCTGACCGCGTACTTGTCGAGCAGGCGGTAATGCGGAACCGTCTTGCGTGTATCGAGGATTTTCGCGCCCGTCCCAGATACGGCGTCCACGAAACGCCGGGTAAGAGTCGCAATACCGCAGAGGCGCTGGAGCAGGTTCAGCGCAACACGCTCGGCGGTTAGTATCGCCGCAAGGTCGCCGCGGATTTCTGCAATCCGGTCGCCCGGGGTATATCGCTCACCTTCAGGGAAAACGGTTGCAAGCTGGAGGTCGAAATCCACAGTCAGGAAAACCATTTCCGCAAGCGGCAGGCCTGCAAGAACCCCGTCGGTCCTTGTGACGAAAAAGCCTGTGCCTGTCGCGCCTTTCGGAACCGCGATCGCGGTAGTCGCGTCTCCCGGACCGATGTCTTCTTTCAAAGCATCGGCGACGAAGCGTTCAAGAAACGCTTCCACGTCGCCGAAGGCGTCCGCGGCAGGTCCCGGCGGAGGTGAAATCGCGCGCGCGAACTGGCGCCGCCGCTCCACAAGGCGGGTATTGTCATCACTCATCTTTCCTCCAGGCGCCAGTATATCCAACTTTCTGCGCCCGGTCAAGTGCCGCAATTCGGCGCCGTGTCCTAACATGCCTGTAAACAGCCAGTTACAGCCCGTGCTGCCCGTCTATTCGACCTTGACACCTGTCATACGGAATGTTAAAATTTACGGATTGGAGACTGAGCCTGCTTTTTATTCACACCGGCGGAGTGAGCGGTGGCGAAAAAGATTATAAAAGTTTCGGGCGCACGCGCACAGGCCAATATCGCCCGCGTATACGAGGCGAAGCAGGACCACGTGTTTCGTTTCTGGGACGAGCTCTCGGAAGAAGAGAGTCAGATCCTGCTCGAACAGATAGAAGACATCGATTACCAACTGCTCCATTCACTGGTCCAGAAGTTTGTCCTCTCTTCGGAGCCGACCCGCAGTTTTAAAACGATTGCCCCGCCCGACGTTATTAAAATACCCAAGACCCCCAAGGCACACGATTACGCCGAGCACGCCCGCACTGTCGGCGAAGAGGCGCTCCGCGAAGGCAGGATCGGGCTTTTCCTCGTCGCGGGCGGGCAGGCGTCGCGGCTGGGTTTCGAGGGACCCAAGGGCGCCTACCCGATCGGACCGGTCACCGGAAAACCCTTTTTCCAGATCTACGCCGAGCGCATCCAGGCCCTCAGAAAAAAATACAAGACAGAGCTTCCCTGGTTCATCATGACCAGCGAGGAAAACGACGAGGCTACAAAGGATTTTTTCCAGAAGAATTCCTATTTCGGTCTCAGCCGCGCGGACGTGACCTTCGTCCGGCAGAAGATGATCCCGGCCGTCGACAAGCGCGGCAAGTTGATCCTCATAGAAAAGAACAGGATTTTCCGAAACCCCAACGGACACGGCGGCGCACTTCAGGCGATGCGCGATCATAACGTCATCGACACCTGCCGCTCGGCCGGCATCACGGACCTTTATTACTTTCAGGTCGACAACATCCTCGCCCGGATAGCCGACCCGGTTTTCGCGGGGTACCATCTTCTCGAGAAGGCGGAGCTTTCCGTAAAGGTCGTGGCCAAAAAAGATCCTTCCGAGCGGGTTGGAGTAATCGGGTTCATCGACGGCGCGCTCGGGGTCATCGAGTATTCCGACATGAGCCCGAAAGACCTGGATGCGCGCGAGCCGGACGGCAGCCTGAGCTACAACGCCGGCAACTCGGCGATCCACCTCATTAACATTGACTTTGTCGACCGCATTACGATAGACGGCTCAAACCTGCCCTATCACCGCGCACTGAAGAAAATCCCGTACATCAACCGCCAGGGTGAAAAAGTCACGCCGAAGGAGCCCAACGGAATCAAGTTCGAAACCTTCATCTTCGACGCGCTCCGCCAGGCGCGCTCTTCCGTCCTCATGGAAGTCGTGCGCGAAGACGAGTTCAGCCCCGTAAAGAACGATACAGGCGACGACTCCCCCGCAACGGCCAAACGCGACCTCATCAATCTCTTCGGTTGCTGGCTTGAAGCATGCAACGTAAAAATCCCAAGGGACGCCGACGGCAACGTGGAAGGCAAAATCGAAATCAGCCCGCTTACCGCAATGAATCCGGGGGAGCTCGCCAAGGAACTGCCCGAAGACTTTGTCTTTGATGGAAATCTTGGCCTGTAGCGATTTCAGATTTCAGATTGCAGATTGCAGATTGCAGATTGACAAACCCAGAGGAACAGTCGATCCTTAAATCTGAAATCCGAAATCTGAAATGCGAAATCCGAAATCTGAAATCCGAAATCCGAAATTGACAACGCCATGAATGCAATTGACTTCAAAATAACGGGTGTTGATGCAAACTCACGCGCAAGGAGAGGAAAACTCATTACCCCTCACGGCGTTGTCCAGACACCGGCCTTTATGCCCGTCGGCACGAAAGCCTCGGTAAAGGCGCTGACGCCCGGGCACCTGGAGGCGGCGGGAACGCAAATACTTCTTTCAAACACATACCACCTGCACGTCCGCCCCGGGGAAGACGTTATCGCCGAGGCCGGCGGGCTTCACAGCTTCATGGGATGGGAAAAACCGATACTTACCGACTCGGGCGGCTTCCAGGTTTTCTCACTCGCCAAACTGAACAAGGTCGATGACGCCGGCGTCATGTTCCAGAGCCACGTGGACGGCGCGAAACTTTTCATCGGCCCGAAGGAAGCGACAGGAATACAGGAAAAACTCGGCGCCGATATTATAATGGCCTTCGACCAGTGCCCGCCCCACGACGCAAGCCGCGCGGAAGTCGAAGCTGCGACCCAGCGGACGATCCGGTGGGCGGGAGAATGCAGAAAGCACCATTCCAGAAACGACCAGGCGCTTTTCGGAATAGTCCAGGGCGGCATGTTCGAAGACCTGCGCACAGCATGCTGCCGTGAGCTTTCGGCCATGGATTTTCCAGGCTATGCAATAGGCGGCGTTTCAGTAGGAGAACCGAAAGAAGATTTACACAGAATAATGGAATTCACAACTCCGCTTCTGCCCGAAGACAAGCCGCGATACTTAATGGGAGTGGGCCAGCCCGAAGATATTCTCGTCGCCGTCCGCGCGGGTGTCGACCTGTTCGACTGCGTCCTGCCGACCCGCAATGCGAGAAGCGGAGAGCTGTACGTGGCTGCGGGCAGGATGAAGATCCGCAACGAAAAATTCAAGCGCGATTTCACGCCTGTCGAAAAAGATTGCCCGTGCTACTTGTGCTCCAACTTCACCCGCGCCTACCTCCGACATCTTTTCATTTCGGGAGAACTCCTCGCGCACACGCTTGCCACGGTTCACAACGTCACGTTTTATCACCGCCTGATGTCCCGCCTCCGCGCCGCAATCCAAAGCGGCAGATTAGGTGAGGAGTTTGGGAAGAAATCAGGGAAATAACGGATTATGCCCGGCGAAGTTAAAAGTCCTGAACTGCAAGCCGCCAATCAACCTTATGCGGAGAGATATACATTCTTTCTGTGGAGGTGTTGGACCCAGTTCGCCTTGCTGGGGTTTTCAATACTCTACACACTTATTGTCCTGCTACCATATTTCGGTCACAGCATACCTTTGGAATATACATTACGAGGCGTACCATACTGCAAAGATCCTAATGGGCTTTTTCCTTTCAACCTAGGCCTGTTTGGCGGGCTTTTCTGGTCAGCCAGTATTATTCTAACGTTGTTTGGATGTTTTATTCAATTTATCCTATTGGTTATTTACGTTATTGTGAACAGAAAAGAAGTATTTTCAAGCCGATGGTGGATGCATATATTACTAACCATCCTCTGCACCGCCCCTTTCATCATCGGCCTTGTGCATTTTAGACGGATTGGCAAATGGCTTTTGGATTAATAAACACTTAAATGAAAATCGCCAAACAAAATGTTGACCCAACTGCCTGTTTCCGATATACTTCAGCGTTTGCGAAACTGCACGAATATTCTACCGGGAGACTGAAATGCCGCACGACGTAAAAGACCTGGACCTTGCCGCTGACGGAAAAAAGCGGATCGAGTGGGCCGATAATTTCATGCTTGTTCTAAAGCGCATACGCAAACGCTTCGAAAAGGAAAAACCGCTCGATGGCGTAACGGTTGGCTGCTGCATGCACGTTACCACTGAGACGGCGAACCTTATGCGCACGCTCATGGCCGGCGGCGCTTCCGTCAACCTCTGCGCCTCGAATCCGCTTTCGACGCAGGACGACGTCGCAGCCGCGCTCGCCGCCGAGTACGGCGGCAACGCGTTTGCCATCCGTGGCGAAGACAACGAAACCTATTACGACCACATAAAGTCCGTCGCCGCCGCCAAACCCAATCTCACTATGGACGACGGCTGCGACCTGATCGCCTATATACACAGCGAAGCTCCCGAGCTTTTCGAAACACTATGGGGCTCGATGGAAGAAACAACGACCGGAATCATCCGCCTGCGCGCGATGGAGCGCGACAACGCGCTCAAGGTGCCGGTAATCGCCGTCAATGACGCAAAGACCAAGCACTTTTTCGACAACCGTTACGGCACGGGCCAGTCAACCGTCGACGGAATCATCCGCGCGACAAACGTGCTAATGGCGGGGCGGAACGTAGTCGCCTGCGGGTACGGCTGGTGCGGGCGCGGCTTCGCCATGCGCGCCAGCGGCATGGGCGCGCGCGTTATCGTAACCGAGGTCGACGCCGTCAAGGCACTCGAAGCAGCGATGGACGGGTATCAGGTCATGCCTATCGCCGAGGCCGCGAAAGTCGGCGAAGTCTTCTGCACCCTCACCGGCAACAAGCACGTTATCCGTACCGAGCATTTCGAGGCGATGCGCGACGGCGCCATCGTCGCGAACTCAGGCCACTTCAACATCGAGCTCGACCTCGAAGGGCTCGGGAAAATCGCCAAAGAGGTCAAGCCCGGCTCGCGCGAGCTCATTACCGAGTACACGCTGGCATCGGGCAAACGGATTTTCGTCCTCGCCGAGGGGCGTCTTGTAAACCTTGCTGCCGCGGAAGGCCACCCGGCAAGCGTCATGGACATGTCGTTCGCCGTGCAGGCGCTTACGGCGGAATACGTCGTCAAGAACAAGGGCAAGCTCGACGTCAAGGTCAACAACGTGCCGGATGAGATAGACGAGTTTGTTTCACGCATCAAACTCGAAACGATGAGCATCGACATCGACACCCTGACCGACGAGCAGGCAAGATACCTTTCTTCATGGCAAGAGGGTACTTAAAAGGGTTCCAATAACCACTGCTTAATTGAGATAACGTGAGCGAACCGACCAAACTCGACATTATCCGCAAGAAGATAGAATCCATCGGCGGTCTGCCGACGCTGCCGCGGGTGGCGTCCGAGATAATCGCGCGCGTCAGCGACCCGTCCAGCTCGATGAAGGATATCTCCAAAATAATCCACCAGGACCCTTCGCTTGCCGCGAAGATTCTGAAGGTCGCCAACAGCGCCTTTTACGGACTCCGCCAGGAAGTGACCACGCTCCAGCTTGCGATGGTGGTGCTTGGCCTGAAGAAGATCATGAACCTGGTCGCCTCGATCTCGGTGTTTTCGGTCTTCCCGACCCGGCCGGACGGGCGCTCGGTCGACCGTCCGCGATTCTGGCTGCACTCCGCGGGCACGGGCGCAATCGCCAGAAGCATCTCCCAAAGAATGGAGCTGGACCTCGACGGCGAAGAGTTCGTTGCAGGCCTGCTGCACGACATCGGAAAAATCGTCATGGACCAGTATTTCCACGACGAATACCTTGAAATCCTGGGCCGCATTGAGAAAGGCGAAAGCGGGCTGTCGGCCGAAGAATACGTGCTCGGGGCGACGCACTCCGAAGTCGGCGACTGGATCGCCAGGCACTGGAAACTGCCGGACCAGCTCGTATCATCCATCCGCTACCACCACGACCCGGGGCAAGCGGGTGAAAACCGGGTGCTCGCCGCAATCGCGGGCACGGCCAACCTGCTCGCCGCTAAAAAGGGAATCGGGTTTTACGGCGAAAAACCTCCTTCCGATTTCAGAAAATCCAACGAATGGTATATCCTCGAGCAGACCGCTCCGGCGCTCAAGAAGATTTCGGGCTCGGAAATACTGGACACCTGCGACAGCGAGATTACAGCCGCCCGGGAGTTCCTGCAAATCACCATGTAAAGTTGTTTGTCGTTAGTCGTTAGTGAAGAAAACGACTAACCACTAACGACTAACCACTAACCGCTATTTTTCAGATGCAAAGTTTTTTCCCGGGTATATAATGGGTTTTGCCGTCAAAGGGGATGGAAAAAAACATGGCTGATATCACCCAGGGTAGAATTCCACCCGTTTTCCTGCTGATAATAGTCTTTACAGCCGTTTCCTGCCTTACCACCAAATCATTCGCCCAGGCGGAAGAACAGCCGCAACGCGTAAGAATCGCCGTCCCGGACGGCAAGGCGCCGGTTGTCGATGGGAAAGTCTCGGCCGAAGAGTACGAAGGCGCCCATACAATCGACCTGCTTCTTCCCGACAATTCAAGCGCCGCTATCAGGCTTGTCACTTCCGGAGGATGGCTTTTCATCGCCTGCGATATAGAGCAGCCCTACGAATTCGTAAACGAGGTGCAGTTCCTCTGGTCTGGCGACGGCAAATCCATTGACTCATTCGGCTTCAACCCCTACATGTTCTTCAGCCAGCCGCGCTACAACGAACAGCACGACCGTACGACTTTCGACGGCCGGAGAAAATTCCTGCCCGTTGAGTCGGCGGGCGGGTGGACCGCCAAGGCGAACACGGATTCAAAAAACCGCTGGCAGGCGGAGCTTCAGATCAGCCTGTCAAGACTCGGCGTAACCGCCGGAAGCAAGAAAGAATATTTCTGCGGCTTCGTGGTAATCGGAAGCAGCATGGACACCACGGCCTGCTATCCGGACTCGATCGTCAGGTCCAACGATCCGAAACGCGGCCTCGCCGCTATTGTTCCGGCCTCCACCTGGCCCGACGGGGAAAGTATCGCCCGGGCTGAAAAGGAAGCCGCTTCTTTCGACGCCGAGTTCAAGAAAGACAAATTCTTCCGCACAATGAGCACGCTCGCCCAGCGCCAGGCCAAGGCGGGAAAATTCAAAGACCTGCACATAACGATTGACCAGATGGAAAAACAGCTTCCCGGAACACCGGCAATCCCGTACTTCCGCGGCCTGATGCGCGAAAGGGAAGGAAAACTCAAAGCCGCAATCGCCGATTTCAGGGAAGCTATTTCGCGATGCCCCGGCCTTCATCCGGTTTACCGGGAAATCGTTTCTTTGTACCTGACGAAAGTCAAGGACCGCGACGCGGCCAAAAACGCGCTGAAAGAATATGTCGAAGCTTTCCCGGGCAGTCCGCGGCCGCTGGTTTACGCCGGCATGGTTTATTCCGAGCTCGGCGACGTCGGCGCCGCACGCGCGGCCTTAGAAGCGGCATACGGGCTTCGCAAGGACGACATAGAAATCCTGAAACGCCTTATGGCATGTTATATTGAAAACCCCGACGACCGGCTGGTGGCAAAGGCGGTAGACCTGATTGACAGGTACGCGGCATCTCACCCGAAGGACGCCGGCGCACAGGCCGAGCGGGCGTTCTTCCTTGCGCACCGGCTTTACCGGTTTTCCGATGCGGTCGCGGCAATGGACAACGCGATTAAAATCGAACCCGATGACCCTTCGCTTCACGTCTACCGCGGCCAGTTCCTCTTCTGGGACGGCAGATACGACGAGGCGGTTAAAACGCTTGAAAAAGTGGTTGGGAAAATCACTGCGCCCCAATTGAAACCTTACGCCGCGGGACTGCTCGAGTGGGCCAGGCAATACGTCGAATTCGCGGCGATCGAGAAAAAGAAACGCAGCGAAGAAGCAAAACGCGACGACCTCCCCCGGGTAAAGCTTATCACGGACCGGGGCGAGATAATACTCGAGCTCTTCGAGGACGACGCGCCGAACACCGTCGCCAACTTCATCTCGCTCGCGGAAAAAAAGTTTTACGACGGCACGCGCTTCCACTCGGTAAAGCACGGGGCCTACGCCCAGGGAGGCGACCCGAACTCCCGCGACGGCAACCCGGACAACGACGGGTTCGGGGGGCCGGGCTATACGATCCGGGACGAGAGCTCGCCCAGGCGGCACTTCCGCGGCACCATAACAACCGCGAAGGGCAGCGAGCCCCACAGCGCGGGAAGCCAGTTTATTATCACGCTTGTCACAATGCCGGAAATAGACGGCAAGAACACATCGTTCGGGCGTGTCATCGCCGGGCTTGACGTGCTGGGGAGACTTCGGAGGGGCGATTACCTGAAAGAGGTCCGGATCATCCGCAAGCGCGACCACGGCTACCAGCCCGACAAATTCGAAGGCCCCCGGAAATCAGACCCATTCTGGCAGCCGAAGAAAAAATGAAGTATGAAGGATGAAGAAATTATGAAGGCTGAAGTATGAAGGATGAAGGGAAGAAAAGAAGCATAAAAGAAAAGAATAAATATAGCCGCGCAGCTTGCTGCGCGTGTCTTAGAGACAGGAACAAGGAAACAAGTGTGAAGCATGAAATCTTCTGTTTCATACTTCATCCTTCATACTTCATACTTTCTTCATACTTCATCCTTCATATTTCATACTTTTTTACAGTCCTTTCGCCTTTTTCCCGGTAGTGAGGTTTGTGCCGCATTCGGTGCAGAAAACGTCGTCGTATGCCCACGCTCTGCCGCAGTTCGGGCATGTCTTTCCGCCCAGCTTGGTCGTGGTCTTTTTGCTGGGCTTGTCAAGCATTTCGTCAACACGTCCGCTTCCGTCAGCCGCGGGAATCTCCATGGTGCTCTTGCACTCAGGGCATTTCACGCGTTTTCCAGCGAATTTGTCCGGCGCATTGACCGTTTTGCCGCAGCCTGGGCACTTAGCCGGAATAGGCATCGCCGTGCTCCTTCCTCGTAAGAGTCGTTAGTTGTTAGTCGTTTGTCGTTAGTCGTTTGTCGTTAGTGAAGAAAAACCACTAACCACTAACGACCAACCACTAACTACCAGCCACTATGTTCAATTCTCCGGATAGTTTTTCGTCATGGTAATTCGATTACCTGCCTCGTTGAATTCTATTTCGTCGACGCATTTCTTCATCAGAATGAAGCCGAGGCCGCCAATCCCCCCGGCCGCGATCCGCTCGCGTGCCGCGTCGACGGCGTCCTGAGTAACCGTCTCAATAAAGAGAGACTCGTGGTTGAACCCGCAGCCCTCGTCAATCACCGAAACGACAAGGCGGTCGGGCTCGAGGCTCAGATCGAGGCCGATGCATTTCTCGGGGTCGTAACGGTTGCCGTGGCGCGCCGCATTGCCCAGGGCCTCGCGAATGGCCGCCACGATTTTGTTCTGCTCGTCGCTGTCAAGCGGCGTACGCTCCACCAGCGAGGAAACTGCTTCGCCCGCGCGGTCGATGCTGGCCTCGTCGGTGGCGAACTGGAAGCGGAAAAGGTCTTTTTCCGTCTTGCTCAGGTATTCGTCTATGCTGCCCTCGATCGTGTCGAGGAAAATCGCCTCCACGGTAACGTCGGTCATCGCGGGCACCATCACGTCCAGCGGCCCGGGCCCAAAGCGGGTGAGGGGTTTTACCATCAATTCGGCTGTTTCAGTTTCGGGCCGCTTTGTATCGCCTTCGGGCTTGAGTTCATCAATGTCGTAATCGCCGACCTCCACCTCGGTCCCGGAGAACAACATTGACGTATAACCGACGGTCAGAATATCGCCGGGATTCAGCTCTTCCGAATCTATCCGGCGGCGATTCACCAGAACGCCGTTGGAGCTATCGAGGTCTTCCACGTAATGGCGGTCGCCCTCCAAAGATAGTCTTGCATGTTCACGCGAAATCTCGGCCTCGAGAAGCTGTATATCGCAGCTTTTGTCGCGGCCTATGACCATTTCGGAACGGACACGGAACTCGCGGTCAGTGTAAGGACCGTCAAGCACCTTCAGGAAATAGCCGCCTTTGCTTTCGGGTGAGACGTCCTCTTCCATGTACGAAAGTTTGATCGCACCGATCCTGAAAAGTTCCCTGTCCTCGAGCCTGTACTCCTTATCGAGACGCGTGTCGCCGATCCACGTTCCATTGACGCTGCCGAGGTCTTCTATGTACACCCCGTCCTCGCGGACGCGTATCCGCGCATGGAAGCGGGACACCTCCGATTCCATGAACTGTATCGAGCACGAGCGGTCGCGGCCGAGTACCATGCCGTCCTTGACCTGGTACTCGCGGCCGGCGTGCGGCCCCTTTTCTATGGTCAGCTTGGGCACAATAATACCTTTGCTACCTGAGTAGATAATCCAAAAGCTAGATTTTATCGTGCCGAAGCCTCCGTTTCAAGAGGAATCTGCCGGCTTAAAACGGGCCTTCGCGGAGCCCTGGAATTGTCTTGACATGACGCATTTCATAGGCAGAATTTTCTGCATTGTCTGAGAATCGTGATATAATAGCGCCGGGAAAAGACCAGCGACCGGTCCGAGGCGCCAGAAGCGTGTGACAATATGGCTGTTTCACGCAAAAGTCCCGTGGAGGAACCCATGCCGAAAAAAACCAACATGTTTTTGGGCCTCTTTATTTTTCTCGTCGTTATTACCGCGCTGTGTATCCACGGCTGCGATATAGGCGTCGGCACCAAGAAAGTGCCGAAGAAAGCAAAAAAAGGCACGGCTGTCGCGGTCAGTACGACCGGAAAAAGCGTGCTGGAAGACACGTACAAGCAGGCGTCCAGCTCGCTTGACGACGAGGAAGACAAGGAAGAAGATAAACCCAGGGAGCCGATGGATACCTCGACGCTCAAGTGGTACTTCAAGAACGTCAGGGTCGGCGACTGGGTGAAGTACTGGACGTCCTACAAGATCGAGAACTGGGAAGTCAAGGCGATCTCCGGCGAGAGAGCCACCATCGAAAAGCACTTCTACGCCGATTCCGGCAAGCCGATACGAAAACCATGGAAAACCACGCCAAACCTCCTCGGCTGGGACGACAGGACCGACGAAGACATGGTGATCAACAAGAAAAACGGCAAAATCGAGCATACGGAAGCTGAAATCAACGGCAAGAAAATGAAGCTCACCATCGTCTGCAGCCGCGACCGAAACGCGCAGATCGGCTCCATCGACATGTACAGCTTTTCGGCGCCGCTCGAGGGGCGCGTGCTTTCGGTCAGAAACGACGAGGTTTCCCTCCGGCTGCTGGATTACGGAAACGCCAAGGACAAGGCGGGGATGAAGGTAAAGGCCGGCGACCATAAGAAGGCAATAGCCGATTACAAGGAACCCACCGATCCGCTCGTAATCGGGTGGACGAACCTCATCGAGCAGGTCTGCAAAGACCTTCGCCAGTGGGACTCGAGCGGGGGCGGGTCGAACACCAAGAAACCTATCAAGGACAAGGACACGCCGCTGGTAAAGATGACGGATGCGGCGAAGAAAAAAGCCGACTCTCTCAAATGTCCTGCAAAAGGCATCAGGCCGGGCAACTGGGTCAAGGTGCTTGTGCGGAAAGACCACATCCAGATATGGCTCATTACAGAGGTCACCGAAGAAGGCTATACCTTCTATAGAAGATTTTACAACAACCGCGAGGTTTTGTACAACATTGAGAAAGCTCCTGAAAAATTCAAAGACAACGAAACGATGTGGGAACAGAAGATGAGCAACGCCGACGGGACATGGGAAATCTACAAAGACAAGCCGTTCGTGCTCGCTGACACGGGCAAGGAATACGAGTCTGTAAGGTTCGACCGAAAATACGGCGAGCGCCGCGCGCAGAACTGGCATATAAACGAAACGAAAATCAGCAACGGGCGCGTGTTCTCCCAGCACGGCGAAAACATATGGCTCTATGTCATCGACTTCGGCCAAAAACCCGACGCCGAGCGCATGAAGGTAAAGAAAGGCGACGTCCGCAAGGCGCTGGAAAACCTGGACAATCTTTTCCCGTCGCAGAACCTGAAAGACAGCTTTCACGAAAAACAGATCAACAGATGGAAAGATGAATTGAGAATATATCTGGACATCCTGAACGGAATTCTGAAACGCGCGGGACGCAAACAGAAAAAGGTCAACAGGGATTACGACCCCGTCGACATCGACGCGGGCGGCGGCGACGCGTTCGAGAAGAAAAAGGAAGAAGAATAACCATCAAACTTTCCGGAAAGGTTTAGCCAGGCGGCAGACAGTATCGATGCCGGCACTGGGTTAGCTTTGAGACAATTCAAATTATGGGGAAGGCAGGCGCTGAGCGTTTGCCTTTTTATTTTAATGAGGAGGATGAAATGGAGTTCAAAACGCACCGAATTACCCTTCCGGTCATTATTATTGCCGCACTATGCATCCACGGCTGCGACATCGGCATTGGAACAAGAAAGACCACCCCGACACCGCCCGCGGGAACGACGGGCCCCGCGAAAAGCCCGCCGAAACCTTCGAAGCCGGTCGACGTGTCAAAGCTCAAGTGGTACTTTAAAAACGTAAAGGTCGGCGACTGGGTAAAGTACTGGACGCCGGAGAGAATTGAAGTCTGGGAGGTCAAAGCCATTTCCGGCCAGGAGGCTACGATCGAAAAGCGCTTCTACGACAATTCCGGGAAACCGTCGAAAAAAACATGGACAACAAGGCCAAACCTGTTGGGTTGGGATGATATGACCCGGGAAAACATGGAAGCGAATGAAAAAAAAGGAAAGATTGTGAAAACCGAGACCGCCATAAACGGCATGAAAATGAAACTCGATGTTGCCTGCAGCCGGGACCGCAACGCCCAGGTCGGCTCCATCGATGCGTACAGTTTTTCAGTACCGGTCGGGGGCCGGGTTTTCTCGTTCAAAAACGAGAAAGTGACGCTCTGGCTGCTTGACTGCGGCGCCGCAAAAGACAGCTCAAGAATGAAAGTAAATGCCGGTGATCACAAGAAAGCCGGGGCCGCGTATCAGGAGCCCGCGGACGCTCTTGAGGTGTCCTGGTCAAACCTTGTCGAACAGGTCAACGTTGATCTTGGAGACTTTACCGGCGCTTCCCGGTCAAAGCCTGCGGCAAAACCCATTAAGGCCGCTCCTTATATAAAGGTTCCCATCACCCCTGCGGCAAAAAAAGTCGCCGATTCCCAGAAAAACGGCACAAAAGGCATCAGGCCGGGCATGTGGCTCAAATGTCTCGTACAACAGGATCACCTTCAGATCTGGGAAGTCACGGAAGTAACACAGAAGGATTACAAATTCCGCAGGTTGTTCCATAACGATAAGGGGATTCTTTATGATATCAACTGTGCGTCCATTACGTTCGAGGCCGCGCAGATGGAAGAAGACCTGAAAGATGACGGTTCCTTTTATAAAAAGGACGACGTATTCATAATGCCCGACACCGGGAAAAAACACAAGTGCAGTAAATTCACGCGCAAAGGTGCCGGAGCGCAGAATATAAACTGGTACATCAAGGAATTGAAAATCAACACCGGCCGGGTCTTTTCCAAGATGAGTGATACGGTGCAGTTCTTCGTCGTGGACTTCGGCGATGAAACGAACGCCGGACGGAAAAAGATAAATCCCGGCGACGTTATCAAGGCCAAGGATGCGCTTTATAAAGCCCACCCGGCCGCCAGGTCAAATATTCATATTGTGACCATAGGAAGATGGACGGCTGAGCGCAAGATATACCTTGACGCCTTGAACGGCGTTCTCAAACGCGTGGGGAAAAAACTAAAAAAATGCACGAAGGACCATTACCTTGTCGACATCGACGCGCCCGATACGGGTCCTCCCCCGGCTGGAAGGGGGCGAAACGCAAAAGAGTTAAAAAGAAATCCATGAAATAGGCATTGAAATATTTCCTTAAAACCCTTAGAAATTAGAACATGCTTTGGAGGATTAACTATTAAAGCAGGGATTGTGATGCATCAAAGAATCCGCAGCCTTATATCTGTTTTTTTCATTATCAATGCATCGGTGTTCCCGCTGCTTTGCGGGTGCAGCCCGGATGAGCCGCAATCGAGCTGGGCAAAACCGGGTGCGACCGCGGCGGGAGAAAAACCGGTCGCGCCGCCGATGGACACGTCAAAACTCAAATCTTTTTTCAAAGATGCAAAGGCAGGCGACTGGGTCAAGCACCTGCGGGGAGACGGAAGCGTTATCGTCCGCGAAGCCGTTGCGATTGAAAGCAGTATCCTGAAAATCAGGCAGACCATCTGCACGGCCCGCGCCGCCGGTGAAATCAAGTCCGTAACCTCGACCTTCGCCATCGACTTGAGCGACAAGGAGCAGGAATACGAAGAAATCAAGGGCAAGAAACCGCCCAGGTATTTGGCCGCCGACGCCGTTATCGCCGGCGGAAAATTCTCCGGCGAAGTATTTGTATCCCGCGACCGCGCGGTCGGCGGCAGCTTCCGCTTCTTTTCGCACGCCGTGCCGGTCGGCGGAATGGTTTTCTCGAAATCCGGCGCCCGGCTCGACATGCAGATAATCGCCTTCGGCGGCGCGTCCGATGCGCAGGGAAAAACCGTAAAGCCGTCCGATTTCAAGATTAAACCGGTCGAGCCGCACGGGCTGATTGCGGCCGCATACAAGGGTATTATCGCCCTGGTCGAGCAGAAGCTTGCCGAGCTCCCCGACCCCGAAAAAACAGGCAAGCCGAAAACCGACTACCAGAAAAGCCTTGAGGAAGGTTACAGGGAAGAACTGACCATACTCCGCAAAGTCCTTGAAAACGCGGAAGCCGCAAATAGGCAGGAAAAAGGCAAATAAAGTTCGATTAAAAAACGCGGCCCCGGAAACTGTCCGGGGCCGCGTTTTCATTTCAGGGAAGAACTACCTGCCTTTCGTCGTGTATACCTCGGTGTTTCTGTCATAGGTGAGGTCATCCCTCGCGTCCGGCCAGACGATTATCACCTCGGACGTCGACGGCTTGACCGCCAGCGCGCCGGCGCACTTCAACACCGTTGAATCTACAACGCCCTCATCAGGCACGGAGATCGGAGGTCCCCAGGCGTTAATACCGGGCAGGCCGCGCTGCAGAAGCACGCGCCAGTCGGTTATCTCCGGCGAGCCGTCGGTATGGTCGATTACGATCTGCGCAGCGCCCTCCGGGGTAAAGGCCACGTCATACGACCTCGCGTTGCCCGACGGCCAGCCGCTGTTGTCCACCCAGGTGTCGGAGCCGTTCCACGTCTGGCAGCCGTTATCGGAGAACTGGTAGGCAACGCCGCCCTCCATCCAGAAGACGTACAGGCGTCCGTTGGTCGGGTCGATAACGGGTATGGGCTGTTGGGTATAACTCGAAGCGACGGTGTTTACCTGCGTTTCGTTTTCCCACGTGACGCCGCCATCGTCGCTGACCTTGCAGTATATGTCCCAGTCCCAGTTATCGCCGCCGTTGCGAGAGTCCTGCCAGACCGCATACCAGAGACCCTTTGCCTCGTCATAAACGAGCCGCGGGTTGCGGCGCCAGTTGGTGGACGATGTATTAAGATAATCATAGTTACCCCATGTCTGACCCCAATCGGTCGACCTCGCCACGCGGATGCCTTTCGGTTCCGATTGCCACTCGGATGTGCCGTCGTACTCGGTCCAGACGCAAAGCATCGTACCCGCGTTGTCCATGGCGAGATATGGATCGGTTTCAAACAGCGTACCCGGGCTGTCGGTGACGCAGATGTTCGGGTACTCCTGCCAGTCTCCGGACGCGTTCGCCCAGTTGAAGTAGATGGCGCCCGTCTGGTCCCAGTCGCTCGAGCTGTTGCGCCCGTCCGACCACGCGGCAAAGAACGCAAGCGTCGCACCCGCGTTTGCAAGCAGCGTCGGCGCCGCGACCAGGACCGGGTCGCCCCGCAAGTCTTCTTCGTCTTCAGGCGGCAGGAACAGAATATCGTTGACAACGGTGTTATCCGACGTCCAGCTCGCCCCGTCGTCGTCTGAATACTCGGTCCGAATCTGCGGGCTGAACGTGCCCATCGGCTGGCCCGTGAGCCATAGTGCGCACATGTTGCCCAGGCCGCCATCATGCCTCGCCACTCGCACGAAGTCTTCCAGCGCGCCTGCGGATGTATCCTCGAGGTCACTGGTCGCGCGTATTGGGGCTGCCCACGTGGAGCCGCCGTCCGTCGATGTTATCACATATATATCGTCATTAAAACGGACGGCGCCGTACAACGTGCCGTTATCAAGGCAGGCCATATCAATGCCTTCAACGTTACTCGTGCCGGAGTCAGCCTGGACCGGGGCGGACCACGTGTTGCCCCAGTCGGTGGACCCGGTAACCCATGTGCTATTTACCAGGGCAGAACGGTTATCAATTATTCCGATCCACATGTTATCCAGACTATCGATAATGAAGTCGAACTCCCACGTGTCGGATGCGTTGTCATCGACGATCGAGTTCCCGGTCCACGTCGCCCCGTTATCGAAACTCTTGGAGAAATAGATATCGAGGTTGCCGCTGCGGTTGTCTATCCACGCCGCGTAGAGCGTATCATCTGAGCCGACACGCAATATCGGGAAACCTTTGGTTGCATCCGTACTGTCATTGTCGACGCGAAACGGACCGGTCCAGGATACGCCGTTCCAGTACTTGGCGTAAATCTGGACGTCTTCAGTGACTATGTTGGTCACGTTGGCATATACGACGCCGATGCCGCCGAGAGAGTTCGCAGCCGCGTCGAAATCCCAAATCGGATCATCGGCGTCGGTAACGTTATCGCTGCTCGGCCAGGTGAGCCCGTCGTCGGTCGAAATGAAGCGGACAATCTGGGAGATTTCGTCATCGTTTCCACTCATTATGAAAACTGAAAGCTCGCCTGCTCCCGGTATATAAACCATTTTCGAGTCTTCTATCCAGTCGCCGAAAACGTCGTTGACGTCGCAGACCTTTACCGGCGTGCTCCAGACAAAGTTGTCGGGAGTCGAGGCAAAGTATACGCTTTCATTGCCTCCGTCGTACTGAAGCCAGGTCATGAAAAGATCCTGGCCCGAGCCGAGAATGACCTGCGGCTCCTCGCGGTACGGCACATTAGAGGAATTGTAGGTGCCGTACATAGCGACGTTGCTACCCCACGGTTCCGTGCTCCAGTATATCTCGCTCGAGAAGCGCGAATTCATATCCGCGCGGCGGTTATCGCCGAAGTAGACAATCGCGGCGTTCATGGAAGTAATAATAAGTTCCGGATCACACTGGTCCGCCCAGGTCACGGTCTGGGTCGTGTTGACCTGCACCTCGGCGGGGAACGCCAGGTATTCATACCCATCAATAAGCGTGTCGTTTGCGAGTCCCGGCCCCTTGTCAACGGAAACGTTTGCGAAGCCTTCGGCTCCGGCGGGCGCGAAGCAGGTAATCCAGTTCACGTTCTGCAGCGTCACGCCATAGGCCGGCGTGCCGCGGATTAAGACCGTGCAGGTGCCGTCGAACTCGTTTCCGTAAACGTTGACAAACGTAAGGCCTGCGCACAAACCGCTTACAGGATCTATTGACGATATGCTCACCGTCACCGGGATAAACACACTGAACGACCATACGGTACCCGCGGTCGTCCCCATCGGGTTGACGGAATCC
>SOJX01000086.1 GCA_004376375.1 Planctomycetota bacterium
GTACCGAGTACCGAGTACCGAGTACCGAGTACCGAGTACCGAGTACCGAGTATCGGGCTATATCCCCTAACTTTTCAACTCCAGCACTCCAGCACTCCAGCACTCCAGAACTCCAAAACTTCTTCTTGACATTAATTCCCATACGTGCTAACTTAGTGATCTTTGCATAATGGCTTGTTCTACACGGATAACGCTATGAAATCGTATATGGCACGTAAAGAGTCGGTTGAGAGGAAGTGGTGGGTCGTTGATGCGACCGACCACATACTCGGCCGGATGGCAACCGAAATTGCAATGCGTCTCATGGGCAAGCACAAGCCCATCTATACGCCGCATGTCGACACCGGGGATTATGTCGTCGTTGTCAACGCGGGGAAGGTTGCCATAAGCGGCAAGAAGGCTGAAACCAAGAAATATAAGAGATACACGGGGTATCCCGGCGGGCTCAAGCTTATCCCTTATGCAAGGATGCTTGAGAAAAAGCCCGAGGAGATAATCCGCCTTGCGGTTCGAAGGATGCTTCCAAAGAGCAAGCTCGGCCGCGCGATGATAAAGAAACTCAAGATTTACGCGGGCCCGAATCATCCGCACGACGGCCAGTCGCCGGAACCGCTGACGATTCAGACAAGGAAATCGAAATAAAGAGGAGGCTATTGGTGTTAGACGAGTCCGCAGCAAACCCCGAACAGAACGCCGGGGAGAAACCGGCCGAGGACGAAGAGAAGCAGGAGAGTATTCCTGAGGCCCAGCCGGAGACGCCGCCTGCAGAGGAGGAAGCAACCGCTTCGCCGACCCCTGCCCCGGCAGCCGTTCCGGCCAAGGATGCCGCGAAGCCCAGGCCGGTCGTTTATTATGCGACCGGGAGGCGCAAGTCGTCGATCGCGCGCGTCCGGATGATGGAAGGTCCTGGGAAGATAACGGTCAACGGCAAGCTCATGCACCAGTACCTGCCGCTTGCGCGTTACCAGCGTGATATCCTGGCCCCGCTCAGGGCGACGAAATGCATGGGACGCTATGACGTTGTAGCGAACACCTACGGCGGAGGTATGACCGGCCAGACCGGCGCGATTGTGCTCGGGATCGCAAGGGCCATCCTCATTGCCGAGCCGAAGCAGAAGGAAACCCTCCAGGGCGGCGGATGGCTGACGCGTGACGCGCGGAAGGTTGAGCGCAAGAAATACGGCTTTCGTAAAGCACGGCGTTCGACCCAGTACTCGAAGCGTTAAGTTGGGACATGAGTTCAAAAGTTCAAAAGTTCAAAAGTTCGAAGGTCATTATTTTTTAACCTTTTAACCTTTTAACCTTTGAACCTTCCAACCTCATAAATGGAAACGGTTTCAGGCCTGCTTGAAGTTCTTGGTGTTGTCGTCCTCGCGGTAGCCGGAAGTTTTTCCGGGTATTTGATTTCAAAGCTCAGAAAACCGTGGTGGATCCTCGGGTATTTTATACCTCTTATCCTTCTAATAGTGATTACGCTTTGCCGCAGAATTCCGGAAATGGGTTTTGTGGCGCCTTTCTCCTGGATAATGGCGGGCCGGTTCGAGTTCGTGCTTTTTGGGCCTGTCATTTCGATGCTGCTGACGACTCCACTTTCACGTCTTGAGGGGGAGGTAAAAAAGGTTCTTGTCGTTTCGCTGATGGGTTTTGCCGTTTTGTTTCTCTCCGTACTTCCGTTCCTGCTGCCGGTTTTAATGAGAAGTTATCATGAGAAGCTTGAAACGGTAGTTGACACTGAAGGTGTCTGTCTTCAAAGTAACGGGTTCAACTGCGGGCCGGCGTCGGCTGTTACGGCGCTAAAAATGCTCGGTATCGAAGCGGAAGAAGGCGAGCTTGCCGTTCTGGCTTATACCAGCCCGGTAGCCGGCACTCCGCCGGACCTTTTGTGCGACGCACTTACCCAAAAGTACGCGGAGCATGGCCTGAAGTGCAGGTACCGGTCTTTCGGCTCTCTGTCAGAACTGAAAAATACGGAGGGAGTTATAATTGCAGTCATCAAGTTTTCCTTTCTAATTGACCATTATATCACCGTGATGGAAATTACTGATGAACATGTAATCGTCGGAGATCCGCTGAAAGGAAAGCATTCTTATACTCACGATGAGTTCAGTGAGAAATGGCGGCGCGCGGGAATAGTCATAACGCGAAATGCGCATTGAAACCGGGCGCTTTCCCGGATAGAATTAAGGCTATGCAAATTATAAAGATATTGATATTCGTTTCCGCAGCTGTCTGCACCGCTGCCACCTTGGCCTCGGGCGCGGAAGAAATCGGCCTGCCCGTTTCGCCGGAAGAGATCAACGACGCGATCGACCGCGGCGTGCAGTTCCTGCTCTCGCAGCAGGGGAGCGACGGAAAATGGACTTACCAGGTCAGCGGCGCCGCGGGCGGATCGATTGACATCGGGACGACCGCGCTCTGCGTGCTCGCGCTCCTGAAATCACGGGTCGTCGTCCAGGCCGCGCCTGAGTCGAAAGGCTACCGCGCGACTCCGATCGGTAAAGGCAGCGTGAAGAAGATCATTCCCGGGCTCGACAAAGCGCTTGCCCGCGCGCTGAAGCATATTACGAACGCAAATCCCTCGACGGTAAACAATTCGTATTCAAACGCGCTGCTCGCGATGGTGCTCGCCGAGTTGGGAGCGACGAAATATTACTCCAAACTGAAGAAATATGCACAGTGGTTTATAGGCGCCATGCTCCCGGGCGGCACGTGGCATTACACCTACCGGCCTTCGGCCCATTCGAAGGGCGACCATTCCTGCATGCAGTTTGCGCTTCTGGGTCTTCACGCCTGCGCCATGGCGAAGATAAAGATACCGGACAAGGTGTGGCTTGCCGCGCTCAGGCATCTGATCGATACCCAGGAAAAAGGCGGATGGGGTTATACCCCCGAGAAAACGCAGGCCCCCAGCGGCAGCATGACCTGCTCCGGAATCGCGGGGATCATGATCTGCATGTCACACCTCGGGAAAAAAGGCAAGAAAAAATATGCCGAAGCGTCGGCCGGGGCGATTGACGACGCTTTCGCGTGGATTGCGAGTAACTGGAGCGTGTCCAGGAATCCGCCCACCTATTCGACGCACGTACATTACTACCTGTACGCGCTGGAGCGCGCAGCGATTCTTTCAAAACGAAAAAACGTCGGCTGCCACGACTGGTACGCCGAAGGCGCTTCGCACCTCGTCGAATCGCAAACGCGGGTCGGTATGTGGGACGGGACCGCCTTCTGCCCGAACGTGACTACAGCCTTCGGACTGCTTTTTCTCACCCGCTCCACGAGGGAAGTCGAGGTCGAGGAGCTCAAGCAGCCCGACCCGAGGACGGGCAGGGGGCTGGTTGCCAGGCTGTTGATTGACAGGCTTTCTACCGGGTCTGCCGCCGGTTTTGAAAAACACTTCCAGAATATGCTCGGACTGAGAGACGCCGCGGTCGAGCCGCTTGCAAAGGCGCTCAAGGAAGCATGCGGCGCGCCAAAGCCTTCACTGGTCGATCTGCGCCGCGCTTACACTTTCGGGGCAGCTCTTGAAGAGCTCGTTACGATGGACCTTGACGCCGCAAAGGACGCGATTCGTTCCGTCGTTCTTCCCGATAAATACAAAGCAGGTGCAGTCGCGAATATTATCCGTCACGAGGCCATGTCGGATGAAGACATGAAAACGTCCGCAAAACTGGTTGCGGAATCGGAAGCCGGGCACGCGCTGACAATTGCCTTGCTTGTGGGCCGGATGCTGAACGTTGAAGTGGACGCGGTGGATTTCCTGCGTGACGCATCGGCGCGCGAAAATGTCAGCCGGATGTTAACAACAGCCTGGGAAAAGAAAAAGACCGAAGAAGAGGAAAAAGAACCGGAGAAGAAAGAGAAAAAAAGCGCAAAGAAGAAAGGTTTATGGTCGGAACAGAAACGCAAGAGAGCATTAAAGAACTTGCAGAAAACGTGGCCGAAGATACTGCTCCCGGGCGACGACTCGGACTGGCTCGCCGAGGGCGCTCTGTACCTGCTCGAGAACCAGGAGGCCGACGGCGGGTGGCGGATCGATCGCCGCATTACCGGTTCAAATCCGGGCACCACGGCGACGGTCGTCTATGCGCTGATGCAGTTCGGACTTTCGAGCGATCATGTCGCGCTCAAAAACGCCCGAAAGTTCATGGAGTCTTGCCGGACTTTCGCAAGGATAGAAGACGCGGGCAGGTTCGCGCTCTTTGCCGGACACCTCGGCGACGAGTCACTCGGGGACGGCGTGAAGGCTGCGCTCGAGTCCGCGCGGAAATCCTGGATTTCAATCCTCAAGTCCAGGCAGAATATCAACAAACCGTTGAGGCCGGATGACGTTACCCGCTTCTGGTATTCAGCCGCGCTCTGCGGCGCATCGATGCTCGGCGTCAAGGTGAACAGAAAAGCCGCGGCCGCGATTGTGGAAGAGTACCTCAGCGGCATGTCGGGCAAAATCTGGCCCGACCTTTACGGTTTCGAGCGCAACATGATTCCGCTTGTCGGGCTTCGGCTGGCGGCGGCGGCGGCCTTCGGCAAGAAAGGCAGCCGCAAGGTGAAGAGGGCGCTTTCCGGCGCATGGAAAGACGTTCAATCGAAGCTCGTGATACCGCCGAATTACCTGTATTCGAGCACTATGGGAACCCTTTTCATGATATTCGAAGCCGGCCGCGAGCCGGTTGACCGCCTGGTGAAGCAGAGATGGTTTCAGGAGGCCGCGCATTTCACAATGGCGATGCAGCGCGGCTCCGGCGCCTGGCTGGACAGGAGCGGGAAGTTTCCATACAACGCGACCGCGGAAAATGTAGCGGTCCTTTGCATGTTCCCCGGAATCGAAAAAGGCCTGGCGCGAAGAATTAAGACGGAAGCGTACTCCATTTTTGGAAACGTCAGGCCGGAGAGGCTGTATTCGCTTCGCGAACGGCTGGCGAAGCAATGGGTGAACGCTCTGAAGCTTGTGAGCGATATTCTGAAGCTGCGGCGCGAGAACCTGAAAAAGATCGAAGAGGGGTCCGGTTCGTCGCTGCAGATAAGCGCGGCCGATGAGGAAGCCGTGCTGATTTCGCGCTGGTGCCTGATGGGCTGGTGCCGCGGAAAATGGCGTTATGCATCCGATATTGCCCGCCGCGCCGACCTTGAGGATGAAATCAGGCTCACAGCTTTCAATTTCGCCGTACTTGGCAACGCCTACCCGGCCGACACGGCGAACCTGGCGATTGACCTGCTGAACTCCAGCGTTGAGACGGGACACCCGGCTGATATGCACTATCCACTGGCCGTCCTGCGGGCGTTGTATCCGGGCCAGGATCTTGGTTTCAAAATATCGGCTCTCGCAGCGGAGAACAGGGCCGCGATCGCAAGGTGGCGCGCACACGTTGCCACGAACCCGCCCAAAGAGCCTTTGAAATGGGAAAAGAAAAAGTAAAAAGTAAAAAGTCAAAAGTTAAAAGTTAAGAATCAAGAGCCTGTTTAGCCGTACAGCTTGTTGCAGGCGTGTTTCAGTTCCAGCACTCCAGCACTCCAGCACCCCAGCACTCCAGCACCCCAGCACTCCAGCACTCCAGCACTCCAGCACTCCAGCACTTTAAACTTGAGCGATCAGATGTTGAGTGTATAATGCTTCCGGCTAATAAGAGGTCATTCGGTCTTTTGGTCTTCTGGTCTTTTAGTCATGTTTTTAATTTATTAATAAGACCAAAGGACCGAATGACCGAAGGACCGATTGACCGAATGACCGAAGGACCAAAGTAATGAAAGCACGGCTTGCACTCGAGGACGGTACTATTTTCACAGGCGAATCCTTCGGCGCCGCGGGGGAGGTCGCGGGGGAGGTCGTATTCAACACCTCACTTTCCGGCTACCAGGAGATACTGACCGACCCGTCCTATGCCGGACAGATGGTCGCGATGACCAACCCGCAGATCGGCAACTACGGAGTAAATAAGGAAGACCTCGAATCGGCGCGTCCGCAGGTGGTCGCCTATATCGTCCGCGAGCTTTCGCCTGTCGTGTCGAACTTCCGTGCCGAAGGTGACCTGGAATCGTTTCTCGGCGAAAACAACATCCCCGGAATTTCCGGCATCGACACGCGGCGGCTGACGCGCCACATCAGGCTCGAAGGCGCGATGAAAGGCGTTCTATCGACCGCGGATGGTGACGAAGCCGCGCTTGTCGAAAAGGCGAAATCCTCGCCCGGCCTTGTCGGGCGCGACATGATCGCGACCGTCACGACGAAAAAACCGTACGACTGGGACGAGGGTTTTATTTCAAAGTTCGGCTCGCCCAGACCCGAG
The DNA here is from genome assembly GCA_004376375.1 of Planctomycetota bacterium. Taxonomy (GTDB): domain Bacteria; phylum Planctomycetota; class E44-bin39; order E44-bin39; family E44-bin39; genus E44-bin39. The sequence continues at coordinate 6,282 of SOJX01000086.1, forward strand.
TTTGAAGGTGAAACATTAAACGTCGTAGCTGTGGATTACGGCGCGAAGTACAATATCCTCCGCTGTCTCGTGGAGAACGGATTCAAGGTAAAGGTTGTACCCGCTGATTTTCCTTCTGAAGAAATCCTGAAGCTGAAACCCGACGGCGTGTTTCTGTCGAACGGCCCCGGCGACCCGGCGGGCGCGCCGTACGCGGCCGATATCGTAAAACAGCTTCTCGGTAAGGTCCCGATTTTCGGCATCTGCATGGGGCATCAGATTCTTTCGACCGCGCTCGGCGCGAAGACTTATAAGCTCAAGTTCGGCCACCGCGGCGCAAACCAGCCGGTCAAAAGGCTGGATTCGGGCAAGGTGGATATTACTTCCCAGAACCACGGCTTCGCGGTCGACGCGGATTCGCTGCCTTCCGGCGTCGAGGTGACGCATGTGAATCTGAACGACGGCACGAACGAAGGCATGCGCCATAAATCGCTTCCGTGCTTTTCGGTCCAGTACCACCCCGAGGCTTCACCCGGCCCGCACGACACGCTCGACCATTTCGCGCATTTCCGCAGCCTGATGCTCGAGAACATGTAGGGGCGCAGCATGCTGCGCCCCTACACGAGGAAAAACAATGCTGAGTTTCGAGGTTTACTACGCGCGGCAGGGACTTCCGGACGAAGAGCGGATGAAAGAGCTCGAGGTGCTCGCCGCGGCCGATCCGGATAAAAACCTGCTGGCTTTTGCAGACCTTTATCCGCCGCACGCCGCGCACACGGATTTCATACTGGTGCGCGAAAAGGATAAAACCATCGGCGCGGTGATTATCTACCGCGGTTTCTCGTTCCCTTCCGTGACGGTCATCTCTTCCGACCAGTCGCTGGAGCCGCTTTTGCTTTCGGAAGTGATTGAGGATATCGAGGGTGATTTTGTCACCATATGCCCGCCCAGGCAGGAAGGGCTTTACGGCATCCAGGGCGAGATAATTTCCCGCCGGCCCGAGTACCAGATGATAAGGGAAGGCGCTCCGCCCGAGCCGGAGGGGCCGGCAAGGCGGGTCATGCGCGAAGGCCTTGCCGAGCTCAGGGAATTCTATTCCATAATCGAATTCGCCTTCTGGAGCGACGTAATTTTCGAGTCAGGGCCGTACATGTGGGTTCGCGAGGATGAAAAAGTAGTCGCTGCCGGCGGCGTGCATTTCATGACCAAGGACACCGCCCAACTCGGCGGCGTGATGACCGCGCCCGATTACCGCCGCAGAGGTTATGCGCGGTCTATAACGACCCACCTCCTGGCCGCGCTCAGCGAGCATGTCGATAAGGTCAGCCTGTACACGCCGGTCGACAACAAGGCCGCGCACGCGCTTTACCGCTCGCTAGGATTCGAGACGGTCGCGGACAGGCTTATGCTGATGGTCCGCCCCGTGCCGTTCAGCTAGCGCAAGCGTCAAGCGTCAAGCGTCAGGCGTCAAGCGTCGAACGTCAAACGTCAAACGTCATATTATTTTATTTATGGAAGGTGGGCATTCTTACTATTCTCCATTAAATATATGGCGTTCGACGTTCGACGTTAGACGTTAGACTAACTCCAGCACACCAGCACACCAGCACTCCAGCACTCCAGCACCCCGGCATCCCAGCACCCTGGCACTCTTTGCTTTCGACTTGACCGTTTCTGAAGCTCTGCCTATAATACCTGTTCTATAAGAAGGCAGGTTATGGACGAAAAACTCAGCAGAACGGAGTATCTCGAGCGGACGAAAGATTTCTGGAACAGCATGCTGCTGGTTCTGCCCGTGATGTTTTTCTACCAGGTTTCGATTCTCGCGGTCGCGAACGAAACAAATGGTGTGGATTTCATATGGATTATAATAGTAAAACTGTCAGAAGGGCCTTACAAAGAATATGCGATATGGGTATATCTTGGCTTTACCGGCGCGATCATGCTTCTTATGATCGTCCTTTCAATCGTATTCAGGCACAAGGAAAGGTTCAGCTGGAATTACGTTCTGCCGCTGGTCGGCGAATGTACGCTTTACGCGATAATCCTGGGCGTCGTCGCGGTTGTGGTTACCCGGTGGGTGATAGAAGCGAATCCCGAGATGACGGTCTCACCCGCTGAAATCGGCCCGTTCAGTATTCTTGTCATCTCGGCGGGCGCGGGGGTTTACGAGGAAATCGTATTTCGCCTCGTTCTTTTCGGCGGTTTCCTGAGGATTATGAAAAAAGGTTTTGAAATTCCGGAAGTTCCCGCGGTTGTCGCGGCGGTAGTAGTGAGCGCCGCGCTTTTCTCGCTCGCCCATTACCTGGGACCGGAGCCGTTCAGGCTCGCGAGCTTTACTTTCCGGTTCGTAGCGGGGGCGATTTTCTGCATACTTTACGCGCTGCGCGGATTCGCGGCCGCGGTTTACACGCATACGATTTACGATATCGTCGTCCTGTCGCTTTCGCAGGGCGAATAAGCCGTGGCTTCGGTTATTCGGTTCTTCGGTTGTTCGGTTCTTCGGTTATAAGGAGCTTCGCGCGACATTTATAATTGCTCCTTACGATAACACATACTTTTCATTTTAATAAAGACCCTGAGAAAGAGGAGGGCAGACTTGAGCGAAATAGTAGTCGGAATCACCGGAGCAAGCGGTGCGGTATATGCAAAAAAACTGCTCGAAACGCTTGCAGCGGAGAAGCACAGGATACACCTCGTGGCGAGTAAAACGGGCGCAGAGATTTTCCGAAGCGAGAACGACGTAGACGTCGCCCAGCTGGCAGAAGCAGAGCCCGAATGGATAAAGTGCTACCGCAACGACGACCTGCACGCGCCGATCGCAAGCGGCTCTTTTCAGACCGGCGGAATGGCGGTAGTGCCCGCAAGCATGGACGTCTGCGGCGCGATCGCATCGGGCCTTGCGCCGACGCTTATCACGCGCGCCGCCGCCGTGACGATGAAGGAGGGCCGAAGGCTCGTCGTCGTGCCGCGTGAGACTCCCATGAGCGCGGTGCACCTCGATAACCTCGCGAAACTCGCCCGCGCCGGCGTGGTCGTTATGCCCGCCTGCCCGGCATTCTATACCGGCCCTTTACAGGTCGGGGACCTGGTCGATTTTATGGTCCAGAGGATTTGCGACGCCCTTGGAATCGAAGTCGAGATAGCACCACGATGGTCGCGGTAATGACACCTGAGACATCCCACACCGGATCTGCGGAAAAAACAGGCGAGTCGAAGAAACCGCTTCGCCGCCTGTTCGTTTTCCTGGACATGATAAAGTTTGCGCACACGATATTCGCGATGCCGTTTGCGCTTACCGCATACGCACTTGCGGTGGCCGCGGTGACGAACCCGGGCTGGCTTCGGTTCTTTCTGGTAATCGCGGCGCTTGTCGCGGCCCGCACGATGGCGATGGCGTTCAACCGCTTCGTAGACGCAGGGCTCGACGCCGAGAACCCGCGCACCGCCGAACGCGCGATTCCGGCGGGCAAACTCTCCCGCACTTTTGCGCTGGTGGTGACAATCGTTTTTGCGGCCGCGTTCGTGGCGCTTACATACTTTATGAATAATCTTGCCTTTGCCCTTTCTCCGGTCGTGCTCGTCGTATTGCTCGGCTACTCGTTTACGAAGAGGTTTACTTCGCTCACGCATTTCGGTCTCGGACTCGCGCTGGGGCTTGCACCCCTGGGCGCGCACATCGCCGTGACCGGGGCCTTTAGCGGGAAAATCGCCGCCGCGACCGCCGTCCTGGGATTTGCCGTCATGCTGTGGACCGCCGGCTTTGACATAATTTACTCGTGCCAGGATTACGACTTCGACGTTGCAAAGCGGCTCCGCTCGATACCTGCGAAGTTCGGCATCAGGCAGGCGCTTCTTATGTCGCAGGCCTTGCATGCGGCGATGATAGTCGCGCTTCTTGGCGTGCTGTTTCTCGCGTGGCCGCATCTGAGATATACTTTCTGCTTCGGGATAGTCGGGACGGCGGTAATGCTTATCTACGAGCACTCGCTCGTGAAGCCGTACGATCTTTCGCGGGTGAACACGGCGTTCTTTACGATGAACGGCTGCGTCAGCGTTTTCCTTTTCATAACCGCACTCGTCGACCTCTTTCTGGTGAAATGATGGACGTGGAAACGATAAAAGAATACACAAGAAATTCAGATATCAGCGATATTATCCGCAAAGCACTCGAAGGGGAGCGGCTGAGCGCGGGTGACGGCCTGCGCCTCTTTGAGTCGAGCGACCTGACCGCGCTCGGGATTGCGGCAAACGCGGTCCGCGAGCGTTTGCACGGCAAAACGACTTATTACGTCGTGAACCGGCATATCAACTATTCGAACATTTGCGAGAACCGCTGCCGGTTCTGCGCGTTCTCACGCAGCCGCGGCGAGGACGGCGCGTACGAGATGTCGCTTGACGAAATTATCGAGGCGGCGGAGTCTGCAAGAGGCAGCGGCGTTACCGAGTTCCATATCGTGGGCGGGCTGCACCCGGATTACGGTTTCGATTATTATGAAAAGATGATGTCCGAGCTGCACGAGCGGTTCCCGGATGTTCACCTGCAATGTTTCACGGCGGTTGAAATCGCGCACTTTGCGAAAAAGGGCGGGATGTCGACAAGGGAATGTCTTTCGAAGCTGAAGGATGCCGGGCTCGGTTCACTGCCCGGCGGCGGCGCGGAAGTTTTTTCCACACGCGTGCGAAACGCGGTCTGCCCGGAAAAACTATCGGGCGACGACTGGCTCCGCATAATGGCGGAAGCGCACGAGCTTGGTTTGAAATCCAACGCGACGATGCTTTACGGGCACGTTGAGACGCCGCAGGAGCGTATCGAGCACATGATAAAACTGCGCGATTTGCAGGATGAGACGGGCGGCTTTCAGGCGTTCATTCCGCTCGCGTTCCATCCGTGGAACACGGAGCTCGAGAGCGAGTCCCGCGGACCGACGGGCGTTGACGATTTGAAGGCTCTCGCGATCGGCCGGCTGATGCTTGACAATTTTCCGCACGTCAAGGCGTTCTGGATAATGCTCGGGCTGAAGCTCGCGCAGGTCTCGCTTTCGTTCGGCGTCGACGACCTCGACGGGACGGTCGTGCAGGAAAAGATAACCCACATGGCCGGTGCGCAGACTCCGGAGCGGCTTACGGTCGACGAGATCGTGCATCTTATCCGCGAGGCCGGATACGAGCCGGTCGAGCGCGATACAATCTATAATATAATAACACGCTGACGGCAGAGATATGACAAAGCCCATACGAATAGGTTGCGTACCGTACATGAACGCGCGGCCGCTCATTTACGGACTCGAAGAACTTCAAAACGTTGAATTGCGATATGCGACTCCACGCGTCCTGTCCCGCATGCTGGAGGACGGCGAAGTCGACATCGCGATGCTTTCGTCGATAACGCTTTTCCAGAATCCGGGCTATTCCTTCGTCTCGGACGCGGTGATTGCAAGCCGCGGCCCGGTGCGGTCTATTCTTCTTATCACGAACAAGCCGCTCGGCGAAGTTGAGCGCGTCGGGCTCGACTGGAACTCGCTGACGAGCGCGGGCCTGCTCAGAATTATCCTTGCGTCAAAATACGGCCTTTCCCCGGTGTTCGGTCCGTACGACCCGGAGAAACCGGGCGCAGGCGACGCTTATGACGCCGTTCTGGTCATCGGCGATAACGCGCTTACCGCGGAGCCGCAGGGCGGAGCGGTGCTCGACCTGGGCGCGGAATGGTTCGGCCTGACGGGTCTGCCGTTCGTGTATGCGTGCTGGATTGCAAAGAATCGCGGAAATGTGGGAGAGATAGAAAGAGTTCTTGCAGGCGCGCGTGAAAAAGGTCTTGAGAATATTGAAGAAATCATCAAAACTTCATCAGCGGAGTCCGGCCTGCCGGAGGAAATCGTCAGAACATATTTTGAGAAAAACGTTCACTTTACGCTCACCGCGGAAGAACTCTCGGGGTTGAACCGTTTCGGGCGTTACCTCTTCGACATGGGCCAGGTGCATTCAAGGCGCGAAATCAGTATCGAGGGGACCTGATGGAAGGCGGGGAGAACATTTCCGCTGTCCTTGAAAAAGCCGGGCGGGGAGAGCGGCTCTTATCGGGAGAAGGGCTTCTGCTTTTCGAAGAAGCTCCGCTTGCCGCGCTCGGCAGCGCCGCCGACAGGCGGCGCAAAACGCTCCACCCGGACAGTACGGTCACCTACGTTGTTGACAGGAATATCAATTATTCAAACGTCTGCATATCCGGCTGCAGGTTTTGTGCGTTTTTCCGAAAAGAAGATTCGCCTGAAGCTTACATAATTTCACGCGACGAGCTTCGGGAGAAAATTTCCGAGCTGTTCTCGGCGGGCGGGCGGTCGATACTGCTGCAGGGCGGGATGCATCCTTCGCTTCCGCTCAACTGGTATGTCGAGCTTCTCCAGTTCATGAAATCGGAATTTCCCGAGCTATACGTGCACGGATTCAGCCCGCCTGAGATTATCCATTTTTCAAAGATTGCCGATAAACCCATAACGAAAGTTATTCCCATCCTGCGCGATGCAGGCCTGGATTCAATTCCCGGCGGTGGCGCGGAAATTCTTTCCGATGAAATCCGCTCGAAAGTCTCACCCGGCAAATGCACCGCCGACGAATGGATTGAAGTGATGCGCGCCGCCCACGGGCTGGGCATGAGAAGCACTGCGACGATGATGTTCGGCCATGTCGAGGAACCGAGAAATATTATCGAACACCTTGACCGCGTCCGCGCGTTGCAGGAAGAGACCGGCGGCTTTACCGCGTTTATCCCGTGGACTTTTCAGGCCGAAAATACCGCGCTTGCGTCGGAGGTCGGGTTTCCCGCAGGCGGTCATGCGTACCTGCGCGTACTGGCGCTGTCGCGGCTTTACCTCGACAATGTGAAAAACATCCAGGCTTCGTGGGTGACGCAGGGCGGGAAGATCGCGCAGGTTGCGCTCTTCTTCGGCGCAAACGACCTCGGCAGCACAATGCTCGAGGAAAACGTGGTGAAGGCTGCGGGCGTGAGTTTCAGGATGTCGGAATCCGGCCTTCGCCGCCTTGCCGAAACCGCGGGTTTTATTCCAAAACGTCGTAATTTTCAGTACGAAATATTGTAGGGGCACGGCGTGCGCGCAAGGTCTGCCCCTACATTTTTAATGGGCGGGTCTCAGACCCGCCCCTACATTAAATATAATACGTTCTCGGCGGTTCGTCGCCGAATGAGATGCCGAGGTCTTTTGCGCTGGCGATTACGTCGCTTGTCGCGGGCACGCGTTTCATCTCACCGATAGCTTCCTTTATGGTCACGCTTTTTATATCCGGCGGGTCAAGCGCGACCATATTTCCGAATTTTCCGTCGCGTACGAGCACGGCGGCGGCGTGGCCGAAGCGAGTGGCAAGCAACCTGTCGAATGTTGTGGGGTGCCCGCCGCGCTGCAGGTGGCCGAGAACGAGGTGGCGGCAGGAGCGGCCGGTATGGTTTGCAATCTCAGCCGCGACACGTTCCGCGATTCCGCCGAGCAGGACTTCCTGCCGCCCGGCTTCCACTTCTGCTCTTTCTTTGTGTATGAGCCCGCCTTCGGCAAATGTCGCGCCTTCCGCGCAGACGACGATTGCGAACCGCCGACCTATTTCGTAACGCTGCTGAATTTTCTCGCAGACGTGCTCGATCCTGAACGGGATTTCGGGAATAAGGATTACATCTGCGCCGCCTGATACGCCCGCGTTCAGGGCAATCCACCCCGCGTACCGGCCCATGACCTCGACAACCATGACGCGCTCATGACTCTTTGCCGTCGAGTGCAGCCAGTCAAGCGCCTCGGTCGCGCGGCTGACGGCGGTGTCGAAACCGAACGTGACAACGGTTGCTGAAAGGTCGTTGTCGATGGTTTTCGGGACGCCGACGACGGGGACGCCTTTTTCAAACAATTGCTGCGCGATTGCGAGCGAGCCGTCGCCGCCGATTGCTATGAGGGCATCGAGGCCGAGTTCTTTGAAGTTACCGACAAGCTCATCGGAGCGGTCTTTCCTGACTTTTTTTCCGTCTTCAATAACTTCGTACTCAAACGGGTTGCCGCGGTTGGTCGTTCCGAGAATTGTGCCGCCCAGGTGCAGGATTCCCGCAACGTCGTCATCTTTCAGCTTTTTCACCTTCTTTTCGGGGTCGAAAAAGCCTTCAAATCCTTCGCGTACGCCGTACATTTCCCAGCCGAACCCGAAGCCGGTCTTGACGGCTGCGCGTATTACGGCGTTGAGGCCGGGTGCGTCGCCGCCGCCGGTGAGTATGCCTACGCGTTTTCTTGGTTTGTTGAGAACGCGGGTGTAATGGGTAGCGGCATCAACCATGGCAATCCTCCGGTTGCGGAGAAAAGTTTTTCAGTCATAGTAGGCAGTTTTTTGATTTTACGCAACAGAGCGATGGATGTAAAGTTAATAGTACATTTGGAAAAATCGCGGATTTAAATGGATGAAAATGCGGTAAATGTTCGATGATATAACGGCGGGTAAATTCTTGCTTTCCACCGGATGGGAGTGTATACTTCCGTTAAGGGTGTATTTTCCATTCGGAAGAGTCGGGACGGAACGGAATGCCATTTCTCAGGTCACACCGCTCATCAGGTTACGGCAGCTACGGCAGCTACGGCAGTTACGGCAGTTACGGCGGCTACGGCTACGGCTACGGACGCGAGAAGCGGCGGGGCCGGGGGAAATCTTTCTTCGTACTTGGAGTTTTCCTGTCATTGCTTGTGTCGTTTTACTGCCTGGTGATGCTGGATTATGTCGATTTTTCGTACAGAAACATGGCCATATTGGTTGGAATAACTTTCTCCTATGCGCTGATCCTGACAGACCTTCGAATCGGCCTTGTCCTGATGTATTTTTCGTTCGGTTTTTCGCCCGAATTCTCGGTGGCGGGCGTGCCGAACATTCGAATTGAGGATTTCCTCATTCCAATCGTATTACTGGCGTGGCTGACCAAGGTCGCCAACAGGCGCACGAAATTTCAGCCGCTGAATATCAAAGCACCGATAATCATCCTTGTCTTTTTAATGTTATTTTCCTCTATGGTCAATATCAGTTTTTTCAATCTTGACATGAAGCGTAGCCTGCTTTACCTGATGAAGGAGATTGAGTATTTCATTGTATTATACCTGGTATTGAACAATCTCAGCACGCGGCGGGAACTGCGGGCCTTTATTGTTCTTACGATTATAATCAGTTTCGGATCGGGCATGTACTATTACCTGCTTCACAAGGGCGTTGGCTCGGGACGTCTCAGCGGACCCATGGGAGAAACGGCGAACGTTATCGGCGCATATTACGTTATCCATATGCTTCTTGCATTAGGGCTGCTCTTCAGTCTCCAGCAATGGAAGTACCGCATATTGCTGATCGGTTACCTGCTGTTAATGACGCTGCCTTTCATGAATACTTACTCGCGAACAAGTTTTGTCGCGCTTTTCGGCGCGATGATTATAGTCGGTGTGCTGCGCAGCCGGCGAATGCTTATTGCCGCGATAGTACTGTTCGTTTTCGTAACTACGACTTTCAACGAAGCTATTATCGTAAGGTTTGGAACTATCGCCCGGATATTCAGCGACAGGCCGCCTTCGGCGTGGACCGCGCGCGTGTCGGGCTGGGGCGAATACTGGGGCTTTGTCAAAGAGGCGCCGTTTTTCGGACACGGCGTCGGAAGAATGGGTCTTCTCGTTGACAACGAATACATAAAGGTGGCATCTGAAGTCGGTTTTCTAGGCCTGGCTGCGTTCCTGTGGCTTCTATTCATGATCGCGTTGACTGCATATCGAACGAGCGGTATAACCAAGAGCAGGTTCTTCTCGGGCTTTGCAGTGGGGTATTTTGCCGCCTTCATTGGGCTTACGATCCACTGCATTGGTACGACCTCATTTACGACCATCCGGTCCATGATGCCGTTCTATTTTCTCACCGGCATTCTGTACGTCATATACAACAAGCACACCTTGCCGGAAAGGAAGATTGAAGTCGAACTTGGTGAAATCCGTTATGCAAGCCTGACGGACGAAGAGCGTAAGAATCTCCTGGATAAAGAGGAAGAGATACGGGAGGAACTCGAGCCGACGATACCAACGCCGATTAATGAGTAAAATTTGGTGTTAAAAGTAGAGAGATGAAACCTGGTAAAGTTAATATGAACCCAGACGCCGAGCCTGCTCGGCGCGTTTTTTCAGAACCGAATAACCGAATAACCGAATAACCGAATAACTGCGCCGCCAACCATATGATCACAGCCCATCAGCCAAATTACATGCCGTACCTGGGTTTTTTTGAAAAAATCATCCGGTCCGACGAGTTCGTCGTCGTTGACAACACCCAGTTCGTCAAGCGGGGTCCGTTCGGGTGGATCCACCGCAATCGAATCCGGACGGAAAAAGGATGGGACTGGCTGACGGTCCCGGTTCTGACAAAGGGAAAATTTACGCAACTCATAAGTGACGTCCGAATCAATAATCAGCTTCCGTGGCGGCGAAAGCATATCCGTGCTCTCGAGTTTAATTACCGGAAGGCTTCGTACGCCGCAGAGCACATGGAGTTTTTCCGCGAACTCTACTCAAGGGAATTTGAATTTCTGATGGACCTTACACTTGAAGTCATTCGCTACGGAATGAAGGTTTTCGGGATTGACGTGCCGGTGAAGATCGCCTCGGAAATCGGCGTCGGCGGCAAATCGACGGGCTACGTAATCGACCTGTGCGAAAAGACAGGGCATACGCGCTACCTTTCCGGCACGCACGGACGCGATTACCTCGACCTTGATATGTGCCGCGAGGCCGGGATAGAAATCGTATTTCAGGATTACGAGCATTCCGTTTATCCGCAGTTGCATCCGGGGGAGTTTGTTCCGAACCTTTCGTTCGTTGACTGCCTGTTCAACACCGGACCGGACGCGCCGCGCCTGATGAGGGGAGGGCGGGATGCAGAGTGACGCGCCCAGAAGAAAATTCCTCCCCGTGACGGTTTTTCTGATAACGTTCGGGATTTATCTTGCCTGCGCTTCGGTGGAAGTCGGTTGGGGCGACAGCGCGAAATATGCCCTTCTCTCGGCGGAGCCTGAAGTCAGCGTTCGCGCAGGATATCATATCGGTTATTCGTACACTACCGCTCTGCTCGTCAGGCTGATACCATTCGGCTCTTATGCAAGCAAAGTTAACCAGATTAATGCGTTATACGCCGCGGTTGCCCTGATGCTGTTGTTCAAAGTCCTACGGCGTGCGGTAAAGAGGGATGACGCCGCGCTTGTGGCGACTCTGGTCGTTGCATTGAGCCACCCGATCTTTTTACAGGCAACCATAGCGGAGAGCTACCCGTTCTTCTGGATGGTTATAGCCTTGTTCATCGTGGCGGCCGCAAAATGGCGGGAAACGCGCAGGACTCTCTGGCTGTTGCTCGGCGCACTTATCGCCGGCTTCGGCGTCTGTGTCAACCTGTCGACCTTTTTCCTGTTGCCCGCCGCGATCGTTTTTCTCGTTCTGACGGTATCGAAAGACCGGCCGGACGAATGGAAACAGTTATGGAAACCCATATCGGCGGCCGTCGGTTTCTTTATCATTGGAATGCTGCCTTTAATTGTAAGCGCCGTTATTGTGTTTATACGGGATGTTAATTCAGGAAGCCCGGGCAGCATTGATCTTAATACCATGTTCCGCGAGATGACCGATATCAAATACGCCGGTCCTTTTTTTCTGACGGCGCCGGGCGCCGCGGTTAAGGGAATCGCCGTTTTTTGCGGCCTGACATGCTATGCCTTTCCGGTACTTGCCGGAATACTGGTTATCATCGGGCTTGTCGACCAGCTTCGCCGCGACCGCACCGCGGCAATCAGTATTCTGGTTGCCGTTTGTGTGCCTGTCGTTTTATTTTCAACATATATGAAGCAGCGCCTGGTTTTTATTTATTCGATACCGCTGTTCCTGATGACTTTCTGGGTTGCGCACGGCGCGAGGCGGCTGTTTGAGAGGTTTCCTTCAAAACGGACTGTTGTCGTGTCTTTTGCGGCAATGATTGCGACGCCGATTGTCGTTTACGGGATAGTACACGCCTGCTCGCCGAAAATAAACAGTTTGCTGAAAAGTTCACTTAAAATACGAAACATTCCACACCGCGATAACGCGGAATACTTTCTCGTCCCATGGCGTTTCCAGGGTACGGGTACGAAGAAATTTGCAGAAGAAATTTTCGCGCTTGCCGACGGCGGTATCGTTTATTCAGACTTTACGCCATATGCACCGCTGGAGTATTTGAAAACTTATCACGGCATGGGCGCCACCGTTAAGATTAAAATGAAGGAAGAGAGGATTACCCCCGGAGAAGCTTACAAGTACGGTATTCTGTACGGAAGTTCGGTGTGGTTTCTTGCCCGGCATATTGCCCCGGGGGAAATGGACTACATGGAGGTGGTGCGCGCGCCCGACCCGAAGCGCGGCCCCTACTGGCGGATTGATTATTCGCCTGAGAATTAGAAGTCAGAACTTCCTTTTTGGTTCCTGTTTCCTAATCTCTTGTTGATAAATATGTTATGGCCAGTGCTGTCACCTGAAAGTCGTGCGAAAGCAGGCCCGGATCAGGATATGCCCACAGAGGCCAAATAAAGCTCTCTGACGCATTCTGATGATTGACGGGTACTTTGGGTCATTTTTCTCTACGAATCGCAACAGAAGGCATTTATCGGCCTTTTACAGCTATTCCTGAGGGTTGTTTACGATATGTAAATCTAATAAAATCCGCCAAACAATACATGTCAACTCCTTTTTTGCCCTATCTTATTGAGATTTCAGAAAATAGAAAAAAGCAGACAGGAATGACTGCTTTTTAAAAAGAAAACGCCGCGTAAAAGGCGGCGACTGATTTAACCACTACCCACTAACCACAACCCACTAACCTTTAAATCTCCATCAGCTCTTTTGATTTCTTCTCGTACAGGTCATCAGTCTGTTTTGAGTAATTATCAATCAGTTTCTGGATCTCTTCTTTTGCGTTGTCGCGGTCGTCTTCTGAAATCTTTTTAGCTTTTTCAAGCTGGTCGGCCTGCTTGTTTGCGTCACGGCGGATATTCCGTAAAGCGATTTTTGTTTCCTCGGCAGCTTTTTTCGCGCCCTGTGCAAGATCGCGCCTGCGTTCTTCTGAAAGCGGCGGGATGATGAGCCTGATAAGCTTGCCGTCGTTCTGCGGATTGATGCCGAGGTCGCTCGCCTGGATCGCCTTGTCGATATCGCCGATAGAGCCGGGGTCGAACGGGCGGATAACAAGCATGTTCGCTTCGGGCGCGGAAATGCTCGCAATCTGTTTCAGCGGCGTCGGGTTGCCGTAGTATTCGACGCGGATGTTTTCTACAAGACCCGGGTTTGCGCGGCCGGTCCTCATACCGCGGTAGCGGTCCTTCAGTACATTAACTGCCTTTTCCATCCGCTCTTCAGTTTCCAAAAGGAGGTCGTCGATCATTCTCCATCCTCCTTCTTTTTTCCGGGTTCAGCGTTTGTTATCAGCGTACCGATGCCTTCGCCGAGTGCGGCCGCCTGGATATTTCCGGCGACGAGCATGTTGAAAACGTTGACCGGAATATTGTTTTCCATGCAAAGGGTGGCGGCGGTCGCGTCCATGACTTTGAGTTGTTGCTTGAGCACGTCCATAAAAGTGAGGCGGCGGTGGAATTTTGCGGTAACGTCCCTCTTCGGGTCCTTGTCGTAGACGCCGTCGACCTTCGTGCCCTTGAGCAATACGTTGCAGTTGAGCTCGACGGCGCGGAGCGCGGCGGCCGTGTCGGTGGTAAAATACGGGTTGCCGGTACCGCCGGCAAGGATGATTATCCGTCCCTTTTCCAGATGCCTGAGCGCGCGCCTGCGGATAAACGGCTCGGCGACGTCGGGTATTTCGAGTGCGGTGAGGACGCGGGTCTCGACCCCTTTCCTTTCGAGCGCGTCCTGCAGGGCGAGCGCGTTCAGGATGGTCGCCATCATTCCCATGTAGTCGGCGGTGGCGCGGTCCATCCCGGCTTTTTCGAATACAGCGCCCCGGATAAAGTTCCCGCCGCCGCAGACTATGGCAAGCTCGCAGCCGGAATTGTACACCGCGGCCGTTTCATCCGCTATCTGCGAAACTCTTTCAAGATCAATTCCGGTGGTGTTTTCACGGCAGAAACTTTCGCCGGAGATTTTGAGGAGGATTCGTTTAAAGCCTTCGTCGCTTTCGGCGCTCATTATTTTACCATACTATTCTACCACGCTTGCGGTTTCGGACCCGAGCTCGATCCTGACGAACCTCACGACCTTGATATTCTCGCCGACCTTGCCGGCCGTTTCCTTCACGCGGTCGTCCACGGTGATGTTCTGGTCTTTCACGAAGGCCTGATTGAGCAGCGCGTTTTCCTTGATGAACTTTTTTACCTTGCCTTCGACGATTTTCGGGCGGATTTTCTCGGGTTTCTTCAGGACCTCGTCGCTTTCGCTTGCGATGCGGCGCTCGCGCGCGAGGACTACCTTGGGGAAACTCTCTTCGTTTACCGCGAGGGGGTTCATGGCGGCAATGTGCATCGCGACGTCTTTTATAAGCTGCTGAAAGTCGTCGGAGCGGGCCACGAAGTCGGTCTCGCTTCTTATCTCGACGAGGACGCCGATCTTGCCGTTCGAGTGGATGTAATGGCCGATGGCGCCTTCACCCGTGGTGCGGCCCGATTTCTTTTCGGCCTTGGCTATGCCTTTCTTGCGGAGGTATTCCTTGGCGGAATCAACGTTACCGCTTGATTCCTCCAGCGCGCGCTTGCAATCCATCATGCCGCAGCCAGTGGCGTCGCGAAGTTGCTTGATATCCTGTGTGCTAATCGCCATCGGCAGCGCCTCCCTTCGGGTCGACGACGTTTTCGGCGACTGTATTTTCGGCCGGCTGCCCGGGCGGCGCATCCGCTTTCGGAGACTCCTCCGGTTTTTTCTCCTTGTCCGCGGCCGCCTTGTCTGCAGCTTTTTTCGCCGCCTCCTTTTTCTTGCGCTCGGTCTCTACGCGCAGCTTGGCCTCGTGAGCCGCTTTCAGCCGTTTTGCATCGTCTTTGCGCTTGAGCTTTTCTTCGGCCTTGCGTTTCTCCTCGACCGCCTGGCGTTCTTTCCTTATTGCCTGACCGGCGAGAATGGCGTCGGTGAGCTTGCTGAGGAGCGTCTTGATGGAGCGGAACGCGTCGTCGTTGCCCGGTATCGGTATGTCGACCATGTTGGGGTCGCAATCCGTGTCGATGATTGCGATGCTCGGGATTTCCAGGCGGGCGGCTTCCCTGAGGGCGATGTGTTCGCGCTTCGGGTCAACGATGATGATACAGGCGGGATGCGACTTGAGGGTGCGGATGCCGTCAAGGTTCCTGTGCATCCTGCGCCTCTGGCGGTTGAAAGAGGCGATCTCCTTCTTGGAATACAGATCAAACGAGCCGTCGAACTCCATGTTCTCGAGTTCTTCGAGCCTGGCGATACGGCTGATAATTGTATTGAAGTTGGTTAGTGTCCCGCCAAGCCAGCGCTCGTGCACGTACGGCATGCCGCAGCGTTTGGCTTCGCTTACGACGAGATTGCGCGCCTGGCGCTTGGTTCCGGCGAAAAGAACTGTCCCGCCTTCTGACGCCAATTGGGTCAGGAAATTGGCCGCGCGGATGATACCGCGGATCGTCTCCCTGAGGTTGATGATGTGTATAAGATTCCGCTTGCCGAAAATGTATTTCTTCATCTTCGGGTTCCAGCGCGATACCCGGTGGCCGAAATGGACTCCGGCCTGGAGCAGTTCCTCGGCAGTAACTAACGTCAAACGTATTCTCCTTCCAGTGGTTACGTGAACTCCCTACTATAACAGCAAGCCGTTATAAGTCAAGATTTTTTTCGCGAATTAGTGGTTAGTTGTTAGTCGTTAGAGGTTAGGGAATTGAGAATTTAGAATTGAGTATTGAGAATTGTGTATTGAAAAATTTTTCAATTTTCAATACTAAATCCGCAATCCGAAATCGAAGTGACTCGGAACTTTTTTAAACTTGGCATTGGCGCGGGCAGCGCGTATAATGCCCGTCCTGCGTAAACGAGGCGAGATTGAGGTTTACCGTGACGGACGCCGCGAAACTGCACCGCGATTCGATTGTCTTTGACCTCCACGAAGATACGCTGAGCCAGGTTAATGACAGGTTTAAGGATGTGGACCTGGTCACGGGCGAAGGCGCGCCCGAGTACGACCTCCACGTGACGATTCCCCGGCTCCGCGACGGCGGCGTGGACGCGGTCTGCTGGGCGATTTACACCCATTCGCGGGAGAAGACGCCGGATTTCCTCAATCGGGCGCTCGGCATGGCAGGCCGGGCTTACGGGATAGCGCACCGCAGCGGTGCGGTAGTGGCGCGCACCGCGCAGGATATCCGCGACGCGAAAGCAGCCGGCAAGCTGGCAATCGTGCTTACGATCGAGAACGCAATCCTTCTCGGCGGGAAAATCGAGCCGCTCTATTCTTTCCACGCCCTCGGGGTGCGCGTGCTCGGCCTCGTATGGAATACGCGCAACGAGCTGGGCGCGGGCATTACAACCGCGAAAGAGGGCGAGGGGCTTACCGATTTCGGAAAAAAGGTCGTGCGTGAAGCCGGGAAAATCGGCATGATAATCGACCTGGCGCACCTCACGGAGGAAGGCGTGCGCGACGTGCTCGATTCGACGGACGCGCCCGTCATTTCCACTCATACGAACGCGCGCGGGAAATGTAACGTTCCACGGAACCACCAGGACGATACAATCCGCGAGATTGCAAAGCGCGGCGGCGTACTCGGCGTTAACTTCTGCCCGAAGTTCCTGAACAACACCGAAAAGGCGGCGCTGGACGACGTACTTGAGATGATAGTTTATCTTATGGAGATTGCGGGGCCGGGCGCGGTCGCGCTCGGCAGCGATTACGACGGCATCCGCCGGCCGCCGGAAGGCCTGGAGCGGCCGGACAGGCTTCAGAATCTGACTGCCGCACTCATTGACCGCGGACTGGATGAAGAAACCGTCTGCGGATTCCTCGGCGGGAACGCCATGCGCGTATTCGAGACCGTGTGCGGCTAAACTGTTTAGGTGTTAGGTGTTAGGTTTTAGGGTATATTTTTATTGTTTTCTGAAACCTGAAACCTGAAACCTAAAACCTTATATGGTATCACAATGTACGACTACCCGAAGATAGTCATATATCAGCAGAGACTGGGCGTCGGGATTCCGCTTGACGACCTGGGCGGTTTGCGAAAGAAGCAGCCCGACATACTCGTGCTGCCCGAGTATTTTTTCTTCGACTCGAAGGTGACGAGCTATATGCATGCGCGCGAGCATTTTACCGACTGGCGCGCAAAGCTGTGTTATATCTCGGACGAGCTCGAATGCCTTCTGGCCGGCGGCACCGTTATCGAGCCGGGCGGCATCGCCGGGTTCAACACGTGCCTTCTTATCGACAACGGCGATGTTATCGGGCGGCACCGCAAGATGAATCCGACCGAATTCGAGCTCGAGTCCGGTATAATTCGCGGCGACAGGCTTGCCGTTTTTGACACCCATATTGCCCGCATAGGTATTCTCATCTGCGCCGACGTGCTTTTCCCCGAAAATTTCGAAAAGCTCGGCCGCATGGGAGCGGAAATAATTATCTGCCCCGTTGATTCGCCGCTCCGCGAAGGCGAACCGGTCGAAGACAAGGAGAGCCGCGACCGCGAGATATTCGAGATGGGCGCGAAAACGGCCGGCGCCTATGTCCTGAAGGCCTGCGGCATCGGCACCTTCTTCGACAAGCCGATTCAGGGCAGGAGCCTCGTCATGAGCCCGTGGGGCAGAATCGCCGGCGTCCCATACGACGAGGAAGACAGACCCCGAATCATCGAAGCCGAGCTCGACCTCCCCCGCCTCCGCAAGGAATTCGCCAAATCCAAACCGCCTTCGATATACTAATGACAGGAATACCTTATTCTACTAATTGATTCCCGGCATAAAAGCGCCCGATTCTGAAAAAATCTGAAATTTTTTTGCAATTTTTCATAAAACCTGTTGACGTTCCGATTTCTGCTGCTACAATGCAACCGTCTGAGAGGGGGGAAGGCCTGCCGACGGCTTTCCAATAATTCGTTTCACAGCCATATTTTATACAGACAGGGTGCCTGCCATGAAAACGATACTCGTCGTAGACGACAACCGTGAGATTCTCGATGTTGTAGAGTATGCCTTGAGAAAAGAGGGATTCGAGGTCATAAGGGCGGAGGATGGCAAAACCGCACTCAACCTCGCGGTTTCTCGGAACCCGAACCTTATTGTATTGGACATCACAATGCCGGGGATGGACGGCCGCGAAGTACTCAGGATCCTGAGAATGACTTCGCAGGTGCCCGTCATATTTCTGACCGCGCGGAACGACGAGGTTGACCAGGTTCTCGGTCTCGAGCTCGGCGCCAACGATTACGTCATCAAGCCGTTCAGCCACCGGGTGCTTGTCGCGCGGGTAAAGGCAGTGCTCCGGCAGGTGGGTTCGGCGAGCCTGGGCGCACCGAAGGGCGACCTTATCGTCTTCGGGCCTTTCATGCTCGACCGCGCAAAGTTCCGGCTTCTTTACAATGAAGAAAAAGTCATATTTTCCAAGGCGGAGTTCAAGATTGTAGAGACGCTTCTGCGACAGCCCGGCCGGGTCTTCAGCCGCAACCAGCTGCTCGACGCGGCGCTCGGCTTTGATTCGGTCTCGACCGACAGGACCATCGACACACATATGAAGCGCATCCGCCAGAAGATGAAAGCCGTCGACCCGGACTTCAATTATTTTGAAACCGTGCGCGGCGTCGGCTACCGCGTAAAAGAGAACGCCGCCTGATGATGTAGGGGCGCAGCGCTGCTGCGCCCGTTTCGCTCTGACAGTGAGCGCCTTCCCCCCGGTGAAAACTGTTCAGGAGCCGTGATAAGCGCATGCGAGGCATCCGAACGCAGCTCATGCTGTCCCACCTCATGGCGGCCCTCGGGCCGTTTGTGATACTCGCTTTCTGCGCGGTTTATTTTATCGAAGATTCCTACCTCGCCGGCCTGGAAAAAGAGCAAGTCGCCCAGGCCAGAATAATCACGAGCATTTACCTGGACGCGCTCGGCAACGGCCGCGATATGCCTGAGACGGAGCGCCTCAACCTCGCCCGCGACCTTCGGCGTATTTCCCGGGTTGTCGGCACCTCCGTCGTCCTGCTTTCACGGGACGGGACCGTGCTTGCCGGCGACGCGCCCGCGGATTTCGCCACGCGGCCCGAGGTGAAGGCCGCGCGCTCGGGAAAGTATTCGCGAACGCTCGAATTCGACCGCGATACCAAGACCCAGTATCTCGCGGCCGCGCTCCCGATTCTGAAAAACGACGAGCTTGTCGGGATCATAGCCATCCGCGGCTCGACCAAACGAGTCGCCGCCGAGGTCGGGAGCCTTACGAGCCGGCTTATCATAACGGCCCTGGTCACTATCGCCTTTTGCGTCTTCATCGCGTTTCTGTTTTCGCGTTCTCTGTCCAAGCCGGTCCGCGCGCTCGAAAACGCCTGCGCCCGGATCGCCCGCGGCGAGCGGCGACTTACCATAAAAGGGCCCTGGGGCGCTGCGGAAATCAAGTCCCTTGCCGCAAGCTTCAACGACATGTTCCTGAAGCTCGAAGCGAAGATGCAGTAT
This sequence comes from Planctomycetota bacterium, assembly GCA_004376375.1. Lineage (GTDB taxonomy): Bacteria > Planctomycetota > E44-bin39 > E44-bin39 > E44-bin39 > E44-bin39. The sequence continues at coordinate 25,925 of SOJX01000086.1, forward strand.
ATCGGCGATTTCGTGCAGAACCTTTCCCACGAGCTGAAGTCGCCCATAACTTCCATCAGGGGCGCAAGCGACGTCCTCGCCGACGGCGCACTGAACGACCCGGAAGATGCGAAACTGTTCGTCGACAATATCAGCCGCGAGACCGAGCGGCTGCAGAACCTCGTGTTTGATATTCTCGACCTCGGACGGCTGGAGAACGATGCGCTCGTGATGAAGCTCGAGCGGATCGAGTTTCCGTTAATCGTGGAAAATGCATACGCGGGCGTTAAAGGCCGGTTGCTTGGCCGGAAAGTTGACGTTGACATCGAATATGACGAAGTGCCGCTCGAGGTGAAAGTCAACGTGCAGTGGTTCGAGCGCGTTGTGAAAAACCTGCTGACGAATGCGATCAAGCACACGCCCGACGGCGGCAGCATCGAAGTAAAAGTCAGGCACGAAGGCGAATTCCTTCGCACGACAGTTGCTGATACCGGTTGCGGAATCCCTCGCGAAGACCTGCCCCGGATTTTCGACCGTTTCTACGCAAGGGAGCAGGGCGACAAGAGCGCGCCCAAGGGGACCGGCCTCGGCCTCGCGATTGCAAAAAATATCGTAGAATTGCACAGGGGAAAAATCAAAGCCGAGAACCGCGTCGAAGGGGGCGCGGTTTTCTCATTCACGCTGCCGCTCGCGCCGCCGCTGCCCGACGCGTCCACACCGCCGCCGAACAAACCCCGCCCGGCTGCGTAAACAGCGTCGAACGTCAAACGTCGAACGTCAATAAACCGAAGGGCGGACATTCCTGTCCGCCCATTTAGCGGCGCAGCTTGCTGCGCGTTAATAAAAAATACAACACCGCGCAAGCGCGGCCGCTAACATATCACATATCACCTATCACTTATCACTCGTCTTGTTTCTTGTTACCTTGATTTCCGTCGATATCGCGCTGAGTTTGCCGTCGGGGCTGATGCCGTCGGCGTGGAAGACCCATGTGCCGGCGTGGTTCGGGACGTCGAACTCGGCGGTCGCCTGCCCGTTCTCGTCCGTGACCAGCATCGGGTTCCAGTAAAGCGACTCGCCCTGGAACGTGTGTATAGGGCTAACCGCGATCGTCGGCGGCTGGGGGGGTATCGTCTTGACCGGGAGCAGCGCGACTGCGAGGATTATCGCGGTCGCAACCGCGGGGCCGAGTATGCCTGCGGCGCGCAGCGCGAAACTGCGCCCCGACGTCTTTTGCGGCCGCACCCGGATGACGGCGAGTATGCTGCCGCCGAAAAAGACGAGCGCGGCGGCGATGAGCGGCAGATAATCCATCCTGAAGGCGAACGCGCCCCGCCACGGAAGGAATATGGCGACAAGCTGGTAAACTCCCAGGAGCGCGCCGGCTTCGAAAAGGACCGGGTTGTATGCGCCTTCGCTGTCCGCGCCTCTGCGCAGGATCGCGAGGATGACGGTCGCGGCGAGAATGACGCCGACGGGAACCAGCACGTGCGCGAGCGCCTGTACGACCGGGTCGCCGCCGCCCGCGGCGTAGCCCCAGCCGAGGTGCCAGGCTAGCGCGCAGGGAATGAATGCGGCAATCGCGATTCCGAGCTGCCGGGTGAGCGTTATGGCCTGCGCGTCCGAGCCGGTGGCAAGGCGCACGAAGTTCCGAAGGAGCAGCAGCGCGCCGAGCGCGAAGAAAATGCACGCCATCAGTATGAACCTGAATGGGATGAAACGGTTTGCCATCGACAGAAGCGCCATGCGCCGCTTCTGGGCTTTTACGCTGGCGCTTGATATGTGCTCGAAGACGGGTGCGGTGATTCTGGTTTCCTGCGACAGCAGCGCGGAAGCCGCGTTTTTATCCGTCGGGAACATGCGGCCCGGCTCGGCGAGGGGTTCCGCCGGGCCCGTGATCTGGAAGCGGCCGCCGAAAAGAGCATTCTTGGCCGTACCGGCCCGCCTGACGTATTCGAAAAGGCCGGCATCGGTGGCTTCAGCCGGAACGGCAATAACCAGCGGTTTGCCGTTTCTGTCGTATGCGGTTATTATGACGCGGACTTTCCCGCCGGAACCGGCGCTGTAATGTTCCTTTTCCGTTTTGGAAGTGAGGTTAAGGCCTTTCTGCGGGTATACGTAGATGGCGGATGTCGCGCCTTTATCAATTTTCCCCGTGTTCATCCTGAAGGCGCGGACCCGCAGAAGTCCGCGGACTCCCGCAGGTATGGAAAGCTCGGCAAACGAATGCCCGGCTTTCGTGTCTTTTACCGAGGGAACGGCCGCGACGACCTGCCCGGCGCGCACGAGGCAGACGTAAAAATCGTCCCCGGTTCCCGGCGATGTTTCCACTATCGCACGGACCATTTCCCCCTCGCCGTAACTTCCGCGTTCCGTCCGGACTATGAAATCGCGCTGGAAGCGTTCTAGGTCTGTCTCGACTTTGAACGGGCCGTTATCGATCGAGCCGGTAAAGGTCAGCTTCAAGGTTCCCGCCGGTATGGCGATTACCGCGAGGCCGGCCCTGTCCGTTTTTATTTTCTCGCCCGTTTCTCTTACGGTAAATTCGAGGTTGACAGCCGGGGTCCCGTCGGGCTTCCTTGCGAGAACATACATGATGTTCTTCGCGCCCTTGAGCAGCCCGGGACCGGGAAGGCGCCAGAACGATACGGGAGTTTTCGCAAATGTTATCGGAAACCTTGCAGCCGGGTCTTTGAGCCCGGGGCCGGCGGTGATTATGATTGTGGCGCCCCTATTTCCCAGGGTAAAAGCCGGAAGCGGCAATGTCCCGCTCGCAGGCACGCGCCTTCCCACGGATTTGAAATCGACTCCGTCAACTTCGATTTTCACCGACAGGGAATCGACGGGCTCGCCTTTCAGCGATTGAACGGTTATCAGGGCGTTTACTTTCTCGCCTTCGGTGTAATAGGGTTTGTCCGTCTTGCAATCGATACGAAGCGTGGGTGCCGGGTCTGGGGATACCGGCATGCGAACGAGAGTCTGCTCGCCGTCGACGTCGACGGTCAGGTGCACGGAGGAATTATTTCCGCCTTTTAGGGCTTCCGACGGAAACTCGACGTTTGCAACGCCGAACCGCGACGTTTCGGCTTTCATGGTTTCCGCAAGTGGTTTGTAGCCCTGCCTGTCCTTCGCGTACGGGGCGGAAAGAATGAAGCGAACCGGTTTCTCCGCGACCGGTCTGGACGTCTGGCGGTCAAGAACGACCGCACGCGTTTTTACCGCGTCGCCCGGTCTGTAGAGCGGTTTGTCAGTCCGTACGAATACGCAGAACGAGCGCCTGAGCATGACAGGCCTTTTTATCCTTTCAACCGAGCCGTCGGATTTCGTCGCCTCGACGACGAGGCAGTATTTGCCTTCGGGCACGTCCGGAACTTTGCAGGTTCCCGCGGCGCGCCCGCGGGAATCGGTGACCGTCCGTATCAATGAGATTTTCTTGCCGTCCCGGGTGAGCAGCTCGGCCGCCAGCTCGGCGTTCGCGATGGGTTTGCCGCTTTTCGTATCGACGAAACGGAACATAAGGCCGATGTTCGCGGCCGGCGTCCACATCGAAGGCGCGGCAACGCTCAGGTTTTCCGGGCTCGGGGCGCCGCCGTGGATTACCGCGACGTAAATGGTGAAAAACCCGATAACCAGGACCGCGGCTGCGGCCGTAAGGCGGAATGTCCAGCTTGCGATGCGGCGGCGGACCGGGGGCGGGATATTGCGCACGCGCTCCATCACGGCGCGCGTCAGGTCGCGCGCGGGGGCGGCGAGCTTCCAGAGGAAAAACGAGTTCTTCCGCGTCTTCGCGGCCTCGAGATCCTGTGCGCACGGGTGACACGACTCGCAATGCGTGCGCACCCCGTTCGCCGTTTCCTCGTCGAGCAGCTCATAAACCAGCTTGTCTATGAGCTTTTTTACCGATTCGCATTTCATGGGGTCATCTTCTCCACAACCGGACAGTCAGACAGCCAGTTTTCGTCGTCGAATATCAAACGACTAACGACTAACCACTAACCGCTAACCCAACGCGCAGCAAGCTGCGCCGCTAAATATTCATTTCATAATTCATACTTCATAATTCATAATTCTTGATGTGCTCGAGTTTTCTTCTAAGCTCCTTTATCGCGTAATGCATCTGGCTCTTTACGGTGCCGGGCGGTCGCTTCGTGATTTTCGATATCTCCTCGTAGGAGCAGCCGTCGTACTGGTAAAGTATGAACACCTCGCGTTGCTTTTCCGTAAGCGACTGGACGGCTTTCTCTATCTCGCGTGCAAGCTCCGAGCCCGCGGCGAGGTCTTCCGGGCTGTGGATGTCTGCCGGAAGTGTTTCACGAAGCGATGTTTCCTTTTCACCTCCGTAATCCGCCTCGAGCGAAATCTCGCGCGTCCGCCTGCGTCTGATTGCCGTCCTCGCAAGGTTCAGGGCGATCGTGTAGAGCCACGTCTTGAAATGCCTGTCCAGGTCGAACGACGCGGCCTTTTTATAAACGCGGACGAAAGTTTCCTGGAACAGCTCCTCCGCGAGCATCGGGTCGCGGACGTACCTCATCAGGAAATGCACAAGCGGACCTTCGTAGCGCCTGACAAGCTCTTCGAACGCGGCGATTTCTCCGTCCAGGAAGCGTTCTATGAGCCTGGGGTCGCTCTGTTTCGCCACGCCTGTTCCCTTCACTTATTTATACTGTTGCCGGTGCCGCCGGGTTCATCGCCGGAGGCTTTATGTGGCGGGGTTTTGGCGGATATTTCCGCAACGGCCTGGGCGGTGGCGTATTCGGCAGTATGTGAAATGGAGAGGTGTATCCGGGCAATATTGCGCTTTTCTGCCTCCGCCGCCACCTCGCCGCTGAGGGTGACCGTCGGGCGGCCATGAGGGTCCGTCTGAATCTCTATATCGTGCCACGTCATGGCCCCGATAAGGCCTGTGCCGAGCGCCTTCAGGACGGCCTCCTTGGCCGCGAAACGTCCGGCGATATGGGGCGCGGGATCGCTGAATTTTTCGCTTTCAGCCTGCTCGGCTTCCGTGAGCAGGCGGTTGCGCGCACGCTCGCCGTGGCGCTCGAGCATTGAGCGGATGCGTGCAACTTCGATAATGTCTGTTCCGATGCCGTAGATCATAGTACTTTCCTGTGGGGGCAAGGCATGCGCGTGTTCTTTGCCCCTACAACAGCACAGCCTATATCACACACATCTTCTTTTCAAGATTTTTCTCTTTCATGTTGGATAGACGGCGGACAATTGATATTATGATTACCCGGCGATTTATTAGAGATAAAACCTGCTTAAAGCGGATTAAATGCCTGACCCACTGGCAAACCTCACCGAAGCCCAGACGGCCGCGGTCCTCCACCGCGGAGGGCCGCTCCTCGTCGTCGCCGGCGCCGGGAGCGGCAAGACCCGCGTCGTGACCTGCCGCGTGGCAAAGCTCGTGCTCGACGGCGTACCGCCGTGGGCGATCCTGGCTATTACGTTTACCAACAAGGCCGCAAATGAGATGCGCGAGCGGGTGGCGGCGCTCACGGACGCGGCGACTCTCGGCCAGATGCGCGTCTCAACCTTTCACTCCTTCTGCGCGTGGCTGCTTCGGCGCCACGCGGAGGAGGTCGGTCTTACGCGCGATTTTTCCATCTACGACGAAGCGGACCAGCTTTCGGTCGTAAAGAGCGTGATGTCTGAAAAAGGCATCGACCCGGCGAGCTTCAAGCCGGGAATGATTCACAGCATGATAAGCCGGGCAAAAAACGAAATGAAAGGCCCCGAGGCTTACGACGAAGATGCGTACGATATTTACGAGCGCACCGTCGCGCGGGTTTACCGCGGATACCAGGCGCTTCTGAAAGTTCAGAACGCGGTTGATTTCGACGACCTGCTGCTGAAGGTAGTCGAACTTTTCGAAAAAAGCGGGACGACGCTTGAAAAATACCGGAAACGTTTCCAGCACGTCCTGATGGACGAGTACCAGGACACCAATGCCGCGCAGTACCGTATCGCCCGTGCCCTCGCGTCCGGCCACCGGAATATCTGCGCGACAGGCGATCCCGACCAGTCGATATACAGTTGGCGCGGCGCCGACATCCGAAACATACTGAGCTTTGAGGAAGATTTTCCAGGCGCTACCGTAATAAAGCTCGAGGAGAATTTCCGCTCAACCGGCCATATCCTCGCCGCCGCCGACATGCTGATTAAAAACAACACCATGCGCAAAGAGCGCGACCTTTTCACCTCAAAATCCGGGGGCGAGCCGGTCGTCGTGTGCGCGCTTTCGGACGAACAGGAGGAAGCGACATACGTCGCCGCCGAGATTGCACGCGCAAGCGGGGAAGGCGTACCGCTTCGTGATATCGCGGTGATGTACCGCGTCAATGCTCTTTCGCGAAGCCTCGAGGAGGCCATGCGCGCGGCCGGCATAGCCTACAACATCGTCGGGTCGGTCGAATTCTACCGCCGCAAGGAGATCAAGGACATCCTCGCCTACATGAAACTGATGACCAACCCGCTGGACGACGTCTCGTTCGGGCGGATAATCAACGTGCCCGCCCGCGGCATAGGCCTCAGGACGATTGAGCGCCTGAAAGCGTTTGCGTCCCTTAATAGCGTTCCCATGGTCGAGTCCGCCCTGCGGGTGAAAAAGATAAAAGAAATAAGACCGCCCGCGGCTGCGAAGGTGCAGAGGTTTACGGCGATTATGCAGCGTCTGAAAAAGCACGTCGATGGTTCCGCGGCCGATGCCGTCCGGGCGGTTCTGGAGGAGACGAATTACCTCGCGTTTCTCGACAGGGACAAGAGCGAGGAAGGGCTTCAGCGGCGCGAAAACGTGGGTGCGCTCGTGTCGGCCGCGTTCGAGTTCGACCAGCTCGACGAGGAAGGCGGTCTGCGCGGTTTTCTCGAGCAGGTCGCGCTCGTTTCCGACGTGGATTCGTGGGACGACGCCGAGGAGAGAGTTACGCTTCTGACTCTTCACAGCGCAAAGGGGCTCGAGTTCCGCACCGCGTTTATCGTGGGGGTGGAGGAATCGCTTTTCCCGCACGTCCGCTCGAGCGAGACGCTTGCCGGGCTGGAGGAGGAGCGCCGCCTTGCATATGTGGGGATAACGAGGGCCGAGGAAAAGCTCTACCTGTGTTATACCCATTTCCGGACACAGTTCGGGCGGACGATGCGCTGCGCGCCTTCGCGGTTCCTTGCCGAGCTGGACCCGAGCGCCTGCGAGTTCAGGGTGAGCCGGACGCAGCGGACGCCGAGCAGGCTGGCCACGCTCGACTTCGACGACGACGATGATGACCCGGATGATATTGAAGTTTCCCTTGAGCTTGAAGACCTCGACGAGCCGGTGATAGAATATGACGAAATCGGTCCGGACTCGCCGCTGGACTATTCGGCTTTTCGGGCCGGCGTTATCGTAAAGCACAGCCGCTTCGGCGTCGGGCAGATACTCGAGCTTTCAGGCAGCGGCTCGGACATCCGCGCGCGGATACTGTTTCAGCGTTACGGCGAAAAAAGCCTTATGCTTAAATACGCAAACCTGAGGAAAGCATGATGGATGAGCAGAACCAGGACAAGACCGCCGCGGCGCCCCGGCCGGGATTCGTTTTCGTTATCGCCTTGTTCGGTGTGGTGCTCGGCCCCATGATGCTTTCCACCGCGATTTCCCTCCACTTATTAATCCGCCGCAATGCTGCCCGGATAATAGACGTAGTAGAAGAAAACCAGAGCAATCTCAACGTCACCGCGGGGCAGGTGAAAACACCTCCATCACCGGAGAAAAATCCCGGGACGGGAGAATTCAGCAAGGAATATAAAAGATATCAGAAACTGCTCGAGTTTCGCAAAGTATGGGAAGCCCGTGTCCTGGAAAACAGGGTGAAGCTGGAGCGCATCCGGGCGGCCGGTTATGAAGTTTATTTTGCGATCGTTATCGACTCTCTGCTTATCCTCGGGGGAATCGGGCTGATATGGTATCGCAGGTGGGGACAGAGGCTGATCCTGCTTGCAATTATGCTGACGCCGTTATACGGGGTTTATTTCATGTGGCAGTTACATATTACACGTGACCATGTTCCCTGGTTTTATTATCTCGTTTATATTGCTGCGATACCGCTCGTGTGGGCTTTTTGTTATCTGCTTTCCGAAAGAGTGCGCGGGGCGCTTCTGCCGGTGTCGGAAGAGCTCGATACTGAACCCTCCGGCGGTTAATTCCTATGGCTGGAATACGGCTACAGAAAGTTCTCGCCGATGCGGGCGTCGCCTCGCGCCGCAAGTGTGAAGAATTGATCGCAGCCGGATGCGTCGCAGTCGACGGCGAGGTTATTACCCGGATGGGAACGAAAGTCGACCCGGAAAAGCAGAAGGTAACGGTAAACGGCCGGCCCGTCGGCCGGATGCAAAAGGTTTATTACCTTGTCAACAAGCCCGGTGGCGTTATATGCACGAATGCTCCGGGGTCGAAACGCAGGCGCGCAATCGACCTCGTGCCGAACGCGCCGGCGGGCGTCTATACGGTCGGGCGGCTCGACGTCGCCTCCGAAGGCCTTCTGATAATAACGAACGACGGCGAGCTTGCGAACCGGATCGCGCACCCGCGATACGGGGTCAGGAAAGTCTACGAAGTCGTCGCAGAAGGCGATTTCAATGAGAAGAAACTCGCTCGGCTGCGCAAAGGCATAAAGAGCGAAGTCGGCCTTCTGCGGTTCGAAAGAGTTAATGTAAAGAAAAGGTCGCGCCGGTCGGTGGTTTTTGAAATCGAACTGGGGGAGGGTAAGAACCGCGAAATCCGCCGCGCCATGGCCGCCGTCGGCCTCGATGTAAAACGGCTTCGCCGCCTGCGCATTGGAAAAATCGCGCTCGGCAGGCTGAAGCCGGGCGAGGCCCGGCCTGTCAATTCAAAAGAGCGGGCTTATTTCCAATCGCTCCTGAAGATGTGATCTACCAACCCCGGCACGCCGGTACTTCTGATAACGATTTTTCACTTGCAAACGGTTGAATACGCAGCTAAGATGATATAAGCCTCCGGGCTGCGGTATGCCGAAGGAAAGGACTAACAGCGTGTATAGATACATAATTGCATTTATCACGATTGTAATTCTTGCCGTTTCGGCGGGGTGTGCATCGCCCCCGGAAGTCAGCAAAGAAGACCGCATCCTCCGCGGCGATTACCCGGGAATCCCCATAGAGCCTGAAATCCGCGAAGCTGCGATGATACGCGGCAAGGCGATGACCCACTTCCAGATGGCGATGCGCGTACGCAAAAGAGTAAATTCCATAATGCATTTTAAAGAAGCCACGAAGTTGTTCGAGCAGGCCATGAGGATATACTTCGATGCGATGAGAAAATACCCGGACTACCAGAAACACTTCGTCCAGCACGAGATAGACACGGTTGACAAGTACATTATCCGGTGCCTGAGGTTCTGCCCGGCCGGTTTCAACCCGCTTGAAGAGATCTACGTGAAGACCGGGCCGCTGAGGGGGCTGACGCCGGAAGAGCGCGATGAAAAGTCGGATCTGGAAGCGAAGGTGGCCGCGGCCGAAGCGAATCGATAATTCATACCGACTCGGACGAGCCGCTCGACGCTTCCGTGAAATCAAGAATACACAGGCCGCGGACAACCGCGGCCTTACAAATGAAAAGGGAACTTGTGGCGATGGAATTCGATTCCCTCCTGAACGCTCGCCGCAGCATAAGGGAGTTTTCCAAAAAGCCCGTATCTGAAGACGACGTGATGAAGGTGCTCGAGGCCGCAACGCTTGCGCCCTCGTCCGGCAACCTTCAGCCGTGGGAGTTTATCCTCATCACGTCGGACGAAGACAAGAAGAAACTTCGCGAGTTCTGCGAGGAAAGCGACAAGGAATGGCTCGACCGGGTCGATGAAGCAACCCGCAAGAAACTTTCCAAAAAGAAAGAAATTAGCCTGGATTTTCTGACCGATGCGCCCTGCATTATCCTATGTTTCGGGAAAAAGAACAAGGAGCAGTGGCGCGAATCCGTCTGGATGGCCATAGCGCTTATGACCCTCAAGGCCGCCGACATGGAGCTGGGGACGATTATTTACACGCCTCCGCGCTCCAGCGCGGTCAACGAGTTGTTCAATATTTCGCACCACCTTTCGCTGGCCGCGGTTTGCCCCATCGGCGTGCCCGCGAAGGTGCCGAAGGCGAGGCCGCGCACGCCGGTCGCTGAAAAAACGAAAACGGTCGAGCAGATTTCGAGCGAGCACCGGCTCACGCGCGAGTTCACACGGCGCACCGACGACCCCATCCTTTCGTTCATGAAGCGGATTCCCGTGCTTTCCTACTTGTCGGATGTGAACCGCGAGGAGTTGCGAAGGCGTTTCTTCATCAAGAAGTTCGACAAGGGCGAGGCAATTCTCAACCGCGGCGAGCCCGGCACCTACTACTATATTATCGCCAACGGCCTGGTCGAGGTGTTGATCGACGACGGTATGGGCAACGAGAAGGTCGTTTCAGTGCTTTCCTCCGGCGAGTGCTTCGGGGAGATGTCGATCCTCTCCGGCGAGCCGACGTCCGCGGCGATACGCGCCGGAACGCAGGTCTTCTGTCTTGCGCTTAAATCCACCGATTTCCTGAACCTTGTCGAGGAATACCCGTCCATCAACGTGGCCATCACGAAGCTTATTGCCACGCGCCTGCGCAAGACCAACCTGAGCCTCGTCGAGGCCACCGTCCTCCAGGGCATCACGGGCAGGCTCTCGATGATATCACTTTCAGAGCTCTGCCAGGCCCTTTCAGTCAACCAGCGCAGCGGCATCCTGGAAATGAGCCATATAGATGACTCGGGCGCGAAGATCGAAGGCAGCATCTTCTTCAGCCAGGGACAGGTTACCAACGCCGTACTGCCGGACGTTTCCGGCGACGAGGCGTTTTACACCATGCTTGCCTGGCCCGACGGAGAGTTTATTTTCCGGCAGGAGGAAGTTGAGCCTGACTTCAAGGTGTCGGCAGATACGATGGGCCTCCTGATGGAAGGCATGCGCCGGATGGACGAGGCGCAGATAAAGGATGAAGTATGAAGAAAGGATGAAGGATGAAGTATGAAGTATGAAAACGGATATATTAAAATACTCAAGTTGACTGGCTTTTGCATAATCCTCCTACATCTACCAAGTTACATCTCAGGTTGAAAAGCAAGACTTTGAGCTTTGAGCTTTCAGCTTTCAGCATTCAGCAAAAAAAGAAATGTCTTATTATAAGATTGAAAAGTTTGAAGGTTCAAAAGTTATAACCTTCGAACCTTTGAACTTGCTTCTATGGTATTTCGTCTTAAGATGAAAGCTGACAGCTTTTTCGCGTTCTTGTCAAAACGCAGTCAACTTGAGTATATTATAAATTTATTTCTTCTTAACTTCAACACTTCAACACTTCAACACTTCAACACTTCAACACTTCAACACTTCAACACTTCTTAACTTTCATCCTTCATACTTCATCCTTTCTTCTCAGAAATTCCCACGCCAGAAGCGCGTAGACCGGAATGTATTCGATCAGTTTGACAATTACAAGGTCCTGGACATAGCCGCCGCGGACGACTGCGATGCCCCATACCGCGTAAAATACCACAACCGTGCCCGTCCAGAGGAGCCACGGCCGCGCCGCGACAAGGCAGAGAAACGGGGCAAACCAGGTCAGAAACCACGGCTGGACCGTCGGTGAAAACAGCATGAATGAAACAAGTACGGCAACGGTCGTCCGTATCGGGTCAAGGCCTCTGCGAAGTATCAGGACGTAAACGAGAATAAAGCCGAGAGCGGACAGGATTCGTCCGACAACGCTTATCGTATGCGTCAGGCTGAATCCGGAAAGAACGAAATGGAGCGAATCGTTCCAGTGGAAATATGGCGAGCCGCCGAACTCCATGAATGTCCAGATTATGTTTGCGCCGCCCGCAAAAAGCGAAAGCAGGCCCGGCAGGCACGGCCAGATCAAATTGATCGCCGCCTTCCGTTTCCGGGAGTGAATCAGGAATACGGGAATAACCAGGAGTGCGATAAAGTTCGATACGACCGCGAAGCCGAGCGCGAGGAACGCGGCCCAGTCTTTTTTCCGCTCGAGCAGCGCCGCGGCGAGCACGAGGAAAAATACGAGTATGCTGTCCGGGTGTCCGCCGAGCGCGAATGCGGATAGAACGAGCGGGTTCCACGCGTATAACACAATGCCGAACCACCCCGCCCGGCGCCGTCGAAACATGAGGAAAAGGACCGCAATCGTTCCGAGGTCGAATAATGTGAAAAGTATTTTCAACGCAAGCGGGGTGTAGCTCAGCCAGCCCGTGAACGTGATTAGAGACAGCGTGAACGGCGGGAAAAAGCTCGGGAATTTACGGTGGTCGACGTGCTGCCAGTGAGGGTCGCCGGTTGAAAGCGGCAGGTGGCGGTTGACCGGGTCTTTCAATTCGTCGGAATCGGGAGCGTAGGTGTAGGGGCTGTATCCGGCGCGGATGACGCGGCCTTCCCACAGCGCCCGGTAAATGTCGTTGTCCGGCGGGCCGAACAGGAGGACGATGCGGAAAACGATTGCGGAAACGACAACGAACAGCAGCAGATACTTCCGCGATTTGTCGCCGCCTTCGGGTACGGTACGGCCGAAGTATCGCATAAGGAAAACGCCCGCGCCGACGCATGCGATAAAGGCTGCCAGGTAGCTTCCGATGAAAACCGCCCAGGGATGCCGAAAGTTGTAGCGGAAAGTTGCCAGAAAGGAAAAAGCCGCAATTACCACGACCGCGGCCGCAGCGACTATCAATGCGAACTGTTTTTGCTTTGTCGATTTTTCTGTATCGGTGGACAAAATTGACAGATCGGTCACTAGGCTAACGCGTGGCGTTCACTGTCTTGAGGCAGATGATCTGCCGTAGAAGCCTTATTCGCAACGATTTTAGCCCGGGCGGCACGGATGTTGGCTATCTGCCGCTGCACCTCCATCACAAGAGAGCTCAACCCGACGAACAGGAACCCGGCGGAATAGAGCAGCAGGAACGGCCCGATAATGTATTTCTCGCGTACGAGAAAGACGGCAAACCCCCACGCGCAGTAGAGACCAAGCGCGATCTCGAGCAGGAAGAACAGCTTGAGCTTGATAAAGTATTTCGTACGCGCGGTGCTTGCCTGTTCTTTGGTTTTTACATCACCCTTTTTCGGCGTTCGCACGAACCCGGACTTGATGCCGAGCAGCGCCTCGAGCACGGCCTTCGAGTTGTTTATCGCGACGCCTACGCCGATTATCATCAGGCCGGGGATGCACAGTACCCGTTTCCACCAGTCGCGGTGCGCCTGCTTCTGGCTGAAGACGTAAAGCGTGGTCGGGGCGCACATCGAAATCATAATGGCGGCGATGATACCGACGAAGATCCAGAGGGGCATGCCCGGGTACGACGCAAAAATCAGCATCGGGACCGCGAGCGTTGCCGCGATCACCATGAGCGGGTGGATCATGTAGTGCGTCAGGTGCAGGAAAGCTTCGAGCTTCCTGATGAACGGGTCGCGCGACCGGAAGACGCGGGGCAGAATCTTTATCGCGGTCTGGATCGAGCCCTTGGCCCAGCGGTGCTGCTGCGTCTTGAAGCCGTTGATGTCGGACGGTATCTCGGCCGGGCAGATGACGTCGAACGTGTATTTCATGTGCCAACCGGCGAGCTGCGCGCGGTAGGAGAGGTCCATGTCCTCGGTGAGCGTGTCGTCTTCCCAGCCGCCCGCGTCGTAGATGGCTTCCTTGCGCCATATGCCGCCTGTGCCGTTGAAGTTCAGGTACAGATGGTTCCACGCGCGCGCCGACTGCTCGACGATGAAGTGGCCGTCGATGCCGATGGACTGCGCCCGCGTGAGCAGCGACTCGGTGCGGTTTGCGTGTCCCCAGCGCGTCTGCACGAGCGCGAGCTTTTTATCGCCCGTGAAGTACGGGACGGTCTGGCGCAGGAAATCCGGCTCCGGCATGAAGTCGGCGTCGAAGATGGCGATATAATCGCCGCGGCACCGGTCCATGCCTTCCCTCAGCGCGCCCGCCTTGTAACCTTCGCGGTTGTCCCGGCAGATGTGGTGGATATCGTAACCGAGCGCCCGGTATTTTTTCACGACCCTCGCGGCGACTTCCACGCTGTCGTCGGTCGAGTCGTCGAGTACCTGTATCTCGTGCTTTTCCATCGGCCAGTCGAATTTCGTTACGCAGTCGATGAGCCGCTCGACGCAGAATTTTTCGTTGAAGACGGGCAGTTGCGTGGTAACTACCGGCAGGTCCGCATTGGTGTGGGTGCGGTAGTATGCGTCGAGGTATTCCGCGTTCTTCTTCTCTTCGCGTTTGCGGCCCCTGCGGAAAAAGAAGATCATTACATAGCAGTTGACGCCGTACATGAAAAGCCCGACCGCGACGAATACGTAAATCACGACCATCAGGGTGAGGGCTATATAACTGATATGCATTTAAATACTTCTCCGCCTCGTCTCCAATTGAATGGATTCAGTATACATCCGATAATTGCGAATACAAGAATAAAAGAAGAAATTGTCGCAGCTTATCAGACATGCAACTGTTGTCGGGGTAAATTGTTGTAGCAATTGTTTTTTCGGTAACGCTCGACGTCCGTTTGCGGAAATCGATTGCATATTCGGGTGAGTTGGGGTATTGTATCAATTACCTGTAATTAACACTGCCAAGGAGTGTTTTATGAGACCTGCCGTCAAATGCATTCTTCTCCTGCTTGTCATATGCGCGGTCGGGGTTATCGCCCGGGCGGACGAACTGCACCTCGAAAACGGGGGGATAGTTGTAGGAAAAATAATCAAGGAAACCAGGGACAAGGTCACAATCAAGACCCCGTTCGGCGATCAGGAGTTCTACCGTGAGGAGATTATCAAAATCGTCCGCAAGAAAACGCCGCAGGACGAGTACGAGGAAAAGAAGAAAAGTCTCAAGGAAACGGCGGATGCCCACTACAGGCTGGGAAAATGGTGCAGTGGAAACAAGTTGACCGCAAAGGCGACGCTGCATTACAAAAAGGCCATTGGGCTGGATCCCGACCACGAGAAGGCCCGCAAGGCGCTCGGCCACGTCAAACACGACGGCAAGTGGATGACCGAGTACGAGGCAAACCGCGCAAAGGGGCTCGTCAAGTACAAGGGGGAGTGGGTAAAGAAAGAGGAACTGGAGAAGCTGAAAGCTGCTGCCAGAAAGAAGGTTGAAAAGACAAAGATAAAGAAAACTGCAAAGAAAAAAGGGTCCAGGTATAAAAAATACCCGCCGAAATCCCCCGGTCTTATCAATCAGGCGACCGTGACGATCGAAGGTTCGCCTGAGTCGTATGCCGCGTTCGTACCGAAAGGTTACAGCCATAAGAAGCCTCACCCCACGGTCATTCTCGCCCACGGGCAGGGAGACAAGGCGCTGAATTTCCTTCGGGCAATCCAGGGCCGCTGCGGCAGGCAGGACCTGCTGCTTCTCTCTCTCGAAAAATGCGACCACAGCGGCGGCCGCGGCATGATCCCCAAATACACCGCCGAACTGAAGAAGGAATTCAACATCGACGAGGACAGGCTTTACCTTTTCGGTTTTTCCGCAGGCGGTTTCCGCGCGTGGTCCGACGTGCTGTCGTATGAGAAACACCAGAAAGAATTCGACGCCATCTGTTTCTGCGGTTGCGCGCGGGGCGGTGACGGACCGCCGAAGCTTCCGAAATACACCAGGGAATCGCCGCGGGTGTGTCTCCTTGGCGACCTCAAGGACCCGAACTACCGCAAGTATAAAGAGCCCGCCCTGAGGATGCTGGAGGCCGGCGGCTATCCCGACCCCAAAATCATCGAGCACAACCAGGGCCACACCGTGCCGAAGGAAACGGCGCAGGTCTTCAAGTGGTTCACCAAATAATCCGGACTGTCTGCATTATCGTATAAGGACTGAAACCATGCCGATAGATGACGAGAAATTGCTGAGGCTTATCAAGCTTCACCTGTCCTATGAAGCGCTGGAAGCTGTCGGGGTTTCGCGGGAGGAGGTTGGGGATTTTATCGACCGCGCGGCAAGGTCTCTGGGCGTAAAGAAGACCCGCAGCCGGGATGATGAATCCGCTGAGGCGACGCAGATAAGCAAGGTGGAAGTAAACCCGGACTGCCCGCTCCTGTATCTTTACGTGGACGGCGCGTCAAAGGGCAATCCGGGCGACGCCGGAGTCGGCGTCGTGATTACCGACGACGATGGGGACGTGCTCGTTGAAAAGAGCGCATACATAGGCCGGACCACCAATAACGTGGCGGAATACAAGGCGCTCATCCTGGGCCTTCAGGTGGCGGAGGGGTTCCATCCCGGGTGCCTCATCGTCCGCAGCGCCAGCGAACTCCTGGTTAACCAGATAATGGGCGAGTACAGGGTGAAGAGCCCGGACCTGAAGCCGCTTTTCCAGGCCGCGTGCGAAGACCTGACGAATTTCGCAAGCTGGCAGATCGAGTACGTGCAGAGAAAGAAAAACATGGATGCCGACAGGCTCGCGAGCGCGGCAATAAGGAAGCAACAGGCAAGAATGCGCAGACCGGGAGGAAGCGGCAAGTGACGCGCACCGCCATCACCGTGCTCGGGAGCGGCTCGAAAGGCAATGCCACGCTCCTAGAGCTGGGCGATACCAGAATCCTGCTCGACGCCGGTTTCTCGATGCGCCAGATCCGCCGGCGCCTCGAGGCCGCGGACTGCAGCCTCGGCATGCTCGATGCAGTCTGCTGCACCCACACCCACACCGACCATATCAGGGACATCTCTTTCAGGATTCTGCTTCGGCACAACATCCCGCTTCATTTCCACAAAGGCAACGAGCGGTTTTTCAGCAGACGTTATCCTCTTTTCAGGCAGGCAAGAGAGGCGGGGCTCCTGGAAAGGTTCAGTGACGAGCCGTTCATGATTGGCGGAGTGCGGGTCCAGCCTCTCCTTTTTCCCCATGATTCCACCGGCGTGAACAACGGTTTTCAATTCTATGCGCCGGGGCCCGGCGGCGGTGAAATAAAAATATCGTTCGCCACCGACCTGGGTGTTTTCCCGGATGAATATCATGCCCGTTTCGCCGGCTCCGACGTAATCGTCCTGGAGTCGAACCACGACCTTCAGATGCTTGCCGAATCGGACCGGCACGAAGACCTGAAGGCGCGCATCAGTTCATGCGAAGGGCACCTGTCGAACGAGCAGGCGCTCGAGGCACTGCTTGCCATTCTCGGCGATCCGAAGGAGTGTGCGACGAAGTACGTGGTCATGGTCCATCTTTCGGAAGAGTGCAATACGCCCGAGCTGGTGAAAAGTTCAATCGGGGATAAGCTCTCGGAGCGGGGATACGAAAACCTGGAGTTTCACATCGCAAAGCAGCACGAGCCCACCGAAAGTATTGAGTTAGCGGCGCCGCTTGCGGCGCGTTGATTTGCTTGCGGCGCGTGTTTGTAGGGGCGCAGCATTGCTGCGCTCGTTAGAAGGACAATAAACTATGAGCAGATCAGCCTTCATATTACTCTTTTTCTATATTTGCTGTTTCCCCGGATGCAGCACCTGGGGAAAGAATGACGAATCGGGCCAGGGGAAAACTATATCCGGTTCCGGGAAAAAGCAAACGCTGATAATAAAAGACTCCGAAGGCGTTCCACGGTGGAGGGCTACACTTCGAGCTCACAAGTTCGAGATGCTGAACCCCCGCGTGGGGTTTCCGGGAATCAGCCCCGATTTCCGTCACTTTGCATTCGGGAGGTGGTCTTATGAAAAAAAAGAAGCAATCAGGACCGTGATTGACGGAAAGGAAGGCAAAGAATACGACAGCATCGGGGAGTGCGGCTTCAGCCCGGACTCGAAAAGGTTTTTCTACGCTGCCGAGGAGAACGAAGAATACTTCATCGTCCTCGACGGGAAGGAAGGCCCCCGTTACGAGGAGGAAATTCTTTACATCGTCTTCAGCCCCGACTCGAAGCGCATTGCGTATCGAGCAGAAAGAGATGATAAGGAGTTTGTCGTCCTCGACGGTAAGGAGTTCATGTCTCACGAGTTTCAGATGGAGGATATATTTTTCAGCCCGGATTCCCGGCACTTCGTGCACTGCGGTCGTGACAATCAGGCAACAACACTTTATCTCGACGGCAGGAAAGTTGCATCCGCATCCGAGCTGAAATACTGCACGCTTACCCTCTTTTCACCTGACTCGCAGAAGCTTTTCTATAAGTACAAGAAAGACAGGAAATGGTTCGCGGTTTTCGGAAAAGAAGAATTCGGCCCGTTTGACGAAGTGGAACATATATTGGCACAAATAAGCCCTGATTCGAAGCGGATCGCGTTCCCCGCGAAACGGGGCGATGATTGGTTTATGGTGACTTCTTCAAAAGAATACGGGCTCTACGAAAACTGGTGCGGAGGTCCGCTATTCAGTCCGGATTCCAAGCGTCTCGTGTTCAGTGCGTGTGTCAAAGGCCGGAAAGTAGCTGTGCTGCTTGATGGGAAGCAGGGGGATGTGTTCGATAGTATTCAGCACAAAACTTTCAGCCCCGACGGCAGGCATTTTGCCATGTCTGCAAAAAGGGACGGGAAATACCACCTGATTGTGGACGGTGTGAAAAAATACGAATACGATTTCATCGGCGATGTCCTCTACAGTCCCGATTCAAAAAGGCTGGCAACAACTGCGCGCAAAGGGGATAAGTCCTTCGTTGTTGTGGACGGCAGGGAAGGGAAATCCTACGATAATATCAGGCGGGCGTATTTCAGCCCCGACTCGAAGCACCTCGCCTACTGGGCCGGTGTGGAAGCGGAAAAGGAAACCATACTCGTAATCGACGGCCACGAGACTCTCCGGTTCAAAGGCTCCACGTGGCCTGTGCATTTCACCGATGACAATCGCATCAGAAGTGCGGCCTTCCACTATATCGGTCAGGATTCTCCAAAACCGATAGAGCAGCATAGCCAGGAGAGCTTTAGAAAAGAGATTCAAAACGTTAGAGTTGTTCTGTTTGAGATGAGAGAAATTGATGAGAAGAAATAACATCTGGAATTCTATGCTTCTTTCCGCGCAAACGCCGGCAAGACGGGGGAAGAATAAATTATGAAGTATGAATTATGAAATGAAGAAACGTTAGTTTTTATACTTCATCCTTCATACTTTATCCTTTATTATGCGCCGCGCAACCACGGGGACTAAATTCTAACGATTCACCACTAACGACTCACAGACGTTTTTCTCTTGACTCAAATTTTCCCCGTACTAAAATAAAGAACGTTTCATACGGTAGCGCCCGGCGTAAGTATCTGCAAACGCTGCGGAAGGGATAAATGGTGTTTTTGCGTGCCTTACTCGCCGTTGTGCTTGCCGTCTCGGCGATCCTGAACAATGCAACTGACTCCAGTCTCTATATCTCCCTCGACGCATTTTGTAACGCGCAGGGATTTAAAGTCAGTTACGACGCGCTTACCGACCGTTACATATTAAAAAAAGGCGCGGAAGTTATCGTGCTTTCGCCGGGGATGTCGAAGGCGCGGATCGGAACCGAAACCATCGAGCTCGGCGGCCTGGTTTTTATCGACGGGGGGCGCGTTCTTGTGCCGAGAACGCTCAGCGACCATCTGAGAGAGGTCCGCTCCCGCAGGCCGGCTCCTGTAAAAATCCCCAAATCGGAATTCACAATCGTCCTGGACCCGGGCCACGGACCCAGATGGTACGGCGGCATATCGCAGAACGGCCTGACCGAGAATGCAGTCGTTCTGCCTATCGCCCGGACGGTGCAGGAATTCCTGCAGGAAAAAGGATACAAGGTCGTTCTTACCCGCACGACCAATGCGCATCTTTCCACGGAGTCGCGTACTGACGACCTGGACGCCAGGGTCAACGCGACTTACGAGAAAAAGGGCGACCTGTTCGTATCGATTCATGCAAATTCCACCAGCCCGCCTAACCCCGCGGCGGTCGGAATCGAGACTTTCTATTATCCCGCGTCGGGGTATGACAGCATGAGCCTGGAGAGGCGCGCGGCCGCGATTGCAGGTAGAAACCTTGACGTCGGCCACTATTCGGGCGGCGAGTTCAGCGGGGGCGCCCGGGCCAAAAGGGTTTTGTGCAGGACGATTCTCGAGGCAAACGCATCGCGCAGCCGTAACCTGGCGAAAATGCTGCAGGAAGAAATGGTCAATGCGACCGGAAACGTTGACCGTGGAATTAAAAACACCCGCGACCTTCGCGTGCTCAGGATGCAGCTTTGCCCGGCCGCGCTGGTCGAGATAGGCTTTCTTACCAATCCGAAAACGGAAAGATGGCTTCGTACTCCTTCGTATCGGGAAAAAATCGCAGCCGCGATCGCGAAAGGAATTGACAGTTTTGTGCGTACCAGTGGTTAAATCGGCTGGCCTGGCGTTATACGCCGCTGTGATTCTGGCGGCCGCCGGTCCCGGTTGCGCGCAGCCGTTTGCCGCGGACCTGGACTATATCGCGTCGCCCAGAGTTGATGAGAGATTCATCGGTATGCGCTCGCTCAAGCGGCTTCTGGAAACCGGCAAGGTCGAAGACGACTTCGACCGTGCCATGCTGATGCGGCGCGTCTTTCAAATCGCGGCGGACCAGGACGAGCATCCACAGACGGTAATGCTCGCCCTCGAGCTTGCCGGCCGGTTCGGAGGCGTTGCCGCCGTGCAGGTGCTGATAATGCGCTCTGAATCGTCAACGGAGCACTGGCCTATCCGGCAGGAAGCCGTGGTTCAACTGGGAAGGTTTCCGGTCCCGGAATCGATGAATGCGCTTATTCACGCTATAGAGCGCGACACCGAGCCCTGCGTAAGACAGGAAGCAGTGCGAAGCCTCGGCGAATGTGGAAATGAAAAGTGCTGGCGCGCGCTTGTTGCCGCCGCCGTTGGTAATCCTGACCCAAGCGTCCGGTATACGGCCTGCCGCGCGCTCGAAAAACAGACCGGCCTCAAGTTCGGGATAAACGAGGCACGGTGGGAAAAGTGGTGGGCCGAACGGGGGCAGAAAAAGAAGTGATAATAAAATACTTTCATCCGATGACCATCCCGTACACCGGGAAGGAACTCCGCTCCCATTGGGCGTATGTCAACTTCGGGTTGCACGGCGATTCGATTGTCTCCTTTATGGGCGAATGTGACGTCAAGCGCGAAGACATGGTCGACCTCAACGACGCATTGAAGGGGAGCACCATATACAGCACGTCAATGGTCCATTTCATTGTCGAGCATTTCGACATGGACCTCGAGAAGGCGATCTACCGGCAGCGCCTCCTGTGCGGCTGCGCACGGAACGAAATCGTAACGAAAAACAAAAACGCCCCCGTCTCGCGATGGGGCGACGACCTTTTCTGCGGCGACCGCAAGCTGTCCGTTTCAATCGCCACCATTACGCCGGTGTCCACGATGATACATCTTGGTGTAAACATCGAGACCGAAGGCACGCCCGTGCCGACCGCGGGCCTCGGAGAGCTGGGAATAAAGCCGGAACCGTTCGCCGAGCACGTCATGGACGCTTACTCGATGGAGCTCGACTCCATTCGGCTTGCCCGCGCAAAGGTCCGGAGGGTCGATTAGTGCCTGAAAGGCGCATCGGCATCACCGCGACCGTTCCTGTCGAGATTCTGTTCGCCGCCGGCTGCACGCCCGTTGACCTCAACAACCTTTTCATCAACGACCCCGACCCGTTAGGGCTTGTTTCGGCAGTCGAGGATCAGGGATTCCCCCAGAGTTACTGTGCATGGATAAAGGGCATCTACGCTGTCGCATCCCGCGACAGGTTCGGCGAAATTCTTATTGTGACGCAGGGCGATTGCTCGAACACGCTGGCGCTTTCAGAGTTGCTGGCCGCTCGCGGCTTGATCGTCTACAAGTTCGCCTATCCCTATGACAGGCAGCCCGGGCAGCTTGTTGCCGAAATGGCAAAACTTGCGGATTCGCTCGGCACTGACCTGAACGAAGCAACGGACTGGCTGGCGCGGCTGGCTTCTGTTCGGGAAAAGCTTGGTGAGCTTGATAACCTGACCTGGCAGGAATACAAGGTGATGGGTGAGGAAAACCTGAAATGGCTCGTAGCGTCCAGCGATTTCCAGGGCAATCCCGAGTCGTTTGAGCGGAAGCTGGATGAATTCCTGAACGAGGCGCGCGAACGAGTGCCGAAAAAACCGGGTTTGAGGCTTGCCCTGACGGGAGTGCCGCCGATACTCGGTGATTTGTATGAAGTTCTGGCCACACTGGACGCGGGGGTGGTTCTTAATGAGATGCCGCGCCAGTTCTCCATGCCTGATGCGACCGGCAACCTGGCTGAGACTTATCTGGCTTACACGTATCCATACGACATATTTCACAGGCTGGATAACCTCGAGCGCGAAGTCAAACGGCGAAAGGTGGACGGTATTCTGCATTACGTGCAGAGTTTCTGCTATCGCCAGCTTGGTGAAATGCTTATGCGTGAGCGGATAGATTTGCCGATATTAACCGTAGAAGCGGACCGGCCGGGCGAAGTTTCAGATGCAATGAAGACCAGGCTCGAGGCGTTTATCGAGATGTTAAAGATGGGAAAGTCATCTTTCGACAACGGGTAATTATTATCCATTTGTGTAGAAATTACCGGAGCCGATTTTGAAGTCGAAGACTGCAAAATGGATATGGTTTTTTATCAAGCTGGCGATCGTAGGCGGGCTTGTGGCGTGGCTGGTTTTCAGTGGCGCGCTGGACTTCAGTGTATTACGTAATATTCACTTTGGCTATTTTGCTCTGGCATACTTATATTTTCCTTTGGTGATTGCAGTTGGGGTAATCCGCTGGCGCTGGCTTCTTAACGCGCAAGATATACACATAAGTATGTGGGCCGCCTTCAAACTGACACTTATCGGCTATTTTTTCAACATGTTTATGCCCGGCGCTACGGGTGGCGACGTAATTAAAGCCTATTACATAGCCAAGCTTAATCCGGAAAAGAAAGCGGAAGCTGCGACCACTGTCTTTGTCGACCGTGCTCTTGGAATGTACGGCCTGCTGATTATCGGTTTTGTTGCGCTGATGCTTCAGGCAAAGTTCTTTTTCTCAAACAACGCTCTCAGGACGATAGCCATTTTTTTTCTCGCCATAATCTGTGGAAGCTTTATTTTTATAATTCTATTCTTCTCCAAGAAGTTACGCAAGCTCGTTAGACTCGAAGCCATCCTGAACCGCTTTTCGGCAGGCGGCATTATCCGCCGAATTGACGATGCAGTGATGCTTTATCGTTCCAGGAAGAAACTGGTTATGGTGGTAGTACTGGTTTCGATTGTTGCTCACCTTGGGGCACTTACTTCAACTCTTTTGTGGGCAAAGTCTATCGGAGTGCGTTTTAGCGGTGAAAAGCCACATATCACTGCAGGCCAGTTTTGCGTTGTCGGTTCGCTTGCCCTGTTTCTGAACGCGATGCCGGTTTCACCGGGCGGAATGGGCTCGGGAGAGGCTGCGTATGCCGGCATGTTCAATCTTTACGCGTCCGGTGCAGGCTTTAAACAGGAGCGTAAGCAATGGCTGACAAAACGTGCCACTGCAATTGCCTTGTTGATGCATATCGCGGCATACACTGTCATGATATGGGGCGCAATCCCGTATTTCTTTGCAAGGAAAATGATCTCGGAAGCTCTCGAGAAAAGTGAAGAACTCGAAATGGCTCACGTCCCGAGTGACAATTCAGGGCAAAATGTCACGGTTAAAGAGAATACAGAAGGTTCGGGATGAGGGGGCGGAAAAAAGGTGTCAGGTGTCAGGTTTTAGGTTTCAGGGAATATCTATTTTAATAAGACCTACAACCTAACACCTGAAACCTAAAACCTTAATAAATGAAAACCCCGCGACTAGCGCGGGGCTTTCCATGTCAGCAAAGTGAAGAAGTCCGAAGCGATGTAATACCAAAAGGAGTGAGGTATGGCGATTAGTTTCGGTATTACGTCAGGGCTGCGTCAAGGGCGATGGCGATTTCGTCCTTGGGCGTAAGCCCAGTGAAACTTGCTTCTACTTTGCCGTTGTTGAATATCAGTATGGTCGGAACGCTCCTTACCTCGAATTTGTTTGCCGTCTGTGGAGACTTGTCCACGTTAAGCTTGCCAACTTTGACTCGGCCGGCATAATCGTTTGCCAGAGATTCAAGAATCGGGTGAAACAACTTGCAAGGCGCGCACCATTCTGCAGAAAAATCTACGAGAACGGGCGTGCCTGACTTCTCAACCTCGTTGTTAAAGTTCTCGTCAGTTATTTCGACGATGTTATCGCTCATAAGGGTTCCGTTTTTTAAAGATCTCCGGCAGATTCATTCAAAAGAGCAAACGAAAACTACTTTCCCCTTTTGAGCGTGGCTAATATACCACACGATAATTTTGCCGTCAAATAAATTATTTGTTTTTTCGCCGAAAAATCGCTTTGTCGGTTGATTATATAACTTTTGCTGGTATAATGAGATACAAAAGCCGGTCTGGCTTTTGGCGCTCTGAAGGGCCTGCAGTGCACTGTGTGGTGAAGATTAAATGTAATATATTCTAGTTTTACGGAATAAATAGACAATAAATGTTGTAGTGTAACATTATTTATTAAAAGGCTTGGCTCTTTTCTTGCATTACTAATGCTGATCGCAAGTTCTGCTTGTGATTCCGGAGGAAATCAACAGAGGGCTGTTATGCGTAACTTATTGCTGGCAAAAGTGTTGTGTATAGCTGCAATTGTTTTTGCAGGTGTGAATTGCACTGATTCCAAACCGCCGAAATGGACAAAAAGTAGCCAGGATAAGGCCAGTTCTGATACACAAAATGCTGATGATTCAACTGGCTCTGATGATTCGTCTTCTGCACACGAAAACGAAGAGAAAATAGAAGAAGAAGCAAAAGATCCATCTGAAACTTCTGAAGAAGGATTTAGGACCGAGCCAGATACTGGTCAGGACAAAGTTGCTGTGTATAAGAATCCGATGACTGAATTGATGGAAGAAAATATTGCCAAAGCCAGGGCAAAGGGTGAAAAAGTCCGAACATTTCAGAACATGGCAGTCCACTTGGACTCGAACCGGGTAGAAATTGTCGGCAATTTTGCGATTACGTACGGGGTGATAGAGCTTTTTGCCTGCACGCCCGGAGGAAAAGAGCACGAGACAATATGTGTGCTCGATGTCGACCCGGAGGAACTTATGCTGGCGCTTATGCTTATGGGCAAGCGGCCGACTCCGGCGATAACCACGTTTGAAGAGGCGACGGCAATCACAGGCGGTGATCGGGTTACGATTTACATCGAGTGGGATCAGGTCAGGCGCGGCGTCAAGAAACATGTCAGGCGAAGGGCTGAAGATCTGCTTTACAACATTTACACCCGAACATCTATGAAGCACGCAGGATGGGTTTTCACCGGCTCACTTACCGTGAGGCATCCGCAAACCAATGAGCTGGTCCTGGTTGCCAAGTATAAGCGTAGCCTGATAGTTACACTCCACGACCCCAGTGCGATTCTCGATACGCCGCTTATGGAGGGCGGGTACGATACAACGTACGTTGCAAATGGGAAAAATATGCCCATAAGCGGCACGCCGTTACTTTTGACAATAGTGCCGGAAGAATAGATTGTATTTCAGCAGGAAAGGTATGGGGTGAAAAGGCAGTCATTCTAAAGTCAAATGAATAAACCACTCAAACATAATGCGAATCAGAATGAAGTGCGCGGACAAGTGCTTTCCGGGCAGCTTGTGAGTAAACTCAGGAGTATCCGCAGAAGATTAGCCTGGAATATGCGGCTGTCGCGTTTTGCCACAATATTATGCGCAGCCGGTATTGTTGCATTCTGCTACACGCTTATTTCACGGTTTGCATATCTGGGAAAAGTGCACATTACAGTTGCATGGATAATTGCTTTCGGTTGTTTTCTGGCTATGGTTATCTCGGTTTTCTGCAAGGCGACTTTGTTTGGGGCCGCGCTGGTTGCGGACCGTGAATGCAGCCTGGCCGAGAGGGTTAGCACCGCATATGAGCTTTCCGGCAGGGAAGGCGGTATCGGGGGTGAGTTTGCAGTTGCCGTGATAAATGACGCAAACGCCGCTTCCTCCAGAATCAACCCGCAGACTGTAGTCCCGATGCGGTTTCCCCGTTCCGCAGCATTCCTGGCGGTGGTGATGGTTCTCACGGCGACTCTTGCCTTCATGCCGACGACTTATGCCCGGGAGCAGGCGCGCGAGGATGAATTGTCGGCATCGGTAAAAAGGATTCGGATTGATTTGAGCCAAGCCGCGGGCGAGATCGAGCGGACAGGACGCGGGAATCGGAATACCGCGCTTGCCGAGGAAATTCGAAAGACCAAAGATAAACTTAACACCGCAGATGCAGGGAGCTATATCCGTCAGTTATCTCTGACATTGGCTGTAAAACGCCGCAAACTCGAAGAACAGAAAGCGGTGGTCGGCCATTTCAAGAGGTCGCGGCTGCTTTCGGATTTTGCACAGGACCTGAAAGAGGGGATTCCCGCGCAGGCCGAAGCTGCCGCGAGACGTGCCGGTCAGAGGTTGAGGATGAACCCCCGCCCTGCGCTGCGCGAGGATGCGGCACAAGTCATAAGGCGGCTGCTCAAGGAAATGAAAGGCAACTCCGAGCTGCGCCGGAGCCTGGCCGAGGCCGAGGCCGCGCTCGAGGCGGGAAACGTAGGCGCGTTTGAAGATGCCCTGGCCCGCATAGCGAGGCAGTTCAAATCTGATATTGACGAGAAAGCGCTCAACCTTGCCGAAGCCGTGACCGCTTCTGCGAGGAAAAAGCTGGGTCTTCAGGATAAGCCGGGTATTCTGGTCGGAGGGGAAGGCGGGGAAGGGCTGCCGCAGCCGATGGGAGTGGAAACTCCCCGCGAATATGGTGCGGCCTTAACAGGCAGCTTCGAGCCTGCCGTCCCGGTTGAAACGGCAAACCTGCCCGAGCGTTTTCGCCCGGTCGTGCGAAAATACTTTGCAAGAGGTATGAAAAGTAATACAATTACCCGGAATTAGAAACCGCGCCGCTTGCGGCGCGAGAATCAATGTGAAGCCGCGCCGCTTGCGGCGCGAGAATCAATGTGAAACCGCGCCGCTTGCGGCGCGAGAATCAATGTGAAGCCGCGCCGCTTGCGGCGCGAGAATCAATGTGAAACCGCGCCGCTTGCGGCGCGAGAATCAATGTGAAGCCGCGCCGCTTGCGGCGCGCGTACCAAGGAGCTGATTATGAAACGCGTTATCGCACTGGTACTGTGTCTTGGTTTACTGGCGTTTGCCGGCTGTACGGGTGAGGATGAAAAGATTGATCTCAAAGGCGGCGGAGGTGCGGAAACAGTAACCGACGGCACGCGGGCGAAGGCGATCGTTCTGCTCGATCAGGCTGCCGCATTTCTCATGAAAGGCTATAACGAGAAAGACGGCTCTCTCCTGCCCGCTGAGCAGGGTGGGTTCGCATTTTCCACTCTCGGGCTTACCGCTATCGCACGCGCGCCGAAAGAGGTTCGCCAGAAGTACGAGAAAAAGATCGCGAAAACTGCCGGGTTCATCGCCGCCGGCCAGAACGCAGACGGCTCGTTCCAGGCGAGGAAAGGCGAGACGAATTACGTGACCTGCTGCGCCGTGATGGCGCTCGTGGCGTTTGACAGGGAAAAATATAAAACTGTTATCGCGAAGGCGCAGAAGTACATTGTCGACTCGCAGTTTATCGAAGAAGCCCTGAAGGGCCGCGATAAAGTCTACGTCGGCGGCTGGGACTACGACCCGGTCGACAAGAAGGACCCGAAGAAAGGCCTCAGGGTTGGCGCAGACATGTCGAACGTCCAGTTCGCGATGGAAGCGCTCCGCGAATCAGGGCTGCCGAAGGATTCGCCGGCGTGGAAGCGGGCGGTGAAGTTTCTCGAGCGCTCGCAGTCGCGCTCGGAAAGCAACGACGTCAGCGCGATTATCGCCGACATCCAGCCGGGAAACGATGGCGGTTTTACCTACAGCCCGACGGAATCGAAGGCCAACGGCGGCCAGCCGAAGATTCTTGCGAACGGGAAGAAACAGTACATATCTTACGCGTCCATGACGTACGCGGGGCTGAGAAGTTTCATCTACGCGTACGTGAAAAAGGACGACCCGCGCGTCGTCGCGGCCGTAAACTGGATTCGCAAGAACTATACGCTCGACGAGAACGCCGGCATGGGAAAAGGCCTCGGTATGAAGGGCTATTACTATTACATCCACACTTTTGCCAAAGCGCATTACACCTGGGGCGAAACAAAGTTCAAGACAGCCGATGGCTCAAAGCACGACTGGCGCGCCGAGCTGGTTGAAAAGCTCGAATCCCTGAAAAAGGCGGACGGCAGTTATATCAACCTCCAGGATGAAAAGTGGCTGGAGGGCCAGCCGTTCCTCTGCACCGCATATGTTGCAGAAGCGCTGAACATGGCCGTCAAATCCATCGACGAGCAGAAATAAACGGGTCGAGCGTCAAGCGTCAAGAGTCGAGAGTCATTCCCGCGCAGGCGGGAATCCAGGATTAAACGTGAAGCCGCGCCGCTTGCGGCGCGTTAACATAATTAGCCGGCGAGTTTACTCGCCGCGTTTTCGCGTCGAACGGCAAGCGTCGAACGTCAAACGTCAAAGAAGAAAATAAACTCGAAACTCGAAACTCGAAACTCAGTACTTCTCCCTTCTTCGGATGTGGCGGGCGTCACAATTTAAACTGTGTCTTTAATTGACTGAATTCGCGAATTGCGACAGTTTAAAGTGAAATACCATGTAATAGTTTTGTAATATTTTGCGTAAAATTCCCACTTTTTTCGTTTAGATAAGCGCAACTAAACCCCAATGGAGGTCAAGTAACCCGTATAATAGTGCCGCAATCGCGTGGTATCAGTTGCGAAAGGACATATACTGTCCTTTTTTTGTGACAGTTTTCCGCGATTTGTAACGCGAAAATTTTCCGGCATGATTTTTGTTCAGGAAGTGTTTTTTTTGGGATTTCCTCAGGACTCAGGACTCAGGACTCAGGACCCGGAGATATAATCAGTATGTGTCCGGAATTTCTGGGATTGAAATGTTGGCACTAAAACCCGCGCCACTGGGTGGCGCGGCTATTCACTTAGCCCGCAGCAAGCTGCGGTTTTTTGTAGGGGCGACCCGGCGGGTCGCCCGTGTTATCGGGCGACGCAACGCGTCGCCCCTACATGCGCGCGCAGCAGGCTGCGCGGTTATATGATACTCGCCGCGCAAGCGCGGCGGTTTCACATTTTTCCGGTACTCGGTACTCGATACTCGGGACTTTTTTATGATACCGCCTTGACACCGGGCGGGGGATGTGCTAGTTTCACGGCAATCACCCGGGTTGCGGGGGGCCATAAGAATGATCGTCGTTGAAGGGCTGACAAAGGTATATGGAGACGTCGTTGCCGTCGACGATATCTCGCTGCACGTTAAGAAGGGCGATATCTTCGGCCTCATCGGCCCCAACGGCGCGGGCAAGACAACGACTATCAAGATGCTCACCTCGGTGCTGCCGCCGACCCGCGGCCGAATCTTTATTTCAGGGATCGACCTCCTTGAAGAGCCGAGGGAAATCTACCCGCTCCTGGGTTACGTGCCGGACTTCTTCGGACTCTACGAAGACCTGACCGTCGTTGAATACCTCACGTATTTCGCGCGCCTGTATTCCGCCATCATACCGTTAAAAGAACGGCGCAAACGCGTCGAAGGGGTTATCGACCGCGTCCGCATGAACCCGCTTCGGGGACATTTCGTCGGCGGACTTTCACGCGGCCAGCGGCAGTGTCTCGTCATCGCGAAAACGCTGTTGCACGACCCGCAGATTCTCATCATGGACGAGCCGACCGCCGGCCTCGACCCCGATACACGTATCCTGCTTCGCCGCATTCTCAAGGACCTTCAGCAGGCCGGGAAAACGGTCCTGATATCCTCGCACCTGCTCGTCGACCTTACCGGTTTCTGCAACGCGATCGGAATAATGCGGCGCGGCCGGCTCGTCGAGGCGGGTGACATTGAAACGCTTTCGCGAAAATACATGGGTTTCAGAATCGCGGAAATGGACGTCGTGCAGGGCATCGATGCGATCTCGCGTATCCTTGAAAGGAAGCCGCGCGTGAAGGACGTCGTGATCGAGGGCACGCACGTCACCCTCAGGTTCGACGGGAGCCCGACCGACCTCGCAGAGCTCGCCTACGAGCTGTCGCTGGAAGGAATCAAGTTCTCGAGCTTTATCGACCGCCAGGAAACGATTGAAGATATGTATCTGAAAATTATTTCCGCCGCCACGGTCGCCTGAGCCGCGCGGAGCCTTCGCCGCGCACGTGCGGCCAGGGATTGCACGACGCTGATAATCCGGTTCCCGGACTTTATGCGCGCGCGATTAATTCCCCGCTGAATGATGCGGGATATTTTTTTTGATATCGATTGTAGGGGCAAGGCATGCCTTGCCCCTACAGGAAAGAAACATGAACATCCACGAATACCAGGCTAAAGAGTTCTTCAAACGCTATCGAATACCGATCCCGAACGGTATCGTGGCGGGAACTCCGGAAGAAGCAGCCGACGCGGCCTTCAAGCTGGAGACGCAGCGCGTGGTCGTCAAGGCCCAGGTG
Source organism: Planctomycetota bacterium (assembly GCA_004376375.1). Lineage (GTDB taxonomy): Bacteria > Planctomycetota > E44-bin39 > E44-bin39 > E44-bin39 > E44-bin39. The sequence continues at coordinate 56,447 of SOJX01000086.1, forward strand.
AAGGCGGGCGGGCGCGGTAAGGGCGGCGGCGTGAAAGTCGTACCGCCGAAGGAGGCATCCGCTGCCGCGGCCGCGATGTTCGAATCCGGCATCAAGACGCACCAGACTGGCGGCAAGGCGCTGCCGGTAAGACAGGTGCTGGTCGAGGAGGGCGTGGAGTTCGAATCGGGCGCTGACGAGTACTACCTCGCGATAATTCTCGACCGCAGCGCGGAGAAGCCGGTAGTCATGGCGTCGGCCGAAGGCGGCATGGATATCGAGGCCGTTCCGGAAGAGAAAATCCTCAAAATGCATTTCGACGTATCCACGGGCGTCTGGGCTTTTGAGGCGCGCAACCTCGGCCTCGAGCTCGGCCTTGCTCCGAGGGCCGCGGGTGCGTTCGCGAGGGTGGTTGTCGCGCTGGGGAAACTCTTCGTCGAAGAGGATGCCTCGCTTGCCGAAATCAATCCCCTTATCGTGAAGCCGGAAGGCACCGCGCTCGCGATTGACGCGAAGCTGAACTTCGACGACAGCGCGATGTTCCGCCACAAAAAGACCGCTCTGCTCGAAGACCTGGGCGACATGCTCGATTCCGAGAAGAAGGCCCGCGAGCTCGACCTGGCTTATATCCCGCTTGACGAGGGAAATATCGGCTGCATCGTCAACGGCGCCGGGCTCGCGATGGCGACGATGGACGTGATCCAGGCCGTGGGGGGCGCGCCCGCAAACTTCCTCGACGTCGGCGGCGGCGCTTCAAAGGAAAAAGTCACCGAGGCGATAAAGATCGTCCTTTCCGATTCCAAGGTTAAGACGATTTTCATAAACATCTTCGGCGGCATTATGCGGTGCGACGTTATCGCCGAGGGCATGGTCGCCGCGGCACAGGAACTCGGACTGAAGTTACCGCTGGTCGTCCGGCTTGCGGGTAATAAAGCTGCGGAAGGCAAGGAAATCCTGAACAAGAGCGGGCTTTCGCTCATTACCGCAAACGATATGCGCGACGGCGCTGAAAAAGCGGTCAAGGCCGCGGCGGAGGCATAGATGAGTATCCTGGTGAATCGCGATACTCGTATTCTTATCCAGAACATCGGCAACTTCGGCGAGTTCCACGCGAAGCTGACGCAGGGGTTCGGAGGCGCACCCGTCGTCGCCGCGACGAAAATCGGCAAAGGCGGAACGAAGATCGCCGACGTTCCCGTTTTCGAAACCGTCGAGGAAGCGGTACGCGAAACCGGCGCGACCGCGTCCGGAGTTTTCGTTCCCGCGTTCGCCGCCGCCGACGCGATAATGGAAGCCGCCGACGCGGGTATAAAAGTAATTGTCGTCGTCACCGAAGGCATACCCGCGCTCGACATGGTGCGCGCGAAGGAATTCGCGAAATCGAAAGGCGCGAGGATAATCGGCCCGAACTCGCCCGGCGTCGTCGTGCCGGAAGAGTGCCGCATCGGCATCGCGCCCGTTGATATTTACCGAAAAGGAACCGTCGGCGTAATCAGCCGCTCGGGCACGCTTACCTACGTCGGCGTGAACCAGGTGACCGAGCTCGGTCACGGCCAGTCGACCGTCATCGGCATCGGCGGCGACCCGGTGCCGGGCACGACATTCGTGGATTTGCTTCGCCTGTTCGAGGACGACCCGGAAACCGAGGGCATAATGCTTATCGGCGAGATCGGCGGCTCGGCCGAGGAAGAGGCCGCGGCATTTATCAGCGAGCACGTTACAAAGCCGGTCTGCGCGTTTATCGCGGGCGCGACCGCGCCCCCGGGGAAGCGGATGGGTCATGCAGGCGCCGTAATCCTGCGGGGTAAGGGAACGGCCGCATCCAAGATTCAGGCTTTCGAAGATACCGGCAAGGTTGCGGTCGCAAAACTGCCGAGCCAGATTGGCGAAACCATGATCACCGCGCTCCGGAAGAAGAAATAAAGGAACAAGGGAACAAGGGAACAAGGGAATAAGGAAATAAGAAAATAAGGAAATAAGGAAATATAACCGACGAACCGACGAACCGAACAACCGAATAACCGAATAACTGGCTATAAATAATGCGCGAAGCGTCAAACGAAATAAGCCGCAGAGAGTTTGTGCGCAGGAGCGTCTTTTCCGCCGCCGCGGTGGCGGTCGGCGGCACAATCTTTTCCGCACCCGCCGAAGCGGCGCAGAATCAGCATCCAGCCGGCAACTATTCAAAACTGCTTCAGAACGGCAGTCAGGATTTTCTCAACCCTCACGGCCTTGCATTCGCGCCTGACGGTTGTCTTCTCGTCTGCGACAGCGGCCGCTACCAGGTGCGTAAATTCCGGCCCGACGGAACCGAAGTCACCGACGGATTCCCTCTCGGTATAAATCCGTTCAATCCGCCTCTCGACCGCGAAATCGTGGATGATTCGCTTCTGAACTTCCCCGAGGACGTAGCGGTCGCGCCCGACGGGACGGTGTATGTCGCGTCAACCTGTTCGGGCGAGGTCGTGGTGTTCGACGCTTCCGGAAACCGGATAGGCACCGTGGGAATCCTCGGCCCGCGTGACGGCGAGTTGTATATGCCGGGCGCACTGGCGCACGGGCCTGACGGGCTTCTGGTCGCCGACAGCAGAAACGCCAGAATTCAGGTTTTCGATTCAGACGGTGGTTTCAGAAAAGCGTTCTGGCGCGTCGAGGTCAGGGGCGAAAAGAAAAACGGCAAAGACGGATACGAAAAAGAATACCGCGACCTCTTCCGCACGGCGACGTGCGTGGCCGTTACACCGGACGGGAGAATCGTCGCGTCCGACGAGTCGACCGACAGCGTCTTTTTCATAATAACCAAGGAAGACCGGGTCGAAGT
>SOJX01000078.1 GCA_004376375.1 Planctomycetota bacterium
TCCCTTATCCCTTATCCCTTATCCCTTATCCCTTACCCCGTATCCCTTATCCCTTATCCCTTACCCCGTATCCCTTATCCCTTATCCCTTATCCCTTATCCCTTCCTGAATACTGCCGGCCGGGAAATTATCTTGCAACTCAAGGGATTGAAGTTTATCATATATGGGTTAATTTTTCAGGATAAAGGGGAGAAAGGGTCTATGAATCCGGCTCTCGATTCCCAAATTGTAATCGGCTTCCTTGCGCTCGAAAAGGGCTTCGTGACCGAGGAGCATCTTCGCGCATGCGCCCGGGAAGTAGGCTCGCGGGACGGCAACGGCATGCGCCTTGACCAGATTCTGGTCGCCAAAGGCTTCATCAGCGAAGAACAGAGAAAGGTACTCGGGCTTGCATCGCGGCACTTCATGGCTATGAAAAAAGTGCCCCAGTTCGGCGAACTCGCGCAGGAACTGGGCTTCGTACAGCAGAGACAGGTCGACGAGGCGCTCCAGTTCCAGGGGCTGGACCCGGTTCGCAGACATATCGGTGAAATCCTTCTTCTCAAGGGTTACATCAGTTTCGACCAGCATTACCAGGTTCTTCAGGCGCAGCGCAGCGCGATAGAAAAAGTCGTCCAGCGCAGCATAGTCGACCGCGTGCCGCAGGAGCTTGTCGAAGCCCTGAAACAGGCCGCCCAGCCGGCGCCCCAGCCCGCCGCGCAGCAGCAAATGTCATACAGCCCGACTGATATTATCCCTGCGCCGGGCCAGCACGAAATGGAAACTGCATTACCCCAGAACGCCCCCCCGAAACCTCAGGCGCCGGCGGCAGAGCAGAAAACCGTAGACGGAAAAGAAGTCCACGTCGTCGGCGATTACAGGATTATCCGCGAGCTGGGCAGAGGCGCGATGGGCGTGGTCTACCTCGCCATACAGAGGTCGCTCAAGCGCAAGGTGGCGCTGAAAGTGCTCCCGCGCGCGCTGACCGTGTCGGAGCGCATGGTTTCGCGTTTCTACCGCGAGGCCGAGCTTGCCGCAAAGCTCCAGCATCCCAACATTGTGCAGGTTTTCGGGATGGGCCAGGAAGACGGCAACCATTACTTCGCAATGGAATACGTCGAGGGCGTGGCGTTCGACGACAAGTTACGCCAGGAGTTCGTCGACTATCCGGAGGTCGCCGAACTCATCGCACAGGCCGCGGACGGACTCGACTACGCCCACCAGCACGACATCATCCACCGCGACATCAAACCTTCAAACCTGCTTATCCAGCCGAACGGCAAAACCAAGATAGGCGACTTCGGCCTCGCCCGGCCCAAGGAAGCGGCAACCCTCACCGCTGCCGGCACCATTGTCGGAACGCCGATGTACATGAGCCCGGAACAGGCCCAGGGCCATAAGAAAAACGTTGAACACAGGACCGATATCTATTCTCTCGGCGCCACGCTTTATTTCGGAATTACGAAACGCAACCCGTTCCTTTCCGAAGACGTCCAGCAGATATTGCGCATGGTTGTGGAATCGGAGCCGACCGACCCGCGCAAGGTGAACCCGATGGTCCCGCTGGACCTCGCTACGATCTGCATGAAAGCAATGAACAAGAACCCCAACAAGCGCTACCAGACGGCCCTCGAGTTCGCGCAGGATCTGAGGCGCTTCATTGCCGGCGAGCCGGTCAAGGCGCGGACACAGACCAGGAGCGAAAAAGCGGTGCGATGGCTCAAGCGCAATCGCATGAAGGCCGCCATCATAGTTCTCGGATTGATTCTTATCTTTATCACAATTGAATTGGTCAGTGCCTATAGTGAGAACATAAAGGCGGAAAAACTTGCCAGAGAGCATGGGGAAAGAGCCGACGAGGAAGCGGAAAAACGCAAGCTTGCGGAAGATCAGCGGGACGATGCCCTCAAGGCTTTCGAAGACGCTCAAAAACGCCAGTCCGATCCGGTGACACAACCCGAACAGCCCGAGTTCCCCGAGCCGCCGAAGCCGACTGAAAAGGTAAACGAAAAGCTCGACAAGGCCAAAGGGGCAATCTACAAGAAAAACCTGACCGCAGCTCTCAGGTTCGTCGATGAGGCGGTCGCGCTGGGTCCTCAGTTCTTTGAACCTTATTATCTGCGCGCCATTATCCGCAACGTTCGCGGGGAGTGGGCGGAGGCGAAGGCCGACTGCGACGCTGCGATAAAAATCAACCCCGGCCTCGACGGCGTGTTCTTTCAGCGCGGCATCGCGCGAATGAATATGCGCGACGCGAATCGCGCGGTCGAAGATTTTTACAAAGCAATCGAGCTGAACCCCAGAAACTGGCGCGCATACGAACACTGCGGGCAGATATTTTTCAGGCAAACCCGATACAAACTCGCCATTGAGCAGTGGGAAAAAGCACTGGACCTCAACCCCGGCAACCTGCAGATCGAAAAGCAGATCGCCGACGCCCGCGCCCTCCTGGAGAAGGAAGAATGATCCGGGCCGCGGGCGCATATTTCTTTACACTTACAGCAATTATCAGCATGGCCTTCTGCGGATGCTCTCAGGCCGAAGTACGTACTGCAGCAGTGGTCCCCCTCTACGCCTTCCCCGGTGTTCCAGACAAAGTGTTGCACGAGTGCCACTTTACCTGCATAGACGCGGTTCAAGATCAGCTTAATCTCTCGCAACCGTACGGCTGGCCGATTCGCGGTGAAAACGCAAAACAAAGGAAAACTGCCAGGGTAAACGCGTGGAAAGAACGCGGCAACAACGCCTGGACGATGGAAGCGCTCGAACGAACGGCGAAATTCCTTAAAGTCGATATGTTTATCACCGCAAACATATACTCCTACGGCCTGAAACCCGACAGTAAGTCGGTTCCAAGGCCGCACCTGGACATCGAGTATCTGTACATCATCTCCGACCAGATCAAGGGCGCGGTCCGTTTCGCACGCATATTGAGCGAATCGGAAGACGACGCGACCGCGGCGCCGAAGGAAAGGCTGGAAAAAGCGGTGGAAGTGAACACGAACCGTTTTATCAAACGCCTGCTTGAAGAATTTGACTAAAGAAAGTATGAAGTATGAAGGCTGAAGGATGAAATATAAGATTTCATCTTTCATTAAAAAAAAGCCGAGCAAGCTCGGCGGCAAAATATTATATTAATATATTCTCCTTTCATACTTCATACTTCATACTTCATACTTTCTTCACCTGTCCAAAGGCGTGCGCTTTATAATATCGTAAATAATCCTGGTCACCTGCTGCATTATATTGTCGAGTTGCAGGCTTTCGGGGAACCGCTGCTGAACTCTGTTCAGCAGGTCCTGCACTTCCTGCATGAGCGGAAGCGCCTTCTTCAACTGTTTCACGTACATGGGCATTCCCGGGAACGACCGCCGATAATACTTCAGCGCATCGTTGTAAAGCTTCATCGCCCGCCTGTAGTCAGGATCGGCATCGAGAGGATTGGTGTTCGATGCAGGCTCCTGTTCCTCCGGCTCGTCTTCAAGCGACTCTTCCGGCCCCTCATCTTCCCCCTCGGGCGCCCTTCTCCAGCCGCGGCCGTCATTCCCTTCGACCTCATCAGGCGACCTTTCGGGCAGCCTTTCCAACTCCTCCTCATCAGGCGCACTTTCCGGTTCCCGGTAGCCGGAACTGATACCGCCGCTGCTGCTTGAGGTTGTATCTTCTTCCGGCTCCCTGTACGGCCTGTACCGCCTTTCATCGGGCTCGGCCATCGCAATCGCGCCGGCATGTTCGTCCAGAATCTTCTGCGCTTCCGTGTCCTTTCCATAAGAGCGAAGCAGCGCAACGGTCAGGCTGACCGGGTCCTCGGGGCAGAAAATCGAAATAAGACCCTGCGAGTCTTCCGTCTTGAAAGTCTCCTCCAGGAGGCTTGTAATCCGGCCTGCAAGGTTAAAGCGGGCCGCAAAATACACGCACTGGTAAAGGCCGAGGTAGTCGGGCTTGCCGCCCTTGGTCACGTCGCGGTACTCGGTATCGAGCTGCTTGTTGAGGTGCGCCCGGTACTCATCGCGAGTCAGGCGTTTTATCGAGTCGATATCGTCTTTCTCGAACGTCGCGCCGATACCTGATTCCTTTTCAATCTTGATACTGGTCTTGTTCTCCTCGATGATCTTCGCGATAAAGGGCTTGCGGCCGCCGAAGGTAAGAGATATCTCGGCAACGTCTTTTCCGTCTGAAATCGGCTCTACCTGGATTTTCGAGACAAGGGCCCTGAACACCTTGGAGCGCATCGCCCTGCGCTCGAGCGGGTAGGCAAGGTTATCCTTCTTCGAGGTCTTCGCCAGGTCGGCCGCGTCTTTGAATTTCTCTTCAGCCTCTCCGTATTTTCCGTTTGCATAAGCGAGTTCGCCTTCCCGTTTCAGCTTGTCGAATGTTCTGCTGTCGAAAGGCGGAGTGACGACGCCGATTTCAGGTCTATCACCGGTTCCGCGTGCGACTTCGCCCGGACGGCTTCTGCCTGTCCCGCGGCGGCTGCGGTCGGACTCTCTTCTTCTGCCCGCCGGCTTCGCCTCCCCCTCGCCTTCCTTATCGGTCTGCTCCGCCACCTGGACCCGGCCGGAGCCGGAAAGGAATGCAAAGAAGCCCGTGTCATTACTGAGCTTGCCGACCTTGAGCCAGTGTTTATAGACGCCGAACAGCGCGCCGAAGGTTATGGCCATAAGCGCCAGCACCGTCCATATGATTTTTTTCATACCAACCCCACACGCAAAAAGTTACCCGCATGCATTCCCGATTATTATATAACCGCAAACGCGCAAAGTCAAATACATTGCTGCTGCTGTGATATTAGACGCAAACCAGCGCAGAATGGTTCCACAATTGACGGGTATACGCTTTCAATAAAAAGTTCTTCGGTTATTCGGATTGCGGATTGAGAATTGCGAATTGCAAATTATCAATACTCAATTTTCAATTTCAAATTTTTCACACACGACCCACGACTCTGGACTCGTTACTCGTTACTCGTTACTCGTTACTCGGTACTCGGTACTCGGTACTCGGTACTCGGTACTCGGTACTCGGTACTCGGTACTTCTTCCGCCGCCATTCCTGCCTGTTCATTAATCTTTTCACTTGCCAATCCAATACTATCACGCTACTATATTTAATTACAGTAACCACATAAATTTCAAAGAGGTAATTAAAATGCCGCTGCGCTCAGGCAAACGCATAGGCGAATACATCTTGCATGAAAAACTCGGCAACGGCGCATTCGGCGAAGTCTGGAAAGCTGAACACAACCTCACAAAAGACCAGTTTGCCATAAAGTTTTTCACCAGTGATAAGGCAGCATCATACCTTAGACGCGAAGCGAAAATCCTGATTTCCCTACGGGAAGTTAACCATCCCAATATTGTACATGTCTACGGCGGCAATTCAGAGCATGAACCGCCTTATATCGTTATGGAACTTGTCGAAGGCAACTCCCTCGCCGAAATACTCAATAAACACGAGAAACTTCCCGTTTCAAGCGCACTTAAGATATTCAACAATATCGTGTACGGCGTTGCATACGCCCACATGCAGGGTTTTGTACATCGCGACCTTAAACCGGGGAATATTCTGATCGGAGTCAGCAAGTCCGAAGGCAAAACCAAGGTTGACAAGGTAAAAATATGTGACTTCGGCCTGGGTGATGTTATCGAGTCTGAGGCCTTGGCGCTGTCCGGCAAATTGCTTTCTTCTGAGGGCAAAGAGGTTGTCGGCACGCTGGAATACATGGCCCCGGAGCAGCTGCACGGGGAAAAAACCGATGAGCGGAGCGATGTATATTCGCTGGGCCTTATTCTGTTCAAGATGCTTACCGGCAAACTGCCTTCGGGAATGTACGACAGTGTTACCAGATATTTGAATGAGCCCATATCCGAAAAGCTGGACAAGTTAATCCAGCGCTGTTGTGCTCCACCTGAAGAAAGATACGAAAATGCGGCTGAACTGTTGAATGATGTCGAAGCTCTTTCGGATGCACAAAAACTAGCCAAAAAACCGCCTGGACAATCGGAGCGCCTTCCCGATATTTCAGGCGAAATTCAAAAGCCGAGCAAGCTTAGAAGGATTATAGGCAATAAGCGTTATATGATAGTCGGTAGCAGTGTACTTGTTGCGCTGGCAGTTTTTTTGGTTGTGGCGCTTTTGAGCACTGGCAATAAAAATGGCCGTCAATCCAATACTGTAAACAACACGGCAGTACTGGTAGACGAAAAAAAGAAAAGAATTACGGCGCTTATGCAATCTGCTTCTGAAAAAGAAAAGAATGGTGATTACAACGGCGCGATTGGAGACTATACGAAAGTACTGGCGATAAAGCCGGATCATGTTTCTGCCCTTATAAAGCGCGGGAGTTGCAGAATAAAAACGGATAATCTTGATGAAGCAATTTCTGATTACACAACTGTTATTGATATGAATCCAAGTGACGAAAGTACTGCTCGGTCAAGGGAGATTAGCCTGGGCAGGTCTTATCATCACCGTGGAAGATATAGATATGATCGAAAGGATTATCCTGGCGCAATTTCTGATCTTACAAAAGCTATTGAATGGTGTCGCAAAAAAGTATTGGCCAAAAGCGAGTCAACACCAGCAAAAATCTATACGCTTATTGCAGAAATCTATGTTTACAGAGCGAAATCCAAGCTCGAAGTAAAAGATTTAAGCGGCACAATTGAAGATTGCAGCGAAGCGATTGAGCTAGAGCCCAACAATGTTCAGGCTTTGTTTTATCGCGGTAGGGCAAAAATGGAGCTGAAGAATTTCAGGGGTGCAATATCGGACTATACTAAAATAATCGAAAATAATCCTGATAATAAAAGGAAGGAAGATATCCGAAGAATATGGCTGTCGCAGGCTTTCAATAATCGCGGAAAATGCAAAACTAGAATAGAAGACCATTATGGTGCAATCTCGGATTATTCTGAAGCAATAACCCAAAAAACGAAAGACATTACTGAACTTGGAGTAAAACCTACCGGGCATTTTTTTGCTGAAGCATACTTAGCGAGAGGAATTGAATATGTTTTACTTGAAAAATATAAAGAGGGTATTAAGGACTATTGTAAAGCTATAAAACTAAGCCCAAAAAACAGTACAGCATATTATTATAGGGGCCTTGCCAAAAATGACATGAAAGATTTCAAAGGGGCAATCGCGGACTACACAATTGCCATTACTCACGATCCTGACAAACCTTATTATTACAATTTTAGGGCGCAGGCAAGAGTACAAAGCACGATCATTTCAAATAGAATGAGTTTAACTTGTCTTAAAGATGCGATTAAGGACTACGATAAAGCGATTGCTTTGAGCATTTCTACTAATCCAAGATACTATTATTTTCGCGCTCATGCAAAAAGCCACTGCGCCGACGTAGCTAAAGAGTCAGAGGCATATCTGGATTCAGCTATTGTTGATTATACAATTGCAATTGATAATTATAAAGATACTAAGTTAAAAGCGGAAGCATACTGCTGGCGCGCCAATACAAAATGTGAAAAGAAAGATTATCTGGGGGCACAGACAGATATTAACAATGCCCTGAAGCTCGATCCTAATAACTCCTTTTATTATTTCGAGCGAGCGCGCTTTAAATCTGAAGCAGGCGATCAACATGAAGCTATTTCTGATTATAATAAAGCTCTAGAACTTGATCCGACCTTTGCCGTAGCGTATTGGAGCCGCGCCCTTATAAAGAGTAGAATGGGAGATAAAAAGGGAGCAGAGGCCGACTTTAAGAAAGCGCAGGATTTAGGAATAACTTGGGACTATACAAAATACCTTCGGTAGTGCTATACGTATTAGGCGGTTCGATTAATCGCGTAGATTGCGCCATCATGCAGCCGCCACAATTTCAACGAAAAATGGAACAATCCCGGAGGTGTTGGCATGAGTAAAGAAGAAAGAGAAAAGATACGGGCGATTGAAGTATTCAATAAGTGGGTGGGGCAACTTAGAATCCCCGCAAAAAATGTTAAACTTGGGGATGTTGACCCGCCAGCGAGAATCCACGAGCCTTTTTATGCTGAAGAGGTGGCCGATGTGTTTTTGGCACTACATTCAGAACAGGTATCGGCATCATATCGGCAAGATATTCTTGATCGAAGCAGACGCATAGAGGATGGCAAAGTATGGCTTGTGCGTAATCTCTGGGAAGCTGAAAAAGCGCGGGTTGATAACGATGGAGCGTAATATGAATGAAGGAATGGAATTCCGGGGTGGAATTCCGAGGGCATACTCTAATATTAAGTTTGGAAAATATCCCAAGGTATTATTTGAATATATATTGAAATCTAGGAATATATAGGTTTATCCGACTTATCAGTCGTCCGCCGGCCCATTATTCAGCGGTGCGTTGACAAAAACGCAAAACCTTAAGCTGCTGAAGACACGTCTTAAATTCCAAAAGCGAAATTGGTACCTGTCTTCGATCCTTTGACAAATCCCATGCCAATGAAAATCAGCGTTACAATTCCAGCGCTTTTGTCACAAAAAATGACTGTTACTTCCCCGATAAAGCCCCATTGCGGACTGATGCACCCCCTTTCTCGACTGACAGAGGGGGTTAAAGGGGGTGTCAGAACCGAAAAAAGTCGGGATTTTTCGCAAAATATTACAAAACTATTATATTTCAGACAGGACTCAAATCAGACTTAGGACAAATAGAAATTAAACTTATGTCAAAATCAGGTGCCCGGTGACAGGCGTCAGGTTTTAGGTAATAAGAAATAAACCGGAGACCTTTTCAGTAAGGAAAACAGGGCCTGAACAACCCGCGCAAACGCGGCCTCGTCCCTGCATTTTAACCGGTACGACAGACATTCCTGTCTGTCGATTAATGAACAGACAGGAATGTCTGTTCTACCGAATGGGCGAAGCAATGCTTCGCCCCTACATTTTAATGAAAGGCGCCGGCCGGAGAAAAACCGAATAACCGAATATGCGATTAGCCGCCGCCGGCTTTTCTTCACCGCACCCGCTTGTAACGGTAATAGACTTCGAGCGTCAGCACGTTTATCGCGGTCGAGCAGACCCGTCCGCCGAGAGCGCGCCCCTTTCCGACGGGGTCCCAGCTACCGTCCTGGCAGATCCTGCCTGCGCGCTGGCTCTTCAACAACGCTTCTTTCATCGCCGTGCCCCACGTCCTCCAGTCCGGGCCGCCGAACTGGAACATGGCATTGGTCCCGAAATGCCAGTAGAGGAAATCTACTTTGTCGCACTCCGGCTTGTTGTAGTCTGGCAGATGGGCCATAAGGATCTTTATCCCCTGCCGTACCGTCCTGCTCGAGCGCTTCCGGCCGCAGAAAATGCGGCAGAATACAGATGCCGCGGTTGGAGCCGGTAATGATTCAAACCCGGATTCACAATCGCCTGGAAACTTCACTCCGCCGTCATCCGAACGCATATCCCCGACTTCGCCGTCTGTCGCGCGGGTTACACGGTCGAACCACGCCATTGCACCGTCCACGGCACTCCGCGGTACAATGAGCTTCCCCATACTGGCCGCGTCCAGCGCAAGTGCAACCCAGCCGGTAACCAGCGTGCTGCTTTTCCCATCCTTCGGCCCGAACCCCCAGCCGAAACCCGGATTCTGTGATTGCAGAATATAATCCACAGCCTTCTGCGCTGGCCCTTTCAGAACATTGTCGCGCGTAACCGCAAACGCCTCGCACATCGCAGCCGTTGCCAGCGCATGATTCACCATCCAACCTTCACCCGAGGCGTTTCCAAAAACGCCCGTGCCCGCACTCTGAATATTTTTCAAATACTTCAGCCCGCGGCGGACAGTCCTTTTGAATCTTCCAACACGATGTGTCTGACCGTGGCCAAGGAAAGCGAGAATCGAAAGCGCGGAAACACCCACGTCGGAATCCGCGTATTTCTCTTCCGGTTTATTGCCGACGAAATTCGCGCAAGGCGAGCCCGGCCCCTTGCAGTTCTTCTGATAATCGTCGGAGTCCCATTTCCCGGACGGTTTGTCCTGATGGAAGTGGAGCCAGCGGAGGCCGGACACAACCGCTGCTTCAGTTGCCTGAGAGCCGCCTTCAGACGCGAATGATCCCTGCCTCGAAGAGCCTGCATAAGCCCAGGAGCTTATATAAACCTCGGGCCTGTTTTCGCTTACGGGAAAAGCATTAACGGCTCTGGAAGAGCTGACTTTCTTTTTTCCACGTACGGAAACAGGATTGACAACTCTGGAAGATCTGACCTTACTCCTGGGAATCCTGTCAATTGATTTAACCTGCGGAGGGCCTGGAGCGGATAGACCGCCTGCGTCTTCCTCATCAACCGGCGCCGTCGAGGGACCTTTAAAGAAAAGAAAAGCCAGGCAGGCAAGCAGTGCGAGTGAGACAAGCAACGTCAATTCGGCATGCTTGTTCATGACCACCCCGTGCTGAATTTGCAGAGGCACAGCGTACCGTGCCTCTGCATGTTAATGCAAGGCGCCGGCCGGAGGCCGGCGCCCGGAGAAAAGCCATAAGCTCAGATTATTTCCTGAATTTCATTATGCGTTGTCCGCGTTTGAGAATCTCCTTGACTTCGTTGATGCGCTCATAGCGGTAGTAGATTTCAAGGGTCAGCGCGTTTATGGCGGTCGCATAAACGCGCCCGCCGGCGACGCACCACTCGCCGACCGGGTCCCAGCTCCCGTCCTGGCAGATTTTGCCGGAGCGCTGGTTGTCGCAGAGCGCATGTATCATTGCCTTGTTCCACGTCTTCCATTCACTGCCTCCGACCTGGAACATGGCATAGGTCGCGTAATACCAGTAGTAGTAATTCACCTTGTGCATTTTCGGCTTGTTGTAGTCGGGCAGATTCGTCATCAGGATTTTCACGCCCTTCCTGACTTTCGGGCTCGTTTCCCTTTCGCCGCAGAAAATCCTGCAAAGCACCGATACCGCGGTCATCGTCGGCATGCTCTTGAAAGTGTCGGGCGGGCGGCCCTGAAGCTTGGCGCCGTCGTCGCCCGGACGCATGTAACCGACCTTGCTGTCGGAAACGCGGGTCACGCGATTGAACCATGCGAGCGCGCCGTCGAACGCCGACTTCGGAATCACGAGCTTGGCCATCTTCGCCGCCTTGAGCGCAAGGACCATCCAGCCCGTAACGGAAGTATCGTTCTTCCCGTCATTCGGCTGGTATTTCCAGCCGTAGCCCGGGTTCTGCGATTGAACGATATAATCAACCGATTTCTGCGCGGGTACTTTCAGAAGGTTGTCGCGGGTGACGGCATAGGCTTCGCAGATCGCCATCGCGGCAAGCGAATGGTTGTAGATCCAGCTTTCGCCGCTGGGATCGCCGAATCTGCCCGTCGCCTTGTCCTGTGCCTTAATGAGATATTTGAGACCGCGGCGAACAGTCCTCTTAAAGCGCCCGACCCTGTGCGTCTGCCCGTGACCGAGAAACGCCAAAAGCGCAAGGCCGGAAATGCCTGAGTCAAAACCCTGCGCCGGGGCCTGGCCGCCGTTCATGTGCGAGCATGGCGCGCCGGGGCCTTTGCAGTTCTTCTGATAATCCGCGGAATCCCAATTACCATCCGGCTTGTCCTGGTGAAAATGCAACCACCTAAGTGCTGCCAGTACCGAATCTTCCGTGCCGATAGAGCCGCCGTTCCTCCAGAACGAATCCCGGCCCCAACGCTGGCCGTACGCGCTGCAGCCGCCCGGTCCGACGCCGTAATTATCGGCCACTGAATCCGAATTCAACTGTTTGTTTGTCAGAGCGTCGAAGGTAGTGCCGCGAGGGATATCTTTCGTCATCTTGACTTCTTCTTCGTGTTGTATAATTGGTCTTTCAACAATGACTTCTGCAAGAATGCGCGGCACTTTCCTGGTCCATTTCTTGAGTTTATGATCGTAGGGCTGTTTCTTGAATTCCTTCTTGATGAGAACTGTCTTAAGTCTTGTATCCGGCTGGACATAAGTAGTAATCAGGTAGGCTGAGACAATAAGAAGTATAGTGTGAAACACGCCTGAAATAAGCAACGGCGGTGCTTTTTTTGCCCACCACGGCAGGCCGGAACCGCCTTCGTAGTATTCTTCAACCTCTTCGTGGTCGTCGTAGCTTTCATAATCAGCTTCTTCATAAGCAATTACATCTGCCATTTTCCTGAGCCTCCTTTTCCTTTCCAATAATTTCATTGCGGACATCTTTACCAGCCGCGTGAATTATAAGGCATGATTGCGATATTGTCAAGCAGAAAATGAATAATGTTGCGTATTTGGCATTTTCATTCCAGGGTGGCCGGGTCGGCTGTGGGCGGTTCGGCTTTTAACTGGTTACAGGGTAAGTAGTTACGGGGGTGGGGGCGTTTGGTTGCATTTTCGTTGCATGTGGAATTTTTTAAGATTTTTTGTTTCCTGGCAATCATTATTATACGAAGTTGCCAAAATGGAAAGAGGTGCTGGAGTGTTGGGGTGCTGGAGTGCTGGAGTGCAGAAGTTTTGAAGTTAAGAAGTGTGGCCTAACAGGATACAGGTGTCATAAAATGTCGGAAAATTGGGAGCCGGATATGTAAAAGTTTTGTCATATTTTGCGGAAAATTCCCACTTTTTTCGGTTCTGACACCCCCTTTAAACCCCTGTGCAGGCCGAGAAAAGGGGTGAATCAGGCCGCAATCGGGAGGTATGAGTTGCGAAAGTACGTATACCGTCCCTTTTTTGTGACAGTTTTTTCGGTTTTGTAACCCTGAAATCTTTCGGCACGATTTTTGTCGGGAATTAAAAGTTTAAAGTGTAATCTGAGTTTACATCAACTCTTCGAACTTTTAACTTTCGACTCTTAACTTTAAACTTTATTTTCCGATTTTTCCGGCCGATTGACGGCGGAAGCTCAGACACGGAGACCCGGCGACACGGAGACGGGGAGAAAAATTATGAATTCGGAATTATGAATTATGAAAGTTAAGAAGTGCTGAGGTGTTGAAGTGCTGAAGTTAAGAAGTTCTGAAGTTAAGAGTCTTCGCTTAGCGGGCAAGCGTAGTCGGTGTGGTTTGCTCGCCGCGTCTTTTTGTTTTCGGCCGAGTTTTACCGGCGTGCGTTTACAACAAGTTTTATCGGCGGTTTCGGAAGTTTACATTAAAGTTGATGCGTCCTTAATCGGTGTCAAGTGTTTATCGGGTACTCGTGTCTCGGTTCTTCTTCCGCCGTCATTCCCGCGGAGGCGGGAATCCAGGATTTATTTTCTGGAGCGCGGCGTGTGTTTACAACAAGTTTTGTCGGCGGTTTCGGAAGTTTACATTAAAGTTGATGCGTCCTCAAGCGACATCAGGTGTTTTGGGGAAGGTGTTCGGCGTTCTGCGTTCTCCGCCGTCATTCCCGCTTGCCCGCCGAAGCCTCGCGAAGGCGGACGCAGGCCGGAATCCAGGATTGCTTTTTGCCGAATGACATCCACTACCTTGTAATGCAAGGTAGTCCACGTAAAAAAAACGGGAAGTTTTAAAGGCAAGTAAATTCAATTGCAGATTAAGCCCACTACTGTGTAATGCACAGTAGTCGGTTGCGAAATAAGCAGAAACTTTCAGAAGAGGCTCTTACGCGGCGTGTGTTTACAACAAGTTTTGTCGGCGATTTCGGAAGTTTACATTAAAGTTGATGCGTCCTTAAGCGGCATCAAGTGTTCTGGGGAAGACGTTCGGCGTTCTGCATTCTCCGCCGTCATTCCCGCGGAGGCGGGAATCCAGGATTTTCTTTGACCGAATGACCGCGGGACCGAATGACTGAACGACCGTTTCCCAGAATTATGAATTATGAATGGGATTACTCAGGACTCAGGGCTCAAGACTCAGGACTGATTATCGGCCGAATGACTTTTTCAATTTTCGATTTACGATTTGCGATTGTCGAATTTGATCTTTACTTGCTACCTTGTTCCCCTGTTTCCTTGTTAACTTTTCTACCGAGAAGGCATGTTCTACAAAGCTCACGGTTGAATACAGGGCTGTATTGTATCTTGGAAACTTGACTTGTCATGCATAAATACATATAATAACCGAAGCGCCGCTCTGAAATTCCCGGAGTAATCATCATGCAATTTGTGTCGTTATCACGGTCGCACGTTGTTGTGGCTTGTGTGTTCATTTTTTCAGTTCTGGGGCCATCCTGCAATATCAAGGGCTTCAAAGATAAGCCTTACCCTACGCCACGGGTTATCGTAACGACTCCCGCCGGCGTGCAGCAGGAAGATATCACACTAACCTACCGGCTTATTGAAGTTGATGGCACGGGTTCCGACATATCGCTGGAATTTTCAACCAATGGCGGGTCGACATGGAATCCTGGCACGGCCAAAGGCGGTGACGGGACATCGAATGTCAAAGGCTATCGCTTCCCCGGCGTTCAGAGAACGATTGTCTGGGATTCTTTACAGGACGGCATCACCGGTACGCAGACGTGCAGAATAAAGTTAATCGCAACCAAAGCCGGCAGCGGCGCTGTTGGAACGCCCGGCGTGACCAAAGACTTCGAAGTGCAGAACCCGGACTTTCCGGTCATTTCATGGATAGCCAGACCCGAAGGCGCTATCCGTCAGGTTCCGCTTACATTCACGTGGAAACTCGATACTCCGACCACCCCGATTGCGAATTATTACTACGGCCTCGACGAAGATCCTCCGACGACCGTAACGGCAAACACTTCGGTAACGATTCCGGCACCATCACTTGGCGCGCATACTTTCCGGGTTTACGCGCAGTCGGCGGCCGGTTTAGACTCGGCGATACTTGTTGCAGACTTTACCTGCGACAATGCGGCAGTGAACCAACCGCCGACGGTTATAATAACAAGCGGGCCGTCGGGCGCAACGACGGACAATACTCCGACTTTCGAATACCTGGGCGGCGACCCCGACGGCTCGGTCGCGGGATATTTCGTCTCCATCGATGAAGACCCGCCGTCGAACTGGACGGTTTCAACTACATGGACGCCGCCCGAACTCGCCGAAGGCGGCCACACGTTCCGCGTAATCGCCCAAGATAACGAGGGCGCAAATTCGAGCACGGCTTCACGCTCATTTACTGTCACAAGTACTCTGAATGAGCCGCCCACGGTGGCGATAACGTCAGGCCCCACGGGGAGAACCACGGACGCAACGCCGGGTTTCTCATACGAGGGAAACGATACGGACGGTGTCGTGACCGGGTATTACGTCGGCATAGACACAAACCCTCCGACGATCTGGACGACTTCGACGAACTGGACGAGCGGCACGCTTTTGGACGGGCCGCATGCCTTCCACGTCATGGCCAGGGATGACGGTGACGCTCTTTCAGCGGTCGCGACGAGGGACTTCACCGTCGACACGGCGGGAACGGGCGATCCTTTCAGTCTTCCCTTCGAAGCGAAGGATATGGTCTTCGACGCGGCCCGGCTCCGTATCTATGCGTGCGACAGCACGGACAACCGCACGGTAAGCATGAACGCGCTCACGGGAAACATTGACGAGCAGGTCTACCACGCAAGGATGCCCGAAGCTCTCTTCATGACGCACGACGGCACGACGCTTTACGTCGGCCTGATCGAATCCTATTCCGTCGACGATTTCTCGCAGGTGTCAAAAATCGGGCTTGCGGGTTTCACGGGCGCGGGAGGGTTCGACGTTACTCACCGTATCTATGATATCGTCGCGACGGATACCGGAATCGCGGTCATCACAAACTCGCGCCTGGACGCCGTTTTGACATACGACGCGACCTCGGGTGTAAAAATCTCCGAGCGCTACGCCGGTAACGCCAATGACCGGTTAAGACTGCACCCCGACCAGCGGCAGGTATACGGGGCCGATACCGGTCTTTCCCCGAGCGACATCGGCAGGTTCCTCATTCACGACAACGGAAGCATCACCAACGAAGGCGACTCGTTTTATCACGGCGACCATAGAATGGACGGCAACATCTGGATTTCACCGACGTCGAATTACGTCGTCACGCGCGGCGCAGACGTGTTCACCGCGATACCGGTAAGAGCCGCGGATATGCGATATCTCCTCAGTATCGCCAATGACGCTCCGTTCGGAGGCTGCGTTTTCTATCCCGAGGAGAACCTGCTCGCGGCGCTCGAAGGAAGCGCCGTAAACTACTACAATATGCAGTCCTTCATCCGCCAGGGCAGCACAAGCCTTTCAGACACGGGCCGGTTCATCGGTATAATGGGCGGACAGGTTTACGTCGCCAGCTTCCCCGGCGACGGAACCACGGCCATCGACTACTTCGACATCCCGTGTATCGGGGGCGGCACAAACACCCCGCCGATCGCGGTTGCGGACTATTCCCCGAAAACCGGTCTTACGACCAGCACCAACATCACGTTCAGCGCTACAGGTTCGAGCGACGCCGAAGACGGCACGACAGGCCTGCTCTACCGCTGGGATTTCAACAACGACGGCACCTTTGATACCGCCTGGAGCCTGACGGCTACCGCGCAGCACACGTACAATAACAATGGGCTGTACCTGGCCCGCCTCGAGGTCAGGGATACCTTTGATCTTGTGCGCTCGCACACTTTTCCGGTTGAAATAAGTACCGATTACTTCACAACGCCGGACCCGACCTCTTTCACCATCGACGGCATCTGCGTGCACGTGGAGCCGGACCCCTCACGGCATTACTGTTACGTTTCCTTCCCCGCGCGGCACCAGGTCCACGAGGTCAATCTTCAGACCGGCCAGGTGGAAAGGACCTTGACGCTGTCCGGCGGAATCAGCGCACTCGGCCTGCCCCCGGACGGATCGAGGCTCTACGTGGGGTGCATCAGCAACTCCACGGATATATACCACGAAGACCTGAATGGGAAGATTATAATCGTGGACACCGGCACGTTCAGCATCGCGAATACTTTCGAGGTTGAGGGCGATCCTTTCGAGCTGCAGGCGACGGACTCCGGCCTTCTCTTCGTGGGCGCAGGCACGTACGGCGACCAGCAGCTTTGCATCTACGACACCAACACGGGAGAAAAGATGGCCACCGCCTCCATTGATGTCGGCAGCATGATAGCCGTTCACCCGGACCAGAACGAGATTATCGTGGCCTATTCGGGCAGCCTCAAGCACCACTGGCTTGCCGCAAACGGCAGCATAACGGCGTCGAAAACCGTCAATACGGGCGCACGTAGAAGTGTCTGGTGCGCGCCGACTGGAGACTTTGTACTTATTGCAAACGGAGAAATCAGGTCCCTGAGCGATAACGCCTCCGAAGACCTGGCCCTGGTTGACGACATCGCATTCATGTACATCAGGGACGCCGTACTCCTCGATTCGAAAAACAGCATATTCACCATTGACGACGATACGTACTTTCACCTCTACGCATACGGCGACCTCAGTCACACAACCCAGTTCTTATACAACCACAGCTTCCAGGAAATGTTTGCCAGCCAGGATACGGTTTTCATCATCAGACGAACCGCGGTAACAACGGAGTTCATCGCCGTCAAACCCAAGTAGGCCCGGCGCCTTAAACCCGATCAAGGTTGCACCGGCAAAAACCAGCGAAGGCGAAGACCTTGACAAGTTTCTGTATTTCCAATAAAGTTATCATTTATATGTTTTCCACTCTTCTTCCGTCTTGTTATCATGAGTGTGAAATAATTATAATCCGGTGACTAATTCGAAGGTTCAGCTTGATTTATTAGTTGGAAGAGCTATTGAGAATGCTTATACAACATAATTGCTGAAAACTAATGACTATTGAGAAGTACAATTCTACGTATCGCGGTATGGGCGACGCGGGGCGTGTGTTTTTCGCCCCTACAATTTAATCCTGGATTCCGGCCTGCCGGAAGACGGGATAGGGGGTAAGGGGTAAGGGAACAAGAAGAAAGTATGAAGTGTGAAGGTTGAAGGATAAAGGAAGAAGTACCGAGTACCAAGTACCGAGTACCGGGCGGACACGGAAGTTTGATAAAATGTATTCCATAAGTTATAATTAGTATATGAAATCAAACCTACCGCTTATATCCGGTATTATTATCGTAGTCGTGTTCGGGCTTGTTATCGCAGGATGCCTGCTGTGGCGGCCGATGAAGATGAGGTGGCTCGAGGGGAGGCTCGAATCCGGAAAGCCGCGGGAGCGGCTGGAGGCGATTGAAAAACTGTTCGCCATGGGCGAGGACGGGGAAGCGGTTGTCGATAAACATATGGTCGGGCAAACGGTGGAGTGGGTGGAGAAAAAGTTCGGGATATGCAAAACCGTTGAGGGGAAGCCTACATACAAGACCTGGAATTATCCCGGAATAGGCAGGTTTGATGGCGGTGAGTTTGTTCGTATTACCGGTGATGGAAATGTCTGGATAGAAGTGAACGAAGAAGGAGATCCGGAAAAAGTGTATATCTGTCTGGAAAAACTGGCCAAAGTTACCCTGTGTTACGGAAAAGTGAGAATTGATTCAGTGGATGGGAAGGCAAAAATGATCCGGCTTTCAGATATACCGCCGAAGCGACCGCGACGGCTGAAGAAGTGGTGATTGATGAAAACAATCCTGGATTCCTGCCACCGGGGGAAGGGATAGGGGATAAGGGGTACGGGATACGGGATAAGGAAGAAGGGCGCGGCGGGCCGCGGCGCCCCTACGATTTTAAATAAGAGCGCCTCGACGGTAAAAAGGAAGGGCTTGTAAAACCGTTGAGGC
Organism: Planctomycetota bacterium; assembly: GCA_004376375.1. Classification (GTDB taxonomy): domain Bacteria; phylum Planctomycetota; class E44-bin39; order E44-bin39; family E44-bin39; genus E44-bin39. The sequence continues at coordinate 18,594 of SOJX01000078.1, forward strand.
GCTTTGCGATCAACATCCGTCGGCCGGTAACAACGGTGTTTATTAGTGCTGAAGTGCTGAAGTGCTGAAGTGCTGAAGTGCTGAAGTGTTGAAGTGCTGAAGTGCTGAAGTGCTGAAGTTATAAGGACTAGACGTCTTAAATTCTACACTTCTAAACTTCTTCACTT
>SOJX01000119.1 GCA_004376375.1 Planctomycetota bacterium
GGGCCATCGGGAACTGGCCCGGGTCTTCCGCAGGCGGGTCCTTGTCCGCCGGCGGTTCCTGGTCCGCCAGCGGTTCCTGGTCCGCCGGCGGTCCCGCCTGCCGGTCGCGCCCGCCGCCGCCTTCACCGCGGCCGCCGAGGAACTGAAACTGCTCGAGCACGACCCGTATCTTTGACCTCTTCTGCCCGTCCTTCGTTTCCCAGCGGTTCTGCTTGAGCCTGCCTTCGATAAGAATCGGCCGGCCCTTCGAGAGGTACTGGTTCACCACCTCGGCCTGGCGGCCCCAGGCTTCTATATCAAAGTAGCTTACCTCTTCGCTCTGGTTTCCGTCTTTACTCTTGTAAGTGCGGTTCACGGCAATTCCGAACTCACATACCGCCGTTCCACTCGGAATGTACTTCAGGTCCGGGTCGCGCGTAAGGTTTCCCACGAGAATAACCTTGTTATAATTGGCCATAACTCATCCTCACTTGCTACGTCTTTTGAGTGTCTTCCGCGGGCGCAGAGGCTTTTTCTTCAGGCTTCGCGTCCCCGGACGGTGCGGCCGGCTTTTCCGCTTCGGCCTTTGCCGGCTCAGGCTTTTTTACGTCTTTTTCCGGCGAGCCCGTATCGCGGGTCATCCTTCTGGCCCTTTCCGCAGCACGAATCTCGCTGTCGGAATACGTGGCCTTCTGGAGCGCGCTTTCGTCCTGCTTCAGGAAAATCTCGCGAATAATAAGGTCCCGCTGCAGACGGCAGTCTCCGCGTATCGCCTGAACGCTTTCCGGCGGGGCCTTGAAGAACACAAGGTAGTAGACCCCTTTGGACTGGCCCGCGATATCATAGGCAAGCCTGCGCTCGGCCCACTTCTCGGCGCGCACGACCTCTCCACCGTGGCGGGTCAGCAGGTCCGCGATGCGGCCTTCGACGCCGTCCCAGTCCCTCGACGCTTCCGCCGCGTTCAAAAGAAACATTCCTTCATACAATTGCACGCAAATCCTCCCCGTTCGATTGCAGATTTCAGATTGCGGATTTCGGATTGGAAGAAATCTGCAATCCGAAATTCGAAATCTTAACCTTCCTTGGTTTCCCCGGCGCCTTCCTCGGTTTTATCTTCGCCGATCCTTTCGGGCATATCGAAAGTTTCAGCCGTTTCTTCCTCTCCCTTGATAACCGGTATTATAACCCTGCAGATAATGGTATCCGGGCCGGCGGTAAAAATAACGCCTTCAGGCGGCGCCACGTCCTTCACCCTTATTTCCTCGCCTTCGCCGAGTTCAACGATGTTTATCGTTATTATTTCCGGGATGTCGGCCGGAAGGCACGAAACTTCCAACTCCTTTGTCGGCTGGTCGAGGATGCCTTCCCCACTTATCCCCTTGGGAGTCCCGACAAGGTCCACCGACACGGAAACGATAATGACCTCGTCGAGCGCGATGCGAACGAAATCCACGTGAACGATGTCCTCGCCGACGGGCGCCCACTGCACCTCGCGGATCGCCACCTGGGGATTGCCCGGCAGTCCGCGCAATTCAACGACGCGCGTGTTGGAATGCACGGCCTTTTCAATCTCCTTCAGCGGCACGCATACGGGCACCGGCTCCTCGCCGCGGCCGTACACGATTGCCGGAATCCTGCCGTCACGCCGGTCGCGGCGCGGGTTTCGCCCGCCGACCTTTTCCCGGATATTCGTAGTGATCGCTACGGCCATGACTCCATTCTCCTTACACGAACGCTTTTCCGTTACGGTATCCTACCGGAACAGGAAACTTACGGACTTGTCGTGATGGATGCGGTCAATCGCCTCCCCCAGGAGGGGCGCGACGGACAGCACCTGTATGTTCATCTCGGCAAACCTTGAACCGTTGCCGTTAACATCGTGGTTTATCGTATCGGTTACAAGTATCTCCTTCAGCGGCGCGCCCCCCAGTTTATCGAACGCATTGCCGCAGAAAAGCCCGTGAGTCGCCGCGAGGTAAATATCACCCGCGCCGTTCTTTTTTGCCTCCTTTGCGGCCTCCGCCATCGTGCCGCCGGTGGCAATGATGTCATCGGGGATAATTATGGTCTTGCCTTGGACGTCGCCGATGATGTGTCCGATGTGGACCTTGTCGCCCGACTCCCGGCGCTTTTCGACAATCGCGATTTCGCAGTGCATCTTTTTCGCATATGCAAGGGCGCGTTTGGAGCTGCCGACGTCCGGCGCCAGAGCAACAATGTTCTCCCCCCCGATGCTTTTCAAATAATCAATAAAAACGGGGCGGGCCATCAGGTTGTCAACGGGAATATCGAAGAAGCCCTGAATCTGTCCCGCGTGAAGGTCCATGGTCAGGACGCGGTTCGTACCGGCCCCGTAAATCAGGTTCGCCACGAGCTTCGCGGTGATGGGCGTGCGGCCCTCGTCCTTGCGGTCCTGGCGCGCATAGCCGTAATAGGGCATAACGGCGGTAATCCGCCCGGCGGAAGCGCGGCGGAAACAGTCGACCATGGTCAGAAGCTCGACAAGGTTATCATTCACCGGCGGACAGGTGGGCTGAATAATAAAGACGTCGCTTCCGCGCACGTCCTCTTCGACCTTTACGCTTATCTCGCCGTCGGGAAACCGGCCGACATTTATTTCGCAAAGTGGGTGATCGAGGTGTTCGGCAATCGCCTCCGCCAGTTTCGGGTTGGCTGTACCGGCGAAAACTTTCATCATTGATGTTTTCATTCTGCCCGCTCCCGGTTACTTTTTCCCGCCCTTGGAAGACGCCTTACGCTTCTTTTCCTTCTCCATTTCTTTGAGCATTTTCCGCTGCTCAACAAACTGCCTCATGGGGACGGCCGGCATTCCGAAATACGTTGCTCCCGGTGGTATTTCGGTGTTCTTGGTGATAATCGCGCCCGCGCCGGTGACCGCGTTCTCGCCCATGCTGCAGGGGGCGACGAAAACGGTTCCGCTGCCGACGTGTGCGCCGTCTTTAACGGTCGTCTGGTACTTGTTTTTGCCGTCGTAATTGGCGAAGATTGTTCCCGCTCCGATGTTGGCCTTTTTGCCGATAATCCCGTCGCCGAGATATGAGAGGTGCTTGGCCTTGGTTCCCTCGCCGATGACGGTTTTCTTGGACTCGCAGAAGTTGCCGAGTTCGGAGCGCTCGCGCATCTCGGTTCCGGTGCGCACGTGCGAGAAAGGCCCGACCTTGCAGTGCCGCCCGATCCTTACGGAGCCGGAAATCACCGTGAACGGATAAATCACCGAGTCCGTGCCTATCTCCACTTCCTCCTCGATATACGTCGTAGCCGGGTCGACAATGGTGACGCCCGCGGCCATGTGGCGCGCAAGAATCGCCTTGCGCCTGATATTCGTCGCCTCGGCGAGCTGGATGCGGTCGTTCACGCCGAGGAACTCCATGGCGTTGGCCATCTTGACGGCCTCGACATGCTCCCCCGCCTCGAGCAGAACCGGGATAACGTCGGGCAGGTAGTATTCCTGCTGCTCGTTTTCCGGTTTTATTTTCTCGAGCGCGGCCCACATCGCGTCGGCCCGGAAGGCGTAAATGCCGGTATTGATCTCGTTGATGCGTTTCTCGAGCTCGCTTGCGTCGGCGTGCTCGACGACTTTCTGCACGGCGCCTTCCCCGTCGCGCACGATACGGCCGTAGCCGTCGGGGTTTCCTATCTGGCACGTCACGATTGTGGCCGCGGGCGACTTCTCCTCGTGCGCTTTCATTATGAATTCGAGCGAGTCGGGCTGCATGAGGGGTACGTCGCCGGAAAGGACGATAACGTTGCCCTCGTAACTTTCGAGCGCACCGCGGGCAGCCATGACGGCGTGGCCGGTTCCGAGCTGCTCTTCCTGAATTGCTATATCGGCGTCGCAGTCCTTGATTACCTTTTCGACATGCTCCCGGCCGTAACCGATGACGATCGTCGGCTTTGCGCCTGCGGCAAGCGAAACATTAATGACGTAGCGCACCATCGGCCTGCCGCAGACCGAGTGTACGACTTTCGGCAGGTCGCTCTTCATCCGAACGCCCTTGCCCGCAGCCAGAATTATGGCGCGCCAGTCGGCCATCAGAATACCCTTACCAGATTACAGACCCTCTCCGGTCCGCTCCGCCGGAAAACAAAAAAACAAAGTGGCCTTGCAACCACTTGAAGTTACCCGGCCAGGATTCGAACCTGGGATAGGAGGACCAAAACCTCCTGTGTTACCGTTTACACCACCGGGTAATACAACGCCCAGTGAAACAACGAGATAGCCCCGATACCGGGCCAAAGTCGAACCGGTATATTATCACGGGGCTCAAAACCTGTCAATAACAAAAGCGGGCGTTTTTCGCTTATAAAGACGTGAAAAAGGGTTGGAGCATTTCTTTTTACCAGTGATTTTTTTCAGATTTAACCCGAATTTTTCTGGCAGCCTGTCGGGCGGCTTTGGCTGCGGCACCGTAACCCGTTTTGTCCGCAAAAGATTCGAGCAATCTTATGTCCGGCTGCGTTCCCACTGCGCCGAGGGCTTCCAGCACGGCGATGCGAACAGCCTCGTTCCAGTGCTCGGTCATGCGACGCAGGCGCGGAAGCGCTCCGACAAGCTCGAGCTCTTTCACGGCGGCGGCTGCGGCTCCGACGACCTCTGCCGCCTCATCGTCGAGGCGGCCGATAACGATATTATGCGCATCAGGCAAGTTTATTGCCGCCAGGAGTTTCACAGCCGCGGCGCGCTCATGGTCTGACTCGGATTCGACATGCCTGAGGGCAACCGGCATGTCCGACTGGTTGGAGCAAAAAGCGAGCGCGGCGACGATGGGCGCGGTCTCGGTCGGGCGGTTTTTCCTGAAACGGTCGAGCAGGAACTGCCGCGCATCGCGCGTCGCCACGCGGCCGATGCCGATAAACAATGCCTCGGTCTTCCTGGTAGTCATCGGCTCGTCGATTGCCGCCGTCAGCCGGTCGAGGATTTCAGGCGAGCCCGTCTCACCCATTGCCTCGAGCAGCAGGTCCGGCGGGGCGAGTTCGTTTTTTTCAATCTCGATCAGCCCGTCAACCGCCGGCGGTATCCGGAAACGCCCGACGGCAATAACGGCCTCGCGCGCATACCACGCCGGCCGCTCGGGCGAAGTGCCGCATTCGAGCAGACTTCCGATTGTATCCGGGTGTGAAATCGCGACAAGCTTTTCGGCCAGGCGGGCAATCGCACTTGTCGCGGAAAGAGCCGACGAACTGACATCGCAGAATTCATCGAGGATTTTATCGCATTCCTCTTTCCGCTCATCCCATCGGAGCAGGCGTGCAAGCTCGGACTCGACCGTCTCGTCCGAACCTGCAAGAATCCACGCCCGCTTGAGAGCATTCACCGCTTCGCCGGTTCCGCCGCAGCGCTCCGCCGCCGCGGCCAGTTTCAGGTAGAGCGCCGCGTTCTCCCTGTCGAGCTGGATAATCTGTTTTATCTCGTCGATTTCGCGCATGGTTTCGGGGAGTATTTTAGCATACAATCATATTCGTTTCCAGTTTCTCGTTCCTCGTTTCTTGTTATTTATTCTTTACTTGTTTCCCTGTTCCCTTGTTCCCTTATTACCTTCTTCTTTGAGATACCACTTTCTCTTTTCCGCATCCCACGCGAGGCGGTTTCTGTGCTTCATAATCCATGCACGCATTTCAGCTATCTCCCGAATGCGTTCCTGTTTGTCGCTCCTGTAACTTCCCGTCGGGAATCCGGTCGGCATAAGGCGATTGACCACAACAACCGCCCGGGTCCTGTCATCGACCAGAGCGCTGTTTTCATAGATGTCTATCAGCCTTTCAACAACCGAGAAGTTTCCGATATTTTCAAGCGCCAGGATGGCTATGTAATGCGACGCCGGCGGCAGCGCCCCCGGTTTGTTCACAAGATCAAACAACGCTTCAACCGCTTCGGGATTGCCGATCTTTCCCAGCGCTTCGATAGGCTGCCTCATGGGGCCGAAAGGGGTAACGTTCTTTGCGGCCCGCATCAACGATTTCACAGCGCGTCCGCCCCCGATCTCTCCAAGCGCCTTCGCCGCTGCAGATCGAACCATACGACTGCCGGTGTTATCGAGCGTGGAAATCAACAGGGGAACCGCTTTCGCGCCGCAGTGCTCGGCGAGAAGTGTAACGTCTCTTTCGAAAACAGAGCAGTTATATATTTCAATCGCCTCCATCAATGCCAGAGCTGCTTCCTTACCGCCGATACTGTGATAAGCATTGACACAGGAGTGCCGTATGTAGCTTTCGGTTTCTTCTTTATTGAATCCGACTTTCTTCCTGAACAATTTCCTCAGCGGTAATACTGCTTCCGGGGCTTTCAATAATCCGAGAGATTCGATAGCAGCATTGCGGGTTGAGTGGCTCAACTTCTTGTCCAGCAGAGAAATCAGCGGCCTTACTGCTCGTTTGTCGCCAAGTTCGCCGAGCACTCTTACGGCATAATATCTTTCATAGGTTTTCTCAACAGTTTCCCCGGAGGCTTTCAGGGATTCTACCAACGGGTCGAACACACGCTCATCTTTCAGAGCTGCCAGAAAGCCGGCTGCATCGAAGCGGACCTTCAGGCTTTTATCGTTCCTGAATACGGAGAAAAAATAATCAGACAATTCCCTGCCTTTCCTGTGATAAAGAATCCAGAGAACCTGGCAGCGGTGCCTTTCGTCGTTATTTCTCTCAAAAGACTCTCGTAAGCGTTTATTCAAATCCGGATGTTCATAATCGAGAAGCAGTTCGACAACTTTGTTCCGCTGCACATGGTAATCCGGATAGCCAGCCATCTCAATAAGTGGTTCAATAAAACCCGGCCCCATAAATTCTCGCAGCGAATTTTCCGCACTTTCCAATACCACTATCGACTGGTCAGGATCAATCATCTTAAGCAGGGGTTTTACCGCGCGCGGGTCCCTGGTTGAGGCAAGTGCCCGGACAATTTCGGGCCTGACGCCCGCATACCGTTCATCATCAAGAATTTCGATAAGAATCGGCACCGCTTCCGGAACGGGTTGCATCTTCCGCAGCGTCCAGCGTTTGATATTCTGCGGCCGGGAAACGTCCAGCCCCGCAATCCGGCCAAAAACAACCGAGCGTAAATAGACCGGCTCGAGATATCCCCATGCAAGGAAAGGAAGAGCGACCAGACCGCCAAGCACCTGACCTCGCCAGCCGAAAAGCCATTTCCCGTACCTGGCGATGCGGGAGAACGGGACTTCTTTCGCAGGCTTTTCCGTCTTCGATACAATAATCCAACGGTGGAGCGCGATTCCAAAAACAAAACCCAGAATACCTGCACCCATAAGGAAGCCAAAAACCAGCGAAAGCCTGTATACCGATATCGAAACATTCACAGCTTTATTGGGGAAAATCAGCGATACCACTAAACCGAAACATCCCCACAGGGATGCGGAAAAGTAAATAACATACCAGAAATGTTTTCGGCGGGAGATCGTCTCGACTTCTTCTCGGGGCTTCTCGGCCATAACTCTATTTTAAACCATGAGTTCAGATTTTCAAACGGATTCGGGGCGGATTTCGGAACCTATGCTGGCGAGAATTGGAGTTTACACATAGTTTACCCTGCCCTCGGATTTGAACGAGAAGGCGGTTTAAATCGCCGCTGAGGCCAACTACTTGTAAATATATAGCAAAGTATTGCAAAATCCGTAGAACGCAACACAGAGCATCCTACGGCCTTTCAGGGGGTGTTGGCGTAAGTGGTTGCAGTAAAAGGTAATACGGGGCCGGATTTCGGTGATGTATCATAACAGCATGGCTTTATTCGACTTGCGACATGCGACCTGTGACTTGTGACTCGCCCGCCGAGCAAGCTCGGCGGCTAATTACTTTTTCATAATTCAGAATTTTGAATGCATAACTTCCAACGCGCCGCAAGCTGCGCCGCTAAATATATAACTAATTCTATTCTTCTTAACTTCAGCACTTCAACACTCCAGCACTTCAACACTTTTTATTTCTTCTCCCATCGCAACAATTCCTGCACCTGCGAGAGCGTTTTATGGTGGTTGATAATCTCGGAGCGGACGCGGTTCTCCTTTTCGAGCACGTCCTGCGCGCGGTTGGCGAACTCGACGAGTTTTGCTTTCGGGATCACGACGACGCCGTCGTCGTCGCCGACGAGCCAGTCGCCGGGGAAAATCTTGACGCCGCAGAGCTCGACCGGCACGCCTATCTCGCCGAATCCTTTCGGCTCGCCCGCGTTCGGGCAGACGATTTTTGTAAACGTCGGAAACTGGAGCTCGCGGATAACGGGAGTGTCCCGCACGGCCCCGTCGACGACGATGCCGGCGAGCCGTTTTTCGACAGCGGTGTGCGTCGCCAGTTCGCCCCATATCGCAGGCGGCGCGCCGCCGGCGTCGATTACGATTACCTCGCCCTCCTTCGCCTCGTCGATTGCGCGGACCGGCTTCGACCAGTCGCCGGGGTATGTGCGGACCGTGACGGCCGGGCCGACCATCGTAACGTTCGGGGTGACCGCGAACAGGCCGGGAAGAACGCCGCCGCGATGCATCGCGTCGGTAACGTTTGGCGCCGAGCAGCGCTCGAGGATTTCGCGCACGCCCTCGAGAGTCGCGCGCTTGAAAAGAGTCGTCTCGACCGCGACGCCGGTATCGAGCGCTTTTAGAATTTCCAGCGTCGCCTGCCTCGCGTCCTTTGCCTTGTTAATCGCACCGCCGACGATAACGATATTTGCGCCCGCGTTCGCCGCCTCGACGCAGGTCTCGGAGTTGATGCCGCCCGCGGCCGAAAGCGGGATATCGACGGCGCCCGCTACCGCCTTGATACGGTCGAACGGCGACTTGCCTTCCATCTGCTCGTCGATGGCGAGGTGGACGGCGATGAGGTCGGGGCGAAGCTCTGCAATCTGCTTTGCGCGCGCCCGCAGGTCGGCGACGGCGATAAGATCGACCACGATTTCGCAGCCGTAGTTGCGCGAAGCCTCGATGCATTCGCGAATTGTCGCGTCCGCGGCCTGACCGAGCACGTCGACGATATTCGCACCGGACTTCGCCGCGCTCTCGACCTCGGTGCGGCCCGCATCCATCACCTTCATGTCGGCTACAATCACCGCGTCGGGAAAAGCTTCGCGCAGCTTGCGGACACAGGAAAGACCTTCGGCCTTTATAAGCGGCGTTCCGCATTCAAGCCATACGCGGTCGGTCGCGTCGGCCTGCTGTGCGGCGTTCCAGACCTCCTCGGCGCAGCGGATGGCGCGCGACCAGTCGACGAAATCGAGCGCAACCTGGAGTACGGGTTTGTCGGGCAGGCGCATGGGGCCTCCGTTGCAATTTTCGATTTTCGATTTATGATTTTCGATTGTTGCTAATTGGAACCTGGAAGTCAACCAAGAAATGCATGAATATACGGCGATAAAAAAAATGACTGCCGATTTCAATCGACAATCGTAAATCGTAAATCGAAAATCGTTTTACTCGCCGACGAGTTGGACGATAAGCTCGACGTTGTGCGGGCGGTTGTCGAAGCAGATGAAAACAATCGACTGCCACGTGCCGAGAATGGGCGTACCCTTGATGAAGGGCACGGAGATGGAAGGGCCGACGAGCGATGCGCGCAGGTGGCTGTGGCCGTTGCCATCGTTGTGGTAGCGGTGGTGGGCGTAGTTGCCCTCGGGAACGTTCTTCTTGAACCAGTTCCTGAGGTCTTCGATGCAGCCGGGCTCGAATTCGGTCGTGGTGAGCGCGCCGGTCGCGCCCGCATAGAAAACGGTCACAATGCCGTCGGAAAGACCGCTGCCCTCAACGGCCCGTGCGATCTGTTCTGAGACATTTACAACGTCGCAGTTGCCCTGGCTCTTGAATCGAATGGTGTCGGTTATGACCCTGGTGCCCACTTTGTCCTGCCTTCTTGCGCGAATTCCCATTCTGTTTCTCCTCCGGGGAGAATTCAATTTTAGCTCTTTAGAAGGCCGAAGTCAACGGTTTTCCGATGCAAACGGGGGCATGCTGATATGGTGGGGCGGACATTCCTGTCTGCCTGCAGGGGCGAGGCATGCGCGTGTTTCTTGCCCCCATAAAATAACCCGCCGGTCAAGCCCGGCGGCTAAATGACTAAAGACCAACCGCCAGAGGTTCATTGCTGCGCTCTTGTTACCTATCACCTGTCACTTATCACTCTGAATTACCTGTTCATCTCCAGGACCTTGCGGATAATTTCCTCGTCCGGCCCGCATTCCTGACAGCAGTCGGCGAGCGTGCCGTTGACGGCGACCGCGGGCGCACAACGGACGCCCAGCTTTTTCGCCTTTTCCGCGATCTCGGGATCGTTCATATCGAGAACGATAACTTCAACGTCCTCGCCGCCGACGCGGTTTATCATCTCGATCGCTTCCTTGCAGGCGGGACAGCCTGCGCTGAAGACTTCGACCTTGCATTTGCCTGCCATTATTCTACCTCTCTATAAACGGTTTTTCGGTTGTTCGGTTCGTCGGTTTTTCGGTACGACAGACATTTTTGTCTGTCGATTGTAGGGGCAGGTTTCAAACCTGCCCTCTTGCCGGGCGGGTCTGAGACCCGCCCCTACTTCTTAATTATCCTCCGCAGCCAGCCTTTCGGCCACGAGTGAAGAAACGATGCCACGACAAGAGCAGCGAGTCCAATATACATGAAAACGTCGGAATTGTAAATGAATTTCGACACTATAATCGTCGCCGCGCCCGCAAGACCGAGGAAAAACGGCAAATAACCCCTGCGCCCCTTCGCCTTGTAAAGTAATGCGCCAACGGCAAGCAGAAGGAAAAGAAACGTTATCGGCAGCAGGTATTTCACCTGGAGTAGAAACCCGAGGCCGATTGATGATAGCAATCCCGCCGCTCCGAGCGGCGACCATGCCACGACTCACGTAGGGCACGCGGCTTTCGGGAAAAGCACGACAAGCCAGCTGAACGCGCCGGTCAGAAGACCGAGACAACCTTTCTTTATTTTTGGAAACTGATCCGCAATCGGTTCGAGTGCGGTCTTTATTTTCTCCAGCGGTGGGATCCCGGACCGGGTCCCGTCGGCCTGTTCGTATGCGCGTCAGGCCGCGCCCGGCTCGCCCGGCTCCATGCCTGCGATATCTTTCCCGTCGACAAGTATCGTCGGCGAGCCGTAACGCTTCGCATAATCGGGCGCGTTCTGGTCGTGCTGTTCCCACTCCGTCCAGCGCGGCGCACGGCCGAAATACGCAAACGCCTTCTTCAGCCGCCCACGGGCAGCATCCGCATTCACTCAGTCGTGGTCGTATATCAGTTCAATGTTTGGCATTTAACCCGAGAGATTATTTCCTTCTCCCAACATTCGCCCGCGCATAACGATAATATATATCCAGTATCGTTGCACACATCGCGGTGGTAAAGACTCTTCCGTACTTCTCCGAGAGCTCACCCATTACAGGGTTCCATGAGCCGTCATGGTGATGCCTTCCCGCCCTCTGGTGATAAAGAAGAGTTTTCTTCATTGCCTCATTCCACTTTTTCCACTGTGATCCACCCAACTCAAATTTAGCCGCGGTTCCCCAGAAAATGTACTCGGTATCCCGCCTTTCTTTCCATGACGGCAAGTACTCCCCTACCAGTTCTGTTGCTTTGGAAACCGCAGGATGAGTCCGTTTCCGACCACTGTAAACACCGGCAGTAACAGCCATGGCGGCATGCAGGAGTTGTTGATTCCTGACGGGTTCTTCCTTGCTCAATTCTGGGACAAAGACTGCCGCAGAATCAAGATATTCCAGAATTTTGCCGGACTGACCGGGGAAACCACCCAATCCAAGCATCCTGGCCGCCCTTATCGCCATTGCCGCATAACAGGTTGACCTGATATCGGCTGTTGTTTCGCCCTCCCGCGCCGGAAAGCCGCCGTTTTCCAGTTGCCTCGATAACAGGTTCGTTATTGCCCTGTTTCCCAGACCATCGATCTTTTCTTTCTCAAACAGGATCCCGAAATCACAAATCGCACCTGCACATAAGGCCTGGACTACGGTATTCGGAAATATGCTTCCATTCTCATTCATCCGGCCGGAAAGAAAATCCAGCCCCTTTTCGAATTGATCTCGGGACTGTCCCATGTAATTCTTTGCATCCCAGTACCACGCAAAGGAAATCAGCACCATGCCCGTAGTCATCAGATCGCCACCGATAGAGCCGTCTTCAGAAAGCCACCTGCCATCGGGAGCCTGGTAACAGAGATCAAACCGACCGGCGGAGGTAGGATGTCCATGCGAGCCGTCCGGATAGCTGTATACGTATATGCGTTTTCCAAACCTGTACAGTAAATCATAGTAATCATCATTCCGTCCGGAAGGCCGAACGGAAAACAGATGCGACTGGACTTTTTTATGATAATCGGAAGTCTTGTATTCTTTTACCTCATCCGACATAAGTACCTTCACATAATTCATGAATTGATCTCTGTCAAATGCATCGAAGCCAACCCAGCCCGAGTTTACGAGCACGATTGCAATTGAAGCACTGCATTCTTCGGGTGCTTTGATGAAATCGCGGGCAATCTGCATCTGGCCGTAAGGCGCCATTTGTATAATCTTCTCAACAGCTTTTTCCCTGACCTTAGCGTCCTTGGATTGCAGCCTGCCGCGCCAGTACTGGAACTTTAAAGGTTTATAAAGAGCAAAGCCACCGATCACCAGCGCGAACAGCGCGATGACCACGATTCCGAGCTTCAGCGGCAGACCGGATTTCATGCATCCTCCGATAACTATTCTAAACGCTGCATGATAGAATTCAACGAGTTTTGTAGGGGCAAGAAACACGCGCATGCCTTGCCCCTACATACGCGCGCCGCAAGCGGCGCGGCTAACATATTGATTATTTCCCTGTCAGTGAATATGTTGCGCCGGGCGGCGGGTTGTGTTAGAATTTTTCCCGCATCGCGCACGGAGAATAAAGTGCCGAAAGAGGAAATCGCACATATCACCGTCGGGACGGCCGGGCATATCGACCACGGCAAGACCGCGCTCATCAAGGCGCTTTCGGGCATCGACGCCGACCGCCTGCCCGAGGAAAAGAAACGCGGCATCACAATCGACATCGGTTACGCGCAGGTGCATTCCGCCCTCGGCGCGACCGTCGGCATCGTCGACGTTCCCGGCCACGAGAAGTTCATCAAGAACATGGTAGCCGGCGCGACCGGGATGGACGCGGTAATCCTCGTCGTCGCGGCGGACGACGGAGTCATGCCGCAGACACGCGAGCACCTCGACATCCTCACGCTGCTCGGCATCGAGCGCGGCATGATAGCGCTCACAAAGATAGACCTCGTGGATGAAGAGATGGTCGAGCTTGCGGAGGAAGACGTGCTCGAGCTGGTTAAGGGCACGTTTCTCGAGGGCGCGCCGCTGGTACGGACCTCAACGGCAACCGGCGAAGGAATCGAGGAATTCAAGAAAACGCTTCAGGAGATAATCGCGGGCACGCCCGAAAAAGAGCCGACCGGCCCGTTCCGCATGCCTGTCCAGCGCTCGTTCTCGGCCGAAGGTTTCGGCACCGTCGTCACCGGCGTACCGGCCTCGGGCTCGGTAAAAATCGGCGATTCGGTCGAGGTACTGCCCCGTGACCTGAAAGGCCGCATCCGCGGCATACAGTCTTTTCTGACCTCGATCGAAGCCGGCTCGGCCGGGCACCGGACCGCGCTCAATATCGCGGGCGTCGACTACAAGAACATCGCGCGCGGCGACGTCGTCTGCATGCCCGAAGTCTTCACCTCCTCGACGCTCGTGGAGGGCAGGCTGCATCTTCTCAAGTCAACGCAACCGCTTATGACAAACACGGCCGTCCGATTCCACGTCGGCTGCGCAGAAGCGCTGGGAACGGTCATCCTGCTAGAAGAAAAAACGCTTTCACCCGGCTGCGGCATGCTGGTCCAGTTCAGGCTGGAATCGCCCGTGGTCGTCGCGTCGGGCGACCGGTTCGTAATCAGGCTCCAGTCGCCCGCCGTCACCATCGGCGGCGGCGTTCTTTTCGGACCGTCCCAGTTCCGCCTGCGGACCGGCAAGGATTACCAGATCGAAAACCTGAAACGCAAAGAAGCCGCGCTGGGCGACCCGGCGGCGATTCTCGAGGCGCGCATGGCCGAGCGTGGGTTCCGACTCGTTACGAGGGAAGAGCTGCCGGTCGCCGCCGAGCTGCCGAAGGCCGATGCGGCCGCAATTACAAAAAAACTCGAAGAAGAAGGCAGGATATACGGCATCAGCCAGGGCACGTCATATATCCATGCCGATTCCCTGAAACGCGGCCGGGACATGCTTTTCGAGTGGGTTTCGAAATACTTCGAAAAGCATCCCGACGTGCTTTCCGTGCCGCTCGTCGAAGCGTCCGAAGCGCTCCGCCTGCCCGAGACCGTTTCAAAGGAAATCGCACGCCTGCTTGGCGAAGACGGGAAAATCCTGTTGCGGGCGGGGCGGATTCGCCTGCCCGGGCGCGAAGTACAACTCTCGGGCGAAAGAGAAGAGCTTGCCGCCAGGATCGACAGCATATTCCAGGAAGCAAGGTTCAAGCCGCCCACCGTCGCCGACCTGCCGGAAATTCTGAGCGCCAAATCGGAAACCGTCGAAAGCATCGTCGCCTTCCTTACGGAAAGCGAAAGGCTCACCGACCTCGGCCGCGGCTGCCTGCTTCATTCCGACATGATGGCCGAAGGCGAGCGGATGCTGCGTGAATTACTTAAAGACGGCAAGGCGATGAAGATGTCGGAGATGCGGGAAGCGTTCAACTCGACGCGGAAATTCATGATCCCGCTTATGGAACATTTTGACCGCAGGAAAATCACCATCCGCGACGGCGACTTCCGAAAACTGGTCGAGAAGAGATAAGTGATAGGTGATAAGTGAAGAAGGATAAGAATATAATATATATAGCGGCGCAGCTTGAGGCGCGTTGATTAATTCAGATTAACGGCGGGCAAGCCCGCCCGCTAAATATATTTAAATAATAATATGACGTTTGACGTTTGACGCTTCTTAGGTGCTTACGACAGCCGGTTCGAGGTATTTGCCGACCGACTTCAGGCGCTCATACCGGCGATCTACAAGCTCCCCGCATGGAACGCCGTCAAACTCGGCCAGCGTCGATTCGAGGTATGCCCGGACGCTGCGAGCCGCGCCGATGTGGTCCCTGTGGGCGCCGCCGAGCGGCTCCGGCACGATGTCGTCGACAATACCGAACTCCTTGAGATCCTGGGCGGTGAGTTTCAGGGTGTTGGCGGCATCTTCCGCGCGCTCCGAAGTCTTCCATAAAATCGAAGCGCAACCCTCGGGCGAGATAACCGAATAGTACGCGTTTTCCATTATCGCCAGCCGGTCGGCGACGCCGATGCCGAGCGCGCCGCCCGAGCCGCCTTCGCCGATGACAATGGTGACGATCGGAACGCGCAGCCTGCTCATCTCGCGTATGTTCTCGGCAATGGCGTGCGCCTGGCCGCGCTCTTCCGCGCCGACGCCGGGATAGGCGCCGGGTGTATCGACAAACGTGATAACGGGAAGCCGGAATTTTTCGGCAAGGCACATCTTGTGGAGCGCTTTCCTGTATCCTTCGGGATGCGCCATCCCGAAGTTGCAGGCCATTTTTTCGCGGACCGCGCGCCCCTTGCAATGGCCGACAACCATCACACGCCGCCCGTTCAGCCGCGCAAGGCCGGTAACGACCGCCTTGTCGTCGCCGAAGCGGCGGTCGCCGTGAAGCTCGAGAAAATCGTTGAAAACGAACTCAATATAGTCCGGCGTCAAAGGACGGTTCGGATGACGGGCAAGCTGGACGCGCTGCCATGCCGTGAGCTTTGAAAAAATATCCTTTTTCAGGCTGTCGCAACGCTCGCGAAGCTCGCCGATCTGGCTCGACAGGTCCGTCTCAGTCGTGACGCTGAACGTCTCCAGCTCTTCGATCATCTTCTCGAGCTCGATGATCGGCTTCTCGAAATCAAGATAGTTCTTGGGCACAGTCTGCGCCATGTTATACCCCTTCATCCCGTCAGAAAAACCCCGTCTGCCCGGCCATGGTTTTCAGAAATATCAACCATTCAGCCAATAAGAAGGGCGTCGGTCAGACAAGGCTCCCCCTCACTTCCCGACGTTGATGTTTTTTTAATTACCGTTCCCTTACCCAAACCAAGGCGGTATATGTGAAATTTCTTTAAAAATCCAGTGAAATTTCCGCCTCTGACTGGACATAGGATAGTGAAAGACGCCCTGCAAGGCAACTATATTTTCATCACAGGCTTTACTGCGATTCACCTACGTAATACCACAAGCAATACCAAATGTTTTGCTATTAGGGATATATTAGGGTGCACGTGCATGGCAAAAGGCAAATTCAGCCCACAACTCAACTGCACACTGCAATAATTACCTAACCGTCATTTCGGCAGAATCTGAAAATTAATTTAATTTTTTTAACACGCTTCTGAAGAAAGTATGAAGGATGAAGTATGAAGGCTGAAACCTTATTTTTCAGAATTCATCCCTTCCGTTTGCGAATTGAGTATTGAGAATTGAGTATCGAGAATTGAGAATTGACAATTTCCGATTCACAATTCTCAATTTATATTCTTTTTCATCCTTCATACTTCATCCTTCATACTTTATTTGTTACTCAGGTTTCAGCAGAAGGTCGATCTTGATTTTGTTCAGGGGCGTGCGAATAACTTTCAGAATTATAACTTCGCCTCTTTCGGGTTTGCGGAATTCAAGTGTAGTCGAGTCCACATACTCGGATGAAATTTCCTTCACCCTGGTCCAGCCCATGCTCTCGAGCGCGGTAGTATAAAACCTGACCATGGTATCCCTTCGCGTATCGCCCAGAAGCACGAGCCGCCCGATTCTGATGGACTCCCACCACGGACAGATATAGGTGAATGATTCGTCAGGCAATACCGTATACCCTTGCGGCAGGTCGATGTCTGAAAAAGCTTCCTGCGTCCAGTCCTCCCCGCAGCCGGGCGGAAGCTTGTGCTCCGGAAGAAACTTGACATTGCCCGCGCAGCCGAGTGCAAGGCACGCCATGCTGATAAGAGCGGCAACAACAGGAAGGCTGGAAATTTTCATCGGGTTCCCCCTCTCAATTGAAGGAAGCGGCAATGCCGCCGCGGCTACCGGGCCAGAGAAAGAACGAAACGCTCTTCAACTCCGATCAGGATGGAATGCTCCCTCCTGTCGAGGTCGTTTATCACGGCCCGTTTTATCTTTTCACCGTCGAGAAAAGTCCCGTTCGAGCTCATGTCTTCGATCTCGACGTCGTCGGGAGCATTAAAGTTGACCTTCAGGTGCTTTCGGCTCACCGTGCGAAAACGAAGGTCTATGGTTTCGCCCTGATTCCTTTTCCGGAGGCTCTTGTACCGCCGGGTCTTTCGCAGCGATATGTCGCAGCTTCTCGAGCGCCCGATAATGACCGATTTTCCTGGCCTGACGGTAAACTCCTCGTCCTTGACAAACCCGTCGGTCCCTTTTATCCGCAGCAGAATTTTCACTTTCCCTTTTCCCGTTGCCGGTTGCTCTTCGATTGCGGATTTGGGATTTCGGATTGCGGATTTCTCCAAATCCGAAATCTGCAATCTGAAATCTGCAATCCGAAACCCGCCCCTGCATTATTCGGCAAAAAGCGATTCCGGCAGATCGAAATTGGCATAAAGGTTCTGGACGTCGTCGTGGTCCTCTATCTCCTCGATAAGCACAAGCAGCCTTCGCCCCACTTCCTCATCGAGCTTGACCGTTATCGTGGGAAGGTTGCTGAGCTCCGCGCTTTCGATGGTAAGCCCCTGCTCTTCCAGGGCTTTTCTCACCTTGAACAGCTCGGTCGGTCCGGTAAATATGTCGTAAAAATCGCCTTCCTTTACCATGTCGTCCGCGCCCGCCTCCAGGACGGCTTCGAGGACGGCGTCCTCCTCAGCCTTGGACGCGTCGATGCGGATAAGGCCGCGCCTCTGAAACACGTGCCTGACGCAGCCGGTCGTTCCGAGGTTGCCGCCCCGCTTCTCGAATATTTTCCTGATTTCCGGCAGGGTGCGGTTCTTGTTATCCGTGGCCGCCTCGACCATGATGGCCACGCCGCCGGGTCCGTATCCCTCGAAGGTCAATTCCAGGATTTCGCTGCCGCCCAGCTCGCCTGTTCCGCGCTTTATGGCGCGCCGGATATTGTCCTTGGGCATGTTGGCGGCCTTGGCCTTCTCGATTGCCAGCGCAAGGGTCGAGTTGCCGGTCGGGTCGCCGCCGCCGTGTCTGGCGGCAACTATAATCTTCTTGGCGAGTTTCGAGAAAAGCTTGCCACGTTTTGCATCTACAAGCTTTTTCTTGTGCTTTATGCCGGCCCAGTGTGAATGCCCGGCCATTATTTTCACTCCTGTTTTCGGTGCCAACCTGAACGTATTTTCGATTTTCTTTCAATCGTAAATCGACAATCGAAAATCGTAAATCAAAAGCTAATGTCTTGCCTTCGAGGCCTTCGCGGATTTCCGCCTCTGTCGGGCCCGCTCGCGCCGCTTCTTCCGCAAAAGTGTTTTCCTGTCAACCGGCTTGCGCCGTTTCTTCTGAGCCTTGGTTTTTTTCTTCTTTTTTGCCGCAGCTTTCTTCTTGCCTGCCTTGCCGGCAGTTTTTTTGCCCTTTCCGCGCGCCAGGCGCTTCAACTCCTCCTGCCTGTACGCGCAGAGCGGCTGGAGATCGCACTTCTCGCACAACGGCTCAACTGCCAGGCACGTCCGCTTGCCGTGCTCGATCAGAGCAAAAAACAGGCGCATGTAGTCCTTTGGCTGAATAAGCCCGGTAACCAGCGAGCGGGTTTCATGATTCTTGGCGGCCGGCCCTGCGAGTCCGAGTCTGCCGAGAACTCTTTTCGCATGCTCGGTTACCGGAAATTCCTTGTCACTTGCCAGCGTGGAGATAAGAAACCGGGCGCAATCCCAGCGGGCGCCGGGCACGCCCTGAAAGAATCTCACCACCTCTTCCGGCTCCTCGTCGGCGAGGAAGTCGAGCGACATGCGGTTCTGAGTGGAAAAAATGCCGTTCAGGACTTCCTTTATGGGAACGGCGGCCTCCGGCGTTATACTGTGGTTCTGCAGGGTTGCGCCGATTTCGCCGAGGCTCGAGACCCGGACCTCGTTCCAGTCGACATAGTTGTCGCGAAAGCTCTTGAGGGCCTTGCGGGCGCCGCTCAGGTTTGCATGATAGAAGATATAGTAGAACACGAGCTGCTCGACAAAGCTGTTTCGCTCCGGGAAGTTCCCCCGGCCGTAACGTTTCTCGAGGCTCGAGATAATCTTTCGCAGCCTCTTTGTCTTCTCTGCCACTGTCAGTCGCATGTTTTCTCCACAGATGCCGCTGACGGCATCTTACGTAACCTTATTTTAGTCTTGAAACAAAAGAGTGTCAACCGGTTTTACTGCGCGGAAGTATTTTCCGTCAGATTAACTGACGTCTATAACGTCATCCTTTTTGAAGCGCGTCATCTCAACAATGCTCAGCCGTTTCGAAGGGTCGCCTGTGAGCCCGGCCTCGATTTCGCCGCGTTTGCCGGCATAACCTTCCCGCCCCATCAGGGCGTAAGCCGCAACCTTCCCCGCCTCGACTCCCGGCTGATCGAACGCGTTTATGTTGTACAGCCTGCCCGAATAAGCGGTCACCATCTCAAAAAAGTGCAGGAGCGCGCCCACTGTCTGCTCGTTGATTTCGGCGGCCTCCAGTACAAAACACGGCCGCTTTGCGTCCCGGAGCGCGGCCAGTGTGCCGGTTGCCTCCGCATCCATCAGCTTTTCAATCGTAGAGCCCGCAAGGTATCCGCAGCTCCCGAGGTCGGAGAAAAGGTCCGGTATGCCGACCGACTCGCGGAAACCGGAAACCCTGAGAAACGTGAAAAGCTTATTGTTCGGCCCTTCGGTATAAAGCTGGACCTGCGAGTGCTGGTCGGTGGTGCCGAGGGCCTTTATCGGCGTCTGTCCGGTGTGGACTTCGTTCCCCTCGATATCATTCTTTTTGCCGAGCGACTCCGCCCACAGCTGCCTGTACCAGTCGGCAATATCCCTCAGGGCATGCGAATACGGCATCAGCACGCTCATCGTCTTGCCTTTTTCAGTATCAAGCAGGTATTTCATCAATGCGTAAGCGAAAGCGGGATCGTCATCTGCCTGGCGTTTGCTGAGTGCAAGATCGGCAAACTGCGCGCCTTCGAGAACCTTCTCAATCGAGATGCCTGAAACGGCTGCCGAAAGCAGCCCCACCGGCGAAAACACGCTGAAACGCCCGCCCACGCCCGGGGGGACCTCGAGCGAAACCAGGTTATGCTTTTCGACAAGCTTGCGCAGGTCGCCTTTTTCCGGGTCGGTTGTGGCGACGATATGCTTCGTCCATTCGTCTCCGAGCGCGTCCTTCAGCCAGCCCGCAAAAACGAGCATGTTGGCCATTGTCTCGGCGGTCGAGCCGGACTTGGTTATCACGTTTACGCACGTTTTCGCGGGATCGAGGGTTTCAAGAAGCCCTGCCGTACGCTCGGGATCGATGTTGTCGAGGAAAAACATCCTCGGTTTTTCGCGAAGATTATATTGCGGATGCCTCAGCGCCGAATGGAGCGCAATACAGCCGAGAGCGGAACCGCCGATACCGAGAACCACAAAATTCTCAAAGCGGTCGCGAATATTCGCCGCCACTTCGGCCACTTTCCCGGCCATCTCAGAGTCGTAGGGCAGGTCGAGAAAGGCAAGCCCGCCTGCGCGCCGCTCCTTGACGATTTCGTGCGTTATACCGCCGTAACGGTTGATGCATAGCTCGAGGTCGGCCTCTTCTATGCCGTGTTTCGAGCCGATGGCATCGGCCATTGCGCCAGAAATGTCGAGGGTCAGCATAGCCCCTCCCCTGGAAAACGCCTGACTCGGTTGACTCTGGAAACAAGATTGTAGACATCCATGTCGCAAAATGCAATGGAATTATGAATTGTGAATTATGAAAACTTCTGACTCGATACTCGGTACTTGGTACTTGGTACTTGGTACTTGGTACTTGGTATTTGGTACTTGGTACTTCTTTTCCCTTATCTCCTTGTTTCCTTTTTTAATAACAGAAGGGCGGATTTGAGATCGGTTTCCTCATCCGGCCCAAACCCGCCCTCATGTAGGGAGAGAGAATATATGAAGCTGTATTCGTCCTCCAAGGGAGGGAAGTATCAGGCAACTGAAACAAAATGAAAACTACGTGTCATTATCAGCAGCCCGGCGCCTTTTCGTCATGGGCCGAGCTTCGCATCCAGAAGGCCTCCAAGATACGCGATAAGATCCAGCAAAGCCTGTGGGGCCTCGGGCTCCGCACCCAGCACAGCGGTTACGCTGCCCATGTCTACGCCGTCGCCGAAATTCTGTAACTTACATGTCACGGTACAGGTTACGACGTTGCCGCCGATGCCGCCGCACGAGTAGCTCGGCTCCAGGTTGAAAAAGTCGGCGGTGCGGATGAGGTCGATAACGTTGTAGTATTCCTGCTCGGTTACGGTTCCGGCCTGCGGCGGTTCGCCCGACGGGTTGGGAAAATCCTTGCGGTCGTAAGTGCATGAGAAATCATCTAAAAGGTCCATAAAGTCGACGGTATAATAGCGCACCCTGGGCGATGCGTTCCGGCGAGTGAAAACGACCTCGCCTACATCGAGGTCCATGGGGTTCGTACCGGTCGAGGTTCCGGTACCGGTTCCAGTCCCGGTTGTGGTTGCCGGGGGGAGAATGAGTTTTTTCTTGTCTTTACTGCATCCTGCGATTGAAACAGCAGTTAGTGCTGCTATGCAAACAGCAATATAAATCAAGCCAAACCGTCTCTTCATTGCCCAATCCCTCCTTTTCCATGAACTTATGGCGTATCCTGGATATCAATATTACATTCCGGCGCGGGTCCCGGGTCCTGGCCCGTATGCGACCAGCCCGCGTACCGCTTGAGAATGTAATTCTCCCAGCAGGGATCGCCCGCGTTGCAGTCGTTTGCGTCGCAGTAATGCCTGTTGTTGTATGGGTTGTACATTGCCATGCTGCAGACTTTGCAGTAGTATTCCTCGTTCTGCCTGCCAAATACGGCGTGGCCCCACTCGTGGAGGAACACGTGGATGACAATCGGGTTTCTGAGGCCTATCTGCCAGCCTTTCGGCCCCATGCCGTGATAGGTCGTGCCGACCGAGCCGATTCCTGCGCCGCCGATCAGTATGTCCATCCCCGAGCCGTCCGAATCGTCCGCCAGGACCTGGTCTCCAAGGCACATATTGCCGTCAGTTGCCAGGTACATCCCATTGTTCGCATCCCTTATTTTATCAGCGTGCGCTTCAAGCGCGGACATTTCCACGTTCGGTCCCACGGCCCAGCCGAGATTGACCTTGACCACGTTCGCCGAAGGAGGACCGCCAGTTCCTGTGCCAGTTCCGGTGCCTGTGCCTGTACCGGTGGTGTTTCCGCCGCCGGTGCTTCCGCCGCCGCCTGCGCCGGCTTTGCTGGATTTGCCGCTGCCGCCTCCGCAGCCGGGCACGGCGATAATCAGGCCGAATACTGTTACGATAACGGCAAGGGTGGTGAGCTTTTTCATTTTCTTCTCCCGGCTTTCCGTTCCTCTAGGGCTGAATAGACGCATTGACCGCCGGCGCGGGTCCGGGGTCCGTGCCGGTGTTGGTCCAGCTGGGATACTGCTTGAGTATGTAGGGCTCCCAGCACGGGGAACCGCCGTTACATTCGGCCTCGTTGCAGTAATGCAGCTTCTGGGTGGGCATGATAACGCCCATGACGCAGTTGCCGCAGCTGTATTCCTCGGTGTGCTTGTTGAACCTGGCGTGGCAGTACTCGTGCAGGAAAGCGTCTGTAAAAAACCCGCCCGGCAGCATTATGCGGCCGCCGCCCGACATGCCGGACATCACGCCGCCGTTGGAGGTCGAGGGCCCGCTTTTCGAGTAAAGCGTTACGGTACCGCTCGTTCCGCTGTTCAGGGTAACGTTGCGCAGGTACATCTGGCCCTCGGTCGACTTGAAGAGGCCGGCCGCGGCCCGCTGCACTTCAGAGACGTAGCTTTCAAGAAACGCCTGGTCGACCTGGACGTAAGTGGGATGAAAGGAGAATGTCATATCTACGGCAACCGCGCCAGCCGGGCCTGTACCGGTTCCGGTCCCGGTTCCGGTTCCAGTTCCGGTGCCGGTTCCTGTGCCTGTTCCTGTGCCGCCGCCACCGCCGCCGCGGCTCGATTTGCTGCCACCGCCGCAGCCGGGGATGCAAAGAGCGAGGCTAAATGCTGCCAGGATAATGGTTAGCGTGGTGAATCGTTTCATGACGTCCTCTCCCTATTTTGCAGTTTGCTTTGCCTGTCTCTCCATCTGCCGCGAATACTTACCTTATATATAATCAATATTTATGCCAATAGATGACGCCGGCCGTGGATTGTGCCAACTCCTTATTATTCAGGGGATTGTGCGCACGAGGGCTTTTGGGTCACATTAGATGGCAACCAGTTGCATGTTATATTTTGAAAAGGTGTCACAATTTGACACAGGCTGGCATGAGTAGAAATGGGGCGAAAATTGTCTAATTAATGTGTCGCTTTTTTGTTTAATTGGCGGAAATCAGGAGTTGAAGATGTAAAAGTTTTGTAAAAATATCATGAAAATTCCGGAAAAATAGGCCGAGTAAAGGCCAACTAAAGGCGGTTGGAGGCGAGCAAAGTGGGTGCATCAGGCCGCAACCGGGAGGTATCGGTTGCGAAAGGGCAATATTTGTCCTTTTTTTGTGACAGTTTTACCGGTTTTGTAACGCGAAAATTTTTAGGCATGGTTTTTGTCGGGAGTTAAAAGTTTAAAGTGTAATCTGAAGTTACATGTTAACTTTTAACTTAAGACTTTTAACTTGGAACTTCTGACTTTATTTCCTGATTTTTCCCGATTCGCAGAATGAGAAAAGATTGGTTTTTGGTTTTTAGTCTTTGGTTTTTGGTTAACCAATAACTAAGAACTAATAACCAAGAACTATTCTTCCGATTTTTGGCCTACAAACCTACAACCTGAAACCTGCAACCTGATTTTCCCGGCCGAATGACTGAGTGAGTTTTTAAGGAGTTAAGTATTGTTTCCCCAGAATTTTCGAGCTTTTCAAAATTATAATAGAAAGAAATAATTAGGGTGCGTTCCCGGAATCTTCTGGGGTGAGTTTTTTAATTATATCATCGGTATTTGAGCTTTCTCTTCCATACTTATTATAAAGAAATCCAGTAGTAATACCTGCTAACAAAGCAATAAGCGCTACAAGCGATAGCCAAAAACCACATTGAAATCCCGCTTTATCAAAGTCTATTGTAGCTAATGCAACAATAAGAGAGATTAACGCCCCAAGCGTTATTCCCAAAGGCCCAATCCAAAGATGCTTTTTCCCGATTTTATCTGCATGTTCATTAAGAACATTTCTTAATTTTGAGCGGTTTGTTTTTATTAATTCTTCAGCAGATGTATCATGTACAGTTATAATCTCAATCTTATCTGCGGAAGTCGATGAGAATTCTGCTTCATTATTTGAATTTATATTATTTGTCATGTTTTTCCTCTGGCTTTTTTAATAACCCAAGCGAGCCAAGGGCATGACATACAGTATAACCGCAATGATCACATACGATAACAGCTAAAGGCAGGGAACGTCCTCCCAATTGTGTAACTGACATGTCATTTGAAATTGGCATAACAAAATATGCATCCAATACAGTAAAATTACTTCTATGACATCTAGAGCATGGAATAATTGCTCCGCGCTCCTTCAGTTTATCGGCAATGAGACTTCTTTCTTCGTCAGAAAGCCATTCCATCTCATTTCCTTTCTTTATTCATAGGTATTTGTCAAATACTAGTAATTGATGTTGTGTTATGCAAGCGAAATATTACAGCTTGATAATAAGCGCAAGGAAAACGAGCAGGATTACAATCACAAAGATAATTGCCCAGGTTGAAGCTCGTATTTTGATTTCAAATGACTCATTAGGTTTGTTGCTCATTGTTACCTCCCGTAGGGGCTATTATATCCTGCGCGCAACTGTCGGTCAGAAGAAAAATGAATATTAACTTATGTTCTAACAAATCAATATGTGCAACTGGTTTGCGGGATGGGAGTAAGAAAATGTTGCAATATTTGATAAAATGTAAAATTTTTCACCAAGGAGCCAAAACAGCGCAAAGGCTATCATTTTAATTAGGCTAATTAAAACCTAACTTTTGCTTCGCTTGGAAGACAAAAAAAGGATGAAGGATGAAGGATGAAAGTTAGGAAGTGTTGAAGTGCAGGAGTGGAGAAGCGGGTTGTTTGTTTTTGGTCTTTGGTTTTTAGTTTTTGGCTAACTAAAAACCAATAACCAAGAACTAATAACTATTCTTCCGATTTCCGACCGAATGACTTTCCTTATAAATATCTAATAAATAATTGGCATGTGGACGGAGATGTTATTAGAAATCTTCTTTATCAATCTGAGTAGTCCTCATGTTACCATGCGGAACTTTGTAAAGGGTGACAGTGTATCCTGAGACTTGCCTGCCGGTGGTTCTGAATGACAGTATACTATCCGATTTATAGTATGCAGTATTCGGCCCAAAAAAGTGTTTATAGCCGTACCACTTATCACCAACTGCATATTTCATTCTGTAACTCCCAAGCGGCACTTTCACTTCTAAGGTGCGGCCACCCTTGAGAAAGACCGTCATTACCTCATTTCCTGAGTAATTGCTCTCAAGCTTAATCAAATAATTACTTCCGTATGAAGTTTCAACTCGCAAGGGCGCAATGGCTTTACTTCGTGTAAACCTCTGAGTATAACCATGACTAGGCAAGGATTGTTCTGGTATATTTAACCGTGGTTTATCATAGGATTTTTTAGGCTTAGTATATCGTGGCTTATCAGGAGTACGCAGCCAATCATGGTTTTGGGATTTGGGCTTATCTGAAGTTATCGCCTTGGGCGCTTCCGTTGTATTTGTATTCCCCCTCTTTGATTTTGGGTTGTCGCTGCATGTTAGATCGCATATCCCAACAATAAGAAAAAGTGCTCCGATAAAGATGATATAACATCCAATTTGAGAGGTGGCAAATGCCACCAAGTAATCCTTTATAGATTTTTCCTTCTTTTCAACGGAAGAAGGATCATATACCTGACGAAATAATTTCCAGTATTCTTCGCTTGAAATCGGGGGTTCACTCTTAGTGAAATCCTTTGCCGTGTCACCCGTCCAATTTCCCATAATGCTGATATTAAGTCTTGCCCGAAGTTCACCCAACCTTGACAGCAGATCGCGGGTTCTATCATACACCCGTTTTCGAGTTTCATTGAGCAAGACATATTCTGCGTCACGCCTTAATTCCGCTTCAGGTGTGACGCCAAGAATATTTACAAGATCATCTTGCGAGCTTGTTGGGGGTATGCGGAGTCTTTTATATAAATCACGCATTGGTTACTAAGTACTCATAAGCCTCTTTAATTCGCACGAATGTCTGCGTGGCTGCACACACAGCCTCCTCACCCAGACAAGCGAATCTATCTGGGTGGTGGACTTTTGCTAACCTCTGGAAGGTTTTTTTTATTTCATCTGGGGAAGCTGTATCTTCCAATCCAAGAACAGCAAGGGCTTTTGATTTCTTTGTTTCACTTTTCTTTCTGCTTCTTTCATTCTTATGCTGTCTTCTTTTGGCCTGCTCGTATTTTTCCCACCATTCCCTGCGGCTTGGATCAGCAGGTTCAGGAAGAGGGCGAGATGCTGTCTCCCGAAAAGCCTTATTCAACTCCTGTGCTGTCAACCCAACAACACTGGCCAGAAAGCGCAGGATATAGTTTTCACTCGTTGCAAGCTGCCCATCCGCGATAACGATTCCAATGATCATCTGAATAAATAGGTACGCTTTTTCTCCCGCAAATGTGTCTTGTGCAATTTTGCAGGCAAGTCGTATTGCATCCAAATTCCTGCATGAGTCTAAGTATGTATTTACGTCTATATCAACTTTGTGGCTATCAGAAATTCCAAAAATAAATTCAAGCTCTTTTTGATCTACTTTCCCGTCACTTGAGGCAATCCATGTCAATAAGAATAACAGCGCCTCGCTCAGTGGGCGGTTGCTCTCCAAAAGGTGTTTTTCGAACTTTGAAAACGCCATAGGTTTAATAGCAAATCTACCATTGATGCTCTTTGTTATCAAGTTGATTATATCGAT
This sequence comes from Planctomycetota bacterium, assembly GCA_004376375.1. GTDB lineage: Bacteria > Planctomycetota > E44-bin39 > E44-bin39 > E44-bin39 > E44-bin39. The sequence continues at coordinate 27,150 of SOJX01000119.1, forward strand.
ATTACTTGTGACTCACTGAAAGCGCAAGAAATAATAGAAATAAGTCAGTCACCTATTTCTGGCATAGTCAATTGTCCCGCCCTTACAGGGGAAGAAGAAAGGATGAAGTATGAAGGGTGAAGGATGAAATAAATACTGGATTCCCGCCTCCGCGGGAATGACGGGGAAGAAAGTATGAAGTGTGAAGTATGAAGGATGAAATAAGAGTTATGCGCGCAGCTCATTATTCCTTGTTCCCTTGTTCCCTTGTTTCCTTGTTTCCTTGTTTCTTTGTCAACTTTACCTCGCGAAGCTCGTCAGGAAAGACTTGAGACATTAGACCTGAGGCTTGAGACTTGAGAGAAGTACAATACTACATAGTCCTTATTGACATTCGATGCGGGAATGGATAGAATAATTACATCCGAAACGCTGCAATGTCCAATCCAAAAGACGCGGCCGGTACCACGACCTGCCATTTATAACCAGTGCCGTCAAAATCCTGATGGAGAATAAGAATGAAGTATAAGTATGCTAGTTTGCTTTTGTGCTTCGCCATGGCTGTAACGCTGCATGTCGTTGGCGGGTGCAAAAAGAAGAAGAAAATCTACGAGAAATATCCATGGGTAGTCACGCAAACAACGAAAACCAGTGTTGGCCGCGATCCTTATACCGGTACTAACCCCGAAACAGGAAAAGTTTATAGATTCGACAACGAAGGTATAATGGTATGGGAGGCGTCACAGGGCGCAAAGTGCCATGCGCTGGGCGTCGGACCTGACGGCTGCGTAATCACGGCCGGAACGTTTGTCGGAACTGCAAGTTTCGGCAATACGCCCGTTATCGACTTGACTGACCCTTATGGTGGGATATATCAGGCAAGTTACGACTGTAACGGCTCGTTCCAATGGGTAAAAAAGACGGCTGCCTGCCATGGCGGAACCAGTGAAATAAGGGTTAGCGATCTGTGCATATTGCCGGATGGCAGAATCGTACTTACCGGCCCTTTCGTAACGACAGTTACTTTTTCAGAAGGGCTGCAGAACGAAACAACCTTAAGCGGGGCAGTAAATACTGCATGGGATTATTACCTCGCCATGTTCGGGACCGATGGAGAGCTGCAGTGGGCCAGGTTTGACGGCCCGCTTTATCTCGGATACGGCGGCATCGGTGGTGCAAAAAGTTCTGCAATTGCACTCCACGGTAACAGCATTGCGGTATCTGGTGACTTTCTGGGTGAAGCCACGTTTGGAAACGGGTCAGCAAACCAGGTCGATATCAGCGAAGGTTCAGGGATATTTCTGGCGAACTATGGATTCGACGGAACGTTCAACTGGGTAAAGACGACGTTTGGAAACGCATACGAATGTTGTTTCTTCGCAAACGATATTGACTCATGCTCGAACAACTCGACGGTCATGGCAGGGCGATTCTTCGACAAAAATGCCTGGCCGGACCTGGTCGACTTCATTTTCGGCGAAAACGAGCCGAACGAGACCATCATATCGCAGGAGACCAAAGGCGATATTTTCGCCGCAAAATATGCTTCCGACGGCTTGCTTGAATGGGCTGTTCAGACCTACGGGGCTGAAAACTCCAGCATGTCCAGCATCGGTTTGTACCCTTTAGAAATCGCCACTGCTTGGGACGGGTCGTTTTTTGCGGCAGGCAGCTTCGGGGGGATAATCGTATTCGACCCGGCAAATGCAGCGGGTACACGGGTCGAATCACTCAATAAATCGACTATGGTTATTGCTCGTTACCTCGGCGACGGCTCCTTCGACTGGGTTCGAACGCTGCAATCTGACTGCGCCTCCATTACATACTCGATTGATATAACACCCGACAACTGCGCCGTCGTGCTGGGAGCCTGTGCCGAGTCTGCCGTAGCAGGACCGGGCGAACCCACCGAAACGCTCCTGACAGGCGGATATTTTATCGCAAAATATAATGCCGATGGAACGCTGGCATGGGCCAGGGAGCTTCCGGGAGAGGATTTCTTCGATAAAGTAAAGGTTGCCGAAGACGGCTCGATATTTCTGACCAGTTGGAAATGAGCAGAGTAGGAATCCAGAGCAAAAAAGATGAGATAATGTAATTTGCGCGGTGTAAATCCGTATGACTCCACCAACACCGGCGGCATCTTCACGCCGTGATTTGCTTTGTAGAATGGCACTACTACAAAGGGAGGTAGTGAGTGGGTACATATACCGAGTTCCATTTCAACATAGAGTTGATACCGGATACACCAAGTGAAGTACTAAAAGTGTTAGCACATATGAATAATCCTGATGCTATGCCGAGACCGTCGAGCCTGCCAGAGCATCCTTTCTTCAAAACCGAACAATGGAATCTGCTATTCGGCCATGTTACGGGTGACATGTTTCCGTTTGTGGCCAGAGGAGTTTTCCGCCGCGACAACATTGGGAGAATGTTTATAAACATACGCACTGACATCAGAAACCACGACGATGGGATACAAAAATTCGTTGATTGGATACTCCCTTACGTCTTCATGGAAAGCGACCTGGACGAGTTTCTCGGCTTTTACCGTTCGGATTTGGAAAGGGAGCCACATCTAATATTTGGGGATTCAACAACCTGATGAAGCATTTACCAATAAAGCTCGGTATCTTTGTAGTACTTTTCTTCGCAGCGGTACTGGCGGCGTGTTTGTTCTGGAAGCCCGTCTATATCGGGCTGCAAGTCGGCAGACTCGATTCGAGCGACGTCAGCGAAAGCTCGGTTGCGCTGGAAAAGCTGCTTTCGCTTGGCCCCCCGGGAGAGTGTGCCGTTATCGAGAGCTTTCCCGAAGGCGAGAACGCAGCCGGGATTCTGGTGGAAAACTGGAAAAACTTCAGCTTTGAAAAAGACTCCGCGGAGATGGACAGGAGCTCGACGCTGCATTACGCGTATTCCAAAGGTTACAGGAAAGTCGTCGCTCTCTTCCTTACTAAGGCAACGGGAGACAGGAAGAAAATCGCAGAAGCTTACTGTGAACGGGCGGATGAATGGGACGACCGGAAGGAGCGGGACGCTGCCATTACCGATTACAGTATTGCCATACTGCTGAACCCCGGAGATTCTTCACTCTATAACAAACGCTCGGATCCGCTTCTGTACAAGGGCAAAAAGAAAGAGGCATTGAAGGATGTCAGAAAAGCGCTCGAACTGGACCCTGAGAACGCAGCTGCGCACAGCAATCTCGGTGTGATTTTCTTCGAAGACAGAGATTATGAGGCTGCGGAGAAGGAATACAGGAAATCCCTGAAATACGATCCGGATAACGCCAGAGTCCTGGCGATATACGGCCTCCTGAAAGCCCAAACCGGCGACCTGGAAGGTGCTCTCGAGTATCTCGACAACGCGCTGGCGATCAATCCTTCAATGGCGTTCGCCTATGCTTACCGCGGAAACGTACATATGCGGAAGGGTGACCTCGATTCCGCCCTCCGGGATCTGAACAGGGGAGCCGAGCTTGACCCGACGTGGGCCGAGTCTTTCGTTCACCGGGCGAGAGTCTGGCTGCTTAAAGGAAACTACGAGGCGATGAAAAAAGACCTGGATAGATGTATTGAGATCAATCCCAAAGCCTGGATTTCCCATAACAACAGGTCAGTGGCGAAGGAAAGGCTTGGAGACCTTGAAGGCGCGCTGGAGGATATAAGAAAATCGCAGGACATCAACCCGAAATCCGGCGGCGTATATAAAAACATGGGTAGGTTCCTCCTCCTGGACGGAAAACTGGATGAGGCGCTCGAGTGCTTTGAGCTGGCCCAGGAATACATGGGCGGTAATCACGCACAGTTCCATGTGGTTTCTCATTACATATGCGCCGTGCTCGCGAGGAAGGGAGGTTTTGAAGAAGCAAAGAAACGGGCGTCCGGTTTTATGCGTTCGGCGAAGAAAGGCGAATGGGACGCCGTATTGTTGAAGTACTTCACAACCGACATTTCAGAAAAGGAGCTGATAACCGCTGCCGCTTCGGACAATACGCAAACCGGCAGGAAACGGAAGTGCGGCGCGTATTTTTTCATTGCCCATATATGCCTGGCGAAAAACGAATTTGAAAACGCTGCCGTCTATTTCGGGAAAGCGGTTGAAACCGAAGCCCGTTCGATGAACGAATATTACAGTTCCATCCTGGAACTCAGAAAGCTCGAAAAGACCAGTTCAGGCAGGTAAGTTTGAAGGGCTCCTCCGCACCCACGGGGGAAAGGCGAGGGAGGAGCTTCGGAAGGAAGCCGAGATGAAATGACTATTGAGAATGGCACTACTACAAAGGAGTGAATTGAAGACGTGAAGCTTTCGTTGCCAGTAAAGCCAGGTATCTTTGCAGTACTAGTATTCTACAAAGTCAGGAGTGAGGTATGGCGATTTCGCATATGGGTGTCCTGGGAATTCGGGAATTCAATAAATCAGGTCCTGAGACATCGCCATATATTACCTTACCGCCTCACTCAATCTCCCCATACAAATGCACTTCAAAAGGTCCAAAATGTTCGGTAAAGACTCCTTGAGATATTTCAATTGTCCTGTCCTCATTAATCACCGTAAATTCTGAGCCGGAATACTGCGCTGGAAAAATAAATTCAGCGTCGACTTCTTTATTCATCATATTCACCGTAAAGAAATACAGTTTATTGTCATGAATCCTCGAGATAACATCAATTCTGCCCTGGGTTATCATCCTTACCAGGACATCATCTCTTTCTGAAGAGTTTATCACCGGTGCAAGGGTCTGAAGCGTCTGGGCAATATCCGTCATTTCCACTTCAAGTTCAGGTGGAATCGCGTGCCAGCGAAAGGGATCAAACTCGGCAACAAACCAGCCGAAACCATCCGCTCCGTGGATAATTACCATCCACACCTCTGCCCTCATCTCCTGGGGAGTTGGAGCACGGTAATCGCCTGTGCGTGATTCAAGCCATATCCATAAAGGCTTTTTATCGTTACTCCACTTCTTCAAATTATCTATACCGTCGGCGACAGAATATAAAAATTTCTCACCGTTGGGGTAATTTGTAATCGGATAGATATCAAAAGAAAGTATGTCCGCCCCTTCACAATATTCAAAATAATCTGCGGGTTGCACGAACCTGGTTGTCGAGCCCGGGCCGGTAGAAAAATTCAAATAAACCGAATGCTCCGAATCCAGAGGGCCTATTAAATCATAACGCTCTTTTATTTCCCAGGGATCGCTTTTCAGCCCCGGCTTAACGCTCGATAGAAGATCGGGTTCATCTCTTTGCCTCCACGCCAGCAAAGCAGGATGATTTATTAACTGAGAAATTATCACAGGATCAACTGTATGATGCAGATCAACATACCATCCTGGCATAACCATTCCATAAAGACCTTTGGAATATAAACCATCAAGGAATTCTTCCCTGGTAGTAGGCCCAAATTGTAAGACTTCTCCAATGGAAATATTTACTCCCAGCGCCTTGAAGTAATCCATATAATCAAGCCGCATTGCCCAAACAGCTATTGGGAAAAAATTGGCGTTCTGAAGAACATTGGATATAGCCCGCGGCTCTGGAAATTCGCATGAATCAATCTGACCAAGCTGACCCTCTCCAGAGACCTCAACAGTTACCTCATCAAAACTAAACTCTTCCGGCCCGGCAGAGAAATCGCCTCTGAAATAAACCCCGGTGAATCCTTTGGAAAAATACTGTTTCAGGCTATCACTGACATTCTTCAACTCATCATTTACAAAAATATTTATCACTCCCGGCCCGGACACTTCTATTGCCCACTTCTGCCATGCGCCTGTTCTGTCGACGTATGGGAAAGCGCCGAGATTGCGCAAAGCCCAAAAGTTGTTTTCTGCCGTAAGCACGCACCCATACTTGGACAGATTAAGAAAATCCCGCCTTAAAATACCACAAAGCAGCATATCTCCATCTTTATTCTGTAATCCAAAAATCGGTCCTATGCTTGCGGCATTGGAAGAAGGACACTCTACCATACTGTCTTTTACCCAGAAGCTGACTTTACCATACACATTATCGTCAGAAACAGGAAGTATTGCTCTCCCCATGGCGCCGAGTTTCAGGCAATATTGGCCGCTCTGCGGGTTATCGGATATAATCTCTGCATCGCCAACCATTTCCCATTCATTATTAAGGGGCTGCTCAAAACCATAAGAAGAATTACCGGTAGAGACATTTATGTAATCCACCTTGGTTTCAGTATCAGAGCTTCCCGGGCCTGCGACAGTCAGGCTTACCGAGTAAGTTCCAAGGGCTCTATATTTATGCGAAGGATTTTGATGTATGCTTGTCTCTCCATCTCCAAAGTCCCAAGCCCACGACGTGACATTGCCTTTCGATGTATCCGTGAAATCAACGGTATGCGGCAGCGGACCGGCAACCGGGTCGGCTGTGAAATCGGCGGCAGGTACATTAAGCCACCAGGGGAATTCCTTCTTCTTCTCGCTGCAGCCCGCGAAGTAAAAAGCAACGGCCACGGCAACGCAGATGCCGAGGCCAATCGCCGGGAATATCTTCAGGTTTTTCACTTTTTCGCCTCCGGCAAGCGGCTTTGAGCCATTAATCCCAAACCTCACACCCTATTTATTTTATAACCGCCGACTCCGCAAGTCAAGGACGTTTTGAATTGTTGAATTCCCAGGACACCCATAAGCGCCACCCCTGAGATTTTCAGGATGAGCTCGGGTTGCTGCACCGGCAAGCATTCGTTTTGAATATGAGAATTAATTACTATGCAGATTGGCGTTACCATAAAGAGAGTGAATTGGGAAGAAGCATCGAGTCGAATTATGAATTCAGAATTATGAATTATGAAAGACAGCCCCGGCGGCGCGGTTTTATTTCTTCTTCTTGCCGGAAAGGCGCTTCAGCTCGAACTCGGCGCTGCCGTACTCGCCCTTGGTTTTCATGCCCGTGGCAAGGCATTTACTGAACAGGGCGGTTGCCCCATCCTTGTCCTTGTTCGCAAGACGCAGCTCGGCGGCATAGTAATAGGCCTCGCAGAGGCAAACGTACATATCCTTCAACTTGCGCTCCTTGGCGGCTTCCAGCAGCGCCTCTTCGGTCCTCTCGCCCGCGAACAGTTCCATAATCGGCACCGGCCAGTTCTCGTGGTACAGCATCGCCTTGTATTCCTGCGCGACCTGCTTCACGCTGTTGTGGCCGGTCTCCCGCGCCTGCCAGGCGCACCAGTACAGGATAGCGGAATCTGAATGGCTGCCTTCATGCCTCTCCCACTTGATATACTTCAGCATGTCGCTGCAGGCTTTATCGACCTTGCCCATCCGGTAATACGTTTTGGCTCGGTAGAAATAGCTGATTGCGAAATTTGAACTGGTATCCAGAACCTTGTTGAAGTCTCTCAGGGCAGAACTGTAACCCCCGGAATAAAACCAGGCGAGTCCGCGGTTGTGGTGCGCCTCTAAAGAATGTTCTTTGCTCCGTATCGCTATGTTGAGGTCGGCGAGCGCAAGCTTCATCAGCCGCAACTGAACGTAGATTTTTCCCCTTAAAAAGAAGTAATCAGGGTTGGTGGGGCTCAGGTCTATCGCTTCGGTAATGTCATTGCGCGCGCCGGGCAGGTCGCCCTTTTCGTATCTCGAAAGCCCGCGTTCGTAATATGCCAGATAGAACTTCGGATCGATCTTCAGCGCCTCATCGAAATCTTCAATTGACTTGTCGAACTCCCCCAAATGGCGCCTGCATTTGCCCCGGCCGTAGTATGTATACTTTCTTGCTTCATCATCCAGTTTCAATTTAAGGAGGTAGGAAAAAATTTTTTCCGCGCCCGCCCAGTCAGGATTCCTTCCTTCCGTCTTCCGGTGGCCGAGGTTCCGGTAATACGAAATGTATTCTTTGTCTACCTTGGCCCCCATCGCGATCAGGATTTCCTCTATGAAATCATAGTCCATCCGCGCGGCCTCGAGCAGCGGTTTGCGGACCCTGCCTCTCCCCCAGTCGACAGGCTTGTTCACGTCTTCCCAGCATTTTTTGAGAAACTTGACGCCGGCCTTGCCTTCGGGCAGGAGATAGGCAAGCTCTTCCTCGCCCGCATTGCCCAGGGACAGGAGCCCGTCAATCCCCTCCACGCAGGCCGTCATGTCCTTTGTATCGAATTTTGAAACGTAAAAATCCAGTTTCTCTTCTATGGCCTCGTCAACAGGCAGCGATTCTTCTTCAACCGTTTTTTCAGGCGGCGCAGCAGGTTTCTTTTTCTCCGTGACTCCGGCAACCGCTTCCGGTTCTGCGCCCTTCTCTATCAGGAAAGAAGCTATTTCCTCTTTGCCGGCGGCGTTGGCGGCGTCAAGCGGCGTGCAGCCCCTATCGTCTTTTGCCCGTACGTCGGCGCCGGCGGCGACAAGGAGTTTTACAATTTCGATATCGCATGAGGCGGCTTCGTGAAGCGGGGTGCGTCCGGTATCGTCTTTTGCATTCACGTTCGCGCCGGCGGCGATAAGGAGTTCGACGATTTCGATATCGCCGGAGGCGGCTTCGTGCAGCGGCGTCCAGCGAAACCTGTCCTTTGCGTTTATATCTGCGCCTTTTTCTATCAGGAAAACGCAGAACTCTTTCCGGCCCTCGGAGACGGCCGTAAAAACCGGTGTCCAGCCTCTTTCGTTTCTTGCCCCGATGCCCGCGCCCCCGGAGATGAGGAAATCGGCGACGCCGACCATGCCGGCCCGCGCGGCGCAGAAGAGCGGCGTATCGCCGCCGGCCAGTTTCGCATCCACTGCCGCGCCGTTTCTTACAAGCACCTCCGCGACGTTCCTGTGGCCCCACTTCGCGGCCGTGTGCAGCGGCGTCCAATCGTACCGGCCTTTTGCATTTACCTTCGCGCCCTTGGAAATGAAAAGCGAGGCAACCGCCGCGTACCCCTTCTCCGCCGCGACGCGGAGCGGGTAGCTCCGGCCCGCCTCCCCTTTTATCGGCCTGTCCGCGTGCGCCCAGTGCACGGCAAGGAATTTCGCCGCATTCATGCCGCCGTCGAACTCGCCCGCAAGAACCGCGAGCCCCTCCTCGCCGAGAGAGAGCAGCGAATCCACGACGATGACGCGGCGTTTGTCGGGAGAGTTCAGAAACTCGTACCGCACCAGCCTTGTGAGCTCGGTCACGCCTCTCCCGCCGTAGGACAGGAGGCCTTTGCAGCCGGTCGCGCACTGGCGGACGTTGCCCGAAAAATACTTCGCGCGGTAGTAGCGCATCCGCACCGGTGTCCAGAGAACGAGCCCGCCCACCACCACGGCCAGGAGCGCGAAACCCGCGAGACTGTATTTTACGGGCCATGAAAGCTTCATGTCTTTTTAGTCCTGAGTCCTGTGTCCTGAGTCCTGAGTCATATTAATTTCCGATTTTCGACTTACGATTTTCGATTGTCGATTTCTTTTTTTCTTGTTTCCTTGTTCTCCTGTTCCCTTATTTCCTTTCCGGTCTTGCCGCCGCAAGCGCGGAGGAGGCTCGATATTTTCGAACGCTTTAAACTATGGGCCCAGTCAAGTGGTGTATATCTGGCCCTCTGTCTAACATTCACATTCGCCCCATGTTCGATAAGGAATAACACAAGGTTGTCTGAGTTTTCCCCAACAGCCCAATGCAACGGAGACATACCGAATTCTCTGTCTTCCAGATTCACGTCAGCACCATTATTAACGAGAAGCCTGACAATATCTTCATATGAAGACTTAATCGCGAGTATTAGAAGCGTATCGTGCCCGTACTCATCCAATACATCTACATCAGCGCCTTTTTCAATAAGCAGGTCGACAATATCTTTTCTCCCTTTTTCCACCGCCTTGTGAAGCGGCGTCGAGCCCGAATTGTCTTCCGCATTCACGTCGGCTCCTTTTCCCAGCAGTATCGCGACAATGTCTTTGTAGCCTCGAGATGCCGCATTGTGAAGCGGCGTCAGGTTGCCAAAGCCTTTCGCATTCACATCCGCACCTCTTTCAAGCAGGAGCGCGGCAACGCTTTTATGGCCACGCCATGCCGCGCGGTGAAGCGGTGTGTAGCCAATTTTTTCTGTCGTATTTAAATCAGCGCCTCTGTCTATAATGAGTCGTGCAGCATCGGGGAAATTGCTTTCTGCCGCAATATGCAATGGATAACGTTTAAGCTTATCGCCAGGGATAGGCGTATTGTAATACTTCCAGTTTTTCGATAGGAACTCCGCCTCCTTCTCACCGCCGCCGAGAACTCCTGCAAGCGCCTTAACACCTTTACTGCCCATGCTTATCAAGCCATCTACTCCCACCACCCGCTCTTTCGGATTATCCGAATGCAGCTTCCCCGAATAATACCGCACCTTCAGCGGCGTCCATAGCAGGCAGGCGGCGATTACCGCCGCGAAGAGCAGGACGACAAAGACGCCGAGTTTTATTGGCAGAGACAATTTCACTTAATATCAGTATTCCTTACAGAGCGCCGACGGCGCGCGACAAAGTAGCCCAGGGCGTAAGCCCTGGGAGAATGTTAAAAAAACATTCGCCAAGCCCTGTAAGGGCGGCACAAAATTGATCCTTCCCCAAATTGTTTCGCCCTTTCAGGGCTCTCTGAAATTATATGATACCCACACCCAGGGCTCACGCGCTTGTTCTCTGGGCTATTATATTCCACCGCTTCGCGGTTCCGTAATGAGCTTCGCGTGATATGGGCTTGGCACCGCCAAGCCCCTACATATTGTAACCGAAACCATTGCGGGGACAATCGAAATTCGGAAATCGAAACGCGCGCCACTGGGTGGCGCGGCTAAATAAGAGACTCGATACTCGGTACTCGTTACTCGTTACTCGTTACTCGTTTCTCGTTTCTCGTTACTCGTTTCTCGTTACTCGTTACTCGTTTCTCGTTTCTCGTTACTCGTTACTCGGTACTCGTTACCGGATACCCGTTACTCGTTTCTCGTTTCTCGTTACTTGCAATGACATAAAGCAGCGTTGCAGTATAAATATTATACGCGCCGTTCATAAGAAATAAAAGGCGTTTTTCGCTGGACAGGTGCAGAGTGCCGTGCTACGATTCGTTTGCTACTAGCGCATGTCGGTTGTGGTAGGAAATAATACCGTTCAGTGTGACAGACCATGAAGAAACGTTGGCGTTTTTATCCCAAGAACCCCGAGGCCAGAAAGGCTCTCACCGAGGCGCTTCACGTTTCTCCGGTTCTTGCCCAGCTCCTCATCAATCGCGGCCTTACCGATCCCGATTCCGCAGCCGGTTTCCTCAAACCCAATATCGATAATCTGCACGATCCCTTCCTTTTCAGCCATATGGAGCGTGCGGCGGTCCGCGTCAAGGACGCTATCCTGAAGCACGAGAAAATCCTCGTTTACGGCGATTACGACGTCGACGGCATCACGGCAACCGCGCTGCTGATTCACTTCTTTCGCCTGGTGGGCGCGGAGGCGGCGCATTACATACCGAGCCGGATAAAAGAGGGTTATTCCCTCCATCGCGGCGCGATCGAAGAGCTTGGTGAGAAAAACATCGACCTGATAATTTCGGTGGACTGCGGCATCACAAACGCTGCCGAGGTGGACTTCGCCAACAGCCTCGGAATCGACACTATAGTCACGGACCACCACGAACCGGGCGATACGCTTCCGAACGCGCTCGCAATACTCGATGCCAAGCTGCCGGGATCGACTTACCCATACCGAAGCCTCGCGGGGGTCGGGGTGGCGTTCAAGCTCGCATGGGCCATCGCGCAGACCTTCAGCAGCGAAAAGAAACTGTCACAGGAGTTCTATCAGTTCATTATGCAGGCCATGGGGCTTGCCGCGCTTGGCACTATCGCCGACGTGGTTCCGCTTACGGGAGAAAACCGAATCATCGCGCATCACGGCCTCAAGGCGTTGCGCGAGAGCCGAAACCCCGGCGTGCGCGCCCTGCTTGAAAGCGCGGGACTGGGAAACTCACCGATAACCGCCTCCGACGTGGGTTACAGGCTTGGCCCGCGCATAAACGCGGCCGGGCGCATGGGCAAGGCACACCTGGCGATTGAACTCCTTATAACCAACGACACGCGCCGCGCCGCCGAACTCGCGAAGATGCTTGAAACCGAAAACCGCCGCCGGCAGGAAGTGGAGAAAGCGATCCTTGCATCTGCCAGGCAAAAGCTCGAGGAACGCGGAGGCGTCGGCGACCACTCAACCATCGTACTGGCGGATGAAGGCTGGCACCCGGGCGTTATCGGCATAGTCGCCTCCAAGCTTTCGGAAGAATATCATCGCCCGACCATCCTCATCGCCATCGAAGACGGCGTCGGCAAAGGATCGGCCCGCTCTATCCCGCAGGTCATCCTTCACGAGGCACTGGCGAACTGTTCGGAGCATCTCGTAACCTTCGGTGGACACGCACTCGCCGCCGGCCTTGAAGTCAACGCCACCGAGCTTCCCGCTTTCACAGAAGCGCTCGAGCGGGAAGTCGCCAAAATGATTCTGAAGAAAGGTGCCGAGCCCGAACTCCTCCTCGACCATGAGAACCCGCTCAGCAGTCTTTCCCGCTCACTGATTTCCGACCTCGAAGTGCTGGGCCCGCACGGCGAGGGAAACTCGCCGCCGTTGTTCTGCGTCAATGACGTCGAAGTGGTCGGCCGACCGCGGCGGGTCGGACGATCAGGTAATCATCTTGCATTCACCGTCAGGCAGGGAGACGTGGCTTTCAAGGCTATCGCGTTCGGGCAAGGTGATACCGTCGACGCCGTTGACAGGTCACGGAAATCCATCTCACTCGCGTTTCGGCCTATTGTAAACTACTGGCAGGGACAGGAATCGATAGAACTGGATGTTAAGGACATCAGATGCGAAATACAATAATTTCTTTTGTCAGGTTTTAGGTATCAGGAAATAAATTAATAGAATATATCCTAAAACCTAAAACCTAACACCTAAAACCTATTTCAACCTTTCATCAATAATATAAACTGGCTAAGCACGGCCTTGTCGAGTTGACGCCGATCCTGGACCTGCATCGTCCTGAAAGCGTCAAAAGTAGAGACCGGCATCTTGTAGCTGCGCGGGGAAGTAAGCGCGTCAAAAGTATCGACAATTGCACACACCCTCGCAAGCGGATGTATATCGCCTGCTTTTATTCCCCATGGATATCCTGCTCCATCCATGCGCTCATGGTGCTGCATGACAACGACCTGGCTCTGGCCCGGTATGCCCCCACCCTTGTCCGCTATCTCCACTCCGCGCGAGGGATGCTCGTGGACAATTTCCAGCTCGTCACTGGTGAGCGGTTCCGGCTTGAGTATAATCGAACGGGGGACCTCTCTCATTCCGAGATCGTGCAGCAGCGCGCCCAGGCCGAACGCCACCAGCGTATCCGAACGCGTCGTGCCCATCGCGTTAAGCAGCGCTATCCCGTAGATCGCAACGTTCAGGGCGTGAGTAAACAGATAGTAGGAATCGGTAGCCAGGTCGAAGAAGTCGTGGAACGCTTTCTCGCTTTTTACGACGTGGCGAATCACATGCCTCAGTATGTCCCGGCTCGACGCCACGATCGGACCAATGCGGGGGTCCTCGAACAGGTCGCGCACGCACAGTTCGGATACAATGTACAGGATACGGGCTTTTTCGCGTTCGCTGACGTCGCTTTGCCGGAGGATGCGATCGAGGTTTCGCTCCACGTACGCCCGATATTTTTCAATATCCGCATTCAGTACGAACAGGCTATTGATCTCGTCCCTGATGAAAGCGTGCCGGGCGCCCACGGGCACGGGAGTAATTTTTGCGTATGCCAGTATGTGCGATTCCGCCTTGCGGGAGCGGTAACGGCGGTACACGTCGAAATCGAGTACGGTATCGGGTAAAATACTCGTTGTCGGAATTGTAATAAGATCTCGGGTCATCAATACCTCGAAAGCAAACGGCCACATCTATATTACCATTCAACGGCTCTTTTGTTAAGAAAATACCATCGCTCCGGCTTATTTTCAATTGCGGTATGGGGATTCAGTACGTGGAGAACTATTGGGATTCCGGTTCGGGGATTCTGAGAATCGATATCGTCTTGTTTTTCAGGCCGTCATTAGGCGGATAAACGTTTCAAGGACTTTCTGGTCGAATTCACTCGCTCCATCGATTTTCATCATACGAAATGCTTCGAAGCTTGTAACGGGCTTCCTGTAGCTTCGGGTCGTTGTCAGCGCATCAAATACATCGGCAACGGCACAGATTCTCGCAAGCGGGTGAATATCATCCGACGGCAGCCCCCACGGGTATCCCTTGCCGTTCAAACGCTCGTGGTGCTGTTTCACGACGATATCACCGGGGCCGGGAAGCCCGCCGGCTTCCGCGGCGAGCCTTGCGCCGATGGAGGGGTGCTTGCGGACAAGCTTGTACTCATCCGGGGTAAGTATCGCCGGCTTTTCAATAATACTTTCCGGCACTTCACGCATTCCGACGTCATGCAGGAGCGCACCGTAACTATATGCCTCCGGCAAACCAGACCCCACTTTGCCCATCGCGTTAAGTATGGCCAGGCCGTAAATCGCAACGTTCAGCGAGTGCGAAAAAAGATACCTCGTGTCACCGTCAATATCGAAGAAATTATAAAACGACTTGTCGTCCCTCAATACGTAACGGACAATGTGCTCCACAACCTCGCGGCTGGATTCCAGAAGAGGCCCGATTTTGGCATGCTCAAACCATTTACGCACATACAGCTTGGCCGAATAGAAAAGGACCCGCGCCTTCTCGCGTTCCGTAATTTCCGAGTCAATAATAATACGCTTCAGGTTGCGGCTGAGGTACTCGCAGAAATTGCCCGACTCCGACATCGGAATGAAAAAGTTTCTTACCCCATTTTCATTCAGTTCCTGAAGAGACTCGGTCGTTATGGCGGGAAACCGCTCGCCGAAGGCGAGGCTGTACCGGTTCTTGCCGTCGACCAGTTCCCTTTTGAATAGATCGAAATCAAGAATCAGGTTCGGGCAGATAGACGAACTCGGTATGGAAAAATACTCATCGGCCGGCATGTCTCCTTACCCCCGTAACCGGGATGGTTACGCTTCGTATTATGTCCATTCAAGACCGCCCAGTCAAGAGATTTTCTGAGGAAACTTTACTGATTTTGCCGGATTACATACTATGGCTTTTTGGGAGTTTCTGGTTTAAATAACTATTTTATCGGCATAAGTGTAAACTCTGTTTAATGATAATTTAGTGATGTCACGTCAAAAGTGCGCGCGAAGTAGAGCATCCTGCGGCATCATGCATTAAAAGCCGGGCGCGAATTGTCCGGCCCCTCCTATTCTTTCAGGCGGTATATACATTTATCCTTATCCACAGTTTCAACTTCCACGCCCAATCCTCTTAGTGCTCTTGCAGTGCGCTTTCTAACCTTTTTTGACTCGTCGCTGGTAAGGATCTTCTTTAGAAAAGGTATTACACTTTCATTCACTAACTTCCTTGATTCTTCCTTGCCCATCATACAGTCCCGGTTTCTCACGTAAGCCCTTCGCTGCTCCGTCATCTTGCCCAGAGTAAAAGCTATGCGAGATCGTATTTTATCATCTGCCCTTTCGAACTTTGATATTAATTTCCCGCATCTATCTGCATTACGCATCAGTATCAATTGCTTCATGGCGGCTTCGGCTTTTGTCATGTTGCTGCTGTTTATAGATTCCACCATCTTATCAGTGCAAAAGGTCCACAGGCGCTGCATTTGCTGCTGTGCGAAAAGCCTTTTATCATCGTCATCGTAATTACCGCCGTCCTCGATGTATCTGTCCAGTACTTTATCAAGTTTCTTTTTATCTTCCGGTCTGACCTCAACGTCCGGATTTGCGATAATAATATCACCAAGCGACGTAGCGGCTTGAATCTCCTCGGCACGGTCAGCGCTGGAAATCAATTTTATTAATCTGCTTATTTCAGTCTTAAGGCTGTCGTCAGTTATTTTCTTTCCTTTATCTTTGGGGAGATCATCCTTTTTTTTCTCAGCGGGTTTGGGCACGATTCTTACGTCATACTCTTTAAATGATGAAAGAAATGATTTTTTATCATACACCCATAAATACAGTTTTACGGTGCCTTCCTTATAACCGATCAGTGAAATCACCGGCATGTTGCCTTTGTGGGTAATTGTAACGCTCAGCATCAGCGCATGTTCCTGCTTGGGCCGTGCATGGATGCAAGACCTTTTCCTGTCGTAGCCTGAAACATCCAGTCCATATCTTGCCGAAACTTCTTTTGTCAAGATCGGGATGCCTCTTGTCTTTACCTCGGGCAGAAGGGACGAAAGTCTATTTAACTTTTGTGGATCAGCCCGCTCGACACGCGCTGCGATTTTATCAGCGATCGGCTTGACATTAAGAGACGAAGTATTTCCCCTGGATTCCACCAGAATCGATATGTTCGCCTTTGAGAATCCTATCAAGTCTGCTGCGCGCCCTCTTTTTTTGCTGGAAAAAGAATATTCACCCGGCCCATCCTTATCGTAGGTATATGATTTCGCGAGTAACTCTATGGGAAGAGGTGTAAATGCCAGGGTTCTAAACATCATTTCATGAGCGTCTTCAGAACTCGATATTCCAACGAAGAAATCGATCATAATGCATTCGTTTTTCTTTTTATTATTCAGGGAATATCTTTGATGAATTCCCAGGTTGGAAAAAACCTGCAAGCCTTCTGCAACTTCATACTCCCCGCTGAACCCGGATTCGATAATATCCTTAATGTCAAGGCGTATTATGCCCTTGGAGAGACTGTTCTTGTGCGTATCATATTCAATACTCTTCTTCAGTACTTCGATTCTTTTTTTATCCCCTGGTCCCCGGGCAAATACGGAAGAATAAGAGATTAATATCGTTAACAATATAAATGATAACCTGACTTTAGGCATGATTAATATCCTTTCCAGCACATATAGCATTTAATTGTTGCGCATATGTGGTTTGATGTAACCGCTCCTGCATGTTCAGCTGGGGAATTTCGGGGCACAATACTTAACGCCTTCTTCCTCTCGTTCAGAACATTATACACCATGGCAGAAAGTCTCGCATATAAAATTCCCATCGACCCCGGGCGATACATTCGGGCGGACGCGGGGGTCCGCCCCTACATTGGGAAAATTCCCTTATCCGCTTGCGCGTCATTTTGCAGTAGTCGCGGTTGACGTCGATAAGAATTTAATTTCGGCCGAGGCGCCTGGCGGCGACGCCGATGGTGCCGCTGCCGGCGAACGGGTCAAGAACGATGCCCCCAAGCGGACAGCTCAAGAGTATCGGCCTGATGCAGAGCTGCTCCGGGAAAACGGCGAAATGGGCACCGCGGTGAAAACTCCGCAACCGTATCCTCCTGCATGTTTTACAACCGACTACCTTGCATTGCAAGGTAGTGGGCATATATCAGCCAAAAATAAATTACATTCAATCCTGGATTCCCGCCTTCGCGGGAATGACAAAGATGAGAAACGCGGCGGGCTGGCTCGCGCGCTATTTAATTGGGCGGGTCTCAGACCCGCCCCTACATTAATGGCATGCATGTTCGAATGGAAATGGCTGTTCGGCCACCACGCCTTCCGGCGTGGTGCTTCGGACTTTCACCACGCCTTCCGGCGTGGTGCTTCGGACTTTCACCACGCCTTCCGGCGTGGTGCTTCCTAATCTTCTTTCTTTCGCTTGCGGCCCAGGCGAAGCCGTATTTCGATTGTCTTCGCGTCTTCGCAGCCGCGAAGGGATTTTACGGCTCCGTCAAGCACGTTGCCGATAAACTCCTGCACGAATCCCTTTATGACGATATTTTTTCCGTCAACGATAAGACGGGTCTCGTATTCCTCCGTATCCGAGACGAACATTTCTTCTATAAGGTCCGCGATGCCGGTTATATCATCCATTGCAAATTTTCGCACACCAGGGTCAACGTCATCATCCGTTACGATGGCCAGTAAGCCGCCTTTGTCGTCAGCCGGGCAGAGCGGTTCATCGTGCACTTCTTTGCGGAAAACCTCTATCTTCACCCTGGATTCTTTCTTCCACCCCTCGGCAAGCACGATCTCACAGTCTGCAAAATACCTCGCCGCTATGGTCTCGAGCTCAAGCGGTTCCTCGAGGTCGGAGACGAGCGCAAAATTTTCCGAGGAAGTTATCGCAGCCGTTTTCGCGCCCGCGTGTTTGAGCCGGTAGCTGTCCTTGCCTTCGTGGTCGATTTCGAACCGGTGGGCGTCGTGTTTTATAACGCCGACTTTGCGGCCGCGGCGTGCGAGCTCGGCGATTACTTTCTCGAGCACTGTTGTTTTCCCGGAGTTTCTTTTCCCCACAAAGGCAACGACCGGCTTCATCAGACTCTCCTGTCAAAAGAAGTTGTAGGGGCACGGCGCGACCTGCCCCTACAAAAATTTCCCCGGCGGCGGGCATACAAGAAATTCTACTCCAACGGAAAAAATTACTCGCATCTGGGGCATTACGCTCTTACCACAGGTAAAGGACGAGATGCAGCAGCACATTCGCGTAAACAGCGCCCATAAGGTCATCCAGCGTTATTCCATAGCCGCCCGGCAGCCGCTCGAACCAGTTCCCGGGCGGAAGTTTAAGAATGTCGAATATGCGGAACAGAACGAACCCGCACGCGGCAGCTTTTATGAAGGCCGCCCACGTGGTAATCTGAAAAAAGACCGTAACCGTAAGAAGGTATCCCGCGACTTCATCCAGTACAAACGGCTTCGGGTCGACCGTGTCGAAATGTTTTTCCGCCCACGGGCCGAGTGCAATCGCGATATAGGAAACAACTACGGCCGCAAGTGCAAGTGCAGCCGGGTTTGCCGCGCCCGATGCGAAAAGCGCGATATATATCGCCACGCCCCCGAGCGTTCCCCAGGTCCCGTTTGCGGGCCGCAGGTATCCGAGCCCGAGGCTGCTAACCGCCAGTTTTCGTGCCAGTGTCATTCTTGATTCTCGCGACGGCGGCGATGTAAGGGATTGCGGAGACGACGGTAAATATCACCAGAATCCAGACAGCAAACACGGAAAAGCAGAACAATTGCCTTGGTGTCATGAAAAACATTAACCATTTTTGCGACGTCACCCATTCCGTTTTGTAAAACACTTTGTAGTGAAGCACAAGCATTACAGCGGTTGCCTGAATGACAAACTTTACCTTGCCCATAAATACTGCGCCGAATTTCACGCCGCGTGACTCCGCGTAACCGCGAAGCCCGGTAACGAGGAACTCGCGGCCCGCGACGACCACTACCATCCAGGGGCGCACGATTTCACCGGCGAGCGCGGTCAGGCAGATTAATGCGCCCACAATGGTAATTTTGTCCACGAACGGGTCCGCGATCCGTCCGAAATCCGTTTCCCAGTTGTATTTTCTTGCGAGGTAACCGTCGAGCCAGTCCGTCGACACCGTAATAAAAAACAGTATTTCCGCGGTGAGCAGGACCCAGAACGACTCCCCCACCCGGCCGGTGGCGGCCGAAAGCAGGCATACTACACCGGCACTCAGGAACAGCCGTCCTATTGTAATGATATTCGGTGGATTCATTCCGACTCTATGAATTCGCCTGTCAAATCAAGACCCGACAGGCCTGCAATCCGCGCCAGGCCCGTTTTACCCGCATCGGTATCCGCACCTTCCAGCAGAATCACCGGGTCGATATCGGGCGCATCGGCAAATGTGCGGCCGACGGCCTTGTCTTCCTCCCCGGCATCGGAATCGATTATAACCGGCACAATTTCACCCGCAAGACTTTTGTGGTACTCGAGCATGATTTTCTCCTGCAGCTCGGAAAGCTCGTTGAACCGCGCCGCTTTCACGTCATCCGGCACCTGGCCCGGAAGTTCGGCCGCCCCGGTGCCGGGCTCGCGTGAATATTGGAAAACGCCGAGCCGCTCGAAGCGCGCCCCTTTCACGAACCCGACAAGCTCGCAAAAATCTTTTTCCGTCTCGCCGGGAAAACCCGCTATCAGGCTCGTACGGAGCGCAATCCCCGGCACGCGCCTGCGGATTCGCTCGATAAGTTCCCCTGTTTCGCGGCCGGTGGTCTTGCGCCGCATTGCCCCTAGAACGTTATCAGAAACATGCTGCAGCGGCAGGTCGAGATATTTCACAATTTTATGCTCGCCGGCGAAAACGTCAAGCAACTCGTCCGAAATCGTCGCCGGATGGCCGTAGAGAACCCGTATCCATTCGATCCGGTCGATCTCCGCCATCTTCCGCAAAAGCCCGGCAAGGCCCTCCTTTGCCTTTCGGCCGTCAAGGTCTTTTCCATACGACGTCGTGTCCTGCGCGATAATAATTAGTTCTTTGACACCGTCGGCCGCCAGTTCTTTCGCCTCGGCAAGCACGTCACTCGGTTTTTTCGACCTGAACCTACCGCGTATTCTTGGAATAACGCAGAAAGAACAGGTATTCGAACACCCGTCCGCAACGCGCAGGTAAGCGTAATGGCGCGGCGTCACACGCAGCCGCGCGGTCTCGGCCGTCAGCGGTTGCGTCTGCTTCCTGACCTGGAAAACCGAAGAAGAACTTTTTTTACGTTTGAATGTTTTCCTGATATGCTCGCCAAGTTTCGGATAGGCGGCAAACCCCGCGAACAGGTTGACTCCGGGGAATTCGTCCACCAGTTTCTGTTTTTCATGCTCCGGCCAGCAGCCGGTAACGACAACCGCTTTCAGCGTGCCCGCTTCTTTGGCCGCAAGCATTTCGTTTATTACTTCCGTGGATTCCACCCGCGCGTCGTCGATGAAAGAGCAGGTGTTTACAATCGCCACTTCCGCATCATCCGGGTCGGCGCACAGGTGGAAGTTTTCCTGCACCAGCCGCCCGAGCATGACCTCGGAATCGACGAGGTTTTTCGGACAGCCGAGCGAGATAAAAAACATTCTGATGGGCTTTTTCGCCATGCGCGCAGTATATCAGATCAGCCGGGATTGTGAACAGTTTTAACCTCTTAACTTCGCATGGTAACACGCAGGGCAGTGACGGCAATCAGCCGGAACGCCTTTGCTTGCACTCTCGGTATTTCACGTTACAATATATGGGTCACGAGTCGAGCGTCAAGGGTCTAGCGTCGAGAAGATAGCCATGACATGGGATAATTTTTTATATCCGGTCCTCTATTGCCTCTCTGCCGTTACGTTCGGTCTGATCGCCAGGAGGCTGATGAAAGGCCGTCGGCTGCAGGGAGAGATCGTGAACCTGCTTTTACTCTGTTTCGTCACCGGAATGATATTCGGTGCGCACGCACTGTTTTTCCTTTTCTGCGAGGGTTCTTTTTCCCATCATCAACTTCTGGAATATTACTCGGAAATTTCCGAATCACTGGAAACCACCGGCCTCGAAGCCGGGGTTTTTCAAACGCTGATAAATTTCTTCACGATGTCGATGGCGGGGTTGTGGGGCGGTCCGCTGTTCGCCATCCTGATGATGCTTGCATATCTGTTTCTCCTCAGGCTCGACCTTAAGGATAAATTCGAGGCGCTGAACGTTTTCGCAATCGCCCTTCCATTTGCGCTGGCGGTTGCCAAACTCGGGTGTTTCCTGGCCGGTTGCTGCTGCGGTTACGAAGGTGAAGGCTGGTATTTTATTAAAAACACATGGTCCAGCACGTATCCCTTGTACTGTAAAAACCCCCGCTTCCCTACCCAACTCCTGGACATGCTGTTTTATCTCGGGGCGGGTGCGATACTGCTCATCGTCAGAAGAAAAAGGCGGGATGACAACAGGCTTTTCATCTACTTTATCCTCCTTTATTCGGTCGGCAGGATTTTCAGTGAGACGACCAGAGGCGATAACATAGGCGGCAAATTATACGGCCTGAGCCCGGTTCAGATCGTCCTGCTTGCAGCCGTTATCCTCGGCATACTCTTTCTTCTGATCCCGAAACTGTATCGAGGTCTTTTCAGTTTCATGCTGCCTCGAATCGGCCCCGTCAATACGGTTGAGCGGACACCGAATGAAATACGTAAGCGGATTACGAGGATAAACAGGTTTATTTTTATCGGCCTGCTTGTGTATTACCTGCTGTATTATTCCGTAATCCTGTCGGCCCTGCTTGTGTTTTTCATTGTTCCGTTCGCACGGCTGATTTTCATCGGGAAGAAGAACGACCCCGTTTTATTGTACAGGTTACATACATACCTGGTATTTCTGGTTTTCGGCATATTTTCGGCAACAACCGTCGCGCTGGGGCGTTTCATTCCTTTCTACATCTGGTTCGTTCTTTTTATGGCAACATCGGTTATTATCATGAACAGGTATTTTTCCAACGAAGGCACAGAGGTTTGAACCGCTTACGCAATATCTGGGGTGAAATTCAGGTAGTTCCCGGTTACCCAGGCATAGGATAGATCAAGAATGGCAGGCGTAAAGAGCTGCCGGATTAATTCATTGCATTTTTATCGGCAATTTACTATAATATTGCATATAAGCGCTCCTCACATAAACATACGCGGCTAATATCACATCCTGACCGCAACAGCTTTGTGGCCGCGACAGTAACTCAAAGATATTAAAGTAAAATACGTCCGGGTTATATTAATTGTGTCCGGAAAGACTGCAATGAGCCTGGAGTTTACATGGCCGAATTTGTTGCCGTGGTTATGCAATCAGATCGATCTTGCCGTAATCCAGTTCATATCCACGTATACGAGATGTACGCTGAAAGACGGGTGATTTTGCCCAATCGTGAGCACTCGGTATTTCATTTCCCGCGTTTTTGAGGACTATTTATCATGAAACGGTCTGCCATATACTTTGCGGTCAGTTTTATTATCTCAAGCATCTTCCTTCTGGGCGGTCGTTGCGATGACGACTGGTACCCTGTTCCGTATCCACCCGGTCCGGGTTATTACTACCCGCCGATTGATTATCCAAACAACGCTGCCGACTTTACCGAAACGCTGTCCGGCAACATGGCAGTGGACGAATCCATAATGATAATTTCCTCGGGTGACGGTGTAATCAAGGTAGGCATTCCGATATCAAACCAGACCACCGGGAATATCAATGCTCACGTCCACGTAGATCTGCGCGACTCCAAGACAAAGTTTATTTACAGCTATGCCGATACACTTCTAACGTTACTGCCCGGCGAAACATACGCTGTCCTCGGAATGCCGACCTTTATTGCCGATGCGCCGACTTCGGAAAAAGCAGGTTACATTATTTACTGGCAGATCCAGTCTTACGGGGACGTTGTCAAAGGTCAGAAAGCGTTACTTTCCGGCACAGCATTGGAATACATTCAGATCCTGGGCCCCAAAACCGTTTACGAAGGATATCCCGCCTCATACCGTCTTATGGTGACTCATCCGCAGACCGGTGAACCGCTGGCGGGCGCCGCGGCGGAAATTCAGTTCTCAAAAGACGGCATCAGAATCTCAATGCTTGTCGGCAACACTGACGCATACGGACATTTCTCAGGGAGCCTGACTCTGCCGGCCGGCGTGGAAGGCCCGATAAAGCTGCGGTGCGCAGTCATGAAGGACGATGTTAATGAGCTTTTTGAGCAGGAAATTCAGGTGGTTCCCGGATTAAAAACTCTTCTTACCACCGACAAGCCGCGGTACCAACCCGGCCAGACGATTCACATGCGGGCGCTTGCCATGACCCAGCCTACAAGGAATCCGGTTCCTTACACGGCGGCGGTTTTCGAGGTATTCGACGGCAAGGAAAACAAGGTCTTCAGGTCAGCTACCACCACGAACGAATATGGAATAGCGAACAGCTCATTCGCTCTGGCCAATGAACTCTGCACGGGCGATTACACGGTTAAGGCCAGTATAGGTGTGTTCAGTACCGACAAAAGTGTTCTTGTCGCCTATTATGTTCTGCCCAAGTTCAAGCTGACTATCAACGTAGACCACAGCTACTACCTGCCGGGCGATACTGCGAACGGCAGCGTCCATTGCCAGTACTTTTTCGGAAAAGACGTGATAGGAGGTGCGGTCAAGATCACCGCTGCTACCGGTACCGGCGACAATGCGCAGGTTTTCACCACTATCGAAGGCGTCACCAATGACACCGGCGTATTCGACTTCTCTTTACAGCTTCCCCTTATTTTCGGGCCCAAAGACTTTAAGAGCGGTGAAGCTTCAATAACACTCAAGGTAAAGGTTACGGATACTGCCGATCAGATTATTGAAAAAGAAATTATCCTGCCCATCTCCAAAGGAGCGGCCGTAATTATGATGGCACCCGAAGGCGGACGTGTAAGAATGAACGCGGAGAACCGCCTCTATGTGGTCGTGGCAGATCCCGTGGGCAGACCAACTGAAGCGGCGGATGTGGAGATCTATACGGGGTCAAAACAACTCGGCGTGGGAATTACGGATTCCTCGGGTTTCGTGGAAATAAAAATATCACCGGAAGATTCGGACAGCACTCTGGTAGGCAGGGAATGCATCCTGCAACTGAAAGCGACCGCGACAATCCCGGGAGGCGACGTTGTGAATCACAGCGCCGTATTCGATGCAGTTATATCGGGTGCGCTTTTTATCAGGCCGGACAAGGCGCTTTACAACGTGGGTGAAACCATGAGTATAGGCATTGTCGCGCCGGTGAACGTAAACGCAGTTTACCTGGAAGTCTTTTCACAAACCCAGTCGCTCGTCGCCCAGGCCGTAGACCTGACTCTTTCAAACACAGTTGACATACCGCTGACAACCAATTACATCGGCGATTGCTACCTTATCGGCAGCTACATCTCCAACGACGGTAAACTGATAACGGATACGCGGCAAGTGCATGTAAAGCGCACCGATGCCCTGGTTATTGCCATCACTCCCGACAAGCTCGAATACCTGCCGGCCGACCCGGCTTCTATCTGGATTAATGTTACCGACCGCCTGGGTGCACCCGTACAGTCCGCGCTTGGCATCACCGTGGTCGACGAGGCTGTTTACCACGTGAGTGACGCTCGGGAAGGCGTTGCGGAACAGTACTTCGACCCTAACGCCGGCGAAGGAGAAACGCTGCCGGCCATCGGATATTCGTACAACGACTTTACGAAGACCCAGGAGACTCCAGCGACTCAAAACGCCGCCAAGCTGTATTTCGCGCTGTTTTCAGAACCGCTTGTCGCGGCAAATCTTATCCTGAGCGGAGACGTCTCGGCTGAAATCTCCAGCGCGGCGATAGCAGAAGCAGAATACATGATTTCGCAACTCAAGAACCGGAACATCCGCTTCAATACCCAGTTGACCACCGCATACGGGTGGGATTTCACCCGCGCCATTGATCCATGGGGTAATCAATATCAGATGATTATCAACGACACGACCGGCGTTTTCACATGTACGTCAAGCGGACCGGATGAAATCTCCGGGAGTAATGACGATATCGTGGTAACAAAATAGACTGAGCATGATGCGTTGAATGGAGACCAGGCTATGAAAATCTCAATAATGCGACCGATAGTTCTCGGAATCATTACTGCGGTGATTTTGTGGAACGTAATAGGCGGTTGCGGCGGTAAGAGTAAAGACAGTGCGATATTTTTTCCCGGGCCCGGTACCGGAACCGGCACCGGCACAAGTACCGGAACAGGCACCGGGACGGGTACCGGAACCGGCACAGGCACGGGTACAGGCGGCCCCGCCGATCCTGGAGTTCGCGTCAGGACCTGGTTCCCGGAGACGCTCTTTGTAGAGCCATCGCTTATCACCGACAGCGCAGGCGTCGCCGTCGTAACGTTTGATATGGCGGATTCGATTACGGACTGGCGGCTTACCGCCCAGGCGAGTGCAAACGACGGCCGCCTGGGTTCCACGACAGAGGCGCTCCGCTGCTTCCAGGATTTTTTCATAGACATCAGCCTTCCGGTTGAAATGACCCAGCACGACGAATTTCATGTTCCATGCGTCATTTACAATTACCTTTCCGCGGACCAGCAGGTATTCGTCCAGCTTTCATGCGCGAGCTGGTTTACCTCCATCGGACCGATGGACCATATTGTGGATATGTCCCCGGGCGAGGTTAAATCGGTTTACTTTCCCGTAAGAATCGACGGGGTCGGGTCGAAGGCCCTTACCGTCTATGGATACGGCGCCTTTATGAACGACGCCATCAGCCGTGTCCTGCGCATAATTCCGGACGGCGAGCCGGTGACGGGAACGGTGAGCACCAGCCTCGGCAACGCCCAGAACATCGTGTTTGACATTCCTCCAATGCATATCCCCGATGCCGACGAGTGCATTATCAAGATTTACGCGGGCTACGTGACGCAGGTCATTGAGGGCGTCGAGAGCCTGGTCAAGAAGCCGTACGGGTGATTCGAGCAGGTAACCAGCGTCACATACCCGAGTGTGATGGCGCTGTATTACCTGACGGTGACCGGTACGGTCACGGATGAATTCAAGACAAACGCCCTGGCCAACATTAACCTTGGTTACCAGAAGCTGCTTAATTACGAAGTGTGGAACTCAGGCGGCTTCTCATGGTGGGGGAACCCGCCGCCGTACACCATGGTCACGGCGTACGGCCTGGAGTTGTTCACAGACATGGCCAAGGTTGCATTTGTTGATAATGCGCTGATAACACGCGTTCAGAACTTCCTTGTCACTTCTCAGGGTGGCGACGGCGCCTGGTCCGAGGCCGGACCCGTTCACTATCCCAGCACGCTGGACAAGCTGATTACAACGGCTTACGTTACTTTTGCCCTGGCCTATTCGGGCTACACCGGCGCTCCTTTGAATAATGCCATTGGCTATCTGCGCGCACATAAGGCCGAGGCTTTTGATGTTTACCAGAAAGCCATGCTTGCCCAGGCTTTCATCGTTTACAACAACTCTGACGCGGATGGGCTGGCGCTCCTGGATGAGCTTGCGGCCCTGGTACTGACGGATGGTGACGGCAGATACTGGACTGCCTCCAGTGGTTCCACTTATGGAGTAATGCATTCCCGCGGTGTATCACTTACCTACGAAGTTACCGGTCGTATTGCTTCAACGATGCTCAGGGCAGGCGTTCACTCAAATCTTGTCCAGGGCGCGATAGATTACTTTATCGCCAATAAGGATTCCCGCGGAGCATGGCAGACCACGCAGGCCTCGGTAAACGTGCTCCGGACGCTGATACTTGCCCAGGGCCTCGCGGGGCCTACGGACGTGGATGGAACCGTGTCCATCACGATAAACGGAGTCGTCCTTACTCCGCTGATTATCACGCCGGCTGATGCGGACGTGCTGAGAATTGTTTCCTGTACGGATAATCTCGTGGAAGGGCTCAACAACGCTACCTGCAGCTTCAGCGGAACGGGCACGCCGCTCATGCAGATTGTATGGACCTATTACCGGGACCGCACTCCGCCTCCGCAAGGCAATATTACTATTGCGGTTAACTACTCCAAGACCACTCTCACGCTGGACGAAACCACCAAAGCAACCGTCACTATTGCAAACATACGCACGGACGGTACTGGTGCGAACATTGTCGTCGGCGAAATCGGACTGCCGCCGGGCTTCATCGTTGATGCCGACGATTTGGAAGCCGCGCGCCTTGCAGGTACGTTCAACCGGTTTGAAATCAATCCGCTGAAACTGGTTGTCTACCGGACACTTCTCAGTGCAAACACCTCTTTCACTTTCTCATACGATCTGGAGCCGACGGTGCCATGCAAGGTCCTGGCGCCGTCATCGATTGCTTACGAGTACTATGCTCCTGAAAACGGCCCCGGAAAAGCCGGGCCCGTGCTGCTCACGGTTACCGAATAGAAACAGTCAGCCGCGCCGCGTGCGAAGCGTTGTAGGGGCAAGGCATGCGCGTGTTCTTTGCCCCTACATTTTTTTAATGGCAGACAGGAATGTTTTTTCGGGATCAGAAGGAGAAACCCATAGCAAGGTAAATAGCCGGCTCCGCGCCCACGTCCACCCACTTGTGTCCGCGGCCGACAGGGATGATATTGAAAGGTGAATAGACCGTGGCTTCGACGTCCAGCTTTCCATAAATCTTGCTCAAAGCAAAACCGATTTCCATGGCAAAACCCTGTGTAACTATGTCAAACCCCACTCCAATCCCCCCGCCGAAGGCATCAACTCGCCCACGAACCTGTGACGTCCTTGGAGCGGGAGATAGTGGAGTCGTCCGGGAATCCAGATCGTAACCTGTATTCTGATACGCAAGTCCGATTCTCAGGAAACCATAAATATCATTCTGGATCGGCCACAGGTGCTGTATGCCGAACTGCACTTCGGTCCCGTCGATCGATCCGCTGGTGTACGCACTTTCCTGGAGTAGCGGATCGTATTCATGACCCCTGTCGTTTGTGCCGACGCTGAGAAGAGCCCAATTGACGGCGAAGTTCGAGTTCCCCAGCGTATGCACTCCCATCACTCCGAAATCGGCCCAGTTGCTGTCGTCCCAATCATGCGAATCCACGCTTCTCGAGCCCATGTAGCCCATAACCATATTGAAAGGAGTAACCGTAAGCTCCTCGGAAGTTCTCCGCGGTTCGGGTTTCGTCTTGTCGGTTGATTCAGGTTCGCTTTTCTTCTCAGGATCATCTTCCGGCGCTTTTTCGCCCTCCTTTGGCACGGGTTCGTTCTCATTGTCCGGCGTTGCTTCCGCAAATGCGAGCCGGGTTTCCAGGCCGCCCGGGTCCATGAAATTATTAATCTGGAATGGTTGTTGCGCGATGCATCCGGTTGCATACAGTATTGTCTGCAGAGCAATGAATAGAATGTACTTTTTCATAGCTGTCCTTCCAGAAAATTCCGTCTTTGTTATTATACATTAAATGAGCAGAAAATCATTTTTCTCTTCAGCCTTTCATTGTCCATTGGAGAGTCTCACCGTGTGAATTGTAGATTGAAATTGCGCCCCGGGCAATAGTATTCTACCGCTTCCAAATAACCATGTCAATATCTACTACATAGTAATGTAAAACTCAGTAATGGCCGGTTTCCGGCAATTGCGTAGTAGTGCCATCTATCACGTAGATCCCGGTCAATACATTTGAATTTCGGCAATGAGACTTCAATGAGAAGGACGGCAATTCTGACAATAATACTTTCATCGCTGCTGCTTTTATTATCCTGCCCGACCCAGGATCCGCCGGAGCCCGTACCCGGGAAGGCTTCTACATAATCTCTTCTTAAAAAAACAGGCCCGACGATTACGGCCGCCGGGCCATCCCCATGATTGCCTCCCGAGCTACTGAGAGGCGCATAATTTATAAAAATAAAAAAGATACTGCATGCGGAAAAACTTATTTCCATCGGCCCACACCCAGCATCTTTTTATTCAAAGAGCGAAAACCGTTCAACACGATTACGCCGAGCGCTTCAACCTCCGGCTCCGGCGAACGGCCCGTTTCTTCGTCTTCTCTTTAAAATGCCGCAGGAAAACCGGGCAGTCGTGGAACACGTTGCCGCACTGCGAGAGCGCGATATCCACGTTCTGAAGCGTAAGCGTTTTCTTGCATTCGTGTCTGTCGTCGTCAATTATCGGGCAAGCCATTGCCACTCCTCCGCCGTCGGGGCCGTTTCTATATATGTTTTCGGTAATTCTATCCGTTCAACTTTACTACCTGAATGTGACAATAGTATGAACAAAGGCTGGATTGTAAATGAATTGTCGAAAAATACGTGTTCCGGAAAACATTTGCCACGCCATATGCCTGATGCTATCATGCCAACATGCCGGAGAAACTCTATCCGCTGCTTTTCGAGCCGATCTTCAAAACCAAAGTCTGGGGTGGTCGGCGGCTGGCCGGAGTCCTGAACAAAAAACTGCCGGGTGAAGACCCGGTCGGCGAATCGTGGGAGGTCGTCGACACCGGTGGCGAATCCGGCGTCATCACCAACGGCCCGCTCTCCGGCAAGACGCTGCACGAGATTTTCATATCCTATGAAGAAGCCCTTGTCGGGACCGCCAGCGTCGGCCGCACATTCCCCCTCCTTTTGAAATTCATCGACGCAGGCGACGTACTCTCGGTACAGGTTCATCCCGACTCCGAATGCGCCGAAAGAATAAATGATCCCGGTGCCCGGCGCAAGACGGAAGCATGGTATGTCCTCGATTCTGAACCGGACAGCAGGATGTATCTCGGCGTAAAAGAGGGAACGACCCGCGAATCGTTTGAAAAACTCCTGCGCGAAGGTCGGCTGGAAGATTGTCTGAACTCGTTTCCCGTGGGCCGCTGTGACGTCCTTTTCGTTCCCGCTGGAACCATACACGCAATAGGCAAAGGCATTCTGCTTTATGAAATACAGGAATGCTCGGATACGACCTACCGCGTTTACGACTGGAACCGCCTCGGCCTTGACGGCAAGCCGAGAAAACTGCATCTGTCCGAAGCCCTTGAAGCCGCATACTTCGAACCGCCGAAGTCCAACACGATAAAAAGCGTTCCCATTGAAACGGATTTCGGAACGGTTACCAGACACATTCACTGCGACTCTTTCGTTCTTACCGAATATAATCTGGAGAATCACGCGGAAATAACTACGGACGGGAAAACGTTTCACATAGTTACCGCCGTCGATGGCTCCGCAGATATTGATTCTGAAGACGGCGGCGTTGAGCTTCCGCTTGGCCGGACGACCCTTGTGCCGGCGGCAATATCTCGTTACCGAATAACGCCCGGCCAGACATGCCGCGTTCTCGTCTCATCACTGCCCCGCTGATTGAATTTCAATGCCCGGTATGGTGTAGGGGCAGGCCCCCGCGCCTGCCCGTATTGTTGGAAGCACCACGCCGGAAGGCGTGGTGCCCGAACGGGCATTTTCGTTTTACCCCCGCCCGCCCGCATGTAGGGGCGGACCTGCATGTCCGCCCGAAAAATGTAGTCATTTAGCCGCCGGGCTTGACCGGCGGGTATAATTAGCCGGCGAGTTTACTCGCCGCGTCTTTAATATTTCTTCTTTCATCCTTCATAATTCATACTTCATAATATCTCCTTTCATCCTTCATCCTTCACACTTCACACTTCATCCTTTCTTCTTTCATCCTTCACACTTCACACTTCATCCTTTCTTCTTTCATCCTTCACACTTCACACTTCATCCTTTCTTCTTTCATCCTTCA
>SOJX01000079.1 GCA_004376375.1 Planctomycetota bacterium
TTAGCGGCCGCGCTTGCGCGGCGTTGAGTTAGCGGCCGCGCTTGCGCGGCGTTGAGTTAGCGGCCGCGCTTGCGCGGCGTTGATAAACAGGTTCGACTAGAGGCGGGAGGCAAGAACCCCCAGGGCGAGAGTGTCCAGTTTTGCGCGCTCCGTGTCGGCGCGCGAAAGGGATACGACGGGCGCCCTCGCGCCGACGACGATTCCCGCGTACCGTGCATGGGCGAAATGGTAAATGCACTTGGCCGCGATGTTGCAGGTAAGGAGGTCGGGCGTTACAAGTATGTCGGCCTTTCCGGCGACGGGTGATGAATCCAGCCCTTTCCTGCGCGCGCTTTCGATGTCGACCGCGACGTCGAGCGCGATCGGGCCGTCGACGACCGCGTTTTCAAACGCGCCTGCCTCGTGGCGGCGCACGAGTTCTGCGGCGTCGAGCGACGCCTGCACGTCGTCGCGCACCTCTTCGGTGCCGGAGAGAACCGCTGCCCGCGGCCTCTCGTAGCCGAGCTTCAGGAGCAGCGATACCGCGTTTTCAATCATCACCGCTTTCGCCTCCGCGTCGGGTGAGACGTTGAGCGCGCCATCGGTCATTATTTTTATCCGCGGCGAGCGTTCGGTCGTAAAGAGGAAGCAGTGGGAAAGCTGTCGCTCGCCGCGCAGGCCGGCGTCGGGATTGAGCGCTGCGCGGAAAAACTCCGGCGTCGGGACGTGGCCTTTCATCAGGAAGGCTGCCTTGCCCTTGCTGACAAGTTCGGTTGCCTTTGTGCAGACCGAGCGCGCGTCAGGGGCTGTAACGATTTCAAACAGGTCGATCGAAACGCCGGCTTTCTCCGCAGCCTGGGCGACCCTGTCTTCATCTTCCACAAGAACAGGCTCGGCGATTCCCGATTCCTTTGCTTTTGCCATGACGGAAAGGGTTATTGCGTCCGCGCCCGCAACCGCGACCCGTACAGGCCCGACCTTCTTTGCGCCTTCGAGGATTTTATCGAAGTTGTCGTACATTTTTCCCGTTTCTCGTTTCTGGTTTCTCGTGTTTCGTTGGTAATGTTATTCGAAATCTCCTGTCGGGTAGATTCGCGCTTTTTCTTCGCCGCAGAGGACGCGGAGCGCGCCCTCTCCAAGCGCTTCCTGCTCCCGCGAGCCGGGGTACACCTTTACCGGCGCCAGCCATCCGATATGCTCTTCAACCATCTTCGTGAAACGTTTCGAGTTCGCAAGCCCGCCGGTGAGAATTATTGCATCCACTTTCCCGTCAAGCGCGACCGTAAGAGCGGCAATTGTCTTCGCGTTCTGGTACGCCATTGCCTCGTAAACGAGTTTCGCTCTTTCATCGCCTTCGTCGATACGTTTTTCGACCTCGCGCGCGTCCGAGGTGCCGAGCTCGCCCGCCATGCCGCCTCGCTTGTTCAGCTCGGCGAGCATTGTTTTCAGGTCTACTTTTCCCGAAAAGCAGCGGCGGGTCAGGTCGTCCACGCGTAAAGAGCCGGAGCGCTCGGGCGCGAACGGCCCTTCGCCGTTGGCGTCCGACGAATCCACCATCCTGCCGCAGCGGTGGGCGGAAACCGTTACGCCGCCGCCGAGATGGGAAACGATAAACCTGCATTCCTCGTATTTCTTACCCATCTCTGCCGCGACACGCCGTGCGACCGCGCGCTTGTTGAGGGCGTGGTTAAGGCTTTTCCGCGGCAGCTCGGGATGACCCGATATTCGCGCCACCGGCTCGTATTCGTCCACGCAAACCGGGTCTACGATAAATGAGGGGATGTCGTGCATGTCCGCGACTTCGCGCGCAAGCACGCCGCCGAGGCAGGAGGCATGGTCGATGAAATCGTCGGAAACCAGGTCGGCGACAAGGGCGTCGTTTACCCTGTAAGTCCCGGCAGGTATGGGGCGGACCGGTCCGCCCCGCCCGACGACTGCGTCAAGGGCCGACGGGTCCACCTCTGCTTCAGCAAGAAAATCGAGCACAGCTTTCAGTCGGTATTCCTTCTGCGCGACCGCGGTCTGGCCCGCAGGCGCGGCCGCACGGATTTTGCTGATATCTTCTCCGGGATGATTGATTGTTTCGTTGAGGATAAGTTTATCATCTTCAAACAGGCCGAGCTTTGTCGACGTCGAGCCGGGGTTGATGGCGAGGATGCGGTGAGTCATTTGGTGCCCTTTCAAATAAGTATCTGCTTAAGTTAGCAAAAGGAGGGTCAAACGTCTAAAGTTTAAAGTTAAAAGTATAAAGTTATAAGCTAAGAAATCAAATATTTAGCGCCGCAGCCGGCCAGAAATGCTGCAACGGGTGTGTTTACTCAACGTCTGTCCTAAAGGAGGTTAATGCAGCAGGCAGGGAGCGGATATGTCCTTTGTGATATATCGCACTATATCTGCCGGAAATTTGTAAAAAAACCCTACTAACTTGACTAGTCGCCCTGAGTGTTATATACTTACAATAAGGTAAGATAGACTTAAGAGACGGACACCGTATAACCAACAATGGACCGAGACCCGTGATACTCGGGATGAACATAAATAATACAAGCCGCGTTCCGCCCTTTGTTCAAGCTGTAACATTAAAGCCCGCACTATTTAAGGTGCGCGCCTGACGGCTGAAACCGTCGGGAGGAGCTATGCGTATAACCGATAGAAATGGAATGACACTGATTGAAGTTCTTATCGCGATTGCGCTTCTGGTAATCGTGGCAACGGGCGCGGTCGCGACGTTTTCTACGTTGCTTACCGCCAATCGTTCGAATACGTCCAACACGAAGCTGCAGGCAGCTACTTTATTGAAAATGGAAGAATACCGCACGGTATCTTTTAACTGGCTGTGGGATCATAGAAATGATTCCCCCCGGATTGAAACGGTCGACGACGTTACCGTCGGCATCAGCTTGTCGGAGGCGGGACCCGGTCTGATCCAGATCGAAATTACCGGATCGAAACCGGGCCGTGAGGGTGGCGTTTTTACCCTTGTAACAATGCGGGCGAGCAAGCTGATAGGAGTGCAACCATGAGAACGAGAAAAATAAACTCAGGATTCTCTCTTATCGAGCTGACAATGGCGATTGCCGTGATGACTATCGCGGGCGTGGCAGTAGTGCTTTTCGTTTTAAACGTGAACCAGAGCTGGGAGACCATATTCGACGACTCGGAGATGATGAACAGGCTGCGTCGCGCTGAACAGGACGTACAGAGATATTTAATACAGTGCAACGCAGTTCAGGTGACGATTACGAACGGGGCCGACTGGGATTCGATTGATTTCCAGATACCGGTCGGTGTCACGACCGGCACGGTCGCCTGGGGGGCCGACAACAATGCCGGATGGAATTACAGGTATATCGTTGAGAACGTAGACGGTTCAGACAATCTGTACCGTATTGCATATAACGCGGGTACCGAGCAATCGCGCACAGAGATCCTGCACGGCATATCAGGGACTTACAACGGCCGGAAAGGGCTGGAGTTTGTGCCAGCAGACCCTAACGACCTGGATCCTGGCGATCCGGTTCCGAAGGGAGAGATCCTTATCGTGAGAATGAGGATTAAACGGCAGGTTGGCAGTCAATCGGGATATCTCGAGCGCGAACTTGAAATCAGGATTCGAATGAGAAACTGAAACCTTCTTTAGAAAGGAAGGATGTTAATATGGAAAACAGAAACCAGAAGTCAAGGCGGGGCTCCGCACTGGTGCTGGCCGTGTTCATCATGGTGCTCGCGGTCGGATTCAGCGTGGCCTCCGCGTTTTTAGTCCAGACCGAAACCGTGGACATCGGATTTAACGAACGGCTTACACAGGCACTGTACGTAGCCGAGGCCGGGCTCGAGCGCGGCGTACAATACCTCAATGAGGTTATTGCGGTGGTTACGCTCCAGGACCCTTTCGGGGGTATTGACTCTATGCCCGCCGAGCCGTTCACTAATGAACCTCTTATGTGTGGCCTTCAAACTATCGGCGAATACACGGTTAATATTAATGTGTTACCCTATACCGGACCGGGCAGTGAAACCGCGGACACTTTGGACGACTCGTGGCGCGAAATAGAGGTTATCGCCACCGGTATTGTCGCCCGGAATACTCAGGGGCAGGTCAGGCGGATACTGAAGCAGATCGCCCGTATCGAGCTTAAGAGCTCCGAAGTCTTCGATTATGCGTACTTCATCAACCACTGGGGCTGGTGGTTCGGCAGCAATATTTTCTCGAGCGGGAATATCCGCTCCAACGGGCAGTTCAACTTCGGCGGGTTCAGGCCGACGGTTAACGGCCATCCGCGCTGGGATCGGCTCGTGTATGATCCTCTCACCGACACCTACGATCTGCAGGGGTACAAGGACGACAACGGCGACGGCCTCACGAACGGACGCGACGGCGGCGTCTGGGCCGGCTGGAACATCGTCAATGACGGCAGTGTGAGAGGCCAGCCCAACAAGTACGATTGGGAAGACCAGGTCCCGATGCCCAACCTTTCGGATTTAAGTATCTATGAAAACATGGCCAAAAAGGACGGCGCCACGATCAAGATCGGCGGCTCCACGATCGTTGACGCGGTTCTGGGCGACGACGTCGGAGAGAAAAAGAACATTTACCTCGAAGGCACGGCCGAGAACCCGATAGTAATCGACGGCACCATCGTTGTGCACGGCAGCGTTGTCCTGAAGGGCGTTATCCGCGGAAGGGGCGTTATTTACTCCGGGCATAACGTTTATATCGCGGACGACGTCGTATATGAGAATGTGCCGCCCAACAACGGTACTCCGGCCGGGACCAGCGAAGGCCAGATGGAGGCGTTCCTGAACAACCCGAATACGAAAAGTGCCGACGGGTTGGGGCTGTTCGCAAGAGAGCACGTGGTTCTCGGCGATTACACGTCCGGCTCCTGGCAGAGCTCGGTTTCGAGCTGGGTGAACCATCCTTTAAACGATTCGGCGGAGGACGCCGGCCTTGACGGCCTGCCCAATACGAGGGCCGGCGAGGACGGTATCCTCGGCACCGATGACGATGACCTGCTCGAAGGCGACGGCATATGGAGCGTTCTGTATTACACCCAGGCGCACGCCGATGCGGGCCAGATACCGGCGGGCAAGAATGTCGGCGACCCGATTCCCGGAACCGGCGAGGACATCGACGGCGACGGTGTATACGACGGCACGACCGACATGAATGAATTCTACATCGACGGGAACGGGAGCGGCAATTTCGACTCTTCCCTGTGGCACAACATGCCCGCGGGGGTCACCAACTACAATCAGATTGCAACGAGCAATATCGGCAACATCCATGCCGCCATGTATACGAACCACACGGTGGCGGGCAGGATCTCGAGCGATGCGCCGAACAGGAATCTTTTAATTCTCGGGGCGCTTGTAAGTCGTAACGAGGCCATAATCTACTCGGCGAGCAGGTTTCTGATGAACCACGATCTCCGTCTTCTCGGGGGAGGGCAAGCTTTCGGCTTCTTCCTGCCGAAGACGTGGAAGACGCATATCATAACCTTTGCGTTCCAGGTGGTTTATTAGGATGAAACTTTCCGGTTGTTTCAGGACGGTGAAAGGAGAATGGATTGCCGGCGCTGAACGCGGTTAAGTGGCTTGCAGCGATACTCGTTCTGGCTGCATCAGCCGGGACGGTGTTTGCCGCGCAGGGGCTGGACGCAAAGGGCAAGCCGGTTACGGTTAGTACCGATAAGGACGGCAAACCTCTATCGCTTCCTGAAAAGGCTGAGGTAATACCCGAGACGCTCGGCAACAAGTCCGAGTTGTTAAAGCGTAATAAGGCGTCCGCGGCGCTCTCTGCGGAAGAGCGCCGCGCGCGCTTGCTTCAGATGTATTCAAAGAAAGCCAAAGTGTTCAGGTCCAATCCGCGCAGGGCGACCGAATCTCTTTCCTTTCCCAGCCCCGCGCCCGCATACGGCAGCGCAGCGAAGAATGCGGGTAAGAAACCCAGCCCTGTCCCGATGATAATCGGGAGCGTGTTCACTATTGTTCTTATTATTCTGCTGGTCGTCCGCATGAAGCGGCGTGAGGCGAACAAGCCCATCCGGGTAGGCATTCCGCGTCTCGCTCCCGGGGATGTACCTCCGGTCGAACCGCCCCCGGACCGCAGGAAACAGATGGATTGGGTTGAAGATTATATGAAGCAGCAGGACGGAGATTCCGAACCCGAACAGCATGAAAGCTATTCCGATTTTGATTAAGTATTCACTTCAAATACCTGATTCTCATTAGCGAATACAATCTCACACGCCACCACGGAGTCTGGTCTTCCGGTCTCCTGGCCTTTCGGTCCCCAGGCCTTTTGGTCTTCTTATTAAATTACCGAAGGACCGAAAGACCAGAGGACCGGGGGACCAAATAGCCTTTTTTCAGTTGCATGGCCGCCGCGCGGTGGTATAATACATCGCGTAATTCTGGAGCCGCATTTTAACGCATGCGCGAGGGATACAATGGCGAAAAAACGAAAAGGCAAACCTCAGGATAAAAAGCCCGATATCGGCGAAACCCAGGATATGAACCTGGATGATTTCGAAGAGGTCGAGTCGGCAACGGACGCAGCGGCCGAGATCATGGGTGCCGAGGATTTCGAGCCGATTGATGACGGTCCGACTGCGCCTGATACGCTCGAGTTGGAAACCGAGCTTCCAACCGATGTGGCAGGCGAAGCCGTTGAAGAGCCTGAGGAGAAAAAGCCCAAGAAGAAGACCAAATTCCCCAAGCGAAGCAAGACGCGGATAGGCAAAGGGAAAAAGAAAAAAGGCGATGAAGAAAAGAAGAAAGATAAGACGGTCGCGAAGATAGACAAGAAGAAAATCAGGATGAAGGGGAAGCCGGACATCGGCGCGACCGGGCCGAGACCTTTTCCGATTATCTGCATAGAGTGCTACGAGGAGTTTATCATTGATCCCGGCAGAGATACGAAGGTGGTCCACTGCCCCGAGTGCGACCATCCCGCGAAGATGCCCGAAGAAGAATTCCTGGAAAAATGGACCATTTATAAAAGGTCCGAGCGCAACAGGCTCATCGGCGCGGTTGTGAGCTTCGCTTTTATGGCCGTTCTGGGCGTTATCTGGGTGCTGCTTCTCGCAAAGCCCGAGAACGCAAAGAAAGGCGCGCTCAACATGGTCTTTCCCGCCTTCATGCTTATTTCGTTCATGGTGGGAGTTTTCTTTTCGATCATCTACGAGCGCGGCCGCCACGAGGCCTACTTCTAACGAGGTTGCATAGTATATAAAAACAGAACCCCCGGCGAGTGCCGGGGGTTTTTCTTTCTATGATGCCTGTGCTTGTTTATTCGGGAGTTTCCGCGTCCGGTGCATCTTCCATCATTGCATCGGCTACCAGTTCGGCGATGTCGAGGACCTTGACTTTATCTTCCTTTTCTTTGGCTTTCAGGCCGTCCTCGAACATCGTCAGGCAGAACGGGCAGGCCGTGCAGATGATTTCGGGATTTTTCGAAAGCGCCATGTCCACGCGCGTTTCGTTTATGCGGTAAATGCCTTTTTCCGGCTCGACCTCTTCCTCGAGCCAGTTCCTGCCGCCGCCGGCGCCGCAGCAGAATGACTTTCTCATGTTCTTGTCCATCTCCAGGCGGATAACGCCGGGAACCGAATCGATTGCCTTGCGCGGCTCCTTGAAAAGGTTGTTGTAGCGGCCGTAGTAACAGGAATCGTGGAAAGTGAGCTTCTTGCCTTTCCCGCCCTTGAGTTTCAGCTTGTTGTCTTTTATAAGCCGGGCGATGATTTCAGGTCCGGAGATAACCTCGTATTTGCCGCCGAAGTCCGGGTATTCGTTCTTGAGCGTGTTGTAGCCGTGCGGACAGTTCACGATGATTTTCTTCACCCCGTAACCGTTCATCGTCTCGACGTTCTGCTGGACGAGCATCTGCGCGAGATACTCGTTGCCCATGCGGCGCAGCGAATCGCCGCAGCACTGCTCTTCCTCGCCCAGTATGCCGAACGAAACGCCCGCGGCCTTCAGTATCTTCACCAGCGCGAGCATCGATTTTTTCGCGCGGGCGTCGAAAGAGCCGGCGCAGCCAACGAAAAGCAGATACTCCACGTCGGACTTCTCCGAGAGTTTCGGGATGTCCAGGCCCTCGGTCCAGTCGGCGCGGGTCGCGTATCCTATCTGCCACGGATTGAAGTTGTTTTCCATGTTCGTGAAAAAGGTCTGGGCCTCGGCCGGGAAGTCCGATTCTTCCATTACGAGGTTCCGCCTTGCCTCCGTTATCTTCACCGGATGCTCGATGAAGACCGGGCAGGCCTCGACGCATGCGCGGCAGGTCGTGCAGTACCAGAGCTCTTCCCGCTTCAGTATCTCGCTGGGGACCGGCTTTTCCAGCATTTCCTTTTCTTTATCGCTCAGGTTTTCGCCGGCCCACTTTTCGGCCGCGGCCTGCTCTTTTGCACGCACGTCGCCCGGTTTTTCTTTCTCGAGTTGTTCCTTCTCTTCGTCGCTGAGAACCGTATACCAGTCCTTGCCTGCCTTATGCTTTTTAATAAGTATATTCCCGCAGTCGATGACGTGGTGGCGGATGTCGTTTACGATTTTCTTCGGGTTGAGCGGTTTGCCGGTGTTGAACGCCGGGCACTCGGCCTGGCAGCGCCCGCACTGCGTGCAGGCGTAACCGTCGACGAAATCCTTTACGTTGTAATGCTCGATCTTTTTCACACCGAGCTGCGGCATTTCCTCCGCTTCGAGGTCGATGGTAAGCGGGCGCAGGTCGTTCGGCTTTCCGGTAAGGTCGCGCATGTAGCAGGAAAGCATGGAGAAAAAGATGTGGACGTGCTTCGAGATTCCGAGTCCCTTGATTCTGCCTGAAGCCGGAGTAATGTAGACCAGGAACGAGAGCAGGACGGCCAGGTGTATCCACCATAAGACCTGGTGGAAGGTGTGGCTTGCGGGCATTACGAATCCCACAATCCCCGTGAAGAACTTGAGCGAATTACCGCCTGCCCACATGAAATCGAAATATACCGACACCTTTCCGGCACTTATCGCGTTTGCGTCAATCCTGCATATAGAAACATGCACGGCTTCCATAAGCATGAGCAGGAACATGTGGACGCCGATGAAGCCGAGAATCCACAAAGCATCCGATTTTGCGTACGGCTCGCCTTTCAACTCTGGCGGTTTGAGGGCAAGGCGCCGGTAAAAACCGATGACGACGCAGGCGAGCGTTACGAGTATGAAAAGGTCTTCAAGGCCTTTTATTAAATTATAGAGCGGAAGCGTTATGAAACTGAATGAGATACCCTCGTAGATGCCTTTCAGAAACATCTCGCCCGTCGAGAACAGGTGGATCATGAACCCCCAGAAGAAGAAGAAATGCAGCCAGCCCCAGTTTTCCGAAATCACCCTTCTCTGTCCGAACACGTTGACGATTACGCTTTTCCACCGCTTGCCCGATTTATCCCACCTGTCGCACGGCTGCGCGGTGCGGCAGACTTTCCATATTTTCCACATGCCGCCGATAAACAGGTACATCGCGGGAAGGAAGACGGCCAGGAACGCAAGCGCGTGGATGATTATATAAGTCCAACCTGGCTCACCGATTTTTGCCGCAAGTGCCGGTAGCATATGGTTTCTCCTCGGGTAGGGACTGTAAGGCAAGGCTGCGTTTTATAATTACAGATTCAGGATGATAAAAAAACCAGTCAATATTGTCAATTCTTTTCCTTGTGCGGTTTTTCGGTTGAACTGGAGATACTGGCGTTTATAATCGGTTGCGTAACCACCTGCCGACAATCGAGGGTGAAAATGAGATTTGCCTTTTGTGCCTTTTTCCTTTACGCAATCCTTTCAATATCCGTTTGTGCCGGATGTGTTTCGGGAGAGCTGACTTCGGCGCAACCCGGAAAGGAGCGTGCCGGTAAGCCGGAAGGCCCGGTCCGATTGACGTCAGCTCTTTACGTCGCCAGGGACTACGGACAATATGTCCGGGAAATTACCGATGAGGCGGAAAAATACAGGATGAAAGGATACGTCCGGGAGAGCGGCCTCCAGAAACTGGAGCTTGTCCTTGAAGGCGAGCGGGAAAAAGTCGACAAGTTTTTCGACCGCGTAATAGAAATCGGCAGAGTATGCGGCAAACTGGCCCAATACGATATGCCGGTATGGTCGGACGCGACCGGTGAATGCAAGAGCTTTATACAGCGGTTCGACCTCGGGCCGCCGGAATAAAATATCTCCAGCACTCCAGCACACCAGCACTTCTTTTTCTTTTGACACCTGCCGGGACGTCGGCTACAATTGCATATCTTGCCGATGGAAACAGGTTTATGGATGCATTTAACCGGAGGAAAATTATGCCTCGCGCATGCTTATGTTGCTTCTTTCTTTTATTATTTCTCCTGTTCATTCCTTCATTTTCCACCGCCCTTGCCGGCGAGCAGGCTCCGAGGCCCAGGGCCGTTCTCCTTTCCCGGAACATGACTGGTGTCGTTTATCTCAACGTCGACAATTCCGGCGACACAAAGGTAACCATCGGCGGCCGGAGCGTCGGTATTTCGGAACTGATAAAGCTGAAGTTCTCGAATGAGGATAAAAGCAGGAGGAGTGGAAAAAACAGCGTCGAGGTGCATTATGCGAACGGTGACGTTCTGCTCGGGACTTACGGCGGCGGCGGCGATGAATCGATCATATTCAGCACCCGTTCGCTCGGCGCCCGGGAAGAGGCTTTTGAAGACCTTCGCGCCGTCTTTTTCCCGGAGCGGATTCCGAGGAATATAAGGGGCTTCAGGGAGACGTGTCTGAAAAAAGTACACAAGCTGGACGACATTGTTTTCCTGAAAGCTGAGCCTGATAAGCCCGTGGCGGGCGGAATAATGGCGTTCACGACCGGAA
Organism: Planctomycetota bacterium; assembly: GCA_004376375.1. Classification (GTDB taxonomy): domain Bacteria; phylum Planctomycetota; class E44-bin39; order E44-bin39; family E44-bin39; genus E44-bin39. Next base: position 10,831 of record SOJX01000079.1, read on the forward strand.
AAGTCAAGATAGACACTGGCGCCGAAAAATACGGCGTCATAACTCCCGATCTCATCCGTATAGCGGCGGTTGTGTTCGCCCGTGATCCGGAAGAGGAAGAAAAAGGCGGGGAGAAAAAAGAAGAAAGCGGGAAAAAACGCTACCCGAAAATAACGGCCTATCTCGGTGACGGCTCACGCCTGACCGGACATATCGCGTCGCTGGATATTGGAAAGCTCAAGATGACATGGCGCGGCGATACGCTGACCATTCCGCTTATGGACGTCGGTACCGTCTACTTTCACAATCCGAGTTATGTCTTCCTTTCCGACCTCGAGCCGGTAGAGGTTAATGAGAGCCTGTACTTTCAAAAAGAACAGGAGTGGCCGTGGCGGCGGGACCGCTCGGTGAAGGACGGCCAGGCTCTGAGGATTCGCGGCCAGGTCTTCCAGAAAGGTCTTGGCGTCCACTCGAAATCCATGCTCACCTATCAGCTCGACCACCAGTATTCCGTTTTCATGGCCACCATCGGCCTCGATGATGAGGTTGAAAAGGAGGCCAACGAAGGCCGGGAGGGAAACGTCGATTTCCGCGTGACGGGAGACGGCAAGGTTCTTTTCGAGGCGAAAAGTGTGACGGTAGCGGATAAACCCAAAAACATCAATATAAACGTAGCCGGAGTGAAGCGGCTTACGCTTATCGTTGATTTTGGAAAAAACTTCCACGTACAGGACAGGGCCGACTGGGCCGAGCCGATTCTCATCAAAAAGAAGTGAATAAGGTAACAGGCGAATAGGGAAACAAGAAAATAAGGAAATAATCAATTCTGTTAGCCGCCGCGCTTGCGCGGCGTGTCTTTCGGATTAGTAAAGGATAAAGGCTTAAGTATGAAGGATGAAATTTCAGCCTTCATACTTCATATTTTCTTTAAGGGAAGCAACCATGAAATACCGGACTATCCTGCTTATTGCGGTGGCGTTTCTTATGATTGGCGCGGGCGCGCCCCCGAAAGCTCCGCCCGGGAAGACGCCTCCCGCAAAACCACCGGAAAAACCCGGGAACGCGATTGACAGATTCGGCGACATAAAACCCAAGGAACGCGAGGCCCTCACCATCGAGTCGCGCGGCAGATACGAGGAAGCTATCGCGATTTACTGGGAATGTTTCGCCGACGCTGTAAAGGCCGCGCAGAAGGCGACCGGCGAAGAAAAAGTCCTGGAAATCGCGCTCCAGGAGTTCTACGTTGAAAAAGCGACCTGTCTTACCGAGGACATCGGCAGCCGCCCGATGAATATAAAGAAGCTGGAAGAGGCGGCTGAGATGCCGGGCGTCGATCCCTATGTCAGGGGCCGGGTGCTCTGGGAGCTCCTGAATGCGGTTCTTGCCGCGGGCGATGCGAAACGCGCGCGCCAGATTCGCGACCAGCTCGGCTTTATAAACAAGTGGGCCATAATAGGACCGTTTGACAACGAGCGGGGAAGGAACTTCAACAACCCGTTTCCGCCTGAAAAGAAACTCGAGATCGAAAAGAAAGAAGGCGACAGCGTCCTGCCGGTTACCTACGAGGGTAAAGCCGGGCGCAAGGTTTCGTGGCGCATGCTGCCGGTTGATTCGCCGATGGGTACGGTTGATTTTGACGTGCTTCTTCGCCCCGACGACCAGGTGCTCGCCTACGCTCTCGCGTTTGTAAATTCTGCCCGGGAGACCGCCGCCGCCGTGCGCATCACCTCGGACGAAGGTTGCTCCGTCTGGATAAACGGAAAAAGAGTCCTTCACCGCGACATCGAGCGGCGGATCGAGTTCGACCAGGATTCGGCTCCGATTCACCTTGTCCGCGGCTGGAACAGCGTACTCGTTAAGGTGGGAGAGAACGAGGGCGACTGGGAGTTCAGGATGCGCCTGACCCTGCCCGACGGCTCTCCTCTTCCGGCGATTAAACCGGCAACGAGCCTGAAACAGATTGCCCGGCTTATCACCAAGCTGCCCGAAGAATCGGTTTCTCCCGAGGCTTTGGTAGCCGAGGACGCGATTGTCAAGTTTACGAAACTTGTCAAGAACCACCCGAAAAGCCCCTGGCTCCATTTCCGCAGGGGTTACCTCGTGGATGACCGCCATCCGTACGACCTGAGCGACCGCACCGAAAGTGAGAGCATTAACACGGCATGTAAACTCGACCCGACGGTCCCGGATTTCTGGTACTATCTCGGCCACTCGGAAATCCGCACGCTGCGCGAGGAGTCGGAGCGCGAGTACAACCCGAGCCGGCTTGCATATCTCAAAGTCATCGAGCTCGACCCCGGTTACACGGAAGCCTACGCCGCCGTGGCGTCGAACTATTACCTGAGGGGCTACAACGCGGAGACGCTGAAGTATGCCCGCGCTGCGCAGAAGGCGAACCCGGACTATTTCTACGGAACCAGGCTCGAGCTCCGCGCTCTTGCCAGCATGGGTTTTGACATGGAAACGAAGCTGAGGATGCGCGAGCTTTACCTCTCCGGACGTTTCCCGTACGAGCGCGAGGTAATCGAGGCGGAAATCGAGCGCCGCAACGAAAAGGGCGACCTCGAGGGCGAGGCAAAGCTCCGCCGGCATATGTTGAGCATCAATGCGATGGATTTCGGGCAAAGGATGGGCCTGGTGCTCATTGCCCGGATTCGCGCGCGGACTCCTGATAAATATCCCAACGCGGAAAAGGAAATCCTTGATGAATTCTCGGCCGTGCTCGAAGTCGAGCCGTATGCAACCGGGATATACAGCATGCGCGCAAACTTCTACGAGGCCCGGGACAGGTTCCGCGATGCGCTCGCGGAGATTGATGCCGCGCTCAAAATCACGCCGCGAAACATGGGTTTTCTGGTCAGGCGGGGGGACATCCTCTGGCGGCTCGCGACCGAGGAGAACGATGAGGCGGTCAGGCAACAGGCTCTCGATGCCTGGCATTTCGCGCTTGAGATCAATCCGAACAATGTCGAGCTCAAGCGCCGTCTCGAGTTCCTCGAAGCTGCCTCGCATTTCGAGGACGACCCGCGCTTCGACGAGGACGTATCACCGCTTATCGCGGCTGTGCCGAAGGACCTTGGGAAGGAAAACGATCCCTACGCGTTTATCCTGAGAAAGAGAATCACCAAGGTAACCAAGGAAGGCTACCACGATGACGCCGTGCATGAAATAATCAGAATCCTCAACGATGCCGGCGTCAAGGAGTTCCAGTCGTATTCGGCCGGTGGAGGCTTCGTCTACACGGGCGGGCGTCACACCAGGTTCACCATGTTCAAAATAACGCATGCCGACGGAACGCCCGGACCCGCCGTACGGATGGGCGAACTCTCATGGATTCAACTGCCGCTGATGAGGGTGGGCGATACTCTGGAAATCAAGTACCGCGTCCAGCAGGCACGCGGAGGCGGCTTCAGCCTGATGGAAAACTATTTCGGCGATATTTTCCTGCTCCAGACGACGGTGCCCGTCCTTAACGAAAAGCTCGTTCTGATTCTGCCGCCGGAGAGAAAGTTCTACCTCAATGCACGTAATATGCCCGCCACTCCGACTTCGCGGGAAGTCGACGATAAGGGCAACAAGATTCTTACCTGGGTCCTGAAGAACGTCCCCAAGATCGTACCCGAGCCCCGGATGCCGGACCTGAACGAGATTGCCAAACAGGTGCAGGTCTCGACCTTCAGCGACTGGAAAAGCTTCGGTATCTGGTACTGGAACCTCGCCAAGAATACGTGCAGGCCTGATGAAAAAATCAAGGCAACGGTCGCCGAGCTCATGAAGGACGCGAAGACCAAACGCGACAAGGTGCGCGCAATATACAACTGGGTTATAACCGAGATAAACTATCAGGCGCTTGAAGTCGCGATTCACGGATGGCAACCCTACGACGCGCGGCTGATCTTTGCCCGGCGGTACGGAGACTGCAAGGACAAGGCTACGCTGCTCCGCACGATGCTGGGCGAGGCAGGAATCACCGCCTACCCGGTGCTCATAAGCATGGAGGGAGTGCGGTCGCGGGAAGACCTGACCCTGCCGATGTTCAGCCATTTCAATCATATGATATGCTACCTGCCGCCGACCGACGAGTGGCCCGACGGATGGTTCCTTGACGGGACGGCTCATTACGTCCCCGCCGATTTCATCCCAACGGGCGACGCCGGTGCAACCGTTGCCGTTATCAAGCCCGACGGAACGGAAGTGAAGGTGGTCCCGCCGCATACGCCGAAGTCCAACCAGACCATAAAAAACTTCGTTATAAAAATTAACAGCAAAGGCGGCGGCACCATCGACGTACATCACCTGGAACCCGGCGAGAACGGACCTTACTGGCGGATGAGGCTTTCTCAGGAGGACCTCCGCGACGAGCGCATTGAGAAAACTTATTCCTCGCGCTTCCCCGGCGTCAAGTACGTAAAAAGCGAGTTCAGCGACCTTACGGACCTTGAAAAGACGGTCGAGTTCAGGGTTACGTTCAAGGCACGCAAGCTGGTGGAGAAAACGGCGGGCGGGTTGACGCTTCGGAACGTTATCAGGCGACTTAATCTCAGCCGTCTCGCTTCACTTGCCGAGCGCGATCACGATATCGTCATTGACGCGGCCTATACGAATAAAGAGACCGTAGTCTATAAGCTCCCCGCCGGCTTCAAGATCAAGTCGATGCCGGGCGACCTGTCCCGGAAAACGCCTTTCGGCCGCTATATATTGAAGCACAAGCGCGAGGGGTCGGTGATAAAGGTTACCCGCATATACGAGCGTTCCGTCTCCCGGATTTCAAAAGAGCTCTACAAGGAGTTCAGAAAGTTCTGCACCGAGGTTGACGCGGCCGAGCGGGAAGTAATCATTCTCGAGAATCCGGGAGGTGTAGAATGATATCACGCATGAAAAAACACAACCGGACGTTTATTGCTCTTATAACCGCGGTGGTTTTTATCGCGTCGCCGGTGTTTTCCGCCGAGCAGGCGGGAAAGGCCGGCGATCCCGGGAAGAAGAAGCCCGTGAAAGCCGCTCCTCTCGATGAGTCGGCGTTTCCGGGTCAGCTTTCTCCTCTTCTTGCCCGGGGTGAGTATGACAGACTGCTGGAACACTGGATTGAGCTTATTGAAAAAGCTCCCGACGACCCGAAAACGGCGATCCTGCTTCGCCGCATCGGGCGGCTGAAAAGTTACTGCACCAACTATGCAAAAACCGAGAACCTCTGGCGGAAGCTGCTTGACGGGGGCATGAAAAACGGATTCAACGCGCGTACCGTCCGAAGCGCGCACGGCAGGTGGCTCAAGCGCCGCGGACGCGAAGAGGACCTGGAAAAACTCGACCTCCCCGCCGGTTACGTGCAGAACTGGATCGTATGCGGGCCGTTCGGCCTCTCCGACAAATCCACGCACGTCATGGTTTTCCCGCCGGAGCGGGAGCTGAACCTGAAGGCGTCCTATCCCGGCTCGAAGCTGGATGGAAAAGCGGCGTGGCAGCACCTGAATTACAAAAAGCCGCGCCGGAATATTAATGCTTTTGCGTTCCTGCGCCCGACGCGCGGCTGCGTTTACGCGCTTTCACAGTTCCGCGCGGACAAAGACCGCGACGTTATCGTGCGTGTTAACCGCCCGTCCAATTATAAGCTTTTTCTCGACGGTAACCTCGTGCTGGACGTTAACCGGGATGAGAACTACGAGCCATACATAAAATTCGTGTCCTGGCGTCTGAAGGCGGGGTGGCACCGCATTATGATAAAATGCTCCGGGAACGGGAGCGGCATTTTTTCGATTGAGCTTCTGGAGCCGACCGGCCACCCGGCAAAGGGGTTGACGTTCGACCGCGAAGTGAAAGAGATAAGAGACCTTGCATCAAGCGAGGCTCTGGCCGGGTTTTTTACCGATGCTTCGTGCCCCTTTACGGACGTGCTTACATACTACCGCGCCCGGGTTGCACGCGAGCCTGAAAATGCGGCCGCGCACGCAGCGCTTGCTACTCTGCTCGACGGCCAGGGGCTGGAGGTTGAGGCGCTGCGCGAGATCGAGCTTGCCGTAAAGCTCGCGCCCGAAAACGCCGTTCTCTGGTATGAGTTCGCAAGGCTTTACGAGCAGTCGGTTTCCTATCCCGACAGCCTGAAGACGGCGAAGGTGAGAAGTGCGGTCGCGAAAGTCCGGGAGCTCGACCCCGAATTCGTGCCCGTTACCGACATGGTGGTTTCCGACCTGGAAAGCGACGACCGGCTCCGCGATGCAATTCGGGAAATAGACAAACTCCTTGCCCGCAAGCGCGATTTGTTTACCGCTCACAAGTTGGCCGCGGATATATTCAACCGCAAGGGCTGGACCGCGGAGGTCGTGGACCGATGGCGGCAGATTGAGCGCATCTACCCCGACAGCGAGGCAATAACCACGTTCTGGCAGAGGTACTACCGCAGGCACGGCAACGAAGCCGCCGCCGACCGGTTCCGCGACATGGCGCTTGAACGCAACCGCGCCCTTACCGGTTATAAGCTTGACAGGATAGAGCAGGCGTCCGAGCGCGGTGATTTTGAAACCGCCATGGCGTATTACCGTAAAAAGTTTCAGAAAGAGCCCGATAATTACGCGTACCTTTCGACGATTGCCGGTCTTCATCAGAAGCGCGGCCAGTACCCCGAGGCAATCTCGACGATGGAGGAGTTGATAAGAATCTATCCCGAGGACCAGTACTACATGAGGCGCATCGGCCGCCTCTATCACGAATGGGGCAGGAAAGAGCGCGCGATAGAATATTACAGAAAAGCGCTCGAGATTGACTCGTCTGATTCGAGCCTCAGGCGGTATATCTGTTACCTGACGACCGGCGAGGACGACCGGTTCTGGATACCCTACGCGCACGGCGAAGCGGCTGCGAAAAAGATTATTGAAAATGCGCCGGACGCGGACGACTTTACCGGAGGCGCCTCCGCCGCTCTGCTTTTGCGCGAAGTGATTCTCCGTTTTTACAAGGACGGCTCTTCGAGCGAATACGTGCATAACGTGGTTAAGATTCTCGACGAGAAAGGCGTCGAGCTGTACAAGGAGATGCCGATTCGAGGCGAGATCGAGTTCATGCGCTCGATAAACCCCGACGGCTCCGTCCTCGAGCCCGACCCGATCGGCGGCGCGCAGAGGATGACCGGGCTGACGACCGGAAGCATTCTCGACTATGCATACAGGACGGACAATTACTTCCCGCAGGAGCGCGCCTTTACGACCGGGCCGTGGCAGCTTATCGACATGGCACGCCAGACCGACACCGATACTCTCGTCCTGCCTATCCAGCTTATGCGTACGATCATGATTATCGACAAGGAGATAGAGCTGCAGCCCCCGATTCAGAAGAATATCGGGAATTACAACATAACTTTTTCAAAGCGCGATTCCGATGACGGCTCGGCTCACGTTTTCGTATGGGAAGGCGAGGACATTCCGAAGTACGAGCCGGAGCCGTACATGCCGTCTCCGAAGGAGTGGGTCCCGCACGTGGAGATCCGCGGCGCGAAGCACCGCACGTGGGCCGAAATGAAAGAACAAATGATGGACGGCTCTTTCGGCAACCATCGCGTGAGCGCCCTTATCCGGGAGGCCGCGGACGGAATCATGGAAAAAGTCACCGGCGATACCGCCCGCGCGAAGGCGTTTTACAGGTTCGTGAACGAAAAAATAAAGACTGAACGAGGGGAATCGAACGCGCATTACATTCTGTTGACTCAGACCGGTTCCCGCATTCAGCTCTTTCTTGCGCTTCTGCGGGCCGCGAAAATCCCCTACGATTTCGTCTACGTGACCCCGGACCCGAGGCTTATGGCGCCGATAGAGTGGGACTGGCCGCAGACGTCGCTCTTTTCGGGTGGGACGATTTTCCTCATCCGCCCGAGGGGTGAAAAAGAGCACTACGTCGCGTTCCAGCGGGGCGCCGACCTTTATCCCTACGGCAAAATTCCGAACTGGCTTCAGGGCGGTTATATCTACTCGGAGAAGCCCGGCCCCGACTCGAAGCAGCTTCCGCGCGACCCGCTTTTCGACCGCGCGCTCCAGCTTACTGAATCCACGATCTTTCTGAATTCGATGACGGTTACGCGTAAGATAGTTCAGCCGCAATCAAATGTGTATACACTAAAACACCGTGTGGCCGAGGCTGAAAACAGGATGAAGCAGTTTTATATACAACAAATGCTCAATGAAGTTTATCCCGGGGCAACGGTGACCGGTTTTGACTTTCCCGGGATTGATAACGCGAGTGTTCCTTTTGCCGTCACGGCCGGCGCGAAGCTCTCGCCGAATTACGTGACCGCCAGGGGAAAGGACAGGCTGTTCTGCCCCATGGGATTTACAGTGATCCAGCTTTCACGCATGGTCGGCCTGATCTCGCAGCGGAGGTACGACCAGGCGCTCAGGAACGAGCGGATATTCAGCGATACGACGATCGCTTACCCGCCCGACGGGTTTGAAATGGCCCGGCTGCCCGACACGGTTCAACTGAACCACGGAAGCTACCTGTACACCCTGAGGTTTTCATTGCAGGCCGACGGCGCAGTGCGCGTGGAGCGGATGCTTATCATGCCGCCGCGGCTCGTACCGGTTGAGAAATACCAGTCCTTCGTAAAGTTCTGCAGCGAAGTTGACGAGGCGGAGCAGACAAAGCTCATCTTTTCCAGAAAGCAGGAGAAAATACCCGAACCGCCGCCGGACGAGGAAAAAAATAAGTGATAGGTGATAAGTGATAGGTGATAAGTGATAGTGTTGGCAGCAACGCCTGAAACGCGCATTAATAAAAAAAGACAAAAGGACCGAGAGACCAAAGGACCGAGAGACCAAAAGATAAGACACCAGGGAGACAACCATGAAGGTTATCGCAATCACGCTTGGGGACCCTGCCGGTATCGGGCCTGAAGTTCTTCTCAAGGCTCTCAGGGGGGAAGGCTCGATAGGCGAAGAAATTGCCGCCGAAGCCCGAATCATCATTTTCGGGTCCGCTGACGTGCTGAGAGAAGCGTGCGGAAAAACCAACATCGAGTGCGAGCCCAATGTTATCCAGCTACCCGCCGCAACGGACGACCTGAAGGAATTGAACCTGGTCGACCTCGACGGTGCGGACGATTTCGTTGTCGGCGAAGCGTCAAAGGCCTCCGGCAAACTTGCGCTCGAGGCGATCTACGCGGCCGTCGAAACCGCCTGCAATGGTAATGTTGACGCGCTGGTCACGATGCCTGTTTCAAAGGTCGCCTTTACCCTTGCAGGAGTAAAAAGGACCGGGCATACGGAAATACTCCGCGATCGCACGGGCGTCGAGGAAACGACGATGTTTCTCGAAAACGGACCGCTCCGCTTTGCCCTGGTTACGAAGCACCTTCCAATCAGGGAGGTTTCGGATACCCTCAGCGAGGAGGGGGTAGCCCAGACCATCCGTGCGGCGGACCATGCGCTGAGGGAGTATTACGAAATAGCGCGCCCGACCATCGGCGTGATGGCACTAAACCCGCATGCGGGCGAGAACGGTCTGGTCGGCGGCGAAGAACGCGAAAAAATAATTCCGGCGATCAAGCGCGTCCAGAGCGAGGGCGTGAACGTCCGCGGACCGTTTCCGGCCGACGTTGCCGTCGCGATGCAGAGCAGGGGGAGCTTCGACGGCCTCGTCGCGATGTATCACGACCAGGCGCTGGTGCCGCTCAAGCTCGTGAACGGCGAGGGCGGCTTCAACATGACGCTCGGGCTGCCTTTCGTCCGCACCAGCCCGCTTCACGGCACGTCTTACGATATTGCCGGCAAGAACCTTGCGAATCCTGCATCGACAATCGCGGCCATCCGCGCCGCGATCCGTTTCTCGCGCAGGAAAACCGCGGAGTCGGCGGAGGATAGCGGCGGTGAATGAAGACACGGCCAGGCTTTCCCTGAAAATCGAGCGGCTCGAGGCGCTTCTTGCCGTCACAAAGGCGATGGTGACGCAGCACGACCTCGATAAGCTGCTGGATATCATCGCGCACGAGGCCGCGAATATAGTGGGCGCCGAGCGGGCGTCGATTTTCCTGGTAACGAGCGACCGCAGAGCGCTGACCTCCAAAATCGCCATCGGGATGGAAGAAACCGGCCTCGCTTTTTCCATCGACGCGGGGATCGCCGGATACGTGGCGCGTACGGGAGAGGTAATCGTAAGCGACGACCCGTACGGCGACGAGCGCTTCAACCCCCGTATCGACGAGGAAACGGGCTTCAAGACTTTCAACCTCGCCACCGTTCCCATGTACGGCACCGACGAGAAGAAGCCGGGGCCGCTCGGCGTTTTTGAAGTGCTCAATAAAAAGGACGGCGACTTCAGCGAGGAAGACCTCGAGATACTTCTCGCCCTCTCGGGCCAGGCCGCGGTCGCGATCGAGAACGCGCGGCTCCTTGCGGAGCTGCGGCTCGCGCAGGACAAACTCGACCGGGAAAACACGCGCCTGCGCCAGCGGTTCCTGAAAGAGTATGCTTTTGAAAACATTATCGGCATCGCGCCCGCGATGACCGAGCTTCTATCCCTTGCATCGCGCGTCGCCGAGAGCACCGCCAACATCCTCATCACCGGCGAGAGCGGTACGGGCAAGGACCTGCTCGCCCGCGCGATTCACGGCCGCTCGCCGCGTGCGGAAGGGCCATTCGTCGCGCTGAACTGCGCGGCCCTTCCCGAGTCGCTTCTCGAGGCCGAGCTGTTCGGGATCGAGAAAGGCGTCGCGACCGGAGTCGAGGAGCGCGACGGAAAGATCGCGCAGGCCGCCGGCGGCACTCTCTTCCTGGACGAGATCGGCGATATGTCGCTTGCGACCCAGTCCAAGGTCCTGAGGGTGCTGCAGGAACGCGAGTTTACCCGCGTCGGCGGGAGCGAAACTGTCCGGGTCGATATCCGCGTCATCGCCGCGACGAACAAGGATCTCAAGGCCGAGATAGAAGCGGAGCGCTTCCGCGAGGACCTGTTCTACCGGCTCGACGTGGTTGAGTTGTGCCTGCCGTCTCTCAGGGAGCGGCGGGAAGACATACCGCTCCTGGCCGAGCATTTTCTTGAAGTGTATCGGCTGAAAAGCGAGAAAGACATTAAGGGAATGTCACAAGAGGCACATGACGTCCTGGTTTCATATACATGGCCCGGCAACGTGCGCGAGCTCCAGAACGAAATCGAGCGCGCCGTCGCGCTCGCAAAACCGGGCGAGACGATAGGGCAGGAGATTCTTTCGGAAAAAGTGCGCGCAGCCGCCCCGAGCCCGTTGCGCCCGATGGCGGACGCGGTCCGTGCGCTCGAGACCGGGCTGATAGCGCGCGCCCTGAAAGAAAGTGAAGGCAACAAGGCCGCGGCCGCGAAACTGCTCGGCCTTTCACGCGAAGGTTTGCGGAAAAAAATGGCGAGGTACGAGATAAAGTTATAAGTTTAAAGTTCTAAGTTAAAAGTTAAGAGAAACAAGAATGGAAATAAATTTGTTTAGCGGTCGAGCTTGCTCGACGCGTTCTTCTATTTTCGATTTGCGATTTTCGATTGTCGATTTCAAAACACAAAGGTGATTTACGTGATGCTAAGATTTACCCTGGTTTCAGTTCTTCTTATAGCTGGCTGCGCCGCGCCGGTTAATACGGACAAAAAAGAATCACTAGGTACGGAGGAATTAAAACTCAGGGTGCGAAAAATCATGGACAAGCTTAAAAAGGATGTGGGTTATCCAGCTGTAGGTGCACGACCAAACGTGGCAAAGCAGCCTGATCCATGGGAAATGAAAAGGGAGGCTTTGATAAGAAAAGCAGCGGCTAAGATAAAGGAACTGGGACCTGAGGCGACACCAGTGCTGAGAAAATTCGAATATGAACTTTACGGAAAAGGTGGAACGGTGGGTGCACGCCCGGCGGTGGGAAGGATGTATTTTGTTGATATAAAAGAAGATGTCCTGAAAGAAATTGAGAGAAAAAGACAGATCGATGACTAAAACCATATCAGGAAATATACTTTGCCTGTTTCTTTTTTTCTGCATCGGCTGCGCGGGGCCGATGACGGTTGAGCGCGGGATTGAGATTCTGAAAAAAGAATACGATGTCAACCTCAACCGTGGACCGGACAGGGAAAAGCTCGCCGAGGTGCGCGAATATTTTCTTTCAAATCCCTCTCAGGCAAAGACGGGCCTGCTCCCTCTCTGTGCCGAAGATAACCGGAATATCCAGAGATTTTCCATAGAAACGTGCGCAGAAGCGATGCCGGACGATCCCGACGTCACGACTGCTGCCAGGAAACTGCTTTCTGAGAAATCGTCGAAGACGCGCCTTGTCGCCGCCGAGGCGCTTGCCGCGCGCGGCATTCCCGAGGCGGAAGCGGAGCTTGTGAAGTTTCTGAAGGACGAGCGCGCATCGCGCCGTGCGCGGGCGGCGACGGCGCTTTCATGGGGGAAGTTTACCGGCTCGGCGAAGGCGATTGCGGAACTGCTCAATGACCGCGACGTTGTCACGATTCACATGCCGGTAAAGAAACATTTCCTGTGGCTTTTCAGGTGGGAGTCGCGCGATTTCAGGAGCTTCCCGGTCCGCGAGGTCGCCCTCTATTCTCTTTCCCGCCTCGCAGGCGACGACTTCGGCTGGGAGACGGGCGGCGAAGTCGAAGCCCTCAACGCCGCATGCGACCGCGCCGCCGAATGGGCCGCGACTTTATCTTCCGAATGATTTGCATATCTATTCTTTCCATAAATCATTCTCTATCTTCTCCGGGCAGAAGCATATATTTCAATCCCGTAGCCGCGAAGGATTTCCGGCGGAAGCAGCGACAACGCTTTCTCGTATATCCGGTGATATTTCCGCGGTACCTCGCGATTTTTCACATAGGGATAGCTGTGCGATCTGATTATTTCCCCGAAACGCCGGCACCAGTCACGATCCTTATCAATAACATTTGCGATAGCTTTTCGCAGCTCCGGCATGTTACTGTCCAGGGAATGGATATCGTTATGCAGCATCAGCATAAGAATCTTGATGCTTCCGGTTCTCAATACGTGATTTTCCTGGCCTATCCAATCTATTATATAAGGTATTGCCCTGGTTCCTTCTTCCGCGATTCCTGCACAATAACCGAGATGAGCGTTTGTGCGGATCAAATCTTTTTCATAAAACCTGAACTTGAGCGGCCTGTAAAGGCAGAGTACCGAAATCACCAACGTAAAAATCAGGACGACGAATATACCGAGTTTCAGAGAAAGCGAGATTTTCATAACAGGCTCTCAGCGGGTCTGTAATAAGGAGTGAACGCCGGTGCGGGCTTCGGGACAGGACTGACTATATTCTAATCGCGGATTAAAATAATGCAACCGGGATTTGCACGGAAAGTTATTGCCGGCTCAATTCGGCAATAACCGGGTAATGGTCTGAATATGAAACCGGTATGACTTTATATTCCGAGAACGTGAAGTGCGTGGTGGGGATAATCCAGTCGATTGTGCGGTTCACTTTTCCCGCGGGGTAAGTCATGTCGGCCTTTGCCGGTTTTCCGTCGGGGCGGAAGCGGAATTCTCCCAGCTTCCGCAGCTTCGCCATCGCGTTGTCTTTGTCCGAGCTGCCGAACGAGCGGTGAAATCCCGGGAAGCCCGAGTTCAGGTCGCCCGCGATTATGAGGGGCAGGCCGCGGCTCGTGCAGTCCGATATAACCGGGGCGATTTTCTCGACGGATTCCACGCGGATCTTTTCCGAGCGGTCGTCAAAATGCAGCGCTAGAACGCAGAATGGCCCACGGCCTTCGGGGCGGACCGTCGCCATTACTCCCCTTTTCTTGCCGATGACAAAACTCTCAAACATTGTATACGGAGGCAGGTCGACGACGGCCGCGTTGTCCAGCGGATAGCGGGAAAGAATCGCGTTGCCGCAGCGGACCCTGAGAAACGGAAGGCTCAGGTCGAGATTTGTTTCCTTGATAATGTACTTGTGGCCCGTCCGTGCGGCAATGTAATACGCCTGGTTAACGCCGTGGCTCCACGTGCAGTTGAAATCGACTTCGTTCAGCACGATGATGTCGAGATTCTCTTCCCTTAGAAAGTCGCTGATCTCGAGCAGCCGGTTATCTCGTTCTTCTTTGCTGCCGCCGCCCCAGTTCGTATCGGTGTTTCCCCTGCCGTGGGCTATGTTGTATGTTCCGATCCTGATTCGATTACTTTTGGATTTGCCTGAGACAGGAGGCTTAGGCCCGAGAAGCTCGATGACCGCAAGCCTCCTGGCCGGCGCGGTTAATCTGCCGATCAGGAACCATGCCGCCACGAGAGAGAATAGTGCGGCGATAAACAGCAGCACAATTTTAAGTACTTTTCTTTTTCCACTATTATTATTGTCAGACATTTCATTCCCCGTAAGCGGGGGAGGGCGCCAGTTTCCACCTTAAGGGACGAGTCGTGTTTTTACGGCCGATTACTCGGCCCAGAATTTGGTTTTCAGTTTTATGTTCAGCTCTTTGGCTTTTGAAACGGCAAGTCGGGTCAACTTATGGGTATATTCGGTTAAATGCTGCCTCGCTTTATCTTTGTCTTTTTTATATAGCGTAAGCGCGCCGTTTTCAATCCTGGACTGCATTTCGAATTCCTGTTTTTCAAATTTATCCCAGGCTTCTCTTATTATCTTGATTGCCTCGGCGTAGTTTCTCTCGGCCAGGTTTTCGGTCTCGTTGAAGATGTCGAACGCGAAGTCCGAATCGAACACGAGCTTCTCTTCCGGGTAATTGAAATGGTAATCAAGAGAAAGCGCTTTTTTGATATCGCATGGTTTGTAAAAATCTTCAGGCGTTTCGGTAATTCCAAGGTAGAACGGAATGAGGACGCCGGTGCACGGCGCGGTCGTCGCCCGCCAGGCAACGCAACCTATTTCCTTCGGCATGTTGCTTCGAAGCTGGAATATCTGCGCCGCCTGCGTCGTCTTTGTGCAGATGTTCATCCCTGTTTCCACGTCCAGAAGATGAGGCGCACCCTTATCACTTGGAAGTTGTCCCCTTACGTGGCTCCTGAGAATCTTTGCCACGTCTGCAACTTCCATTTTATGTGCGGGCTTGACCGAAAACGGCAGCGGTCCTTTTTCGGGAACTCTAAATACTCCATCTACCGTTGGCTGCCCACCAAACTGGCGCGGGTCATGGCCGTTCTTTTCCCGGTAGCTGTTCTTCTCCGGCGGCAGGTTGAACGCGTCCATGAAGCTAAACGGCTTGCCTGATTTCGGGTCGTACCAGCCGCGCTTGGTCGCGTATTCGACAAGCCCCGGGGAGGCTATCACGTTTTTGTTATCGCTCAGGTCGGCTTCCGGTCCGATTACGTGGATGTTTGGGATGCAGACCACCGCGTCGTCCGGAACCCGCTGTGCGATCCAGTGCTTTCCACGCGCGATGGCAAGTACCCACGCCTCGTTCGGGTCCGCTATCACGTATGACCTGCCCGAGTCCCAGTAACCGAACTTGTTTATCAGTTCGCCCGCGATTTCTACACCTTCTCTCGCCGTTTTTGCGCGCTGTGCGACAAGCCTTCTCAACATGTATCCGATACCGCCGCCTTCCACGTCGCCGCGTTTTACCAGCTCTTCCCAGGAATCTTCCCGCGTGCTGCACCTGTCCGAACATATGGTGACGCCGTGCTCGTTGAAATACGAGTCGCTCCATTCGCAGTTCGGAACTTCCTGCCAGAGAAATGCATTCGTCTCCGCGACCTGGGGGAGGGTGCCGCCCCTCCTGAGTTTCACCACCGCGCCGGGCTCATGCTTCATTCTCGGAACGTAACGGTAATTTGCGATCATCCGCCCACTGTTCTGCTCGTTGTGGCCGACGATTACGGAGCCGTCCGCCGAAGCCTTCTTTCCCACGACCACTGCAAAACAGTCGGCATAGACCAGGGAAGTGGCAGCCACCAGGGCTATCAGAACGAAGATTCCAGGGATGGTTTTATTATGATTCATAAGGATAAATATATTATCAAAACAGATTATTAACCGCTATGGATTATTCTTGAATTTATCAAGTACCTGGGATGTAATTGATAAGCTGTAAATCAGACAATTGAGGCGATTAAACCGGTATCACTGAAATGGACTCGATAACGCAGACATTGCTGGGCGTTACGATAGCCGAGGCCGGCTTCAGGAAAAAGCTCGGCTGGAAGGCGTTGGCCGCGGGCGCGGCCCTCGGAATCGCGCCCGACCTGGACGTGTTTGCCCGTGCTTTCGGACCGCTTGCCTCGATGAAGTACCACCGGGCGGAGACGCATTCGTTTGTAGTTCTTGCCTTTATCCTTGCGGTCGTATTGCTCCTCGTCCTGAGATTTGCGAAAGAGAAGGAAAAACGCCTGCCATGGGTTCATCTTGCCGCGTGGGTTCTGCTTACGCACCCCGTACTGGACTGGTGCAATACTTACGGTACCTTGATACTGGCCCCGTTAAGCAGGCACAGGTTTTCACTCGATTTAATAGCGATTATCGATCCTTTTTATTCCGCGCCGCTTGCGATTGCCGTTTTCATCGCGCTTTTCAGGATTATTCCCGCTGACGTGCGCAAGGGTGTGGCAATCGGCGCGCTCGTCCTGAGTACGGCCTACCTTGGATGGGCGGTAAGACAGAATCTGAAAGCACGGGGCATTGCAGAAAAATCCGCGGCTGATAGCGGGATCGAAGTTTCCAGCCTCTTTGTCACCCCCTGCTTTTTCACGATTTACTGCTGGCGCGCGGTTGTCACGGACCCCGACGGAAACCACCACGTCGGGCTTGTATCGACGTGGAATCCCGGGAATGTCGAGCTCACCAGGCTTGAATCGTCCCGAGACCCTCTGGTAAAAGAAGCCCTGAAAACGGAAGCGGGAAGAACTTTTAAATGGTTTGCCCAGGATCTGGTCCGCTATGACGTGGAAGAATTCCAGGGCGGCAGCGTTGTTGTGATAAGCGACGTGCGTTTTGGCTGGATAAGCGAGCCGCTAAAACCGGTTTTCGGGATGCAGGTCTTTTTCGACGAAGACGGAAACCACACCGGTTTCGAAAGGACCCATCCGCGGATGTCTGTATCATTTGAGAGAGAGTGGGATGTGCTCTGGTCGACTGTGGCCGGAAATAATTGAATACTCGCATGAATCCAATAAAAAAAAATTTCACAATAATAAAAATATTTTACCCGATTCGGTGCACACTTTTCACAACTTTTATGGTTGTAGAATGTTAGGATAACTTTTGCTGAATTGGCCTGAATCGTTTTTTATGCGACATTTTTGACAGGATTTTTCTAGGTCCCGTCGCTACACAGACTTCGGGAAAAAAGAAAAATTTCACCTTGACTTCATTTCCATAATTGATATACTGAGAATTCTTTGCACCTTAGGGAATTTCCGTTGGGGACTGTATGAACTACAGTAGCCCGAGGGGAATGAATTTATTTTTATTTGGGAATTTTTCCCGCCGGGGTGTGGAGTGCGGCGAGGTTTTTGCTGTGCGCCGAAGGTGTTTTTGTGCAAACGGAAAAACCGGGATACTGCTTGCGAGGCATTAGATGACTACGGAAAAAATCAGGATAAGAATGGAAGCGTACGACCATGAAATCCTTGACAAGAAGGCTGCGGAGATCGTGGAGGAGGCAAAGCGCTCCAATGCCGGAAGGGTGGCCGGTCCTATTCCGCTTCCGACGCGGATAGAGCGTTACACCGTCCTTCGCAGTCCGCATGTCGACAAGAAGAGCAGGGAGCAGTTCGAGATCCGCACGCACAAGCGTTTGATAGAAATCTGGAGCCCGAGCGGGAAAACGATAGATGCATTGCACAAGCTTGAAATGCCCGCGGGCATAGACATAAGGATTAAGGCCTAAAGCCATGCTGGACATCAAGGTCTACAACAACGAGGGCGAGGTCGCGGAAACCGCGACTATCGATGAGAACCTGCTCGGCGGCAAGGTGCGCCATGAGCTTCTGCACCAGGCGTGCGTCATGTACATGGCCAACCGGCGCCAGGGCAGCGCGTGTACGAAAACCCGCGGCCAGGTGGCCGGCTCGGGCGCGAAACCATGGCGTCAGAAAGGCACCGGCAGGGCGCGCGCGGGCGACCGGAAAATGCCGCACTGGCGCGGCGGCGGCGTCGCGTTCGGCCCCAAGCCCCGCGACTATTCCTACTCAATAGGAAAAACCGCGAAACGCCAGGCCTTCAAATCCGCCCTTCTCTCCAAAATAACCGACGGCGAAGTGATAATAATCGACGAGTTGAAATTCGACGAGCCTTCCACGAAGAACTTCGCCGCTTTACTTAAGAAACTGAAACTGAGCCGCTCCGTTCTCGTGGGGGTGCGCAACCTTCAGGGCCAGCGCGCCGAGAGCGAAGAGGACTTCAGGACGAAACACCTTAATGTCGTCAAGTCCGGCCGAAATATTCCCGGCGTAAAAATTCTGCCGGTAGATGACTTCAATGCGCTCGCCGTCGTGCGGGCGCATCGTGTTTTGCTGACGCGCGAGGGCTTCGAGGACCTGAAGGAAAGGCTTTCAAGATGAAGTTCCGTGATCCGCGGCAGATAATACTGAAACCGCTCGTAACGGAAAAATCGCACCGCAACGTGCTGTTGAACAATGCGTATTCGTTCATCGTTGCGAAAACGGCCAACAAGCAGCAGATCAAATGGGCCGTTGAACAGATATGGGACGGCGCGAAAGTGCTTTCCGTCAGAACCATCAGGATGAAGGGCAAGCCGCGCCGGCACAGGTGGCGTTTTGTCTACGGCTCGGACTGGAAAAAGGCCATAATTAAACTCGATCCCGAAGGAAAGCAGATAGACGTCTTTTAGGCGCGCATAAGGCGGACTGAAGGCCGGAGATTACCATGGGCATCAGGAAATACAAACCGACATCCCCGGGACGGCGCTTTGGCACGGTGCTCGACTTTTCCGAGATTACAAGGACAAAGCGGGAAAAAAGCCTTTGCGAGCCGAAGAAAATGACCGGCGGAAGAAACCATCACGGCCGTACGACCGCACGGTTCCGCGGAGGCGGGCACAAGCGCGCTTACAGGCGGATCGATTTCAGGCGGGACAAGGACGGAGTACCCGCACGCGTGGCCTCGATTGAGTACGACCCGAACAGAAGCGCCAATATCGCGCTGCTGAATTACGTCGACGGCGAGAAACGGTATATTATCGCGCCTCTGGGTCTTGAGGTCGGGCAGCAGGTTCTTTCCGGCCCCAACGCGGAGCCGAGGCTTGGAAATTCGCTCCCGCTGGGAAAAATTCCACCGGGACTTATCGTGCATAACGTCGAGCTCGAGCCCGGCGGGGGGGCCAAACTCGCACGCTCCGCCGGCACGTACATCCGGCTCACCGCCAAGGAGGGCAAGTACGCGATACTGGTGCTTCCCTCGGGCGAGCAGCGCAGGGTTAATATTAATTGCCGTGCGACGCTGGGCCAGATCGGAAACCTCGACTGGCAGCACGTTACATACGGAAAAGCCGGGCGCACAAGGTGGCATGGGCGCAGGCCGCATAACCGCGGCACGTCGATGAACCCGGTCGCGCACCCGATGGGTGGCGGCGAGGGGCGCAAGGCGGGAGGCCGTCATCCCTGCTCGCCGACTGGAGTTCTTTCCAAGGGCGGAAAGACGCGCAAGCCGGGCAAGACGTCGAATTCGCTGATTATCAGGAAGCGCCGCAAGAAACGCAAAAAACGGTAGGAAATAAGGAACCAAAGAACCAAGGAACCAGAGAACCAAGGAACCAGAGAAAACATGAGTCGTTCGTCGAAAAAAGATCCATACGTCGATCCGAAACTTCTGCGCAAGGTGATGCATCAGAAGCAGTCGGGCAATCGCGAACCGCTTAAGACCTGGGCGCGCGCGTGCACCATTCTGCCCGAGTTTGTAGGTCACACGTTTGACGTGCACCGCGGGAAAGGTTTCCAGAAGGTTTTTGTGACTGAGGATATGGTTGGACACAAGCTCGGGGAATTCGCGACGACCCGAATCTTCCGCGGACATTCGTCATCGAAGAAGATTAAGAAGACGTAGGCTGCTCGATTGAAAGCGGGTATCCGTATGGCAAAGTCAGAAGTAACCGTTACCGAAAAACTGGAATTCAGGGCCTCGCACCGGTACGCCCGCTCGTCGCCCCGCAAGGCGCGCCTGGTAGCAAACCTTGTAAGGGGAAAAAACGTCAACAGCGCGCTCGAGGTCCTGCTTTTCGAGCACAAGCGCGCAGGGCATATGGTCGAGCAGTTGATTCACGGTGCGATTCAGAACGCGAACCAGTTCGTGAGCCGGGCAAAGGACCTTCGCAAGTCGGACCCGCGTACATTTCGCACCAAGTACTCGAATGTTGAAAAAGAGATTGACAAGTTCGACGTTGACAATCTCTTCATAAAGCAGCTCTGGGTGGACGAGGGTCCCAGGCTCAAACGCTGGCTGCCCCGTGCGATGGGCCGGGCGACGCCGATCATCAAACGCATGTGCCACATCAACGTGGTGCTTGGTTACAGGACCGAATAAGAAGTATCGAGTTTCGAGTTTCGAGTTTCGAGTTTTTTTCTTTACTCGATACTCGAAACTCGAAACTTCTTTCAAACGGGAGTAATTCATGGGCCAGAAGGTCAACCCCACGGGTTTCAGGGTCGGCATAAAGATTCGCACGGGCAAGCAGAAGCTTCGCACCGTCGAGGAATGGCGTTCGCAGTGGTATGCCACCAAGAAGGATTTCGGCAGATTTCTGGTCGAGGACCAGGCAATCAGGCGCTTCATAAAGAGAAGTCACAAAGGCGCCCGGATTCCCAAGATTGAGATCGACCGGACACGCGACGGCCTTACCGTCCGCATTCACACTGCGAAACCCGCGCTCGTTATCGGCAGAAAGGGCGCGAAAATCGAGCGGCTCAAGGAGGAGCTGGAGGAGCTTATCGGCAGACACATCGACAACGTGCGCATCATGGAGGTAAAGAATCCTGATACCGAGGCGCAGCTTGTCGCCGAGTCCATCGCCGAGCAGCTTGAAAAGCGCGCCAGTTTTCGCCGGGTCATAAAAAAGCACCTCGAGCTCGTCAGTAACGCGGGAGCTCAGGGCGTGAAGATAATGGTTTCAGGGCGCCTGGGCGGCGCGGAGATCGCCAAGTGCGAGCATTCTTCCGTCGGGAAGATCCCTCTTCAGACCCTCCGCGCGAACGTGGACTACGGTTTCACCGAGGCGCATACGAGCTACGGGCATATCGGAATCAAGGTCTGGGTATACAAGGGCGATATCCTCACCGAAGAAGAAGAAGAGCGCATGAAGTAGCCCGGATATAACAAGTATCGAGTATCGGGTTTCGAGTATCGAGTGAAGAACTTCCGCTAATATATTTTTTCTCGAAACTCTGTACTCGAAACTCGAAACTTCTTTTGGAACTGAGGTTGAGATGGCTACCCAGCCAAAACGAGTAAAGTGGCGGAAAATGCAGCGCGGGCGCATCCGCGGGCGCGCCAGCCGCGGAAACAAGCTTTCCGTCGGTGAGTACGGGATTCAGGCGCTCGAGCCGTGCTGGCTTGCGGCCCGCCAGATAGAGGCCGGCCGAATCGCCGCCAACCATTACCTCGCCGGTGAGGGCCGCGTTATCGTCGCGGTCTTTCCCGACAAGTCCGTTACGGCGACGCCTGCCGAAACCCGCATGGGTAAGGGAAAGGGCGAGCCCGAGTTCTACGCCGCGGTCGTCCGCCCCGGTACGATTATCTACGAAATCAAGGGCGCGTCGGAAATTAACGCCAAGACGGCGCTCAACCGCGCGGCCCATAAAATGCCCATCCGCTGCAGGCTGGTGCACCGGAGGCCGAAACAATGAGAACCCAGCACTGGCGCGAATTCACCGATGACGAACTCAGAGAAAAGTTGCGGGATAAAATCGAGCTTCTCTTCAAGCGCCGATTTGAAACGCATGACGACCAGGCGAAAAACCCGGGCGAAATCCGCGGGGCACGCCGCGATATTTCCAAAATCAGGACTGTGCTTCGTGAGCGCGAGCTCGGAATCATACGCACGGGTATTCCGGGCATAACTGAGAAGCGGAAGGAATCAAAACCCGCTGTGAAGGAAGAAAAGGAAAAGAAGGCGGAAAAGGAAATAAAGAAAGAGACTGAGGAGCCGGAGGCTCCGGTTTCCTCAGAATCTCCGGCTCAGCCCGGGGAGGCTGAAACATCATGACTCAGACCTCAAGGGGAAAAGGCCGGACTGAAACGGGAACCGTGGTTTCCGCGGGCAAGGCTGCGAAAACCATAAGGGTTGAACTGACCCGCCTTGTGAAGCATCCGCGCTACCACAAGTATGTCAAGGGCCGCAAGAGTTTTCTTGTACATGACGAGACGGAGAAAGCGGCGCTCGGCGATATTGTCCGTATAATCGAGTCGCGGCCTCACTCGAAACGGAAGCGCTGGCGCCTTCTCGATATTATTGAGCGCGAAAAGGTTGACTTCGAGCCTATTCCCGGCGCCGCCGACGTTGAACCGGCCGTCGCTGAACCTGCTGCCGCCGAAGAGACGCCGGTCGAGCCGGACGCGGTTGAAGCCGGGCCCGCCTCCGCAGAGGCCGGGCAGGTCGCCCCGGAAGGGGGCGAGTCATGATACAGATGGGCTCACGCCTGGATGTTGCCGACAATACCGGCGCAAAGACGGTCGGATGCATTCGCGTGCTGGGCGGCACAAACCGCCGTTACGCCGGGATCGGCGATATTATCATCGCAAGCGTCAAAAAGGCCGACCCGCGGGGCGACGTCAAGCAGAAGGAAAAGGTCAGGTGCGTGGTTGTTCGCACCAAGAATTCGCTGAGGCGCCAGGACGGCTCGTATGTCCGGTTCGACAGCAATGCCGTGGTAATAATTGACAATCAGGGCAACCCGCGCGGCGGGCGCGTCTTCGGCGCGGTCGCAAGGGAACTGAGGCAGAAAAATTTCATGAAGATAATCTCGCTTGCGGAAGAAGTTGTCTGAGGGCGGAAAAATGCATATACGCAGGAACGACCTGGTCGTTGTAATAACCGGAAAGGCAAAACCGCGCAAGAAAACCGCGGAGGCCGTGACTCCACGCAAGGTGCTGAAGTGTTTTCCGAAAGAGAACCGCGTCATCGTGGAGCAGACGAATTACATCTGGAAGCACGTTCGGCGGAGCGACAAGTATCCCCAGGGCGGGCGGGTTCAGAAAGAAGCCCCCATACACGTTTCCAACCTCATGCTGTGGTGCGAAAACTGCGCGCGCCCCGTGCGCATCGGCATCAGGCGGGCGGAGAAAGTCATAAGGGGACGTACACGCAGGGTGAAAGAGCGTGTCTGCAAGAAGTGCAGCGGCGTAATAGAACCGCGCAAGAAATAGGAAGCAAGGAAGCAAGGAAACACGGAAACAAGGAAACAAGGAAACAAGAGAACAAGAAATCATTTTTTTACTTATTTCCTTGTCAACTTGTTTTCTTGTTCACTTATTTAGCGGCGCAGCTTGCTGTGCGTTAAATGAAATACGGTGATGGGAAACGGACATGTCAAGGCTCCTGGAAAAATACAAGGCGGAAATCGTATCGAAGATGATGGAGACCTTCGGTTACGGGAACCGGCACGCCGTTCCGCGGCTGGATAAGATAGTCGTAAACATGGGGGTGGGTCGCGCCACTGAAAACTCGAAGCGCATCGGCGCCGCCATGAAAGACCTGGCGACGATAACCGGCCAGAAACCGGTCGTGACAAAGGCCCGCCACGCCGTCAGCGGTTTCAGGATTCGCGAGGGCGTGCCGATCGGCGTCAAGGTCACGCTTCGCCAGAAGAGGATGTATGAGTTCCTCGACCGGTTGATTTCGATAACGATACCCCGTATACGCGACTTCCGGGGACTGCCCACGAATTCGTTCGACGGGCACGGGAATTACTCGCTGGGCCTTTCGGACCAGTTCGTCTTTCCGGAGATAAACGTGGACAAGGTCGAATTCCCTCAGGGGATGGACATTACTCTTGTAATAGAGAATTCCACCGACGACCGTTCCCTCGAGCTTCTGAGGTTTTTCGGGATGCCGTTTCGGCGGCGCTAGAGCTGGTCAATTGGTCAATCGGTCCTTCGGTCCCTCGGTCAAGAAAAGACCGGATGACCGAAAGACCAAAGGACCAAAGGACCAAAGACGAAAGGTTGCCTGCTTTATGGCCAAGAAGTGTCTTATAATAAAACAGCGCAGGCCGCAGAAATACAAGACGCGGCAGTACAATCGTTGTCAGATATGCGGCCGCCCCCGCGGCTATTACCGCAAGTTTCAGATTTGCCGAATCTGCTTTCGCACGATTGCAAACAGGGGTGAAATCCCCGGCGTGCGGAAAGCCAGCTGGTAAAGCTGCGCAAGCAAGGATAAGAAGGAGTCTTTGCAAATGACCATGACCGATCCCGTGGCAGATATGCTTACCCGCATTCGCAATGCGGTTCGCGTGGAAAAGGAGCAGGTCCGCATCCCGCTTTCGAACCTGAAGCTCGGGATTTCGAAAGCTCTGGAGCGCGAAGGTTATATACACGGCTTTGAAGTCGAACCCGCGACACCGTGCAGCTGGATCGTCATGAAGCTCAAATACGGGCCCGAGGGTGAGCGCATTATTAATCATATCCAGCGCAACTCCAAGCCTGGCCGGCGGATTTACGTCGGGGTGGACAATGTAAAGCCGGTCCTCAAGGGATTGGGGGTTTCGATACTTTCGACTTCAAGCGGAATCCTCTCAGACCGCGAGGCGCGCAAGAAACACGTGGGTGGAGAGTTGCTCTGCACCATATGGTAGGGCGCCAGAAAAGGAAACAAGGAAACAAGGAAACAAGGAAACAAAGGAACAAGGGAATAAGTAAAGAGGAAATGGCCTTTTTTATTGTTTGTTTTCTTATTTTACTTGTTTCCTTATCAACTTGTTACCTTGTCCCTTTATTTGCAGCTTGCTGCGCGTGTATCAGGATAGAGGAGAGACGCGATGAGCCGCGTGGGGAAAAAACCGATTCCAGTGCCTTCCGGCGTTACCGTGAAGATCGAGCCGGATCGCGTTGAGGTGAAGGGGCCGGGGGGCACTCTTTCGCAGGAGATAAAGGGCGGCGTTACCGTGTCCAGGGAAGGTGATGAGCTGCAGGTGAATCGCCCAAACGACAGTAAAGCCAGCCGCGCCTTGCACGGGCTTTACCGGCAGCTGATTGCCAACATGGTCCAGGGGGTGGTAAAACCGTTTATAAAGAAGCTCGATATCGTCGGCGTTGGGTATAACGCCGCGAAGCAGGGAAAAGACCTTGTTTTGAAAGTCGGCTTCTGCCATCCGGTCAGGCTTTCGCCGCCGCCTATGATTGAAATCGAGGTCCCGGGCCCACAACTCATTATTATCAAGGGCCCGGACAAGCAGCAGGTCGGGCAGTTTGCCGCGGATGTGCGCAAGGTGCGCACGCCGGATGCATACAAAGGCAAGGGGGTCCGCTACCACGGCGAGATTGTCCGCCTGAAGGCCGGGAAAGCTTTCGTTGGCGGTGAATAGCATATATCAGGTTCGCAGGTTTGCAGGTCTGTAGGTTTTTGGGTTCTTACCTGCCCACCTACATACCTACGAGCCTACAGACCTGATAAGAGGCTGAACATGAAGCGCGAGAAAAAGATAGCGAAGCAGCGACGCAGGAGACGATTGCGTGTCAGACGCAGGATGTTCGGCACCAGTGAGCGTCCGCGTCTGACCGTATACCGGAGCAATAAGAACTTCTCCTGCCAGGCTGTGAATGACGAGGAAGGCAAGACGCTTTTTGCGCTCTCTACCGGCTCAAAGGCGTTTCGTGAGATGCATGGTTACGGTGGAAACGTGGGATCAGCCGCCAAGCTGGGTATCCTTGTGGCCAGCGGGTTGAAGTCGGTGGGAATAACCAGTGTCGCCTTCGACCGCGGACACTTCCATTACCATGGAAGGATAAAGGCGTTTGCCGAGAAGCTTCGCGAAGGTAAAATAGAGTTTTAAAGCGCACAGGAAAGGTCGCGTGGTCCTCTGGTTATCATAAAGACCAGGGACCGGAAAGGGAATTTTCATGGTGATTCGTGCTGGAGGTAGAGGACGCAGAGGCCCCGGCAGGGGTCCGGGACGCGGTCAGGAAAAGGCCGAGCCTGAAGATATGCTCCGTGAGACCGTTGTCAAGATCAACCGCTGCGCCACAGTGGTTAAGGGTGGACGCCGTTTTTCCTTTTCGTCGCTTGTCGTCGTCGGCGACCGGAAGGGGAATGTAGGCGTCGGCTTCGGCAAGGCGAAGGAAGTTCCCAGCGCGGTCGAAAAAGGGATAAAGTCGGCCAAGAAGAATATGAAGGCCATCTCACTGAAAGGCGACACGATTCCCCATGAAACGCTGGGGCGTTTCGGGGCCGCGAAAGTTGCGCTCATCCCGGCGCGCCCCGGGACCGGCGTTATAGCCGGTGCGTCCGTCCGGGCGGTTGTGGAGGCCGTCGGGATTAAGAATATTCTCACGAAATCATTCGGATCGAACAACCCGATGAACCTTGTCAAAGCCACGATGGCCGGGCTTGAAGGGCTGCGCACGAAAGAACAGGTTGAAACCCTTCGGGGAGTGACACTCGATGAATCTGACTGATGTAATGAAAAAGATCAAGAGGCACAAGCGTCGCACCCGCAAGGGGCGCGGCACGGGCTCCGGCATCGGAAAAACCTGCGGCCGCGGCCATAAAGGCTCCAAGTCGCGCTCCGGCTATTCAAAGCGTGCGATGTTTGAAGGCGGGCAGATGCCGCTTTTCAGGCGCATTCCGAAGCGCGGGTTTTCAAACGCGAAGTTCAGAAAGGATTACGTGCCGATTAACATCTCGAGACTGAATGTTTTTGATGACGACACCGTGGTCACACCCGAGCTTTTGTGTGAAAAGGGAATAATCTCCCGGGATTTCCGCGGTGGGCGGCTCATTAAGCGGTTCTTTGGAATAAAAATTCTTGGTAACGGCGAGATAACCCGCAAACTCCTGGTACAGGCGCATAAATTCTCGGAAAGCGCCGTAAAGAAAATCGAAGAGGCCGGAGGCACGGTCGAGGTAATTTCGATCCATGATACGGCCGGAACCGGGAGTGAGGCCTAAGGATAATGTTCAGCGTAATCGCCAACATGTTCAAGATTCCCGAGCTGAGGCGGAAGATTTTTTTCACCTTCGCCTTTCTGGCGATTTACCGGCTCGCAGCCTGGATAATGATTCCAGGCGTAGATTACCAGGCCGTTCAATATATGAAAGAGCGCTCCGCCGACTGGTGGGATTTCCTGTCGGTGGTTACGGGCGGCACGCTCCAGCAGTGCTCGCTTACCGCGCTCGGCATAATGCCGTACATCTCGAGCTCGATTATTTTCCAGCTCCTGGTGAAGGTGGTGCCGTCGCTGGAGGCCCTTGCAAAGGAAGGCGAATCCGGCCGCCGCAAGATTCACCAGTACGAGCGCTATTTCACTGTGCTGCTTTGCATGATTCAGGGCTGGTTTATCGTCCGGATGCTGATGGGGATGAGGTTTCCCACCCCGGGAGGCGGGGAAATCCCGCTCATTGAGACACAGAACCCGGCCCTTACGCAGCTCTTCATGGTCATGGTGCTGACGACGGGCACGATATTCCTGATGTGGCTGGGCGAGCAGATAACCGAATTCGGCGTCGGAAACGGCATATCGATAATTATTATGGCCGGTATTATCTCGCGGATGCCTTCCGCGTTCGCGCAGTTTCTCGGCAACATCACCGGCGCGTACAGCCGGGGCGAGCCCGTGCCTCCTGAGGTCGGAAAGGTGCTCGCCTTCATTGGGCTATTCGTCGGAATTGTCGTGTGCGTTGTCATGATTACGCAGGGGCAGCGAAAGATACCGATACAACAGCAGAAGGTCGCTCGCGGGCGGAGGATCTACGGCGGTCAGAGGCATTTCCTTCCGCTGCGCGTCAATGCCGCGGGCGTGCTGCCCATCATTTTCGCACAGTCGATTATTATTCTGCCGGCCGCACTTCTCGGCGGGCTCGGGCTCCGGGGGGTGGCCGATATGTTCCAGATTGGCACCTTCTGGTACACGGTCGTGTACCTGGCAATGATAGGGTTTTTCACTTACTTCTGGACGGCGCTTACTTTCAACCCTGTCGAAATCGCCAATAACCTGAAGGAGCACGGCTCGTTTATACCCGGTTACAGGCCCGGCAACCAGACCGCGTTGCACATCGAGAATATTCTGAACAGAATAACGCTGGTCGGAAGCGCGTTTCTGTCGTTTATCGCGATCTTTCCGCAGATGGTCGCGTACTTCTTCAACATCAACCAGTACCTCTCGGGTTTCCTGGGCGGGACTGGAATCCTGATTGTGGTCGGCGTCGCCCTTGACATGGTTCAGAAGGTCGAGGGCCATCTGCTCATGAGGCACTACGAAGGTTTTATGAAAAAAACGCAACGCGGAAGCCGAACCTATTAGGGTTGCCGGAATAGCATTGGAAGTGAGTAAGGGCAAGGAGCGGACATGAAACTCGTTTTTCTCGGACCTCCGGGAGTTGGAAAAGGCACGCAGGCGGGGCGTTACTGCGAGCATGCGAATGTGCCGCATATTTCGACGGGCGACCTGTTCAGGGAAGAGGTGCGAAGCAATTCCGAAGTCGGGCGCAAGGCTCAGGAATTTATGGATGCCGGAAAACTCGTGCCGGACGAGGTGGTTGTGGAAATGGTGCGCAAGCGGCTCGCAAAGCCGGACGCGGAGAAAGGCTTCGTCCTCGACGGCTTCCCGCGAACGGTTGTGCAGGGTGAAGCCCTTGACGAAGTGCTTGAAGAACTGGGAATGAAGCTCGACGCCGTCGTCTCATTCGACGTGGCCGACGAGGTCGTTGTCCAGAGACTTTCGGGCAGGCGGTCATGCAAGGATTGCGGCGCGCTCTATCATATCAAATTCAACCCGCCCCCGGAGGACGGGAAATGCAGCAAGTGTCGCGGTGAGCTGTTCCAGCGCTCCGACGACGAGCCGGAAACGATAAAGGTGCGGCTGGTCGAATACAAAGAAAAGACCGAGCCGCTTGAAAATTATTATGAAAAGGGCGGGTGTCTTGTGCGCGTCGACGCCTCTCCGAAGCCGGATGAGGTCGCCGAGGTCGTGCGCAAGGCGCTTGAACGTCCGACTGACTAGGACCGGGGCCTGCAATGGGACTTTTCCGCCGATCACGTCAGCCGATATTGAAGTCGGCGCGCGAGATCGAGAAGATGGCCCGGGCCGGACGCATCGTGATCGGCACGCTCGAGCTTCTGTGCTCGATGATGAAACCGGGCATTTCGACGCTCGAGCTTGACAAGGCGGCCGAGGAGTATATAAGAAGTCACGGCGGTACGCCGACGTTCTTTCAATATCAGGTTGGAAGCAAGGTGTTCCCGGGGAACATCTGCGTGTCGTTGAACGAGGAAGTCGTTCACGGAATCGGGTGCGAGGGGCGCCTCCTTTTGGCGGGAGACATCGTTTCCGTCGACGTCGGTGTTACGCTCGACGGTTACATCGGCGACGCCGCGCGCACATGGCCGGTCGGGGATGTATCCGAGGAAGCCAGGCGCCTTATGGAAGCCGCCAGCGAGGCGTTGAAGCGCTCAATAGAGCAGTGCGTTGCCGGAAACACGCTTGCGGACGTATCGGGCGCGATTGAGAACAGTGCGAAGGAAGCCGGTTTCCAGGTCGTGCGGGAATATACCGGGCACGGACTCGGTACAAAGCTTCACGAACCGCCGGAGATTTTCAACTACGTGAATCCTTCGGCTTTTGACCGCATACTCGAGGTCGGCCTTACAATCGCGATAGAGCCGATGCTGAACGCCGGGACGTGGAAAACCACGGTTTTGAAGGATAACTGGACGGTCGTCACCAGGGACCGCAGGTTGTCGGCGCATTTCGAGGATACGGTGGCGGTTACCCGTGACGGGCCTCTTGTCCTCACGGCTGATGGATAAAGGAAAAGGATGCCCAAGGAAGAGCCGATTGAGCTGACAGGCGAAGTGGTGGAGGCGTTGCCGAACACCCGCTTCAAGGTAAAGCTCGAGAACGGCCATCTGGTGCACGCGCACCTCTCCGGAAAGATGCGGCGATACAACATCCGTATCCTTCCGGGCGACAGGGTGCGCCTTCAGATGTCGCCTTACGACATAACGAAGGCGAGAATTGTATACCGCGAGTAGTGGTTAGTCGTTAGTGGTTAGTAGTTAGTAGTTAGTGGTTAGTGGTTAGTCGTTAGTATCTTTTTCTTCACTAACGACTAACGACAAACGACTAACGACTGGAGGCGTTATGAAGGTGCGCAGCTCAGTCAGGCGCATCTGCGAGCACTGCAAGCTGATAAAGCGCAAAGGTGTTTTGCGCGTTATCTGTTCAGTTAATCCCCGCCATAAACAGCGTCAGGGCAAATAAGCCCGCTCTGTTTTGACTGGGGATAATGGGAGGTTTTGGATGCCTCGTGTAGCAGGCGTAGACATACCGGCCGAAAAAAGAGTTGTGATTGCCCTGACCTATATCTACGGCGTCGGGCCTCATAACTCGAAGCTGATTCTGAAGGCGTGCAATATCGACGGGAGCGTTCGGGCAAAGAGCCTGACCGAGGACGAGCTCTCACGTATCGCGGCGGAGATTGAACGCGGGTTCGTTATCGAGGGCCAGCTCAGGCGGCAAGTTATGCAGAACGTACAGAGGCTCAAGGACATCAACTGCTACCGCGGCCTGAGGCACAGGCAGGGACTCCCGACCCGCGGGCAGCGCACACGCACGAATGCGCGCACGCGCAAGGGACCGAAAAAGACCGTTGCCGGAAAGAAATCAGTCAAGGCGATGCGATGATTCAGTCGTTGGCAGTTAGCGGCCGCACGTAACCAGACCGGTTTGCGCGGCGTTGAAACAGATTTGACGTAACGAGAAAACGGAAACCGAATTCATGGCAAAACAGAAAAAGAAAGCCAGGCGAAACGTAGCCAAAGCGATCGCTCACATAAAAGCGACGTTCAACAACACGCTTATTACGATTACGGACCGCCAGGGCAATGTGCTCTGCTGGGACAGCGCGGGCACTATCGGTTATAAAGGCTCGCGCAAGTCGACGCCTTTCGCCGCCCAGCGCGCCGCCGAAGCCGTTGCGGCCAAGGCGCTCAAGTTCGGGGTAAAGGAAGTTGACGTCAGGGTAAAAGGCCCGGGCGCCGGGCGCGAACCGGCCATAAGGTCGTTGCAGGCTGCGGGGCTTTCAGTCAAGTCGATTGAAGACATGACACCGCTTCCGCACAACGGTTGCCGCCCGAGAAAGAAGCGCAGGGTCTGAGGAAATGGGTTGAAGGTCAAAGGTCGAACGTCACAAGGAATAGACGTTTATTCATTGCGACCTGCGACTTGAAAAGGAGATATTGACTAAATGGGAAGAAAGCTGGGACCGAAATGCAAGATCTGCCGCCGCGAGGGCGAGCCGCTCCACCTCAAAGGTTCGCGGTGCGATTCCCCCAATTGCGCTTTCAAGCGCGGCAGGGATTACCCGCCGGGCATGCATACCTGGCGTCGCGGCAAGACTTCGGAGTACGGACGTCAGCTGCGTGAGACCCAGAAGCTTAAACGCACCTACGGGGTTCTGGAGCGCCAGTTCCGTATTTACGTTGGTCGCGCCGAGCGTCAGCGCGGCAATACAGGCGAGAACCTTCTGGTGCTTATCGAGCGCCGTTTCGATAACGTGGTCTACCATCTCGGGTTTGCCCAGTCGCGGAGCCAGGCCCGACAGCTTATCGTTCACGGGCATCTTACGTTTAACGAGCACAAGCTGGACATCCCGTCGGCCCTCATGAGTACGGGAAATATTATCGGCGTAAAAGACACTGAAAAATCCAGGAAGCTCATCAAGGACAACCTTGAATTTGCCCGCGCCCGGAAGCTTCCCGAATGGCTGGAGCGCGAAGACGATGCGCTACAGGGGTGCGTGAAGATGCTGCCGAGTCGCGATCAGATTGTGACTCCGATTCAAGAGCAGCTTGTGGTCGAGTTCTGTTCCAAGTAGCCGGGCAAGGCCCGAAGCAGGAGAAATCTTATGCGTGTTCGCTGGAGAGATTTCGAGCTCCCGACCCGCGTTGTGGTCGACGAGGCTTCGCTTACTTCCACCTACGGGATGTTCATCACCGAACCTTTCGAGAGAGGCTTCGGGACCACTGCGGGAAACGCCCTCAGGAGAGTACTGCTTTCCTCTCTCGAGGGATGTGCCGTCACGTCAATTAAAATCGAGGGCATTCTGCATGAATTTACCGCACTCGATTATGTCTACGAGGACGTGACCGACGTCGTGCTGAGCATTAAGGACCTTCTCGTTCGCTTGAAGACCGGGAAGCCAACCACCCTGCGCATCGAGACCGACCGCAAGGGGGACATTACCGCGGGCGACATTATCCACGATGAGAGCGTGGAAGTGCTCAACACGGACATGCACATCTGCACCGTGACGGAGCCGCACGAGTTCATCATGGAGATGGTCGTCGAGCGGGGGCGGGGGTACGTTACGGCCGAGGAGAACAAGCAGAATATCTCCGAGGTCGGCGTTATCCCGGTGGCGAGTATCTTCTCGCCGGTGCAGCGGGTGCGTTTCCGCACCGAGGACACCCGCGTCGGCATGTTCACCAATTACGATAAGCTGATTCTGGAGATATGGACCAACGGCATTTTAACGCCCGACAACGCGCTGGTCGAGGCGGCGAAGATTCTCCGCAAGCACCTCAACCCCTTTGTACATTATTATGAGATCGGCCGCGAGCTGCAGCAGGCCGAGATCAAGGAGGACGAGGCCGCGCGCGGCGCAAGGGAGCGCGCCGAGCTTCAGCGGAAGCTCGACCAGAGCATTGCGATTTTGGACCTTTCGGTCCGCTCGAGCAACTGCCTGCGCGCCTCCAACATGACCCAGGTGCGCGAGCTCGTCTCGAAGTCGGAGCATGACATGCTTCGCATCCGCAATTTCGGGAAGACGTCGCTGCGCGAGATAAAGAAGAAGCTGACCGATATCGGGCTCTCGCTGGGGATGCCCAAGGAGCTTCTCGAACAGGAGCCCGTCGAGGAGAAGGCCCAATGAGACACCGGAAACGCGGGCGTAGACTGGGCAGAACGGGCGCGCACAGGAAAGCCCTGATGCGTAACCTGACAATCGCGCTTTTCGAGCACGGCAAAATCAAAACGACCGTTCCGAAGGCGAAGGAGGTTACGCCGTTTGCCCACAGGCTCATCACGCTTGCGAGGAAAGGAACTCTGCATCACAGGCGCCAGGCCGCAAGCCTTCTGCCCAACAAGGCTGCCGTCAAGAAGCTGTTCGACGAGATTGCACCGCAGTTCGCGGCGCGCAACGGTGGTTATACGCGCATTATCCGCCTTCCGCAGAAGAGACTCGGCGACGCCGCGGAAACATGCTACCTCGAGCTCATCGGCGACACCGCCCCTGTTTTGGGGAAGCGCAAGGGCTGGGCCAGAAACCAGAGGCGCAATAAACGCAAGTTCAGAAGCGACGAGGACAGGGAACCCAAACCCGCCGCGGCGGAAGAGACGCCGCCCGAAGAGGAAGCTCCCGTCGAAACCGAACCGGCTCCCGAAGCCGTAACCGAACCGGCGGCCGAGGCCGCTTCCACCGAGGAAGCCAAGCCGGAAGAAGAAAAGCCGGAAGAAAAAAAAGCGCCTGAAGAACCTCCCGAAGAGAAACCGGAAGAGGAGGGCGAAAAGGCGGAGTAATCTGCAGAACACAGAGATAAAGAAAAAGCCCGGCGATTACCGCCGGGCTTTTATTAATTAAGATTTTATTCCTGTTCCGGCGTAAATGAAATAACCAATCGGCAGATCGACTTACCGACAATTACCAAACCAGTTACTGTTACTATTAGACAAATACTATATTTATGTAATATTACGCTGATTCCATCATGCAGAATTCTAGCTCAATTTCGTATATATTTATATAACCTCTTTGATTTCAAATAGTAATGCAGGCGGTATAATATTACAATATATGTCATATTGTAAGCACTGCATTGAGTTGGAATGACTTTTTATAATTAGATGTGTAATGCATTATTTTTGATGAAGCTTTCGAGTAAATGCAATGAGTATTTGTTGCGATAAATAAGAGACGTGGCTCCGAATGCAGGGGCAAACCCTCGTGCTTTGCGCGATAAAAGGTAGGAGCAAGGCATGCGCGTGTTCTTTGCCCCTACAAATGCGCGGCAAAGCTGCTCAAATAACCGCTCCGGAGGGGCGCGAGTCCCTTAGCCTGGCGTGAAGCAGGTGCAACCTTTAGGAGCACCGGGTAGGATGAAACCGAATAAAACCCGCCCTGAGTGAGTGGAATAACTGGCAGGTATTGTTTTCCCCTACAGAGCAAGGGGGAAACAGGGGCGTTCGTAAGACGGGGTTTCGTTTCAGGCCGTCGTCGTTCACTCCATCTTCAATTTCCCGCTTCGTATCGACGCGAACATGTTCGGTGCATTGGAAACAGGTGTTTTCCATTTGACTTTGGGTGCAATTTGCGTATTATATGGGAGTTCTATCAATAAATCTGGCGAACATAACGGGATAGTATGTTCAGGCTTTAGTGGAAGGAGCGCTAAGTTGAACTTGTCAAGACGCGATTTCCTGAAGCTGTCTACAGCCGCACCGGTAGGTGCTTTTTGCCTGAGCTTGGGCATGAGTTCGACGGTCGAAGCGGCCAGGAAGAAGAGACGCAAGAAAGAGCAGTACTCGAAGAAGATCGAGGGATTGCAGCTCAAGAGGACTGTCTGCGGCGTTTGTCCCATTGGATGCGGTCTGGAAGTTCGAACAAGCGCGCAGAACATAGAACACGTGGAAGGCGACAAGCGCAACCCGATCAGCAACGGGCGTATCTGCTCCCGCGTGCTCGCATTGAGTTTTCTCAACCGCTCGATGGACCGGGTGGGTTTCGTGGCCGCGGCGGCTGCGATGGAAGCTGGAAAAGTGGTAGAAAAAGTAGAAGACCCATGGGAAGACCGAATCCGGCACCGGAAGCCCGGAGGTACTGACTGGGATGCGGCCAAGAAATGCCCCAAGGCCGGCAAGGCGATTCAGGAAATCGCTTCGAAGATTATCTCAACGCGCGGAACCGGCGAGACCTGTACTTCGATAGGTCTGATCGGCGGTCCCGGCATGACCAATGAGGAAGCCTACGCTGCGGCAAAATTCTGCCGCGGCCTCGGAATGCTTTACGTAGACTCTCCCGCGCGCAACGGTTATCTCCCGGCTGTGAAGGCGCTTGGCGAGTCGTTCGGCCGCATGGCGCCCACGAACCATCCGGGAGACATCGCGAATTCGGACTGCATACTCATAATCGGCGCGAATCCCGCGGTTACCCACCCTGTACTGATGAATCACGTTCACAGGGCGCAACTGCGCGGGGCCAAACTGATCGTCGTTGATCCGCGCGCCACGGAGACGACAAGCAAGGCTGACATGCATGTAAGGCTTCTGCCCGGAACCGATATGGCGTTTATCGGCGGGATGGTCTATTCGCTGGTTCGCGGGCTCGATCCTTCGGCAAGATCGGCTGACGCGACCGTGAGTATTCAAAACGAATATCTGCGCACCCATACCGACGCGATGTTCAAGATCAACAAGGATTTTGAAACAATCAAGAATCGCGGCATTTTTTCCGGATATGATCCGGATGCGCGCCGGTACGACGATTCAACATGGCGCTACCAGTTCGACCACAACGGCAACCTGAAAATCGGGGAGCCGAGAAGGGATTCGGTCGTCACTTTGAACAGGCTTGTGGAGAGTTTTTATCCGTTCCAGGACCAGCAGGTCGCGGACGTCTGCGGAATAGATGCAATGGCTCTCGAAGATGCAGTTGCCGTCTACCGCAGGACCTGCATGAAAGGTGAGGCCGGCGCCGTAATTCTGGGCAACGGCGCGCTTTGCTCGACGAACGGACCCCAGGTCGCCCGCGCGGCGGCAATACTCCAGATGCTGCTTGGAAACATCGGTGTTGCGGGCGGCGGAATATATCCGCTTGCGGATTTCGGCAACGCGCAGGGCGTCATCGATAACGGGCTTGCAGCCGAGTTCCTTCCGGGTCATTTGCCGTATCCGACCGAAGACGACAAGACCATCAGCGAATATCTCGAGAACCATCTGGAGACCACGAAAGAGCCAAGGGCAAAGAACGAATGGGCGCGCATGGGCGACTACCTTATCAGTTTACTCCGGGCCTGGTATGGCGGCAATACCGATCTGGAGCAGGCGTTCTCCTGTCTGCCGAAGCGCGCAAAAGGGGTAAACTACGGTTATAACGGCATTTTCGATGCGATTGAAGACGGGACCATAAGGGGACTCATCGTTTTCGGTGACAACCCCGCCGTAAGCGCGCCCGATGCCGACCGGGTGAAAAAGGCCCTAGCAAAGCTTGAGTGGCTTGTCGTTCTTGACATGGTGCAGAGTGAAACCGCGACCTTCTGGAAGGAAGCCGCGGGCGCCCAGACGGAAGTATGGCTCCTGAATGCCGCTTCTCCGCTTGAGAAGGAAGGCTCTTTCACCAACATGGGTCGGTGGATACAGTGGGCCAAAGCCGGGATCAGCGCGAGCCGGGTAGGCCCGACAATGAGAAGTGAACTCCAGGTTCTTACACGGCTGAGAGAGGCAATGCTCGCAGAGGCCCCCGAGAATTTCAAGAAGATGACCTGGGATTTCATGGATGCATTGCCTGCCCTGGTTGCCCGTGAAATAAACGGCTACAGCGGGAACAACAGGCAACTCAAGTCGTCGGCGGATATAAAGGCGTCCGGTACCATTTGCGGCAACTGGCTTTATACAGGTTATTGTTCCCAGGACATCGACGCGGCGGCCGGAGTAATGCTGAGTGCGCCCTGCATGGACCGCAACGGCGGGCAAAGCGAGTTGCAGACAAAGGTCGGCCTGTATCCGGCTTTTGCCTGGCGCTGGCCGAGCAACGTTCATGTTCTGTATAGCCGGGCTTCTCTGGACAGCGGCAACGTGTCCTGGAACGGCAGAAGGCGGCTTGCGATATTCAAGCCCGACGCTGAAGGCAAGCCGAACTGGCAGGACGACCTGGACGTTGTTGACGGCGGTACCGATACAAGTCCCCAGGATATCGCCCCGTTCACGTGCACACCGACCGGATTCGCGAAATTGTTTGCCGCGGGCATGCTGGACGGACCGTTCCCGGCATATTATGAGCCGTTTGATTACGACCGCTCGAACCAGATAGCGCCGAGTTTCCGCACTAATCCGCTGCTCCCTAAGGAACCCCCGGCAGATGAAAGCAAGTATCCATATCTGGGTGTCCTTTTCCATTTGCCGATGTTCTCTCACGGGTCCGCACGCGAGCGGGTGTTGCCGAACATTGCCGAAATCATGCCCGGCTTCTTCATTGAAGTCGGCGCTGACTTCGCCACGGAAAAAGGGTTGACGCGGCGCCAGAAAGTCAAGCTGAGCTCGCCGCGCCTGCCCGGCGGGGGAATAGAGGGCGAAATCCGCATAACCCGCAGGCTGAAAGCGATTGACGGGCGTCATGTTATCGGGATTCCCTGTGACTTCGGCGCTGCCGGTAGAATCGTAGGTGGAAGCGGAGCCGCCCTTGCTCGAAGGGCGTGCGATCCGAATACATACGGCGCGGAATGCCGGTTTTTTGCCTGTAACCTGGACAAATAACTTCGGGACAACTCATGGCAACAAAACGTAAACGAGGTGGAAGGCGGCGCAAGAAACGTAAGATCGGTCCCGGGTATGCGATGCTCGCCGATATGAGCCGTTGTTCGAACTGCGGCACGTGTATGATGGCCTGCAAGGAGTATAACGACCACCCGCCCGAAACCACGGAGCTTACTCCGACGGGAGTCAATCCGCCTGACATCTCTTCCCGGTCGGTGCTGGCGATTCATGCCTTTGAATCGGTGTTGAGGGGACAGCCGTACGTACGGTTCCAGCGGGTTTCCTGCTACCATTGCGGGCGCCCGGCGTGCCATATGGTGTGCCCTGTTCCCGATTGCATCACCATCGACGTCAAGACCCGGGCCGTGATCATGGATGAGACGCGGTGTGCAGGCTGCCGTTTCTGCGTGCACGCCTGCCCGTTTGAAGTGCCCAGAATGGGCCAACACCCTGAAGTCAAGGACCGGGATGTAGCGATAAAGTGCAACTTCTGTTACGACCGTCTGCGCGCGGA
This sequence comes from Planctomycetota bacterium, assembly GCA_004376375.1. Classification (GTDB taxonomy): domain Bacteria; phylum Planctomycetota; class E44-bin39; order E44-bin39; family E44-bin39; genus E44-bin39. Next base: position 48,916 of record SOJX01000079.1, read on the forward strand.
CCTGAAAATGCGGCCTGCATGCGCAAGGGCCTGCCCCACGGGCGCGCTTATTTTCGGCAAACGGAAAGACGTCGTAGAAGCGGCCGAGTCGCGTCTCGCCGCACTGAGGAATACGTTCGGCCAGGAAATCGGCGGGCGCAGGTATCTGTCTTACGGCATGGATATCGACCAGAACCTTTTCGGACTCGGTATTTTCATGATCCTCGAGGAGGAGCAGACCAAGGATTACCGGCGTTTGGCGCTCATTCCCAAGGTCCCGGCCGCCGTTTCCAGCTGGAAGGGCTTGTTCCGGTGGACGGCCGCAATTGTCCCGGGGATTGTAATCGTTTTCGCGTTCCTCCATTACATGATTTTCGGCCCGCTCGGCGTTCACGTCGTAGAAGAGGAAGAAGAAAAAACATTTGACGAAATGACGCCGGAAGAGCAGACGGAATTCGCGGAAAAGATGGAACGCCAGTTCAAGATGAAACAGAAAGCGGGAAAGGCCAAACGCCTCTATCAGCCTATGCCGATCCGCCGCGCGAGGAAAGGCGGCAAAGGAAGGGACAAAGGGAGGGGGAGAGGGCGCGGCCCGCGCCGCCGCCGCAGGTAATTCAGAACCAGTTATTCAGTTATTCAGTTATTCAGTTATTCGGTTCTTCAGTTATTCGGTTCTTCGGTTGTAAGGAGCTTCGCGCAGGATAGGGGATAAGGCGCACAAAACCGCAATCCGCAATCCGAAATCATGAGGGCCAACCCATGGCAAGAAGAAGGAAAACCCGGCGAAGAACCCGCGTCAGACGCCCAAGCGGTAAAGAGGGTAAAGAGGGAAAAGAAAAAAGGCGCTCACAGAAGGTCGAACGCGTTGACATGGTCGTCATAACGCCGAAAATGCACCGCGTTGTGCACTGGATGACGGCGATTGCCTTTTTCTTCACCGCACTTACCGGCATGTTTCATTATTACAGGGTTCCCATCGTCCCTGAGGCGCTTGGCAGCGTATACGCGCTCGGCTGGGTTCATTTTGGATTCGGCGTGGCCTTTTTCGCCGGCATGGTTCTGGTGTTCCTCATCTGGGGTTTCCGGTCGCTTGCCTTCGGCCCTACTGAATTCGCCTGGTGGCGCGAAATGGGCGGATACGCAAGAAAATTTGCCAAACCACCGGCAGCCTACCGTTTCAACGGCGGGCAAAAACTGTTTACTCTTTTATTGAGCCTGGTTTCACTCCTGCTCTTTGCATCCGGTGTCGTCATGAAGTTCTGGTATCTCGTCATGCCGGGCCAGCTCGGACTTGTTAATACGGCGTCAATGCTGCATGTTTTCATGGTCACCATCATTCTTTCGATACTTCTCTGGCATTTATATTTTTCCGGCATCGCCACCCCGGGCCGGATGGGCGCCATGTGGGGCGGTCGGGTGACGAAAGAATTCATGGAGCTTCATCACTCGATGCTTGATCTCGGGAAGCTGGGCTCCCGCGAGGAAGCGCTCCGCAAGCGCAGGGAAGAGGAGCTCAAGCGTAAGAAGGAAAGGATGAAGTCTGCGCGTGAGTCGGGACGCATTTCAGACAGGGCCAGGGCGATCGGCAGCGGTAAACTCAAGGGCAGGGGCGGCAGCACGAAGTTTAAGGGGCTGAAGCGGAAAAGAAAAGAAGCTCCTCCTCCCGAGGAAGAAGTAATCGAAGAAACCCCTGAGGCCAAGATGGAGCCGGCGGTCGCTGAGGCGCCTCCCCAGGCGGCGGGGCCTGACGCGGGCATGGACTTCGACGAGGCCGAGTTCGAGGATGCGGAAGAGGCGTCCGGGTTTTATGAGGAAGATTCCGGCGGAGCCGCTGACGAGCTGGTTTATGAAGGCGAAGAAGAAGTGATAGAAGCCGAAGCGGTGGAAGTGGAAGTGGAAGTGGAAGAGGAAGAGCCGGACGAAGATCCTGAACCGAAACCGGACGAATCCTAGCCGCGCGCATCGATTGCGGCTTGAGTTTAACCGCGCGGCTTGCTGCGCGTCAATAATAAAAAACAAAATGGCAGGCAAGCTCGCACGCTGGATGAAAATAACCGACGAACCGAATAACCGCCCAACCGACCAACCGACCAATCGACCAATAGATTTGTAACGCTCGACCAGTTTGTGGAGTTCCTGATGCCGCTTTCGCGTGAAGAAATCCTGGCCAGAAAGCAGGAACTGATTGACCGTTTCGGGGAATGGACCGCGCACAACATAGACCTCGGCTACGGAATCACGACAAGGACGCCCGATATCAGGGATACGGGCAAGCTGTGGCGGATAATGCAGTTTGTCTCGGACGTGTTCGGCGAGGATCTCTCGGGTATTCGCGCGCTGGACCTGGCCTGTCTCGAGGGACAGTATGCCGTTGAGCTTGCCATGCGCGGCGCGGACGTTGTCGCGATAGAAGGCAGGGAAGGGAATATCGAGAAAGCCCGCCTGGCCGGGGAATGTCTCGAGCTGGAAAACCTTTCGTTCCATCTGGACGATGTCCGGAATCTTTCCGCTAAAAAGTACGGCAAGTTCGACCTGGTGTTCTGCATAGGCATATTCTATCATCTCGACGCGCCTGACGTTTTTCATTTTGCAAGGTCCATCGCCGAATGTACGACGAAGTGGGCCGTCTTCGATACCAATTACGCCCTGCGGCCCCGCCAGTTTCGTGAATTTGGCGGCAAAAAATATTACGGCGTGTCGTACCGGGAGCATAAGACCGGAAAAACGGAAGAAGAAGTTGATAAAGACGTCTGGGCTTCCCTGGATAATCCGGAATCGTTCTGGCTGACCCGCGCGTCGCTGGTGAACCTGCTTTCGGACATGGGGTTTAAAACCGTCTCCGAGTGCCACTATCCCGTGGCGTATCACGGAATAGGCGACAGGCTTACGCTGTTTGCGTCAAAGGGCGCTCAAACCGAGCTGCGGATCGACCCGGATGACGTGCCAGTGGTAAAAAAAATGTCGCAAAGGCCCGCAGGGTTTGTTTCGAAGTGCCAGATGAGCGCGCTCGAGCGGTTTGCGCGCAGAATTGTCCCCCGCGCTTTCAAGAATTTCCTGCGCCGTCTGCGTTAATGACTGGAGGGCTTTCGTGTCCGTTTACGAGCCTGCACCGGATATCGCGCTTGCACTCGCCGCAAAGGAAGAATTCGCGCACGCCGAGGATTTGCTGCGCGCGTTTGCGCGGGTGCTTCCGCTTCGGGACGCCCTCCGGACGGAAACTAAAATCAGGCGTGCCGATTTTCCCCGCTCAGAGCTCGAAAAGCTTTTCCTCAAAGGCGAACCGGTCAGGTATCACGGGAATTTCAGGCTTGGCACGGAGCTTCTTGTGAGTCATTCGAAAGGTTTCCTGGACCTTTTCACCGAGATTAACAGCGGTGCGTGGGCGGCGAATCGGGACGCGATATGCAGGGATGATTTCCCGCTGGCCGAAATGTTCGAGTCTTTTGTCGAGGAGAAACTCGAGCCGCTTGAAAAAGCGGCCGAGGGCCAGCCGTTTTCATTGCCGGTCCTGGCTTCGTTTCTGCAGCAGGTGCTGAAGGGGTGGTTTATCGCTTTTCGCGACGCGGTCTGGCCCGAATTGCCCATGCACGCCTGGGGCAAGGGGTACTGCCCCGTGTGCGCCTCGTTTGCGGCGATGGGGGAGCGCGACGGGGAGGGGAACCGCAATCTGTTCTGCCACCTGTGCGACACCCGGTATCCTTACCCTTGGGGCGAGTGCCCCATCTGTGCGGACCCGGCCGCATCGATAAAAGTCCTTGAACTGCCTGAAAAGGCCGGCTATACGCTGGCGCTCTGTGAGAAATGCGACTGCTACGTGAAACACGTCGACAGGAGCCGCGTTCCTGATGCGCCCGCGTATCCTTTTGTCGACCTGGTCACGTTCGATATCGACGTTCTGGCCCAGAAGCAGGGATACAAGAAGCCGACGCTTTCAAGTTTCGGCATTTAATGCGTCAAGCGTCAAGCGTCATATTAATTTATATTTGGCGGCGCAGCTTGCTGCGCGTGTCTTTTACAAAATAAAAACAAGGAAACAAGGGAATAAGGGAATGGTAGGACAGACATTCCTGTCTGTCCATAAATAATGCGCGAAGCTCCATGAGACTTGTTTTCCTGTTACCTTGTCAACTTATTACCTTAAATTGCCCGGGGGAGTTTTAACTTCCGCTGAGCAGTTTTTATTAGTATAATATTTGCCCGTGCAGGTAGAGAAATGACGGAAGTAAGTCGGGAAAAACTTCAGGAAATGCTCGCAGGCGGGCATGCGCTCAAAGGCCTCGACCTGTCCGGTGGGAATTTTGCGGGCCTGGACCTGTCCGATGCGAACCTCAGCATATGCAACCTCAAGGGCTCCGACCTCTCGGGTGCAAACCTAAGCCGCGTAAACCTGACCGGCGCCAACCTCGTCGGCGCCAACCTATCCGCCGCCAACCTGGAAGAAGCGGTGTTTGAGCTGGCGAACCTGACGAACGCCAAACTGATCGGCTCCGATCTGCGCCGCGCCGATTTCTCCCGTGCCCAGTTGAAGAACGCCGATTTCGAACAGGCCAACCTGTTCAAAGCCAAGCTCTATGACCTCAACCTCGAAGGCCTGAACCTGACTGAAACCAATCTGTCGATGACGAGTTTTCAGCACTGCAACCTGAAGGGCGCGACTTTCAGGCGTTCGCACATTGTGGCGACGAACTTCCGCAAGGCGGACCTCTCGGGCGCGGTTTTCGACAACGCGATAATCAAGAAGCCTAATTTCACCGGCGTCGACATGAAGAAAGTTTCCCTTGCCAATGCGAAAATAGAGGAGCTGGATTTCGCACAGATCTCGCTCGGGGGCCTCGACCTTTCGGGTTGCAGCCTCGAGGGGAAAAATCTTTCCGGCGCGGATTTCAGGGGCGCAAAGCTGCACGGCGCCAATTTGAGTGAAGCGAATCTGAGCGGGGCGAATTTTTCGAACGTTGACCTTACCGGTGTGCAGGCTAACGGGGCGGATTTTTCCAGGGCAAAGCTTGAAGGAGCCAACTTGACGCGAGCCAGCCTGGAGAATGCACGGTTTTCGGACGCGGTGATGAAAAAGACACTCTGCCTTGAAGCTTCCGCGGCGGAGGCCAGCTTTGTGGGAGCGGATCTTACTTCCACCGATTTTTCGCGCGCAGACCTCGACGGCGCGGATTTTACTTCCAGCCGGCTCGAGAATACCGTTATGTCGTCGGCAAAGGCGAATGAGGCCATGTTTGCGGAGGCAACATTCAAACAGGCGAATATGGAAAAAGTGGATTTTTCGCATAGTGAATGCGGTGGTGCGCTTTTCGATTCTGCAGACTTGAGGGGCTCGAAGTTTACCGGCTCAAACCTCACCCGTGCAACGTTCCTGAACTGCAGGATGGACAAGATTGCACTTGACAAATGTAATCTTCATGAGGCCAAGTTAAATCGCGCGATACTCGTCAAGGCTGATATGACGGATGCTCGCCTGTCGAAGGCCCAGCTGCTCGAGGCCAAACTGAAAAACGCGCATCTCGCAGGGGTGGACTTTTCGGATGCCGATCTGACAAAAGTTGATCTGACGGGCGCCGATTGCACGCGGGCGAATTTCAGCCGGGCGCGACTACCCGGAGCAATTATCACGAAAGCAACGCTGATCGAGGTCGATTTCACCGGCGCTGATCTCGAAGGCGTCAACCTGGGCCGAATCTCCGATGAAGAATTGCTTACGATAAAAGGGCTTGATGAAAGCAAGGCCGGTGGAACACCGGCGTCCGCCGCGGGGAAAAAACCTTCCGCAAAGCCCGCGGAAAAACCGCCGGTGGAGACGGCCGGGCAACAGGCCGTCTTATCGGAGAAAATCCCCGTTCCCGATTCGCCGACGCCTCCTTATCCGCTTCCGCCGCAGGTTGTGGTTCAGCGCTCGGTGGGCAAAAGCATTCTGGAAAGTTTTATTAACACTCTGACTTTCGAGCTTGACAACGCATACCTTCTTTCCAGCGACCTAGAGGGTATTTTTCACGATATGAGTTGGATGTTCAACAAGGTTATCTGTACGAGGGAGGGGCTGCCGAGCTCCGACCTTATTCCGGAAAAGAGCAAGCTCCAGGTCCGGCAGATTTCTTCAGGACCTATTTCCACGATCGTTTTCGGCGAGCCGCCCCGCAAGGGCATCAGGCTCGCCGACATCAGCGAATCAAACCTCATGCAGGTCTCGGCCCTCGCGGTGATGAGCGCGGTCTTCAAAAGCGTCGCCGGGTACAATTTCGAGTCGTATAACCGGATGTCCAACAAGCTCAATTTCTTCCAGACCAACCAGGTGACCGCGGGTGGAGGGATGTCGATCCCCGATAAGATGCACCGGGAGATGCAGAAAGTGCAGGAGTCGTGGAAGGGACTTACCGAAAAGGTCTATTCCTGCCTCGAGACCGTTTTCCTTTCCGTGCGCGAGAAGGAGATACGCGAATTCATCGAGAAAGTGCTTTTGATGATCGCAAACTGGGTCGCCCGCTCGAACTTCACGGCCATCTTCATCGACGGCTCCGTCATCAAGGAAAAACGATAAAAAAACAGGTATCAGGTCTCAGGTTTCAGGTTTTAGCATATTCCATAATATTTTCCAATACCTGAAACCTGACACCTAACACCTAACACCTTTTTTAATACCTTACCTTTCCAATCTTTAGCATCAGCCTTCGTTTCATATCGGCCATGTAGGTCGCGACCGCGAGTGAGTTGAAGCGAGTCACCGGCGTGTCGGCGCGCGAGGTTACGACGACCGGTTTGGTCGTTCCGATGAGGACTCCCGCCATCGGGATGTCGGCGAGCCATACCAGCGCTTTTGCGAGTATGTTTCCCGACTCGATGTCGGGCATGACGAGGACGTCGCACCTGCCGGCTATGTCGCCCGAGATGTGTTTTTTACGCGCGGCGATGACGCTTATCGCGTTGTCCAGTCCGAACGGACCGTCAATCTCGCACGGCTCGCTGAACTGTCTGCGTTTGGCCATGGTGGAAAGGCATGACGCCTCGATCGTCGCCGGCATTGCGGGGTTTACGACTTCAACCGCGGCGAGGATGCCGACTTTCGGTTTTTCATAGCCGAGGTGACGCGCCAGGTATACGGCGTTCAAGGCGATGGTTGCTTTCTGTTCGAGCGTGGGCTCGATGTTCATAGCGGAATCGGTCACAAAGATCAGCCGGTTCTCGGCCCGGTTCTCGGCGATGAAGACGTGGCTCATCATGACGCCGGGCACGCGCAGGCCGATTTCCTTGTCGAGGATTGCCCGCAGGAAATCGTCGGTGTGTATATACCCTTTCATGAGTATGTCGGCCTTGCCGTCGCGGACCAGTTTAGTGGCGGTGCGCGCGGCTTCGACCGCGTTGTCGGCGTGGACGATTTCGAAGATGTCGGTTTCAATGCCGCAGTCCCTTGCGGCTTCGCGGATCTTTTCCTCGTCGCCCACGAGTATGCCCTTGCCCATGTCTTCGGCGTGGAACTGGCGCATCGCTTCCAGCACGTCCGGGTCGTTGGCCGCCGCGACCGCGACCGTGTTCGGTTCATACTTTTTTACCGCGTCGATGATGTCGGCAAAGCGCGTCATGCGCCTTTTTTTCAGGATTGTCACACGGGTATAATCACGCATTACCATGGTAGCCTCCTATCCTGGTCCTTCGGTCTATTGGTCTCTCGGTCTCTCGGTCCTCCGGTCCCCTGGTCTATCGGCTTTTTTTATTGACCGAAAGACCGAAGGACCGAAGGACCAGGAGACCTTTATATTTTTTCTATTCGTTTCGTTTTCTCGCCCCGCAGGCGCTTGACTTCGAGTGCGATCATCAATTCTTCGTCAGTCGGAATTACCAGAGCCTGCACCACTGAGTCGGATGTGGTAATAGTCCGTTCCTCGCCGTTGTCAAGACCGTTGGCTTCGCGGTCCAGTTTCAGACCGAGCCATTTCAGTTTTGAGCAGACTTTTTCGCGAACGAGAGAAGAATGCTCTCCTATGCCGCCGGTGAATATTATTGCATCCGCTCCCTCGAGAACGGCTGCGTAGCTTCCGATATACTGACGCAGGCGGTAGCAGAAGATGTCGTGGGCCAGAGTCGCTTCTTCGTCACCCTCTTTAACTTTTAATTCGATGGTGCGCATATCGCTCCCGGCGCCGGAAAGCGCGGCCAGGCCGCATTCGCGGTTGAGCGCGCGTTCGATCCGCTCGAGGTCGAGTCCGGCGCGGCTTTCGAGGTGAAAGATTACCGTGGGGTCGAAATCGCCGGGGCGCGTCCCCATGACGAGGCCGGGGAGAGGAGAAAAACCCATTGATGTATCAACGCTTTTCCCGCCACCCACCGCCGCTACCGATGCGCCGTTGCCGAGGTGGCAGGATATCAGCCGTAGTCCGGTTATGTCGCGCCGGAGGATCGCTGCGGCCCGGAGCGTCACGTATTTATGGCTTGTCCCGTGAAAGCCGAAGCGGCGAACGCCGTAGCGCTCGTACCATTCTTTCGGCAGCGCGTACCTGTACGCGACCGGCGGAATAGTCGCATGGAACTGCGTGTCGAATACGGCGATGTTCGCGGCATGCGGCAGCAGCCTCTGCGCGGCCTCGATGCCCGCGAGGTTGTGGGGGTTGTGAAGCGGCGCCAGCTCGCAGAGGTCGCGGATAGCCGCTATCACCTTTTCGTCTATTGCGGACGACTCGACGAACTTCTCGCCGCCGTGGACTACGCGGTGGCCGACGGCTGCGATTTCCGAAAGGTCGTCCATCTCGCAGGAAGGTTCGGATATGAGCGTACGGAAGACGGCGTCAAGCGCGGCGTCATGGTCCGGCAGCTCCCGTTCTTCGCCGAGCTTCGTTTCGGGGGTTTCCAGTTTAATGCGGGAACGGCCGGTGCCGATTTCCTCTGCAACGCCCTCGGCGATTCGCTCTTCCCGGCTTGCGTCGAACAGGGCGAATTTGACCGAAGAACTGCCGGCGTTGAGTACAAGGATTCGCATTTTTGGTTTTGTAGGGGCGCCTTCGCCCCTGTATCCGGTACGACAGACATTCCTGTCTGTCGAATACATGAACTAAATAAGGAATAAGATAGCAAGTTGACAAGGCAACAAGGTCTTTTTCTTATTCCCTTGTTCCCTTGTTTCCTTGTTCCCTTGTTTCCTTCTTCCGATTGCGGAGTCCGAGTATCAGTTTTATCTCGCCTTTGGGCATCCCGGTCTCGCGGGCTATCGAGACCAGGTCAGTTCCGGAGTCGGCGAGCTTGAATATCTTCTCAAAGCGGGGGTCGTCTTCCAGGGGTTTATCCGTGCCGTCCTGTTTAGCTTCAGTTGCCGGTTCGGGCTCCACCTGTTCACCGCTGTCGGGTATCACGACCGATGAGACGTCGGGCCCGGCTTGAGGCTTTTTCCGTTCTGAGGTTGACTTTTCGCTTGTTTTGGCGTCAGGGGGGCTTTTCGGCTCGACTTTTTCTAATTCGTTTATTTTATCGTCCGCTTCGATGAGCAGTTCATTGAGGACGTGGATTTTAGTGTCGAGCCGCGCCGTGATGTCCCGGCACATTGCCTCGATATCTATGAGCAACTGCTCGAGTTCGCGCCGGACGGTGTGCGTCTGGGTGCGGTCTTCGTCGGGGTCGTGATAGGTGGAGCCGAGGTCCGCGATGCGCCTGCGCGTCCTCAGAAGCATGGCCAGCAGCGCGAAAAGGGCGATGATTAGTGCCGCGACGCCGATCCATTGCTGCACTTCATTGCTCCTTTACAGCGCTTCCTCGGTGAAGCGGCGGCGCAGCCTGCTTTGCAGTATCAGAAGGATAACGGAAAGAAGCGCCGCGGATACGCAGTAAAAAATCAGGGCCGCCAGGAGATAGAATACTCGTCCGACCGATATGGAAGCCGCGACCTTGGCCCCGCAGCAGGTGGTGACTATTCCCCTTATCGAAACGCCGGCGTCGGGCAGCGCGGGTAAGACGGCCGTGAACGGGTTGAGCACGAAGAAGACAGCGCGGTTTACAATACCGGTGAAGTTAACGAACAGGAACGGTACTATGAAAAAGACGCAGAATATCGCAAGAGCGTAAACCTTCCCGGAGCGCTCACCGGCCAGCGACAGAGACCCCGTCAGCGCCGCATAGAATATTGCAATAAGCGTTGTAAGCCCCCAGGCCGCCAGCAGGTCGTAGCCGATTCGGCGGGCCTCGATGTTCCTTCCGATATCGGTGAGATAGCCGCTCGGAATGAGGAACGCGAAGACCAGAATCACGGCGACCATAAGGCCGTTGAGGAACGCGGTCGGGAGAATACTCGCGCCCGTGCCGAACAGGTAATGCAGTAAGCCGCGTTTCGATTTCCTGAGCGGGTCGTAGTAACGCTTGTAATCCATAAAAGTGGGCGCGGTGGCAAAACAGAAGAGTATCCATCCCGCAAGGTTTATAAGCAGCACCAGCTCGATCAGGCTGAAAAACGCGGTGCGTTTTTCAGGATTCGCCCACCATGAAGTGGAGGAGGATGCGGCACCGAGCGTGCGCTGCCATGAGAGTGCGATGACGAGGAGCGACACGCACGCCAGCGCAATCAGTACTTCGAGTTTTGTAACCGGCACGTCGTCGGGCCGCTGGAATTTCCGCGCCGCGATTGCAATAAAACCCAGCCCGAGGAAGACCTGGATGATGAATGAAAGCAGGTAAAGCAGGTAAGGTGATTTCGAACCCAGCCCGAAGAAAGTCGGCGCCCAGCCTGCTGCGGCCGCGCTCTTTAATGGGAAAAAAGACATTGCGAAGCTCGAGGGGCTGAACGCGGCCAGGTTCGATAGCGGCGAGGGCGCGAACGCGAAGAAACCGATCCCGAAGTACACCCCGATAATAATCAGCGTTATCAGGAAAGCGCCGAGGCGTTTTTCCAATACTACGCTCGCCAGAAGGGCGAAGCCGTGGAGAAAGAACACACCGCCGGCAAGAACGATTATATGGTTTGCGAAGTCGTGCCAGCTGACGGTCTCGCTGCTGGTGAAGATGACGGTGAACGCGGCAAAGACAAGCCCGAGTATTGTCAGAAAGTAGGCGTAAAGGGGAGCGCCGAGCACGTTGCCCAGCGCGAAACTCCACGGACTCCGGGGTGCGATGCGCTCGAAGTCGAACGCGTTATCTTCCTTGAGCCCTGCTACCGATTCCGCCACGCAGAGGGTGCCGTAAACCAGCAGGAAAAAGTACGTGAGCGAGATCAGCACGCCGAAGTAGACTCTGAGCGCGGGGTCGAGCGGGTTGAGGGCGAGCGGGTCGACCGTTCCCAGGCGGTCGCGGAGCGCGTAAACGGCGATGAAGAGGACGCCGCAAATCGCGATGAACGTGCCCGCACCGAAGACGACCCACGGGTTTTGCAGCCTGAACTTGGACTGATAATTTCGAAGGATTACGGCATTCAGCACAATCCGACCCTCCCGCACTTCATCCTGCTTTCGGGCATTTTAGCCGTGATTGCGGCCGAACGCAAGGCTTTTTCGATATAAGGAGCAGAGATAAGATTATTACTTTCCGAGGATTTGTTTTGCTTGACAAGAAGGGCCGCCTGTGATAATTTTTTCGTTCCGCAACATGTTCGGTACCACAGACTTGGGAGCTGACCATGGTCTTTCCGTTTAAGAAATGCAGGGGCGCAGACGCCTTAAAGGGTGTTACTTTTTTTCCATTGTGAAATGCACGGCAGCTCAACCTGTCAATTATGGTAAACCGCCTAACGGCAAAAATAGATGAGTAAGGAGAAAACAATGGCAGAAAAAACAGGCAAAGAAGCCGACCTCGCCGGACCCGGCATCAGCACATACGAGGAAGTGGAGAAAATCCTTCCGACCGGTTATGAGCCACTCCTCAGCAGGAAAGATACGCAGAAGGCAATCGCGGGCGTAAAGAACTATATCGAGGAAGGGCTCTGCAAAGAGCTGAACATCTTCCGCATCGAGAGCCCGCTGATAATGGAAACGGCCAGCGGGATGAACGATTACCTCGACCGCGACGGCTCCCGCACGCCAATCGACTTCCAGTGCGGACTCGGCCTCGAAAAAAAGATCGACGCGCAGGTCGTTCAGGCCGCCACGAAATGGAAACGCTGGGCGCTCACGCAGTTCGAGTGCGGTGTCGGCGAAGGCATAATGACCGACATGCGCGCCGTCCGCAAGGATTACTTCCTCGACCACGACCACAGCTCGTACGTCGACCAGTGGGACTGGGAAAGGGTGATAACGGCCGGGGACCGTAACCTCGATTTCCTGAAAGATATTGTCAAGAAGCTCTACAAGGTCATAAAGGGCGCGCAGGATTTTGCGTTCTCCAAGTACCCCGCGCTGGTGACCGACAAGTATCCGCCGCTGCCCGACGAACTCAAGTTCATCCACGCCGAGGAAATCCTCGAGATGTTCCCGGACCTGCCCCGCAAGCAGCGCGAGACGGCAATCCTCCAGGAGTATCCGGCGGTTTTCATTATCGGAATCGGATGGGTGCTCGACGACGGCTACCCGCACGAGATGCGCGCCGCCGACTACGACGACTGGTGCACCCCGGTCACCACGGAAGCCGGCAAACCGGCGCACGGCCTCAACGGCGACATCCTCATCTGGAACCCGGTAACCAGGCGCCGCCATGAGCTGACCTCGATGGGTATCCGCGTCACGAAGGATACGCTCAAAGAGCAATTGAAAATCACGGGCCAGGAGCACTTCCTTGAGCTGCCGTACCATAAGATGATTCTGAACGACGAGATTCCGCTTTCAATCGGAGGCGGTATCGGTCAGTCGCGTACCTATATGTACATTCTCAGGAAAGCGCACCTCGGCGAGTGCAGCGTTACCGTCTGGCCGAAACAGCTCAGAGATATCTGCGCGGCGAAGAAAATACACGTTTTACAATAGGTACCGAGTACCGAGTACCGAGTACCGAGTACCGAGTACCGAGTACCGAGTACCGAGAACCAAGCACCAGGTACTGACTAAAGGTGAGCCTGACCGGCTCGCCTTTTTTTATAGATAAACCTGATATGTTTTTGTATGGTATAAAATTACAGGTAAAATATGTGAATATGTTCCGGAGCAAATCGTCAAAACCATGGCGGAAGACCTGGATAGAGATCGGGAACGGGAACTGGTGCGCCTGGCCAAGAGCGGCGATAAGGAGGCTTTCGGCGCGCTCTTTACCGCTTATCGTGAAAAGGTTTACGCAGTCGCCCGCAAGTACGTGAAAAACCGGGAGGCTGCGCTCGACATCGTGCAGGAGGCGTTTCTTCGCGCCTTTCGCAGCATCGGCAGTTTCAAGGGCGATTCGCTTTTTTACACCTGGGTCGTGCGGATCGCGATAAATCTGGCAATCGACGCCGGGCGCAGAAAGCATGCCGACGGCAATATCCCGTTCGACAAGTACGTCGAAGGCGGCGATATCCGCCCGGTAAAGGAACGCCCGGCCCAGAGTCCGGGCGAGGCTGCGGAACTGAGCGAAATGGAAGAAGCGCTGGCCAGGGCGATAGAGGAGCTTTCGGAAAACCACCGCGGCGTTTTCCTGCTGCACGCGGCCGAGGGACTGGCATACAAGGATATAGCTGAGGCGCTCGGGATATCAATCGGCACGGTGATGAGCCGGCTGCACTACGCGCGGAAAAAGCTGCGCGAAATGCTGGCGGGACATCTGGGACGATCAAGGTTCGTAGGTATGTAGGTTCGTAGGTTCGAAGGTTCGAAGGTTCAAAGGTTCGAAAGTTCAAAGGTTCGAAGGTTCTTTTGAACCTTCTAACGTTCTAACTTTCTAACCTTCGAACCTACAAACCTATTTTGAGTTTGTGGATTGAAGACCCATGTTATATAATTAAACGTATGGAGGCTTGCTTTGGCGACTGAGTCATGCAAATTTTCGGGCGAAGAGCTTTCCGCGTTCGTAGACGGCGAGCTCGAGGGTGAGCGCGCAGACGCGATTGCCGCGCATCTTACGGATTGCGACGCGTGTGCGAAGGAGGTCGCGGAGAACCGCAGGCTCGATGAAGCGGCCCTGAAAATCCATGCGAAATACGGCAGGACCGCGGGTGAAGTCCCGGCCGAGCGGTGGGACCGGATGTGGCGGGACATCTCGGACCGGATGGACCGCCCGGGAAACGTTCACGGCCTGCCGAAGCCGGTGAAGCTCAACGCGTGGCGCGCCATCGCCGCCGTCGCCATCATACTTATTGCGGTGGTCCTGCTTTTTGCCCTTCCCTGGGGCGGCGAGGTCAAGAACGGGGGGGGAGTCGTTGAGGTAGAGCCGGCGGAAGAGGGGCCCATGTGGGATATTTATGTCAGTGACGATTACGAAGTAACCATCGACCCGATGGGTGACTCTATTGACATAAGCATGGTCAAGGTCGTAGACGATAAGGAAGGTTCATAGCCATGAAAACATGCCTTCTCACTATCGGGATTGCCGCGGTTCTCGTTTTCGCTATGACCGCGAATGCCGACGATAAAGTAAAAATCAAATACTACGTCATCAAGGCGACCGAGTCGGGCTCGATTCCCAAGGAACTCAAGTTCCTGAAAAAGAAAATCGAGGCCAAGGGTTACAAGGGCGCGGAGCTCATCAAGTCGGACACGGGGGAGGGTACCGTCGAGGTGAAAACCCACGGCTACAAGATCACCATGAAGTTCTCGGGCAACAAGGTAAGGCTGATTCTCAAAAAAGGCGAGGAGACTATTTTCGACGGTTCGGTGACGGTCAAGAAGAAGCCTTATAATATCTGGGGCCCCGAAGTCGACGGCGGCCAGCTTCTTTTCATTTTCAAAAAAGCGTAAAGGTTTTTTAAGTGCGCTTTCCCATCTTTTCCATCCTGATTATTCTCTTTATAGCGGCGCCGGTCGCGGGTGGTGAGGAGTTCATCGAGCGCGAAGCCACGTATTGGTACGAGATGTGGTTCCTCGGCAAGCGCGTGGGCTATATGACGGATCACGTTAACCTCGTGCGGCTTGACGGCCGGGAAGTATGGAAGATATACCGCGAGGAGACCCATTTCCGCAAAGGACCGGCCGGTCTTATCAAATTTTCCGCCGTATATGTTGATTACGTAACGAGGGATTTTTCCCTCATTCGCGCCCTCCAGGCCGAGTTTGACGCGGACCAGGTCAAGACCACGAGCATCGAGGTTACGGGCAATACCGCGCTGGTTACCGTTTCGCTTGAGGGGCGGTCGACGTCGTTTTCCGTGCCCGTCGTTCCCGGAACGGTTACCGCCACCTCCGGCTTTCAGCTCTGGAAGTCCGACCTTCTGCGGGAAAACACCACCTTGCGTATTCCGGTCCTTGTCCCCGAGGAGCGTAAAGTATTCAAAGAGGTAATCCGGATCGGGACTTCCGAGTGCGTCGCCTTCGGCAACAGTACGTACAGGATGTTTAATTCGCGCACCTCCCGCGCCGACCTTGCGGGGCTCGAGGATGAAACCATTTACGGAGAAGACGGCACGGAAATACTTCTGAAAATGGGCGGCATGGAGCTGAGGTCGTCGACCCGCGAAGCCGCGCTTACGCAGCTCCCGGATGGTTTCGACGATATTGACGTTTCGATCAAAGTCGATGCGCAGCGGGACGACTATCTCAAAGCCGACGATTTCGTCGAGTTCGTATTTGAAGTGACTGTAGAGGGTATAGACAACGCCTCGGCACTTTTCGAGCCGCATCCGGGAAGCGAGTTCATAAACGATTCGTTCGTGAGACTGTCGGAGGTTATGCCGATAATCGAAGGCGACATTATACCGGACGAAGTCAGGGTTTTCCTCGAGCCGTCGCTGACCGTCCAGTCCGACGATCCTGAAATAGTTGAGACGGTAAGACGCATCCTTGGAGGCGAGGCGCACTCGCCCGTCGAAACCGCCGTGCGTCTCATGAACTGGGTATGCCGCAGCATGCGGTTCGACAGGGGGGGACCCGCCTCCAAAACAGCGCTTGCGGCCCTGCGCGAGCTGGGGGGGGATTGCTCGGAGTACGCGGTGCTTTTCACGGCGCTTTGCCGCGCTTCGGGAGTTCCCGCGCGGTCGGTCATCGGTCTTCTTCTCGAAAACGGGGAAATGACCTACCACCAGTGGGCCGAAATCTATACTGACGGCCGCTGGATTCTCTGCGATCCGACCCGGCCGATGCACCCTGATCTTGCCGTGCTGCCGAAATATCTTGCGATCTGCCTCGACCGCGAGGACCGGGCCGGTACCAATCCCATTTATCGCCAGACCGCGCTGCAGGGACTTACGACCGTGCGCCTGGTGTCCGGCGTCACGATGGATGGAAATGTGATCGATTTTACAAAGCCGCGGAAATCAAAATACCCGCCCCGCCTCGCGCTGAGAAAAGGTAAATACGGGCCTCCGCCTAAATTGAAGGAAAATATTTATCCGCCGTTTACCACGATCAAGAAGGGATTCTACCCCCCTTACACCGGCCCGGAGGTTTACAGGCACGCCCCGATAATTGAAACCGAGCAGCGCAGCTATCCCCGCCACCCGATCCCGATGCTGCCTTCGCACCGTGTTAAACGGGTCGAAGATCAAGAGAAAGAAAACAAGGGAATAAGGGAATAAGGGGAAAGAAGTACCGAGTACCGAGTACCGAGTACCGGGTACCGGGTACCGGGTACCGGGTACCGAGTACCGAGTACCGGGTACCGGGTACCGGGTACCGGGTACCGGGTACCGAGTACCGAGTACCGAGTATCGAGTACCTGGTACTTGGTGCTTCTTTAGGGCTGAATGCTGATGGCTGAAAGCTGAAAGCTCAAAGACCTGCTCCCTGTTTTTTTAACTTATAACTTTAAACTTATAACTTTTAACTACTTCTTCTCCAGGTCCGCGAATCGGGTCTTGCCGTACCTTTCCACCAGGAACCGGATGGTTTTCTTTGATTCGTCTTTCAGCGCCTCGGCAATCAGGCCCTTGAAGTGATCGAGGCTTCGAATGGGAACGCCGTCGACCTGGCGGACTATTTCGAACGTTCTCAGCTTTGCGATTTCAGCGGCAGACCCGGTTTCCACTTTCGATACGACGACGCCCTGCGCGTCTTCGGGGAGTTTGTGGAAGAAGCGGGCCTCGTATGTCAGCTCTTTCATGGTGAACCCGAGCGCTTCGTCCTTGTATTTTTCGGCCGAGTTGAAATCCGCGGGCGCGTCCTCTATGGTGAGGGAGACTGTTTTCGTTTCGTATCCTTCGGTGCCGGTTTTCCTGAGAAACGAAATTTCGATCCGGCGGTCCTTTCCTATCCACGTCATGAGCTCGGTGAGCGTGTTTTTCCGATTGCGCCACGGCGTGGGCGCCATACGGCCGCCGCCGTAGCGGGAACGGCCGCCGTATCCGTACGACGGTCTGTAACCGCGGTACCCGCCTCCGTATCCGGTCAGCTCGTATGAAGATTTTTCATCGACCGGTTTCACCGAAAGGAGGATATCGCCTTTCCTGAGGTTGAGCCGTTTCGCCGGCGAACCGGGGTATATGTGCACGACAAGCATTCCCAGCATGCCGTTCTTCGTAGAGTCGAGTATTTCGAGGTGCTTGGCGAGGTCGTGCTGCATCGACTGGTACTCGACCCCGAGCCATGCGGATTTCTTGGCCTGTTCGCGGGTAAGGACTTTATACGCCGGGTCGAAATGCTGGCCCGGCAGGTCGAACACTTCGGCCAGGTCGTTGAAGAAGAAGAAGCGGGGATAACCCGTTTTACGGGATGCGGATGCCGCCTGTTTTGTTCCCTTGGGCCCTGAAGAATATTCCTGGGACTTGAAGCCGACCACGCATCCTTCCGGGTCGATGAGAAAGCCGCCGGGCCCCATGCTTTCCATGAAAGACGGGACCGGCTTGTCTTCAAGCCCGGCGTGAAAGTCCGAGACCCTGTTCGGGGTGAAATAGATGTGCCGTCCGCCGTAGCTGTGGGAAACCTGCGCGGTATAGAAGAGTCTGCCGCGCTGGGCGGACACGCTGCGCCTGACGGCGGGCGCGGCGGAGGCTTTGAAGTCTTTGACCGTGAGCAGGATTCCTTCGAAGTTCTGGAAATTCCCCTCGAAGTGGGCGTTGCTCGTCGTTTCGCCGTACTTGACGGTGATGCGGTCAATCAGCTTCGTACGCTCCACGGTGAACGAGTGGGGAACGAGCAGCGTGCCCTCGCCGTCGAGGAATACCCCGTAGAGTTTCACCTCGTCGAGCAGCCCGCTTCCGGAATAATATCCATAGCCGGGCTGGTCGTCTTCTTCCACCTCGGGGCGGAAGACAAAGGTTACGAGCGGGAGCGTGTTCGGGGCGATATCGTCCCGGAACTTTTCCCATAACCCCAGCACGTCCTTGATCGCGTACTGCTTGCCTCTTTGAATATCGGTGCCGTCGTATGACGTGCGGTTATTTTTTTCACGCCAGAGAAACCAGCTGGTCGATACGCCGTAGGGTTTTCCGTCCTTGTCGAGCAGCAGCGACGGGATGTTGCTCGAGCCCGCCCCCAGTATGCGGGTATCGCCGTCCGCATTCTTGCTTGTTACCGTCTGCACGGAAACCTGGATCATCCAGTTGCAGTTGCGCCTGTACATATATCCGACCGCGTGCATGTCGCCGAGCCCCGTCGGCGGTTTGCCGTTGAAGCGGGGCGCGTCCAGCTTGCCCGAGGAAGTGTCGACCTTGAGGACGTAGCCCCTGAAGCCGTCGAGCAGGCCGGCGGGCACGGCGGTGTGTTTCTTGCCCGCGGACGTGACGACTTCGATGGACTCGACGTCTTCGGGCCGAAGAAACGTGATATCCACAAGCACACGGTCGGGTCCTATTACCACGCCGCCTTCGTGCAGAAGCGTCGACATGCGCCTGTACCGTTCGAGCATTCTGCGGTAGGATGGATGGAGGTCCTTGAGCTCCCTGTCGTCCGACGGCGGAGGGGTGAAGCTGATGGAAACGCCCACGCAGTAGCGCCTGGCGGCCTCGGATGCTTTTTTGAAAAGGTCCTTCTCGGGGTCGGCGGCCAGTTTTTTTGCAGCCGGGAACGGTTTCAGCCTCGGCCCGACCGGCAGTTTTTCCGGCTCGCCCGACCAGACGGTCGGCGCCGCCGCGAGTATGAGCGCAGCCGCCCCGACGAAAAGAAAAGTGGTAATAAGTAAAACAAAACGGGTCCGGTTGGTTTTATTTTTCTTCATCTTTTTTATCCTGCTTACGGTAATCGAGGACGAGGTAATAGTGATAAACCTGCCGCTGAATTTCCATAAGCGCTTTTCGTTCGTCGGCAGGACGGGTTATCAGTTCTTCGTACACCTGTTTCATCTCGGAGAGGGATTCCACGGCGCGCCCATCGATCTTGACGATTATGTCTCTCCGCCTAAGGCCGGCGGCCGAGGCCGCGCCCCCGGGTTTGACGCCCTGTATGTAGACTCCCTTCGGGCGGTAAAAGGAGATTACGGGGTCGGCGTGTTTCGAGATTTCCTTTACCGTGAATTTCCATTTCTTGCACTCGAAGTCGGAGCCTTCGCTTTTACCGCGCTCGATCGGGGTTATTATTATCTGTATCAGCTTGCCGCCCCTTTCCACGTCGAGGGTGGCCTGGTCTTCAATGGGAAGGGTCGCGAAGCGGAGCCTGATACCGGGAAGGGCGTTCTTGTAAATCGCGTCGACCGGTTCGCCGTTGAGCTTGAGGATAAGGTCGCCCGCCAGGAGGCCGGCGCCGTAAGCCGGTGAGCCGGGCTCCACGGAGGCCACGATTACACCGCGTTCAAGGATTGATGAGATGTCTTTTGAAAAATCGCGGAGGGCCTGGAACTTTATGCCGTTCCAGGCGCGGACTATGCGCTTGTTTTTTCTCAACTCCTCGTAAATGGGTTTTACAAGTGAAGCCGGGATGGCGAAGCCGATGTTGTCGCCGAACATGATTTTCCGCGCGTTTATGCCGACTATCTTGCCGTTCGAATCCACCAGCGGTCCGCCGGAGTTCCCGGGGTTTATCGCCGCGTCGACCTGGACCCAGAGCGTGTACGGCTGGTCGTTGTCTTCCAGCGAGCGGTTCGTGCATGATACGACGCCGACCGAAATGGACCGGTCGAAGCCGAACGGGCTGCCCATCGCCATGACGTGCTCGCCTTCCCTGAGCTCCGAGCTGTTGCCGAAAGTGGCGAACGGGAGGCGGAGCTTTTCGCCCTTTTTCAGCTTGCCGCTCTTTCTGCGGATTTCCTCGAGCGCGTCTAGGTCCAGCTTCAGGACGGCGATGTCGGTTTCGCGGTCGAGGCCGATGATGGTCGCGGGGATTTCCTCCTTGGTGGCGAGGACGCACTTGATACGTTTCGCCTTTTCGGCGACGTGGTTGTTCGTTATGACGAATCCGGCAGGGTCCACGATGACGCCGGACCCGAAAATCTGCCGGCTTCTGCGTTCGCCGCCCGAGAATTCTTCCTGGACCGGTTTGACGAAAACCAGGGCCGGGAAGACCTTTTCCTTGGCCTTGAGGATTATGTCGCCGAACCGGCTGTCGAGCAGTTTCTTCACGTCTTCGGCGAACGGCCCGAATTCCTTGCGTTTTATCGGCTCCTCCTCCTTCGGGATTACCCTGCCCCAGCAGCCGGGGGAAAAGCCGAGGCCGGTCAGAAGGAAGATACATATTATTCGTTTCAGCATGGGTCCTCCGTATCGATTTGATTGCTGAATGCGGGAAATCGGAGTGCTATTTTATACATGTCGGGGGAGTATGTCAAACAAATCACATTGCTAAAATCTCAGTAACGCTCCTCATCATAAGTGCAGAAGGTTCTTCCGCCTTTCCGGATAAGTGAAAATTTCCAGTATGGTCCTTTGGACTTTGCCTTTTCGCTGTCTGCAATCGAGAATATGAAAAATCCTTCGTGCTCCATGGACGCGTTCACCTTTTCCGCCGATTCCGGGTTGAGGGATTTCAGGCCGGAGTATGCTTCCTTCAGGCTCATCGGGCCTTTTTTCAGAATGCCCTCGAAATACATGTTGAGCGCCGACTTTATTTTTTCGCCTTTTTCCAGGTCGACTATTATCTCTTTCCATACATGGTCGGGCAGTTTCTTGTTGTGACTGTTATCTAACGGGATGTATACCCGATGTAATGCTTTTCCGGAGTCATCCGCCGGGTACTGCAAAACGGCCCTGTCGATAACCGACCACCTCTTGGGAGATAAATCATTTAAAGTCTGACCTGACCGGCAGCCAACCTGAAATAAACAGCAGATAACCGCTATCGCTCCAGGGGATGTTATACGTTTTGCGATTTTTGAAAAGAATTGCATGCCTGTTTTAGAACTCTGTCGTGCTCGTGAAATTGAAATCCCGGGTTTTCACCGCAGGAATGAGCATGCCGAAGTATTCTCCCGTGCGCTCGGGCGGACTCAATGCCTCGACGCGGCTGAGCACGTCGAGCAGCCGCACGTTGAAGCGGAGGTGCTTGAGCGGCTTTGCGATTTTGCCGTTCTCGATTAGAAAGAGGCCGTCGCGGGTCATGCCGGTTACGAGCGGCACCATCGGATCGACGGTACGTATGTACCAGAAGCGCGTGACCAGGATGCATTTATCGGTTGAGGCTATCATCTCGTCGACGGATGTATCGCCGCCTTCCATTAATATATTCGAAGGCCATCCCGTCGGCTCTTTTCCCTTTTCTTTGGCCCAGTAGCGCGAGTAGGACAGGTTTTCCACGACGCCGTTCTTTATCCAGTTGAGCTTCCGCGAGGCCAGGCCGTCGCCCTGAAACGGGCTTCCGGGGCAATTCGGGTCCGTATGGTCCGAATAGATGGTGATGTTTTCGCCGCAGATTTTCGTGCCGAGCTTGTCGCGCAGGAAAGTCCTGCCTTCATCGGTTGCCTTCGCATCGAACCCGCCCCAGAACATGAACATGAGCAGCTCTGCGACCGCGGCGGGGCGAAGTATCACTGTGTATTCGCCCGGCTCCGACGCGGCCGGGTCCTGTGAATTCTCGGCAATCCTGAGGGCCGTCTCCGCCACGCTCGTGGCGTTGACGTCTTCCACATTTTCGGAAATCTTCTCCGCCCAGCCCGAGCTGGTGGGCGTGAGCACCGTCATATGGGTCTCGGCGTTCGTGCTCCGGTGGTATGCCCTCAGACCGGCCGAGTTGGCCATCGCATGAAAGCCGTAACCGCTGCTGAAAGCCCCGGAGAGCTTGAGGTCTTTCTTATTAACCATCCCTATGGCCGTGCTAATGTCTCTTGCCCTGGAGATAGGATCATATTCGACAGTCTTATCGAAATGGGCCTTTACGTCCGTATACTTCCCGCTTTCTGCCGCGTCGACGGGGGGCATGTGCTCCGGGTCAGGCGGTGAAATCTTTGCAATGTCCTCGGCGCGTTTTACGAGCGCTTTGAGGGAACCGTCGCTCAGGTCATTCGTGGATGCGCTGCCGTGGCTTTGACCGTAGGCGCTGGTCACGTTAAGCGAGATGTCGTTCTGGCTGACGTTCTGCGTGATGGCGTTATCGGAGAACCTCGTGGAGTCGCTTACGCCTCCGTGGACGGCCGCTACCGTTTCTTCCGCGTCCGCGTAGCCGAGAACTTTTTCCAGAATCTGAGTCGCTTCGGATTTATTCATTTCGTGGCACCTCCCACGTCAATCTGTCTGAACCGCGCAGGAGCGGAACCGTGTGTCATATAGGCAACCTGCATCGGATCCCCTTTTCCGCACCCCATTATGCCGTAAGGTATCCAGAACCTTTCGTCGCAGACGGCGTCAAGCGAGCCCCAGAAATCGGTGGTTATGGCCTGGTATGTGACGTCCTTGAGGATCGCGCCCAGTTTGCCGTCCTTGATTTCCCAGAAGCAGTCGCCGCCGAACTGGAAGTTCTGACGCTTCTGGTCGATGGAGAACGAGCCCATGCCGTCGATGAAAATCCCGTCCTTTGTGTCCGCGATCAGTTCTTCGAGCGTAAGCGGCTCCGTACCTGCGGCAAGGCCGATATTGGACTGCCTGACAATCGGTATCGATTTCCACGAATCGGCCCTGCAGCTTCCATGCGAGCGCTTTGCGCCTATCGCGTGGCTCACCTCGCGCCCGGTCATATAGTCCACGAGGATGCCGTCCTTTATGACGTGCCACTTCTGGCTTTTGACGAAGTCGTCGTCGTAACCTTTCGTGGCGAGGCCGTTCGGCATGGTGTTGTCGCAGATAATATTCATAAGCGGCGAGCCGTATCTCAGGCTGCCGAGCTTGTCAATCGTTGCGAAACTCGAGCCGGCAAGGCTTTCCTCCATGCCGAGCACGCGGTCAAGCTCGGTGGCGTGGCCGATTGACTCGTGCATGGTGAGCGCGAGGTGGGACGGGTGAAGGACGAGGTCTTTCTTCCCGACCGGGCATGGCTTGCCTTTGAGCTGCGCGACCGCCTCCTCGCCGACGCGCTGCGCCTCCGCGAGGAGCGGCGTATTCTCGATATGCTCGTAACCGATGTTCAACGGAATTGCTTCAAAGTAGCGGGTCTTTGCGGTGGTTTCTCCCACGGCCGTGGCGTCGTACTGTGCGCTGCTTATTACTATTTCGCTTTCGAGCACGCTTCCTTCGGAGTTGGCGAGGTAGCGGTGCTCGCCTTTGAAGTGCATGTAGGAGTGGCATTTGCTGACGCCCTTGACTCCCAGCACTTCCTTGTTGATCGACAGGAGGAGATTTATTTTTTCCTCGAGCGGCACCTCAAACGGGTCTTTCTCGAAAGCCGTTCTGAACGCATCCTGATGGGGCTCCTCCTCAGCCCAGTGGATTCCGTCGGGTGCCGGTGCCAGCGCGCTGGCTCTGGCGATATTAACCGCCAGCGAAGCGATGCGTTCGATTTCATTTTTTTCAAGGACCGCGCTTGCGGCAAAACCCCAGGCCCGGTCGGCAATCACCCTTACCCCGATTCCCATGGAGTCGGAGTCCTGGATTCTCGCGACGCGCTCGTCTTCGGTTGCGACGAACTGGGTGCGCATCCTGACGATACGTGCGTCGGCGTATGTCGCGCCTTTCTGCTTCGCGATTTCGAGAGCGTGCAATAGTAAGTCCTTCAAGTGAGTCTTCTCCTAACATAATGAAAGCGGTTATCTCATGTTGGGAACAGATGCCAAGAGTATCAACCAGCGGCGGCAATCTGTCAAGAAAAATTGTGATGGTGGTTTATTGGGAAGCTCAAGGAAATTCAGCGAGCCTGACTTTGAGTTCAATTTCCCAGCCGTCGCGTAATGCCGAGAGATAAACCACTTCCCCGGCACTATGCCTCCGGATGAGCCTTGCCAATACAGCGCGGCTGGTGGTTTTTCTGCCATTAAGCGCGATGATGATGTCACCAACTTTCATTCCCGCCTTATAGGCAGCGCTGCCCGGGAAAATAATCCTGACGACAGGGCCTTCCACGGTTTCTTCCGTTCCGATGGCCATAAGCGGGGTGTGCATATATCCCGGAATAGTATATTCTGCAGTCGTGGTGATAGTCGTCGTTATTCCTCCCTCGCCCGTCTTCTCCTGGTTATCGAATATGAGCGTAAGCAGACCGAGGATCAGGCCGATAAACAGGATTAATGCAACTGCGCTTCCCGAGGTGCTTAATTCCTCAGTGCTGCTCGCTCGGAGCCTCGACTGAGTGCTGCCCTCCGGGCGGGGAGGGGAGAATTCGGCTGAAAGGCTTGCCATGTCTTTATAACGCTTTTTCAGGCGTGCGCAACACCTGAAATAAAGCGTGTCGCAGCGTTTGGGCAGGCCGCTCACCAGTTCGCTGGGCCTGTCGCCGGCTCCCATGGGCCGTTCTCCCGTCAGCATTTCAAACCAGATAATGCCCAGTGCGTAGATGTCGGCCCTCTCATCCAGCTTTTTGCCTTCCTTCTGTTCCGGCGACATGTACACGAGAGTGCCTACGAGTTTTTTGCCTTCAACCGACACCAGCTCTCCCGACAGCTGAAGCTCCGCGGTCGACGGCGCGTCTTTTGCCAGGCCGAAATCGCTTATCTTTACGTTCCCTTCGGAGTCAATTAGTATGTTCTCGGGCTTGAGGTCGCGGTGGATAACGCCTTTGCCGTGGGCGTACTGGAGGGCTTCGCAAATTTTGCAAAACAGGTCGACGGCCTCGTTTTCCGGCAGTTTTCCGCGCTCGTTCAGGAGAGTCCGGAGGTTCTTGCCGTCGACATACTCCATAATGAAGTGGGGCGGGTCAGTATGAAGCGAAAGGTCAATCGCCTTTACTATGCCGGGATGGTCGAAGTTGTGCTGGAAGATAGCCTCTTTTTTCAGGTCCCTGATATACTCGAGGTCATTGGGTATTTTAATCGCGACAACTTTCCCCGTGATGTCGGCGTGTTCGGCCTTCCACACCTCACCGAAACCGCCTTCGCCCAGTTTCTCCTTCAGGATGTAATTACCGATATTATCGCCAGGTTTGCACGGCATTTTAACAACCTTGAATCAAACAGAAAAGATAATACAAGTTTACCTCTCTATCATGATAGCGCGGCGAATTTGTGTTCGCAAGCGGAAAGCGTAAACGACCGGCTCGCTACTGTTTCAGGTACTGGAACGAGAGGAGCGCCATGGCCGTTCCACAGTTGTGGCCCATCATGGGATTGTCCACGTAACAGCCGCCGACCGTCCTTGTCCCCAGCACAAGCTCGTACAGCGTGTTTCGGTATTTTCCCCGCTCGGCTTTCGGCAGCTCGCTAACCGCACCTGCGGCGTTGAAGTAGTCGAACAGCAGGTAATGCGATCCCTGTCCGTGTCTTCCCGTGTGCATCAGCGCTTTGCCCTGCTGTCTCGAAAGCCCGTGGCGGTACCTGACGAAGATGTCCAGGCCGTCGCGGATGCGCTTCAGGCTGCCCCGTTTCCCGCGGTAAAGCGCGAGCTCGCAGAGCGGAACCCGGCCGGACGAGCCCGGAAGATTGTTGTCACGGCCCGCATTATTTCTGTGGTCGTAGAAGTAGGTGAAACTGCCGTTGGGGTTTCTCATGTTTTCGAGGCAGTCAAGCGTCTTTCGAAGCATCTCCCTGGGGACGGGGACGCCGCTCTTCTTCGCCTCCAGTAGACCGAGGGCAACGCCGGCCGTTGTAAAGCTTATTGATTTATCGTCGGCTTTGTAACCCTTGCTCAGGTTCGCCGAGATATAGTAGCTCCAGCCGCCGCCCGGCCTCTGCTTCTGCTCCAGTTCCTTTATGAGTTCTTTCATCGTGGATTTAAGGGCGCTTTTTTTCCCGACGCCCGCTTCGATGCACCGCGCGAAGAACATGAGCATGCAGCTGTGGCTCCAGCAGGTATAGTCCATGTAATACTCGCCGGGCTCCTTTTTCTTTTTCTCGCGGTGCGATTTGAGGAGAAACTTTATCGACTTTGTCACCGCTTTTGCGGCTTCAGAGTTTTTCCTGTACTCGAGAAGCGCGGCCCCGCACAGGGCGTTTATCGCGTCGCGCAGCGGGATGCTCGAATCGGATATCCCGCCTAGTTCAACCGGTGTGAACCAGGAGCCGTCGTCCTTCTGGTTCTGGAGAAGAAACGATACCGCTTCTTCTTCCGCTTCCTTTATTCTCTGAAGGCTTTTTGCCTCCTGTTTGCGAACGCGCACCGCTTCCAGGTCCGCCTCGTCGGGCCATTCGGGTCTGGCGGGGCGCGATCCCGTCGCCCCGGTGAGGAGGATGCTTGCCGCAGCCATCCAGGCCCAGCGGCTCGCGGGATGCGCCTCGGTCAGCTTTTCCCACAATTCCTCTTTATCGTAACCATCATCCAGTACGCGCCGGCATGCTCCAAGCCAGTACATGGCCTCGGGGATACGTTTACTTTTCGGATGCTTTTTAATTACTTTCGAAAACTGTGCGACCGCTTCTTTGGTTTTACCCATTCTCATCAGCAGGATTGCTTCATCCATCTGAAACCCGGCTTCCATACCGGATTTCTTCTTTGACTTCGCCGCCTTCAGGGCTTCGAGCGCTTTCTCTCCCTGACGCATCCTGCGAAAAAGAGATGCCTTCAGGCGCAGGCCTCTGAACGTCGACGCGTTTTCCAATAGCTCGGAGGCACGCTTCAGTTCTCCACGCTTCAGAAACGCTTCCGCGCGAAGCAGCCGATTGCCTGTTTTATCCACGGGATTGCCGGTGAATTCGGGGTGGGCGTTGAGGGTTTCGATCGCGTAATCGTAAAGATGAAATGGATTATAGCTGAAAGTATCGCCGACGACCTGTCCGTCCGGCCTGACGAACAGGAGAGCTCTTCCGAAAGTATTCGCACCCATTCCATACAGATGCTCGGACCTGAAGGGAACGTCGGAATTCTTCATGAGCTTCATGATGATGAAGCGCTCCCCGGCAAGTTCGATCAGGTCGGGGTCCGTGAACGGGCCGACCCTTGCGAAATCGATTGCCTGCATTGAAAACCCGCTGTAGAACTGGGCGGTAACGATGATGAGTTTTTTCTCCTCCCGTGCGCGCTTGGAGGCCGTTTCCCAGTCGGTCAGCCATTCGACCTCGCCTCCGCACCGGCCTGCAAGCCCGGTCAGGCCTTGAGGGGTCTGGGTTGAAATCTTGATAAAAGAAAAGGTTTTCAGGGTCTTCTCGAACGCGGCGGAGAATTTTTTATATTCTTTCTGATGCGCGTAGCATTGCAGCGTGTAGAGATATGAATTTCTGGCGAGGTAGAACTGGGTCAGGGTGTAGAGGATTCCGTTGGCATCCCTGGTATCGACGACCAGGCCGGGCGCTTTCTCTCCCGCAATCTTTTTCCGGCCTTTTTTCAGGTTGGAGTACTTGGGATCGTCCTTCAATTTCATAATTTTATTGTCACGGTATGCGGTAGTATCGGTATCGCCGATCACGGGTGAAACCTGGACCAGGACGACTGCTTTGGAAGTCGGGTCGATCATGTATAAATCGAACCTGTTGTTTTCCGGGGAAGGTTTTTCCTGGATTTTCCAGCCGGGTCCGGGCCGTTTTATCTTGAAGCCGTAGGTTTTGTTGACGTAGGTGTTCGAGTCGTCGTCAGCGGCAAGGAAGCCGGCCGTACAGAGAAGTAGTGCAGATGCACACAGTAAAACAATGCGCGTTTTCAGCATGATATCACCTGCCTTGATTTCCATAAACACAAAAACCCCCCGGCGTCTCCAGAGGGTTTTCTATGTGCGGAAGGCGGGACTTGAACCCGCTGGAACACCGACCTAACTATACTATATTAAAAAGGGTTGCGAGTCCAGCTTTAGATAGAGACAACAGAAAAGACAACACAGACCTGGCACCTATAATTTTTTTATTAGACAACAACTGGCATTTACTGTCTGAAGAAATACGTATCACTATTTCAACAATTATTGAACGCCTTATAGGCCCAGGTCAAACCTGCGGTGAAAAAAACCAAAATAATGGTTGCTCCGGAGAAACCCTTTTAGTAGTTAAGAAGGTTGACAGTACATATACAGTCCGGATAAAAAGCTCTTTCCTCAAGGCCGCATGATTTAGGGGTATTGGCGCTATGATTCCAAAACGGATGAAAGAGTTCCTTTTCGGCGCTCTGCCAAGCCAGGCGCTGGTAAAACGGCGGAATCAGGTCGGTCCTTTCATCTTCATGGAGTTTGGGAGAAAGGATACGGAACTTCTCAAGGTCCTTGGAATCGAAACGGACGAAATCGGGCCCATGAAGGTTATCTGCATGTGGGACGAGGAACACGAGCTCGAAATCGGCGGATACCTGGTCGTGGACAATATCGACATGGGCGCACCCGCCCTTGGCGGCATCCGCTTCCTCGACCCGCCCGGAAAGCACCACACCGCCACCGACCCGTGCGCCGTCTTCAACCTGGCCCGTGGAATGACTCTGAAAAACGCGGCCGCCGACCTGAACTACGGTGGCGGCAAGGCGGGAATCGTCAGACCCGACAAACTGGACGAAGGCAACAAGAGTATCATTGTTGCGCGCTTCGGACTGATGATACGGCGTTACGCCGACCTTTACAACCCGGGACCGGACGTAGGCATCAACGATCAGGATATGAAAACCATCGCCATCGTCAACGGCCTCGACAACGTGGTTTCCAAGCCGTCGGATATGGGGGGCAACCAGATCGACATGGAAGGCGGTGCTGCACGAGGAGTCGTCGTCGCTATCGAAAAACTCCTGGAAAAGTATTACCTACTGACAAAGCTTCCCCAATTCAAAGGAGTGGACGCGCCGCGAGGCAAAGACCTGACTGTGATGATACAGGGGTTCGGCGCGGTAGGGGCGCACACGGCGAACTTCCTGCTCTCCGGCAAAAAACCCGATGACCAGCCGAAAATCGTCGGCGCAAGCGACAGGTACGGTTTTATTTACTCGGAAGAGGGGCTTCCTGCAAAAGAATTGTTCGAAGAATGGTTTGAAAAAATGGAAAATAACGAAAAAGACCCGCTCGTGGTCACGCCCTACATCAGGAAGGTCACCCAGCAAACTTCGACCGATGAGGAAAGCGGTGTATATTTCTCGAACAATGCCAACAATCTGATGCGGGAGTCGGCCTTCTGTTTCGTGCCCGCCACCCCCGTCAGGAATTACCTGGACGTTGATTCGTCGACAAAACCCCTTATGACCACGGGCAAGATGGGCAAATGGAGAATGATTGTCGAAGGAGCCAATACCTACGCGCCCGACGAGGAAAGCAGAAAGATCAGAAAACGCGTGGAGCGGGAAGTCTATCAGAACAAGGGAATAATGATTGCCCCCGATTTCCTTGTGAACTCGGGAGGCGTAATACTCGCCACCTACGAGAAAATCATCCCGACTCCCCCGGATCTGCTCTTACCGGACGATATAATCGGCGACCGCGCAGCCGTCGACAAATGGCTCGAAGACCACAAAGACCAGTTCGCCGAGCTGGCCGGGAAGCGCCTGAAGGCGGCCGTCGAGCACCTGGAGAATATAATCAAAAAGAATATCACCGAGCTCGTGGATCTGCTCGTGAGCGACCCGAACCTTCTCCCGTGCGATGCCGCGGAGCTCATCGCGATAAACAGAATCAACGACAAGAAAAAACGGCTCCTCGCAAAAGACATTATGGAAGAAATACCCGCCATCCCTGAAAACGCATCGAGATCACAGGCGGCGAAAACACTTATCGAATCAAAAAGCGACATCCTGGCCGTTATCTCCCGCGAAGGCAGATTGACGGGTGTTCTAACCCACTGGGACCTGACGAAATCGTTTGTCGAAAACCAGACGGACGACGTGCCGGTGAAGGATTTCATGACCGCAAAGCCCGTCACCGTGCAGTCGGACGAAACCGTCGAGGGGTGCGCCCGCGCCCTCGAGACCTACAGCATCTCCGCCATGCCGGTCGTGGACGGCGAGCAGGTCGTCGGTGTCGTCGGCGGCGACATCCTCGCAAAATGCACGCTGAGTAAGACCACGGGATTCAATTAGATCGGGAAATAAAACATAGTTTATCCTAAAATCCTGGGGGCAGGTCCACGTGCCTGATGATCGAAAACGAATGCCACTTCTATGGAAAATCGGGTTGCTTATTGCAATCTGCCTCGTGCTTGGCATAGTTCTGAACTGCCTCCTGATCGGTTATGTTGATAATGACGGTCAAGAAACAGGCTGGAAAGACATACTCGCAAATTTATCGGGTTTGTTCCTTTGTACTTCCGTACTCATATTTCTCATATGTTATAAATACTGGCGCTGGCAGAAAATAAAGCAGTCCCTTGATATACAAAAAGCAAATAAACTCAAAATGAAACACCTGATTACCGGAATTGCATCAGGTGTCGTTGTTTTATTGCTTGTTATTTTCAGAATCATCGTTGTTCTATTCATACCACTGCAACCATCCGAATGGACGCTGGAATCGATCTCCTTCCTGGGATTGGTGATGTTAGGTGCCCCGTTACTTTTGGTTTCCATTCTCTCTTTTGTATGGCTTCTACTGATACGCATGGAATTTGGTAAATCGGACTGCGAGGCAATAGATCCCTCCCTGATCTCACGGAAGAGACATTATTTTTATGTGCTTATATTCTCGCTTACGGCATGGCTGTTCACTGCAGAAACAATTGGCGCGTTTATTCCTTATTATATAGAGAGGGGGATATGCCAATGTAAATTTCATGACCAATACTACAACATAAGTTCTCTGGTCTTTGGTGCCGGCGGAATAATCTGCGGAATAATATTCTCATTCCCTCTGCATAGATGGGGATTGGTAAGTGTGGCAAAACCGGAGGACAAGGGAGTTAAGCTATCCGGAATGGCTGCGCATGGCAAAACTCTGCTGGGCTGGCGGGGATTAGTTGCTCTGGCTGTAATTGCAGCCATCTATCTTTCATGCGAATACATGTTTCGTGATATAACAAAAGAACATAAATTATGGGGTTCGGATGCTACTCCCTTACTATGTGCGGCAAGTCGGGGTGAGATGGAAACCGTAGCTAATGAACTCGGTAAAGGCGAAGATGTTAATGTTAAGGGATGGTTCGGTGTAACGCCTTTACACGGCAGCGCCTATCACGGAAGGCTCGAAGTTGTAAAATACTTGATCTCAAAAGGCGCGGATGTAAACGCAAAGAGCGACTTAAAGCTAACCCCACTTCATTCTGCCGCAGAGAAAGGTCATGTAGAAACAGCTTCGCTACTTCTTGAAAAAGGCGCAAATATAGATGCAACAGATTATGCTGGAGCAACTCCACTCATGCGAGCGATTAATAACAACCATAAGGTTTTTGTAGAATTTCTGGTCGATAAAGGCGCCGGAGTAAACAGTAATAGTAAATTATCCAGTAGCCCGCTTCACCGCGCAATAGGCACTTGTCATAAAGACATACTGAAGCTTCTCATAGAAAAAGGCGCTGATATAAACGCCAAGGACCCGAATGGTAGAACTCCCCTTGATTGGGCTCTGGAGATAAACGAGAAAGAAACCGCCGATCTCCTCCGCGCCAACGGCGCAAAAACGGGGAAAGAGTTGGGAAAACAAAAAAAATAAGGCTTTCATTCATGCTGAGCTTGCCCCTGCAAAAGAAGGAGGCAGGAATCCATGATGGATTTTCATTTGAAATCGGCTGGCCCGGGTGTTACATTTGCATTTCCGTGAAAAGTCATTGCGAGGAGCAATCCTTGAAAAATAATATCGTTTGCGACGCGGCAATCTCATGTAGGGGCAAGGCATGCCTTACCCCTACATTAAGTTGAAAAGGAAAAACAATGCCTAAAAAGAAAATGATCCACGACTTCATGAAGATGAAAAAAGAGGGCGAGAAGATCACCTGGATCACTTCCTACGATTACCCGACCGCACAGTTCGCCGAGGCCGCGGGCATCGAGATGATACTGGTCGGGGACTCCCTCGGCATGTGCGTCTACGGCTATGAAGGCACCGTGCCCGTAACGATGGACCAGTGCATCGTCCACTGCGAAGCCGTCCGCCGCGCAGCCCCCGACACTTTCGTAATGGGCGACATGCCGTTCATGAGCTACCAGACGTCGGACACGGCTGCCGTTGAAAACGCGGGCCGGTTTCTGAAAGAGGCGAACGTCGACGCGATCAAGCTCGAAGGCGGCGTTCGCGTTATCTCAAAGATCAAGGCCATACTCGACGCGGGTATCGTCGTGTGCGGGCATATCGGCCTTACGCCCCAGAGCTCGGGACAACTCGGCGGCCACAAGGCGCAGGGCAGAACCGTCGAATCCGCACGGCTGGTAATCGAGGACGCGCTGGCTATCGAGGATGCCGGCGCGCAGATGATACTTCTGGAAGCGATACCGCCGGAAGTCGCGGGATTTATCACCAGAAAGCTTTCCATCCCCGCTTTTTCCATCGGCGCGGGCGCGGACTGCGACGGCCAACTCCTGATAGTTTCCGACCTGATAGGCCAGTTCCAGGCCTTTACCCCGAAGTTCGTCAAGAAATACGCCGACGTGGCCGGCGTCGTGACGAACGCGCTCAAGGAGTACGCCCGCGAAGTAAAGGCAGGCGAGTTCCCAAAGGACGAGCACTGCTACCACATGATCGAAGGCGAAGCCGAGAAGTTCGAGGCTTTGATTAAAAAGTTTGAATAACCCGAGAGGAGACCTTTCGATGAAGGAAGACCTCAGAAAGAAACTGAAAATCGACGCGAAAAAGCTCGACGATTTGAACGCGCTTCTCCTCGATCCCGGGAACCCGGTGATAAACGGTTTACTGGAAATCGTCGAAAAGTTCGGCGGGCCCGAGGAAATCAACCGGAAGGCCGCCGAGGCAAGGAAACTGGATAACCTCCTCGCAAGACTGAAGGAAGAAGGCTCCCCGTACCTCGCCGACCTCGAGTGGCTCACGGAGCAGCGCGATAATAAGAGCTTTGTTTCCTTTAAAGACTGGCAGAAGAAAATAACCGGCGAAAACGCGCCCGTCGATATGGACAGGGGCGTAACCCTCGAGATCAGCGCCCTCCAGTTTTTCCCGTGGCTTATCGCGGAAGCGAAGAGATCCATCGAGAACGGCGAACTCATGCCCGGGCGCTACATCCGTGTACGTAACATGAAGGAACAGGTCCAGGACCAGGGTGATATCCTCGCGATAGCCGCGGCGATGCAGATTATCGGCGCAAGCTACGTTGAAACCCTGGACACGAAAGGCACCGACGGGTCGAACGTCCACCTCGGTGGGCCGGCGACCATCGCGGGATACTTCGGCGGCGTCGGCCAGCCGAACGATTATCCGTTCAAGTGGGTCGAAGAGTTCCTCCATTACTACACAACCTACGGAATCAAACAGGTGCTGAACATCAACCCGGGCACCATCCTCGCGGGGTACATACTGCATAAGCTCGGCATCGACAACGAGTTCAAGATTTCAGTTTTCATGGGGAACGACAATCCGCTGGCCGTTATGTGGACGCTCGCGGGTGCGAAACTTTTTTCACGCGACGACGACATGACATCGCTCATCGGTTTCAACTTCTCCAATTCTGTGAACAACGACACCATCCGCGATTCCTCGTGGGTGCGGGGACGGCTGGGCTTTGAAGAAGTGGTTCGCTTCGAGCACCACATCACGGAGACCTTCAAGTCCATAGTCGTGCAGCCTTACAACCGCCGGGACGAGCTTGTCGAGATCGCAAAGGAAGTGCCGAACATCTCCGCGAAGCACGAGGGCAACGATCCGGAAATCGACGGCGCACAGGAGCACCCGTCAGACATCCTCGATTATTTCGCGCCGAAGGAAGACATCGAGAAGCAGGGGCTGATGGAAGCAATGATGAACAACTACCTTGGAAAACACGACGCCTGCAACCGCTCGGCCGAGGTGCTCATCAAGGCTGGGATCGCAGTCATATACGCGCAGAACCTGCATTGATAAAATTTGTGCGGAAGGCGGGACTTGAACCCGCATGAGCGATAAAGCTCACTAGGCCCTCAACCTAGCGCGTCTGCCAATTCCGCCACTTCCGCAGGCTGGGAGCATTCGCTGCATTTCGATTATACACGCGTGGAATTCTGAGTCAAGATTTTTTAAGAAGTACCAAGTACCGAGTACCGAGTACCGGGTATCAAGTATCGAGAAAATTATTTAATCAAGGATTAATATTTTTCTCTGTACCTATTACTTCTTCAGTTTGCGCTTTCCGGAAATGTTGGCCTTTTTCTTGCGCAGAAAACCGTCTAATTCTTCCAGCGTGGGCATTGCGGCGCGTGCGCCCAGCTTTGTGCATTTCATTGCTGCGGCCGCCGCGGCGACCTCGACGCAGTCGGACATGTTGAAATCCTGGACAAGCCCGAAGGCGTAAGCGCCGTGGAAGACGTCTCCCGCTCCCGTTGTGTCGATTGCGGCAACCGGAAACGCCCGTTGGTAGTGCAGGTGTTTCCTTTTTAGAAAGAAAACGCCCTTTTCGCCCGAAGTGATTGCCACATGCCTGAAGCCCTGTTTTGAAAACTCGAGAAGCGCGGCGCCGGGGTCGTCGTGGCCTGTGAATTCTTCGGCAAATATCTGTGACGCGATCAGATGGTCGACGTATTCAAGAAGTTTCTCCGTGTCCGGCTTCATGCTGCCGGCGTCGAATACCACGGGGACGTCGTGCTCTCTTGCGGTCCGCGCAGCCGCAATCGACGCGTCCATGTGGTGTCCGTCGACGAGGAGGCATTTTGCGTTTCCGATTATTTCGTTATCGATTTCATTCGGTGAGAGGACGCCGGAAGTTCCGCGCGACCAGATTATCGTCCTGGTGGCGGCAAGCGGCTGGACAATTATAAGGCTTAGCGGTGACGATGTGCCGGGGCGGGTTATAAGACCCGAGATATTCACGCCGTCTTTTTCGAACTCGTTTTTGATGAACTGGCCGTAAAAGTCGTCTCCGACCGTGCCGAGAAATGCCGTCCTGACTCCCAGCCTCGACGCGGCGGCCGCGGCCGTGGCGGCCGGACCGCCTCCCTGGAGAGAGAGTTCTTCCGCAAGCAGTTTCGTATCCGGCTCGGGGAAAGTGCCGACCTTTGTTCCGATATCAACGGCTGCGTGGCCGAGAGTGACGAGTTCGGGTCGTTTGTCGGCGTTCAAAATCAAGAACTCCTTCGTCGCGAATATTTGTAGTTCGAAATGCATTGTAGCTGCCGTTTTACAGGGTGTCAAGGACGGAAGAAAAGGAGTGCCGGTGTCTGCGGCCACGCCGGCGCTGCGGTTTATACATTGCATAATACCTGGAAAAACCTGTTTTTTCAGTGAACGAAACAGATGTAACGTTGCTTTTCATAATAGAGATGGATATTATTGATTATGAGAGGAAAGGAATGATGCGTATAAATGCCATATATATTTTATCGTTCTGCGTCCTTGTGCTTCAAACACAACCCGCCTATGCGAAAATCTACCACTACAGCCTTCTCGAGCTTGTGGAAAAAGCGGATTACATCGTAACCGGAAAGGTTGTGGAGGTTGGAGACACGACAGCTGTTGTAAAACTTGACCAGGTCATAGAAGGCAGGATTACTGAAAAGCAGATAACGGTAACGGGTATTTATGCTCATCACTGCCTCGGGAAGACGAAGAATTTCACAAAAGGTGACAATGTTCTTCTGTTCCTCAGCGCACCGAAGGGCGGGGTATACAAGGTTATCTGCGGCGGGCAGGGGAAAATCACATTACATGATGGCGTGATAAAAGCCTATTACTTTACTTCGGCGAAGGAATACAAGGTAAACGACTTCATAAAATCCGTCAAACGGCTTATTGAAATATCCGAAATCAGTGACGGGGATGCGAAAATCCGAATCCTGTTCGACCTGTGCGAGTCTCCGGACCCCGTACTTCGCCGCTCGGCCTGGAGATATATCAGAATGAAGGTTTACAGGTCGGGAAAATCCACTGAATTGAGAAAGAATGTTATTAAGATGCTTTCAAGCAAATATCCTGATACGCGGATTGAGGGTGTTAACCTGCTCGCGTGTTTCAAGGATGCCGAAGCTGCTAAACTTATCGTCAAGGCGGCATGGGACCCCGATTATAACGTTGTGGCCAACGCCATCCTCACCCTCTATCGGATTGACAGGCCGAAGGCGGTGGAGATACTTGTCGGACTGGGTAAACACAAGGACCATATGGTCAGGACGTTCGCCTGCCTCGAGCTTTACAGGAACGGGCACCCCGGCCACAAGGAGGCGTGCAGAAAGCTCTTTGCAAGTAAGGATGAGAAGGTGCTGATAGCTGCCGCGAAAATGCTCACACGGGCCGGGGTGAGGGGTGAGGCCGTAAAGGAAGTAATCTATCCAAAGCTCGTCGGCATGCTCGACAATTCTTCGGAAGAGCTTTTGTCCGCAGCCCTTTTCGGCCTCTCGGCATGCGACGAGCCGGAAGCGCTCAGATTACTTATGCCCTTTCTGGTGAAGAAGGAAACCAGCGGGAAAACCAAGGCTGAGGTTGTCCGGGGGATCCACCATGTTCTGCTCCGCACCAAGGACGAGTACTTTGCCGGTAACCCGGACCTGAAAAAATACCTGCATGAAAATCTTCACCTCGTCATCGAGCACCTGGAGGGCGATGGCCTTAATCCTAAATCCGCAATTTCCATCCTCCGAATAGTCGGAACTCCCGTGGCCATTGAGGCGCTTAAACGGGCTGTAAAAAACCATCCAGACCCGACCGTCAGGCAGTTCGCCGAGGCAAGCCTTAAGGAAAAACGTGAGGTTAACGGCGGGTGCGCGTCTGGAAGCGGCGCTAAAATTGCGTTGTTATTACCGCTTCTTCTGCTGGTTTTCTTTGCGGTTTTTCGAAAAAAGATATTCAAGACCCGCTAGAGTATCCTTGCCCGAAATTCCCTTCACATTTTGCTGATTCCAAGTATAGTGGAAGAAGTACCGAGTAACGAGTATATCCGCTTATGAAAGTTCTTGTAGATTTAAGGCCTCTTCAGTCGCCGGATTTTGCCGAGCGCGGCATCGGGACATACGCGCGCAATATGCTGCGTGTCCTGAACAGCCGTTTCGAGGGGAGTATGGACGGGCTTTCCGCCGACAACTTTCCCCGCCCCGATTCGCCTCTCCCTGAAAGCAAGGCCCGGTTCTACAGGCCGAAGTTCCGAAAGCTCGTGCCGTTCAACTGGCTTTTCGACCGCATTGTTATCTCGGCCAAGCTGTGCTGGTCCGATTATGACCTCCTGCACATCCTCGAGCCGTTCCGCCACGCGCTTACTCTCCCGCGCAGGAGCAGGACGCGCGTGGTCTGCACGGTGTACGACCTTATTCCGATAAT
Organism: Planctomycetota bacterium; assembly: GCA_004376375.1. GTDB lineage: Bacteria > Planctomycetota > E44-bin39 > E44-bin39 > E44-bin39 > E44-bin39. The sequence goes on from SOJX01000079.1 coordinate 86,502, forward strand.
TTTCCCCGAGCATTATTTCCCGGGCGGGATTCGGGGCCGCGTGTGGAGCATGGGCGAGCGTTTCAATTCCCGGCTCATTCCCAGGATCGACCGCATAATCGCCATCAGCGAGAATACGAAACGCGACCTGGTTGAGCGGCTCGGCGTGGAGGAATCGCGCATTTCGGTTGTCTACCAGTCGGTTGACGGGGAAGTCCTGAAACCGGACGGCGACCCGGAACGCGACAGGGCCGTTCTTGACGGGTTGAACATTCCTGAGAAATTTATCCTTTACGTCGGCGACGTCGACTGGCGAAAAGACATTGCATCTCTTGCCCGCGCGCTGGCGCGGCTGAAATCTCCCGGGGACAAAGATGTTCCGCTCGTGATGGCGGGGGGAACGATTGCCGAGAGGGAATCGCATGCCGCGCGGGGGGCCTGGGAAGCAATTAATAACGCAGGTGTCGCCGGGCGCGTCATAACGCCGGGATTCGTCCCGCAGGATGAGCTTGCTTCGCTGTACAGGTCGGCCGCGTGTCTTGTTTTTCCGTCCGTTTACGAGGGCTTCGGCCTGCCGCCGCTGGAGGCTATGGCGTGCGGATGCCCGGTCGTCACGACGGATGCGTCCAGCCTGCCGGAAGTAGTCGGCGATGCGGGAATCCTTTTTCATCCGGGAGATGATGCGGCATGTGCCGAAGCGATTATGAAGATTCTTGACGACGGGGAGACAGCCTCAGAGATGCGGGATGCGGGTCTCAAACGTGCAGAGAGGTTCTCGGATGAAAATTTCGCAGGGGGGGTAATCGCCGCCTATCATGCGGCGAAAAAGAGAGCCGTCTAGTGTTCCTCTTCTTCGTCTTCTTCAAGATCTATTTTATACTTGCCGCTTTCGCGCTTCTTTTCCATCTGGCGGATATACCATGTAGTCGAGTGGACCGGCTTCGTGCCTTCCGCCGGAGCTACTTCCTCCAGTTCTTCGATTTCCTCGATAATGACATCCTGGTCGACTATTCCCGGGTCGGAATCGCTGAGGATCAGTTCATCCGGCTTTGCTCTCAGTGCGGCTTTGAAGTCCGTGACCGGCGGAGGCGTCAGGACGAAATCGTCGTCCCAGGTCTCGGCCTGGCCCTGTTCCGGGGTGCCGCCCCGGTATGGAAGATCTATGGTTTCGTCGTCGTGCTCGCGCGGTGCGCCGGACGCGGCCTTGCGAGGCCGCGCGGCCGGCTCCTCGGTGTCGACGTCGCACGTCCCGTATTTTGCCGCTTCGCCTGTGTCGTCCGGGTCGGGCATGTCCAGGTTCTTGATGGCCTCTTCGACGAAATCTTCGTCGTCGGCATCCGACGTGAGCTCCTGGGTCTCGGCGGCGGATATGCCCGTGTGTTTTCCCTTTACCATCTCAAGGCATGAGCCGTCCTGGAGGTAGTTGACGTGGTCTGCGGCGCTTAGAATAAGGCGGATGCCGAGTCCGCCGACTTTTCCTTCGCTTACCCGCCTGCGCACCGCATCGACGGCGGAGCCCTGCTTGCTTTCCAGCAGGACGCGGCCGAAGTCGAACCCCGGCCCCTCGTCCTGCACGACGACTTTTAATTCCTTGGGGGCGTCGTGAAATGCCAGGACGATTTTCTTCGCAGGGTCGTACTTGTTGCCGTGGATTTCCCCGTTGCCGACCGCTTCGCGCATGGCGGCGGAAAGCAGATCCTTGTCGTACGCGGAAAGACCCTTGCGGGTGTAGATATATCTTTCGCCGATCTTGTTCATCTTGTCCAGCACGTCGCGCTCAGTAGGGCCTACAAGTCGGATTGCATTCAGGGCGGCGAGGCGTGCGAACATTTTTGGGACGTCGGTTTCATAGTCGACCTGCACGATGTTTTCCGGCGCGACCACTTCCTCGGTCGCCTCGAAGTGCATCGTGATTTTCCCCATTCTTATTTCGTCTTTGTCGGTCAGGATCTTCTCTTCAATACGCTCCTCGTTGACCTTGACGCCGTTGGCGCTGGCAAGGTCGACGATTTTCACTACTTCCGAGACCTCGAACCGGGCGTGGATGCGGGAGACCGAATTGTTGAGGAGTTGAATCGCGCAAGTGGGGTCGCGGCCTATAGTGGCGCCGTCGTGCACTTCGTAGATGCGCCGCAGATTCAGGGTGATATTTACCGTTATCCGGGCCATTTATTCGGGACCTTTCCAGCCGCAATTCCTGCTATTATAGTGAGTGCCCGATTTATTTGCAAGACGTTTCTGATAAGAAAGTATCGAGTATTATTAATCCGGAGGGCGGACATTCCTGTCCGCCAATAATGCGCGCTGTTCATTAAAACCGACGAACCGGAGAACTGAAGAGCCAACGAACTGATACTCAAGCGTTGACGAAATAGCTTACGCTTTCACGTGTTATGACTTTTATGTGACCAGAAGACTCGAGTTCTTCCAGGAGTTTTTCAGCTTCCTTTTCCGGAATTCCAAGCCCTCCGGTGATGTCGGCAAGAGTGCACGGGCGGCGCTCGAGCATGGAGAGGAGAGCGGTTGTTCCTTCTTTCAATCCCGTATCGACCGTCGATTTATCTTCAGGCGCCCGGCCGATGACAACGGCGTCCGGATGAATCCGCATCGCAATCTCCTGGAGCCGGGTGACGGGAATTGGAACCGCGGATTCCTCCGCCGGCGGGCGGACCGGAGAATTAATTTCGACGATATCGGGTTTGATGCGCCTTACGATCGCGGCGAGCGCGCTTATCTCCTCATCGCTCACGCCGCCGAGGAGCATTATTTCCAGGTGGTATTTTCCGGTAAACTCGTTTCGAAACGCGATAAGCCCGTCGACGGTTTTTTCGAATGAAAGCGAATCATGCGGCCGGTTGATGCGTCGAAACATTTCTTCGTTAGCGGCGTCGAGCGACGGTATTACGAGGTCCGCGCCCGCGCAGGCCTCGCGCACCTCGGGCATCCACAACAGCGAACCGTTGGTTATTACGGCCACGGGGATTTCAGTCAGCCGCCTGATGCCGCTGATGATTCTCCCGAGACCGGCGTGGAGCGTCGGCTCCCCCGAGCCCGAGAAGGTTATATAGTCCGGCTCAGAGTTTTCGCGGAGATAGGCATCGATTTCCGCGAGCGCTTTTTTCGCGTTTGCGTATTCTCTGCGTTCGACGGTTTTGTCGGTGGTGTGTCCGATCTGGCAGTAGATGCAATCAAAGGTGCAGGTCTTCAGCGGTACGAGGTCGACGCCGAGCGAGCGGCCAAGCCTGCGCGAATAGACGGGACCGAAGACATATGACTTTTTTTCTTTATCAGTCACAGCCATGAAACTCACGGCAGGAGTTCGGTCAGCCGACCGAAGTGTTGCGCGATTCACCGCTGCCCTTGCAGAACGCCGGGCCGGGGCTTTTTATGATTATTCCCATTCCGCCGGTGAAGGCCTTGCGCACCGGTCCGCCGCACTCGGGGCATTTATCCGGGTCCGGCTCGCTGATTGCCTTGAATACCTCAAAGCAGTGGTCGCATGATTCGCATGTATAATCGTAGGTCGGCATGGTTACTCCACCTTACCGATTCTTCTGCTTTCGGGCGTGTGCCTGAATCGACCGCTTTCGCGGCTCTTATCCTTCCGCGCGTTGTTGACGATTTTTTCGACGACGGGGTGCAGGCAGAACGGCACTTCGCTCATCGCCCGGTGGAACTTGATGCAATCGCAGCACGTACCGATACGCGGACAGCCCGGATTCAGCGTCACGCACGGGCAGTCCTTCGCAATCTCGTCTTTGAACGGGCAGTCGTACATGTTATTACGGGTTCACGACAATATGTTTGTCTGTTCTTTCAGTCAGCTTGCCGATAATCCTCGCATCGGTTATTCCGCGGCCCTGAATATCTTCCAGATACGCTTGCGCATTCTTCTCAGGCAGCGCGACCAGCAGGCCGCCGGACGTCTGCGCGTCGAAAAGCACGTCCGCGACCGGCACGGGGATCGAGGCGTCAACGTCCACGGATTCCTGGATAAACTGGCGGTTCTTTATCGAGCCGCCGGGAAGAATTCCCATCTCGCAGAGCTCGACGGCTTCCGGGAAATACAGGATTTTCGATACCTCGATTTCCGCGGTTACGTTGCTCCCGTCGACCATTTCATACATGTGTCCGAGCAGGCCGAAACCGGTCACGTCCGTGCAGGCGTGGACGCCGTGCTCGAGCATGCGCTCGGACGGGATTTTGTTGAGCTGCTCCATCACGTCCGTTATTTTCCGCGCAAGCTCTTTCTTTACAATGTCTTCCGAGCGCATCGCGGTCGTGATGATTCCACTTCCGAGCGGTTTGGTGAGCACGAGCGCGTCGCCCGGTTTCGCGTCGGCGTTGGTTATGACTTTATCGGGATGCACCCAGCCGAGGACGGCAAGGCCGTAGTTTATCCGCTCGTCGTCCATGGTGTGGCCGCCGATGCAGACCATTTCGGCTTCCCGCATTTTCTCGGTCGCGCCTTTCAGTATTTCGCTGATTGTCTCCGACGGCACGACCGCCATGGGAAATCCGAGCAGGTTGAGGCAGGCGAACGGCGTCGCGCCCATGGCATAAACGTCGGAAACGCAGTTCGTGACCGCGATCAGCCCGTAGGTGAACGGGTCGGGCACCACGGGCGGAAAAAAGTCGGCGGTGAAGACGAGCGCACGGTCGTCGTCGATCCGGTATACGCCTGCGTCGTCGCACGTATCGACGTCGACGAGCACGTTTTCATTAACGAGCTTCGGCAGGCCTAGCAATACCTTACGAAGGATTGCCGGATCGAGCTTGCCCGCTCACCCCGCGCACTTGGCGAATTCGAGTATCTTGACTTCGTTCGGGTCGAGCATGCAGTTTTTCCTTGTTGCGATGAGAGCGTCCCCAAAACTTTATATTACAACTTATTGTGCGGACAGTCAAGGGGCTTATAAGTGCTGGGGTGCTGGCGTGCTGGTGTGCTGGCGTTAGCGGCCGCGCTTGCGCGGCGCTGATTCCCTTATTTCTTTCCCCGTCTTCCCGCCGTGCGCGCGGAGAAGGGATTTCATATTAATATTTGTCGCAAATTCCAGCGGCGTTCCACAAATATTCGTGCCGTCATCTGGGATACCTACATCCTTTATAGGCATTTTACCCTTGTTCCGCGCGTTCACATCCGCACCTTTTTCAATCAGGAGTTTAGCGGATTCCATGTGCCCAAGCAGCGCAGCGAAATGAAGTGGCGTCCGGCCCCAGTTATCATGCACATTCACATCAGCCCCCTCTTTAACCAAGTGCCTGGCAATGTCTGTATGGCCTTTTATCATTGCGCAATGTAGAGGTTGGTAGCCTCTTCTGCCTTTTGCGTTTACGTCTGCGCCGCGTTTGATAAGAATGTTTACGATATTACCAAGCCCGTTTTTTGCCGCCAGGTGTAAAGGTGAATAATCGTGCACGCTGTCTTTGGCATTTACATAAGCGCCATTCTCAATCAGCTCCCTGACAATCTCTTTATTCTTACAGAGTATCGCCAGCATTAGTAGGGTAAATTGCCGACCACCATTCTCATTAACGTCTGCACCGCTGCTGATCAGGAGTCTGGCGGCTGATCGATAGTCATTCCTGATTGCCCAATACAGAGGACTACCTTTAGCTATATTCTCACCCGGTTTATTATTTCTACGCCAGTGCTTTGCAAGGAATTCAATCTCTTTTTCACTTACCTCAAGTTTATCCTGTAGAACTTTTTTCCCGCTCTGGCCCATTCCCAGCAGCACATCAACGGCCGATACCTGCTCCTTTGGATTATCCGAGTGCAGCTTGCTGCCATAATACCGTATCTTCACCGGTGTCCATGCAAGGCAGGTTGCGATCACCGCTGCGAAAAGCAGGATTATGAAGATGGTGAGTTTGAAGGGAAGAGATTTCATTTCTTATTCTCTGTATTCTCGGGCTTCAGATAGTATTTCCGTTTATCCGCGTTCCACGCAATTCGGCGGCTGTGCGTTTCGAACCATTTTTTTACGGCTTTCGCCTGTTTTTTACGCGTTCTGTATTTTGCCTTGAAGTCATATTCGGGGAAATTTTCCGGCATACGGGAAAACACGTCCCTGTAGAACACCAGGCATATGGTTGATTCATGCGGCAGTTCATACAGGATCGCTTTTAGGTTTTCGACTTTGCCCCACCTTGCGAGTGCGAGGTGCCGGAATTGCCAGCTGCTGGTGCAGTAGAGAAAGTCGCTGGATGTACCTCCCACAAGTACAAGTGGGCCCTGCGCAAATGAAAGTGGTTCCCCAAAAGGAGGGTCCACGCCGTCGGGACTTTTCTCCCAGATCGTTACGGTTGTAAGCTCGCTGATGGCCGCCATCGAGTGGATTTCATTACTGCTGTTCGCAGCCGTTTCCTTTATTGCCGGAGAATCGATGGCTGCAAGCGCGATTACGGCCCATCCGTTTACCGTCGGCCTGCAGTGTTTTTCCTTGAGTGTTTTCATCAGGTCGCGCTCGGCCCTGATATCGCCAAGCGCGCCGAGCGCCATTATTACGCCTCTATGTTTCCAGTAGCCGTCTGTATCGTGAATTATCTTGAGCAGCGGTTCAACCGCCCGCCGGTCTCCCAGCTTTCCCAGCGCAATCGCCGCCGCTCCGTCACTATTGCCATATTTTTCTCTCAAATTTTTTATCAGAGGCTCTATTGCCCGCGGGTCGCCGATTTCACCGAGAGCTTCAGCGGCTACCCTTTGCCTGTCTGAGCCGGAGCTGTTCTGAAGCGCGTTTATGAGCGGCTCGACCGCTCGCATGTCGCCGATAAAACCGAGGGCGTAGGCGGATTGCGAAAACACGAAGTTCTCGGGATCATTTACAAAAGCATTTATCAGCGGTTTCACCGCACGCTCGTCGCAGATTCCGCCAAGTGCCCCGGCTGCCAGGCCGCGTACACCGGTGTCGGAATCGTTTTCAAGCGCTTCTATCAGCGGTTCCATAGCGCGGATATCCCTTGTTCTGCCGAGTGCTCTGGTGACATTACATCGTGCTCTGGAGTCGGGTTCGTTTTTGAGCGCACTTTTCAGCACCCGGACGGCGTGCTCGTCGCCGATCAGGCCGAGTTCGTTTGCGACGCGCCAGCGCAGGTTGGCATCTGTCGAATTGCCGAGCAGGTAAATACATATATTTCTTTTCGCGGCCTTCTGTTTTGAAAAATACTTCCACCTCATTTCAGGTCCCATGCCTTCTCTGTAGGCCGGAATCGCGCGACAGGCGACGACGGATGCAGCGTCCGTCAGCTTCGAGGGATTACCTTTCAGGATTGACTCAAGCTCGGGCAGCGCTTTCTCCCATAAATCGCCTTCCATCCTGTCCAGTGCAAGACATGCCCAATGCGTCAGCTTCTCATCGTACGATATCAGCCACCGGCGCACGTAAGGAATTGCTTTTAAACCTTCTGCGGCGACTTTCTTTACGGCGTTTGCGCGGACCGTCTTATCGTCGGAGCGCAGATGCGATCTGTAGCGCATATATCTCACCGGTGTCCAGAGCATGCAGGTCGCGATTACCGCCGCGAAGAGCAGGACGATGAAGATGGTGAGTTTGAGGGGGAGGCTGAGTTTCATAAAACCGTTTTGATTCGGCTTAAACTTTTTACTTACAACTTAAAACTTATAACTTTATTATTTCTCATCCATCAGCCGCATATAGGCGACTTCCTCGATGCGGAAGGAGATGCCGCTGACGTTGATGAAACCGCGGGTCATGTCCTTGTGCATTACCATGCGGACGATTTTCTGGAACGCTTTTTCTCTCGTCTTGGCCTTGTCTTCTTCCTTGGCGGGCGTGGCGTCGAACTCGACGACCTGGTCGTGGCCGTTTTTGAAGCCAAGCAGCACATGTATTTTCATGGCAGACCCCGTTTCATCGGCAGGTAAGGTTATCGATATTGTACAGCCCAAATAACAGAATTCAACCGGAAAGCGTTTTGCGTCGGGGTACCACCTGTAATATAATACCGGCGATTGCAATCGAGGCCGCGGAGGAGAAAACCATGCGTAATCTTGACAGCGCCCGAAAATACATGCTGGAAAACGGAATCGACTGCTGGCTGGTCTACGACTTCCGCGGCAGCAATCCCGTCCTCGCGCAACTGCTTGAGGCCGGCGTCGCCACCTCGCGCAGAAGCTTTCTTGTCATACCCGCGAAGGGCGAGCCGGTGATACTCACGCACGTTATTGAGAGCACGTCGTATCCCGACATGCCGGTCGAGATTGAATATTACGTGAGCTGGGAAGAGCTGAAAGAAAAGCTCGGCGAAAAGCTCAAAGGCTGTAAGAAAGTTGCGATGGAATACTTCCCCGAGGGGATGATCCCCACGATGTCCATCGTCGACGGCGGTACGCTCGAGCTCGTCAGGTCGCTCGGGGTCGAGGTCGTTACATCGGCTGACCTTTTCCAGCTCGCCGCGGCCACCTGGGACGAGACCGGCCTGAAGTCGCATCTCTCCGCGGCGGACATTGTGACAAAGGTTATCGGGCGCGCTTTCAGTTTTATTGGAGAAACCCTTCGGGAAGGAAAGAATCTGACAGAATACGATGTGCAGATGTTTATCCGGGACAGGCTGGTTAACCGGGGTTTCGAGCCTCCCGGCCATCCGATCGTCGCCGTGAACGAAAACAGCGGCAACCCGCATTACTTCCCCACTGAGGAGAAGCACTCGCCCATCACCGCCGGCGACTGGGTCCTTATCGACATGTGGGGGAGGCTTAAAGGAGAGCAGACCATCGCGGCGGACATAACGTGGGTCGGCTACGCCGGCAAGGATATCCCGCAGAAGATGCAGGAAATCTTTGATATAGTCGTCGACGCCCGCAACCTCGTGGTGGAGCGGCTGAAACAGGCCTGGTCATCCGGCGAGAAACTCAAGGGCTATATGCTTGACGACGTCGCGCGGGAGAGGATCCGCGGGGCCGGTTACGGCGAATATTTTACCCACCGCACGGGCCACAACATCGGGCCGGGAGATTTTTCGCACGGGCTCGGCGTGAACCTGGATAATCTCGAAACCCACGATGCGCGGGAGATATTGCCGGACATCGGTTTTTCCGTCGAGCCCGGAATATATCTGCCCGAGTTCGGCGTCCGCTCGGAAATCGACGTATTCATGTCCCCCGACGGCCCCCTCGTCACAACCTCCCCGCAGAAAGAGATCATTAAAATATTGTAGGAGCCTGGTACGCCAGGCTCGAATTGCAGGTGCGCAACGCGCTGCGCCCGATACGGGAACATGCATAGGTTTTACGAAGTAAAACCGGCGCGTGTCCCCGGAAATTAATGGATTATGCAATCCCGGGAGATTTGTTTTGATTGGCATATCATCATAAATGTCGGTATAATTCCCACGCATGGCGAAAAAGAAGAAACGAAAAACACGCGTCTTTAAAATACCGCGCCTGATTCAGCTGGACGGTGCTGCATTTCTCGCCCTTATTACTGCGGCCGCGGAGGTTTACAAGAAAGAATGCTATGGTTTTCTGGTCGGTTTCAGGCGAAAAGCACGGATTCGTATCAAGGCCGCGATAGCCGTCCAGACGGCTGAACGGCATTTCCGAGAAGTTCAGATCCCCTGGGACCGCTACCGCAGCATCCAGCGTATTATGAAAGATCTGCCCCGCCGCCAGGTCGTCGGCGAATTCCACAGCCATCCGTCATGGGGAACACTCCGCGGGGTAACAAAGCTTTCGCGATGGGACCTGGTTGACAATGAGGTCGGCAGCGTTCAGATCGTGATTGCCGTGAATGACCGCCGCCGGAAGGCGCCGTGGCGTATTACAAAAAAAGGTATGATTACCGGCATCCTGGGAAACGTGCATCTGCAACTGAAGGGATATTACATCGTAGCCACGCCTGAAGGCAAAAAAAAGGGTGTGCCGGTAAAACTGACGTGCGACCTTCTCAAGCCTCGCAGTACTAAAAGCTGATTGATCATTATATGACTTTACCTGTTGTGAGTATTCAGGTATATAAGATTAATGCCCGCCAATAATGATTTCGGTATTTTCCAACTGGAGGAATTGTGGGTAAGACATCCGAATCGCTTGGATCCATGAATATCACCAGGCCTGCGCTGATTCTCGACAGGAAAAGGGTGATAAGGAATATTGAAAAGATGGCGCGCAAAGCTAATTCTGCGCGAATCAGGTTCAGGCCGCACTTCAAGACGCACCAGTCGGCTGAGATCGGCAAATGGTTCAGGGAATTCGGCGTAGAGGCGATTACGGTTTCCTCGGTTGATATGGCGGAATACTTCGCCAGGAGCGGCTGGTCGGATATCACTGTCGCATTCATTGCCAATATTGTTCAAATGGAGGAAATCAATTCGCTGGCAGGCAAGGTGAAGCTGAACCTGGTTGTGGATTCCGCCAGGACTGCGACAGCGCTTGAAGAACATCTGAATCACAAGGTCCGCGTCTGGATAAAAGTAAATGCAGGCTATCCGAGAACAGGGATACTGTGGAGCCGGTTTGAGGAGATCATTTCGCTCGCACGTTTTCTGAAAAGTTCTTCCAGGCTTGACCTTTGCGGACTGCTCACCCACAGCGGTCACAGCTACCATTCCTCCGGAGCGGACGAGATTATCGGGATCCACAAGGAAACAGTATCGCGCCTGTCGGAGGTGAAAGAAAAGCTCGAGGCCGCAGGCGTTCAGCCTGTCGAAATCTCAATCGGCGATACTCCAACGTGCAGCATTGTGGACGATTTTGCGGGAGTTGACGAGATAAGGCCGGGCAATTTTGTGTTCCATGATCTGATGCAGCTCGAGCTCGGCACCTGCGCGGACGAAGCTATTGCCCTTGCAGTGGCCTGCCCGATAGTCGGCAGGTACCCCGAGCGTAACCAGATTGCAATCTACGGGGGTGCGGCACACCTGTCGAAGGACTACATTCTTGACAGGGATGGAAAGGCGATATTCGGCTGCCTGACTTCACTCGAAGGCGGGACGTTCGGCCCGGCGGACATGAAAGCGCGCATCGTATCTCTTTCACAGGAGCACGGTACAGTACAGTTGGACGGCGGCTTATTTGAAAAATATGCAAATGAAGATTTTGCCCTGGTTTTTCCGGTCCATTCGTGCCTGACTGCTCTCATGCACAAAGGGTACAGGACAATGGATGGGGAAACTGTTCCGATTCTGTAGAGATGAAGGAACAGGTTGACCGAGTGATGAAATGCAGGCGAGCGTCCTGCAACAAGATGGTTATTGCATAAGTATTTTTATATTGGAGCAACACCACCGGCGGCGATTCCCATGCCGTTCGGCGGTCCGGTTACCGTGCGGTGTTCAGCAGGTTCGGCGGCGGGCGCCGTTGTTCCGCTTCTGACCGCGCTCGGTGCACCTCCGGGCTGAATGAGAGGCGGGGGAATTGTCTGCGTAAAGCCCGGCTGCGGCTGCCCAGGAAGTGCGGCTCCGTTTCGTGGCGGCGGCTTAATTGCCGCTGTGCGCGCATCCCCGAAGACCGGGCGGCCGCAGAATTGGCAGTCAACCTGCGGCGCGGGCAGCTTGTTTTTGCAATGCGGACACGTGATCGTGGTTGGTTGAATTGTTTCCTCTTCCTCTTCTTTTTCAGTCGCCAGCGATAATCCGAGAAGTATCAGGCTCATAATAAGGCCGCCGAGCCCGCCAAAAGCAAGTGCGGTTATCGCCCCGACGGATGCTTTTGCGCAGAGCATTGCAATAAGCACAATACCCAGTCCCCACCAGATAAAGGGGAATTTTCCAAACTCGGGCTGGCGGCGTTCCTGTTCGACCGCTTCCTCGAGCGCCAGCGCATCGTGTACCCGTCTGATTACTCGGTCACGTTTCTTCTTTTTGTCGGTGGCCTGGGCAAGGTTGTAAAGATATGTCCTGTATCGCTCAATATCGGCAGCGTCAATATAATAGGTAAAGTTCTTTCGCTCGCGCATCTTGTCGCGTATCTGCTGCGTGAGGACTTTGCCGCGTTTGACATACAGTATGAAATTGTCAGTGCCCCGCGCCTGCGCGTAGATTGGAAAGAGCAATCTTCGACCGACTTCGAAGTCGGTGACTGATATTTTTACATATCTAATGGCCATAATTACGCCTTTTAGTCCTCCATTTTCGTTATCGGCCATTACGCGCAAACGCTTCAGGAAATCCTTAACCGCTGAAGCCGGATCGGATTATGTACATTTATCGGCTTGTTTTTCCTTTACGGCCGTGTTGATGCTATTCCGCTTGACAAGGTGCTATTCCCACATTATAGTGGTATCAATTGGTTTTCCGGAAGGGAGAATCTGTATCTACATGGACGAGTGGAATTTCCCATTATCGGTCGTGGTGGTTATCGGCTTTATCGTCGGCGGTATCCTGTTTACCGGAGCATTGGGGCCGCTAACATCCCGACCGTCGGACGTTGCTGAAGATGCAACCCTGGAGCAGACCGCAGCTTCCGTCATATGGCGGGAGGCGGTTCCGTCTTTCGTCGGTGTAGCCGGGAATAAGAAACTTTCCCTCGGAGAGAAGCATCTGGTGCGCAGCCAGGAATTTTATGACCTGGCAAATATGCTGCACGATCTGGCCCTGATCACCCGCCCGCATAACCCTGAGGTTACTCCTTTCACTCAGAAGGAAGATCCGCGTGCCGCGGCGTTAAGGGAAAAAATTGATGCCGCCGGCCCCTTGCTCGTAAAGCCGGTTCAGGTCCTGGTAAAGCTGACTTACTTTTCCAAAGAAATTTCGGCGCTGAATAATGAACTGGCTCAACTTGATGAAGAACTGAAAAAGGTTTCGGACAACAGGAAGAAATCTGAATTAAACAGAAAAAAAGGGAGCCTGCGTAAAGAGAGAAATGAATTTATCAGAAAAGGGGCCATCATACAGCAGTGGGTGGCGGTTACGTTGGGTGTCGCGGGGGAGCACTGCGGCGACTGGTTTGCGGAGGAGCTTGCCGGGCATATCAGCAAAACCACGGCACGCGACGTGGACGATATGAACCCGAAGGCCCGCGAGCTTGCGGGCGAGCTTGCCGCTCTTTCTGACAAGCCTTTGCCTGCGGACATTCGTATCATTTCAGGACCGGCCCGGGAGATTGTCCGAAAGCTTGGAAAGATGCCGGAATCTGAGGCGTGGGCGTTTCTGGCTGCGGTGTATTCCGACGACTGGAAGAATCGTCCATGGTTGAAGATTATCGGCGCATGGTTTGCCGGAAACTTTTTGTTTGAAAGCGCCTGGGAATGGTTCGGGGAAAAGAGAAATAATTCCGAAAGGCCGAAACCGTTTGTGCGAAACCTGCTGGTTTATTCCATTAGCAGGATCCCCGGCGGGAGGGAAATGCTGCTCGAGAAGTTACCCGCATTGACCGAGCCCGGTGACAGAAGGTCTGTTATTCAGGCGCTTGCCCGCGGCAAATATATGCCTGCTTTGCCGGTACTCAAACGCATGGCCCATGCAAAGACTTCGCACATTGAAGGCTTTGGCGGTCCCGAGGCCGCGAAGACGTCCAACCAGATTAATGCGGCTATTGCGCTGCGCCATTTCGCGACTGCTGATGTCGCATCCTTCTGCCGCTCATTGTTTGATAACGAGAACATTCGCAGAGATGCGCGTGGGCACGCGCTGGAATCTTTCGCCGCCATTGTGCAGGAAAATGCGATTGACGACCTTGCCGGGATCTTCCATTTGAAGGATGATGAGGAGGAAAAACTGGCGGTAGTCGGCGCCTTGTGGCAGATAAAGACCGTGGAAGCTTTTCAGTTCCTGGACGAGGTTTCTCTTTTTGATCCGAGTGTCAGGATCCGCGGCAGGGCTGAGGCCGGGGCAAACAAGCTTCGCGGGGAAATCGGCGATAAACTGGAAAATACGGAGAGCGGACAGCCGGGAACGCCTTAGAGCTATAAAGGAGGCTTTTTATGAATAAATGTCGTCTCTTTTTTACAGCGGCTTTGATTGCCGTTGCCCTTTCCATCGCGATGGATTCTGCCATGCCTGACGATGAAAGTCCTACCGCAAAGCAGATCGGCCGCCATATGAAAAAATACCTGGGGGAAGAACTCACCTTCAGAGACGAGATCGGTTACATCTTCAAGCGGTCGAGGAAGTGGGAAGGATTTTTCCGTTTTGACACCGAGTACGTCCCATGCCGCATCTCCGATGAAATGAAAGATGAAATTGAGCTTATCAAGGAGATGATGCGCAGAGAGGTGGAGCCTAACTGGATTGCGCTTACAGGCAACGTTGTCATTCCCGGAAAGTGCCCCATTGAATATGTTTTCGATGTCTCCGGGGCCACGCGTCCGGTCTACCCGCGGGACGACCTCAAGAAAGACGAGCCGGAAGGCGGGCAGTAGAAAGAAAGTATGAAGTATGAAGGCTGAAGTATGAAATAAAGAAATACTAATTTTCTTATAGGGGTATCTCCTTCACTCCAGTATATCACAAGGTGTAGCGGGTTTGAGATTAGCAGAACCACTACATATGGTGGCTACTTGAGTCAAAGGGATACCCCTATTTTCTTAATTCATCCTTCATCCTTCATCCTTTATCCTTCATCCTTCATACTTCCCCCTCCGTGGCTCCGCGGTGAAATTCTTCAATCGAAAATCCCAAATCGACAATCGAAGAACGCGCCGAGCAAGCGCGGCGGCTAAATGTATTATTAACATATTCTTAATTTCATACTTCATCCTTCATACTTCATACTTTCTTTAGTGGCCTTCTGCGAGGCGCTGGCCGGAGTCGTTGGGCAGGCCGTTTATGTAGAACACGGTGTCAATGGCGGTTTTCACGTCATACGGGATACGGCGGAAGTAAAACCCGTCGTCCCCGACGAGGACGTAGCACGCTCTGATGTCGCCGTCACGGGGCTGTCCGACCGAGCCGGCGTTGATAATCATCTTGCGGGAGCCGAGCTTAGGCATCTTGGGAGAGGAGGAGTGAAGGAACCGTACTTTTCCGTTATCCTTGAAAAACACGCCCCCGACGTGCGTGTGGCCGACGAAAAAAGTCTGTACGCCGTACTCGTCGCCGTCGAGCAGTTCTTCCGCGACTTCGGGATTGTCGATGTAGTCGAAGTAGCTGTCCGGCGTGCCGTGGGCGAAAATTGTGTCCTGGATCTGCACGAAGCGTTTGAGCTTACTGCGCATGAAGCTCCAGCGCTTGCGGGCTTTCGGGCCCGAGTGCTGGTGCGGCAGCAGCAGTTCACGCGTCCAGTAAACGGCTTTCGCGGCAATGATATTGAATTTTGATGGAACCTTGAAGGTGACTGCGTCGTCGTGGTTTCCGCGCAGGCAGAAGGTGAAGTCCATTGCAAGGTCTATAACTTCACGCGGGGTGCCGCCGTAGCCAACAAGGTCTCCGAGGCAGAAAATATTCCTCACGTGGTGCCGCTCGATATCCTCCAGCACCGCTTCAAGCGCCTCGAGGTTTGAGTGGATGTCGCTTATGACCGCATACCGCATTCTAGAAGGCTCCGCATTCGTCGACAATGGCGGCGCGGTAGTTCGCCATGAGCTTGCGCGTAATCTTTCCGGGAACGTTTTCGAAGAGCTCGTTCTCGTCCAGCGACCGAATCGGGATGACGCCTATGATCGCGTTGGTCAGGAAAGCCTCTTCCGCATTGGTGAAATCGTGCTTGTGTATTGCCCGCTCTTCTACCTGCTGGTGGAGTTTCTTGGCCAGTTCGAAAACCACTTTCCGTGCGATACCCGGAACCACGCCGAGGGATGACGGCGGTGTAACCAGCCTTCTCCCGGTGAGGGCGAAGATATTTGCGCCCGCGCCTTCAAAGTACTCGCCTGCGCTGTTGGCGTAGAGGCGCTCGAACTTTCGGTCCGCGATGGCTTCGCTTCGAGTCAGGAGGTGTCTCTCGTAACTGAGGGATTTGCCGGGTTGCGAACGGCCGGGGCCGTAATCGTACGAAATCACCGTGCCGACGGCGACACCTTCCCGGTAAAATGAATCGGGCGGCAAAACGAGCTTGACCATCTGAAGGAACCAGTTGGGGTTTGCCGGCTTGTACCAGGGGCCGGGGCCGTCGCCTGCCGTTACGGTAAGCCGTGCCCGCCCGGCTTCAAGGCCGTTGGCCTCATACAATGCTTTTGCCTTTTCAGTTATCATCTCGTCGCGAACGGGAAAGGCGATGTTTCTTTCCTTGCACGCGTTACGCAGCCGGGCCAGGTGATCTTTCAGACGGAAAATAACGCCGTTATGGACACGCATTGTTTCAAAAAAGCCGAATCCGTGCGTCAGGCCGCGGTCGGTAATCGAGACTTTGGCCTCGGATAAGGGCACAATCTGACCGTTGATGCAGACCGTTTCGCTGCTCATTTGCCGGTTACTCCTGAGACCGCTTCAAACATTGCTTTGGCTTTGTCGAGCGTTTCCTGGTATTCCAGGTCCGGGTCGCTGTCGGCGACTATGCCTCCGCCAACCTGCAGGTAAACCGTACCATTCTTCAGCAGCATTGTGCGGATGGCGATGTTCAGATCCATGGAGCCGTTGAATCCGATATATCCGATTGCCCCGGTGTATGGTCCGCGGGCGGTAGGCTCGAGTTCGTCGATTATCTCCATGGCGCGGATTTTGGGTGCGCCTGTAATCGATCCGCCCGGGAAGGTGGCGCGGACCAGGTCGATCAGGCTTTTGTCTTCGTGCAGTTTACCCATTATCGTCGCGACCAGGTGGTAAACGGTCGAGTATTCCTCGAGTACCCGCGGCTCCGTAACGGCGATCGACCCGTAATCGCAGACCCGTCCGAGGTCGTTGCGCTCGAGGTCGACTATCATCGCCAGCTCGGCATTGTCTTTTTCGCTTGCTATAAGTTCCGCCTTCGCGTGCTCGTCCGCTTTCTCGTCGCCGACACGGGGTCGAGTGCCCTTGATCGGACGGGTTTCAACAAGCCTGCCCCGGACTCTCAAAAAACGCTCCGGCGAGCTCGAAAGAATTGAACGATCGCCCATGGAGAGGAACGCCGCAAACGGCGCGTTGTTGGCTTCTCTGAGGCGCCGGTAAAGAGCCTGGGGTGAAAGTGAGGTCTTTCCCTCGAACCTTTGAGAGAAATTCACCTGGAAGATATCGCCTGCGGCAATGTACTCTTTTGCTTTAGCGACGGAAGCAAGATATTCTTCGCGCTCGATATTGGGCACCAGTTCAGTTTGCGTAGAGGAAGCCGGTGATTTGCCGTCATCGCCCGGGAGCGGCGGTGGTTTTTCGGAGAAACGGCGGTTGCATATGGCCGCCCAGGCGCCGATTTCGTCACGGAACGCACTCATCCCCATGTTCCTGAGGTCGGTGCCGCCCGCCGTCCAGGTTTCCTCTTTGTGATCGTAAACCAGGAAGCGGTCGTAAAACGCGAAGTAGATATCGGGAAACGCCATATCGTCCCGGACGGAGCGCGGGAGTTTTTCGACAAAGTGGCAGAGGTCGTAGCCGAAATACCCGATAGCGCCGCCGAGAGCGGGAACGGGGATGTCTTCGACAGGCGAGCTGAATTTCTCTATCTGAAGCGCAAGCTCGTCAAACGGGTCCGCGGACCGCGCGATGGCGAACTCCTCGCGCTGGTACCGCACGACGTCGGCCTTTGAGGAAAGGACGAAGTAGGGGTTGCTGCCGATTATGGAGTAAGAACCAAGCTTCTCCGACTCCATCGCCGAGTCCAGGAAGAATAATCCCGGCTCGCCCGCGAGGTGGCAGAAAACGTCGAAAGGTTCGGCTGATAAAGGGAGTTGTTCCCAGTAGACAGCTAGAGACTTCATTATACCTTCTTGTTGGTTTACCTCTTGACGTAATACGCCATAATACGCACAGAAGCACCCCGTGTCAAGGGGAAAGGTTGTTTTGCATAATTCCATTTGGGCGCTTATTTTCGATTTTTCGGTTGCAAAGCTCCAGAACCGACTTATAATAATTTCTACTGCCGGGATAGTATAAAAAAGGAGGCGGTATGCGCTACCGCATAGGTGTGTTAATCAGCATAACGTTGTTTGCGTTTGTGGTTTCAGGCTGCGGGGACCCGAGTGAATATTCTCTGCCAATTGATTCCAAGACGGGGAAACCCTACGTCGCCGGCAGGATGTTCACGCAGCAAAAGCCTGAGAAAGACAAAGAGGGAGAATATCCGCCGCACAACATTATCGAGCCGGTGAAAGCCTGGCAGTACAAAAGGAAGAAATCCCAGGAAGGCAATCCCGAGTCGGAAGAAAAAGTCCGCGACCTGGAAGTTGTGGATTACCTGAAACGCTATCGTGGGACTCAGTGGCACCTTGCTGAAAACAGAGACGTTATAGACGATATAACGGGAATAAACGAAGGCAAAATCAAGCACATCGAAAACATTTCATATTTCGACACGACCGCTTTAGACTCGGCCGGGCAACCGGATCCGAACGAGGTTTACTACGTCCACCCCAACCGCCTTGCCGAAAACTCGGCCAAGGTTTTCGTGAACGAGCGGGAAGAAATCCAGAAGCTTTACAGGGACGAGTACCCGAGCGATTTTTACCTTGACCGCGAAGTAAACAAGAACCGCAAGGCGATGGGGGCCTATGACCCGATAACAAGGCTTAACTGGCCGGAAGAGCTCGAAGCCGGCCTCAAAGACCCGGACGGACCGGGCGGCACGATAATGAAGAAAACCAGGGAGTTCGACTTTTCCACGGAAGCCGCAAACAGCGATGACCTGAAGTCCGAGTTCTTCAAAGAGCTGCAGGTGCTTTTCACCAACCTTGCACAGCATATTCGCAACGTTGAAGCGCAGATCGTGCCGTATCCCGATCCGCCTTTCAAGACAAAATCCACATCCGCTAGGGCCACCGACCTTGAGTCAAACTACAACATAGAGAGCGCGGACAAAATCAAGAGGCTGAACCTTTCGCAGCGAAAGGAATTCGAGCTTTTCGGGCATGTTCCTATCGAGGTCGACCCCGGTTCGATGGAGGCACTGGGCATCAAGTACGTCAAGGACATGTTCTTCGAAATATGGAACCAGATTAATGCCGCCCCCGGCGAGGAGCGCGAGCCACTGGATCCGAAGGAGGAAACGAAGGGCCTCAAGGAGCTGCGGCAAAAACTCAGGCTTGACCCCAAAAGCGGCGACGGAACCCAGGGCGCGCTTTTTGGGATGAAATCCGAGGTTACGCCGAAAGAGACGGAAGTGATTAATGCAATAAAGAAATTTGTCGACGAGCTGCTGGATGAGGTCCGTTTGCTCCAGGATCAGAAACAGCTTATCAAGAAATCGGAAATTGACGTGCCTGATATTGAAGGCGAAGAGGACGAGGAGTTTTTTGAAGAAGAGTCTGAACCTGGCACGGAAGAAGAAACTGAATCTGACACGGAAGAAGAAACTGAATCTGACGCGGAAGAAGAGGCTGAGTCTGATACGGATGAAACCGAAGGTGAGTCGGACACGGACGAGAAAAGCGGCGAATAGAACCGTTTTACCATGATAATTTGCTTCCCGGATGTGTAAATACAAACGCGAGAATTACAATTCTCGCGTTTTATTTTGCAGTGAAGCGATTACGTGAAAAGTTGAATAATGCCGGAACCGGGGCTCATACATTATTATTTCGGCACAGGTAAGGGGAAAACGACCGCATCCCTCGGGCTGGCGCTAAGGATGCTCGGGCACGGTGGCCGGGTCGCGAGCTATCACTTCATGAAGTCGTCGAACCGCTATGGCGAATTCCGCGGCGCGGCCGGGTTTGACGATTCGTGGAGCCTGGTTCTTGCAGGACCGCCTTGCGTGAATCCGGGTGCGGTTGAGCCCGATTTTATCTGTGAAGGATGCATGGCATGCCACGTTGCGCCGGGCAATCCGAAGCCCGAGGATATTGAAGCTGCCGAAAAAGGTCTTGCCGGGGCCGCCGGGATACTTGAAGCAGGCAATGCAGACCTGGTTATCCTTGATGAGGTCGGTTACGCAGTTGAGCTGGGACTGCTGGATGTTTCCGCTGTTCTCGAGGCAGTCAAAACACGCGCGACAGGTGTGGAAGTAGTGCTTACCGGCGGGAGGAGCAGGAATTCAGAGTTTGCAGCGCTTGCCGATTACGTTACGGAGATGGTCGAGCAGACGCACCATTATAAAACCGGACGCATAGAAGTTGAAGGCATAGACTTTTAAAAGTATGAAGGATGAAGTATAAAGGATGAAGTGAAGAATATTAAAATATATTTAGCCGCCGGGCTTGCCCGGCGTGTCTTTTTAAAGGCTGAAGTATGAAATCTTATGCTTTCATACTTCAGCCTTCATACTTCATACTTTCTTTTGTAATGTCGGTAAATACGAAGCCGTCGCGGTC
Source organism: Planctomycetota bacterium (assembly GCA_004376375.1). Lineage (GTDB taxonomy): Bacteria > Planctomycetota > E44-bin39 > E44-bin39 > E44-bin39 > E44-bin39. Next base: position 106,754 of record SOJX01000079.1, read on the forward strand.
TACTGTCTTGCCGACTTTTGCTTTAATTGCATGCCTGAACATCGGGCCGTTGAAAACGAAAGTGTGAAATTCCCCGTTTTCACCGCATGGATCTGTGTTTTCAGGCAGGTCTTCGAGGAATTCTGAATTATATTCCCGCCCGGCAAAATCACGCGGCAGTTTCCCGGGATCGAGGCAGGTAACATAAGCGCGTAGCCCGTTTGCAATCATTTCACGGGCCAGTTTCCCGGTATCCAGCTTCCACAGCGGGAAAACGCCGGTCATTCCAATTTCCGCCAGTCTGTCCTCGCGATAAGAACGAATGTCTTCGAGAAAGACGTCGCCGAAGATCACGTGCGTGATGCCGTCTGCAGCGGCGCTTTCCATTGCCTTGCGCATGGTATTGTTGTAATCTTCGTCAGTGCAGGAGGCGGGGATATTGACTCGATAGAGCGGAAGATCGAGAGCTTCGGCCTGTGCTTCGAGCAATTCTTCGCGAACGCCGTGCATGGAAACGCGGCCGTAGGTCTCGGTTACGGTCGTCAACAATCCGGCGATTTCGTATCCGCCGCCCTGTTGAGTCACATGCAGAGCCCACGCGCTGTCTTTGCCGCTGCTCCAGGCGATTAGAACTTTTGGCCCGGTCATATGATGCTTCAGCCTCCGGCTTGTTGTAATAAATCAAATGTATTAAACCCTGTCAACAGTTTAGCTGCACGGATGCGCGGTTACATATGGAAAAATCTTGATTTAAACGCTTTGACGTGCTATTCTTAAAGAACGGTAAATGTACGCGGTTGCGGTTTGCGTGCAGGACGGACACATCCCAGAGGAAAACTGAAATGGCTTGGTTCGGAAAGAAAAAATCGCGTGAAGACAGGGTCAAGAAGTTTTCTGAAAGAATGATCGCTGCGCGAGACAGTGATGATGAACCTGCCGAGAAAAAAGAACAACCCAGAGTATCGGACCAGTTCAATATACCCGACCTGAGTGATGACCTGGATCTTGCCGATGATGTGGACCTGTCCAATATCGATCCACAATCCGATCTGGCGGAAACGGCGCTGCCTGACTCGCCCGGTGGCGATGATGGCCGTTCTGCGGCAGATATCCTTAAACAGTTGAACAGTCCTCAACAGGCGGCCACAGGGCCGGCGATTGACCCATTGGGTATCGGCGACGTTATCGATGATGATCTGGTTATCGATACTCCGGATGATAAGACCGGTTCTCGCGATCATATAGCCGAGGTGGACCTCGAGCTTGAAGATGATATTGAACTGGATGATCTGGATGACATTGATATAAGCGTGAATTTAACGCCTAAAACCGCACCGGTGCCGCCTGCTGCTCCCGTTTCAGCACCTGGTAAAGAGATGAGCGATAACCAGACAAGGATTGGACGCCTGCTTCTGGCCGAAGGCCCGTTTACCCGTGATGCACTTCGCTCGGAACTTGAAAGTGCGGGAAGGCTGGCGAGCCCGATCGCGCAGGTGCTGTTGAATACCGGGGCTCCGGAGGAATCGGCGCTGTTTGTGCTACTGCTGAAAAATTACAGAATACCGAAAGTACGGCTCGACGGATTCCGCATTCCTCAGCAGCTTCGGACGGTTATACCGCCGGACCTTGTGCAAAGATTTCGGATGATTCCCATCGACCTCGTAGGCGATATCCTCTGCATCGCGGTCGAAAACCTGTACACGTTACCTTCCAAGGCGCTACTTGAGCTGCGGGAACGGACCGGTTACCGGGTCAAGGTCTTCGCAGGCGATGCGGCAAACGTTTCCCGTCTGCTTGGCTCACCCGCCGCGGGCCGTGTGTTGAAACCCCGAAAAGTCCGTTTGGACGATCTGGGGGGCCTTGCGCCGATTTCGCCCGAGCCCGGTCATTCTGCTGCCGCTTTTCGATATGGCTATTGCGGACCCGGGACGCTCATGCCTGTTCCGGCGAAGCCCTGAAACACCGTTTTTGTAAACCTTATTTCTCCTTGCAATCCCATACTGTTTCAGTACAATTAGAACGTTCGTTTTCCAAGGCCAGACTATAGTATGCAATTCCGAGCGGAATCATGATTGCCAATGAGATCAAGCCGAACGACGTGCTGCTTATGGACGGAGAGCTTTACCGCATCACCTCGGTTACCCATATAAAACCGGGCAAGGGCGGCGCATTCGTCAAAGGCAAGAAGAAAAACCTCAAGACGGGGGCCGTTACGGATTATTCTTTCCGCTCTGCCGAGAAGGTCGAGAAACCTTTTCTTGAAAAGAAAGGCATGGAGTTCTCCTACCGTGAAGGTGATTTCTTATATTTCATGGATACGGAGACGTACGAACAGACGCCGATCACAAAGGAATCACTGGGCGACATGGCCCTGTTTCTCGTGGAGGGCGTCGAGGTTAACGCGTTGTATCACGGAACCGAAATCATCACTATCGACCTGCCGGAGACCGTTGTCCTCGAGATAAAGGAAACCGAGCCCGGCTTCAAGGGGGACACGGCCCAGGGCGGCAACAAGCCGATTACATTCGAGACCGGGCTGACATCGAACGGTCCCATGTTTTTGAATATCGGGGACAAAGTCAAGATAGACACCCGGACCGGAGAATATCTCGAGCGGGCATAGCCGGACTGTTCCGCGGGGAGGAACGTCGACTTCAGGGAAATCCCAGGGTAAACGCGGCGCCATACCGGGCGCCGTTTTGCCAGACAGTAAAATTCCGAATGTGAGAGGATGGCGATGAAATTCGAATTTGACAAGCTTCGGGAGCTTATCCGGTTCATGGACGAGAACGGCCTCGTCGAGGTAGAGCTTTCCGATTCCTCGGAGCAGATCCGACTTCGACGACCCGAAATAATGCAATACGAAATCGAGACCGAAACGGAAGATGTGAAAATAAATCCCGCAACCCCCGAGGCGGCCTCTGAAAAGGCGAAGGAGCCGGCGGCGGAACCTGTGCCGGAGCCGGAACCGGAGCCCGAGGCAGTTGATTTTACAGCCACAATGGTCGGTACGTTCCGCCGTGCGGCGCCCGGCGGTGAACCGTTTGTCGAAGTCGGCAAAGAGGTAAACCCGAAAACCGTTTTGTGCGTTATCGAGGCCATGTCGGTGCCGAACGAGATACCTGCGAAGGTTTCAGGAAGCGTTACAGAAATTCTCGCGGAGGATGGACAGTCGGTGGAGTTTGGAACTCCGCTTTTTCGCATTGCAATATCACCGAAAAAAGGATAATCAGATTTTCTCCCGAAGGCTCGCAATAACTGCCGTCGGGAGACGCGAACGGGAGGCGTGAAGTGTTCGGTCGCATACTGGTTGCAGCTCGCGGAAAGACGGCATTCAACATAATTCGTACATGCCGCGAACTCGATATTGAAAGCGTTGCCGTTTATGCCGAAAAAGACCGGCAGGCACCCTATTTGAGGCTCGCCACCGACGTTATCTGTATCGGCCCTCGCAGCGTTTACCAGAATGAGAGCCAGATTCTTGCAGCTGCCGAAATCGGGGACGTTGAGGCTATACATCCGGGAATCGGGCCGCTCGCGATTAATGCGCACTTTGCTGAAATATGCGAAAGCCATGAACTCGCTTTTGTCGGACCGCCTTCAAAAGTGCTCGCGCGCCTGACGAACAAACTGGAGGCGCGACGCTCCGCAGGCGAAATCGATGTTCCGGTCCTGCCTGCAAGCGAGGAGCCGGTAGTGGAGAAAAGCGCATCGCTTGCCATTGCCGATGAAATCGGCTATCCCGTTCTGGTGCGGGCTATTGAGACGGGAAGCGGTTTTGGCGTTCGTATTGCGGAGGATGAACAATTACTGGTTGATGCCCTCACCGCAGCCGCCGGCGACTTGGCCAGGCCTGGCGGAATATATCTGGAAAAGTATCTGCCCAATGCAAGGCATATAGAAGTATGTGTGATTGCAGACACGCACGGCCACGTGGTTTCGCTTGGCGAACGAGACGAGTCGCTTCAACGCGGCCATAGAACTCTGGTCGCGGAAGCCCCGGCCCCGGGGATTGCCGCACAGCACAGTAAGGCGATGCAGACGGCAGCGATTGACTTCACCAGGTCCCTGGGTTTCCACGGCGCCGGCTCGGTACAGTTTGTTTTGGATGGGAGCGGGAATTTCTATTTCTGCGGATTCAGGCCGGTCATGACCGCGATGCCGAGCGTTACGGAAGCCGTTACGGGCATAGACATGCATTCTCAGGAGCTGCGGATTGCGTCCGGCGAACCGCTGGAGTTCTCACAGGAAGATGTAAGTATTTCGGGCGCCGCCATAGGATGCAGGATAACTGCCGAAGATCCACAAAAGCGTTTCAGCCCCACTGGCGGAACACTGTCCCTGTTTTCACCGCCCAGCGGTCGCGGCATCCGCGTCGACACATCCGTCTGGACGGGGATGGAGGTGGAGCCGGGGGCCGAAGGCGCGCTCGCTCAGATAACGGCCCATCGAATGGAGCGGGGCGAAGCTATTGCGGTCCTTCGAGTCGCCCTTGACGAGATTGTGCTGGACGGCGTGACGACCACTCTTCCGCTGGTGCGTGACCTTTTCGGCCACACGCGCTTCGTAAAGGGCGAGGTCGATACGCATTTTGTCGAGGAGTATTTCGCCGGGTAAAGTATCAGGACTGTTCAGGCTTCGACTGCGGGGTTGCGGCACCGCGCAGCGGAAGCGTAATGGAAAAGGTCGATCCCTCTCCCTCCTCGCTTGTAAGATTTATCGATCCACGGTGTGTTCGCACGATTTTCTTCACGATGGCAAGCCCGAGCCCCGAACCGCGGCTGCCTTTTCTTGCGGAAAAAAACGGCTCGAATACTTTGCCTCGGATTTCCATTGGGATCCCTGATCCGTTGTCTTTTACGCGGATTATTGCGGCACGTGTTTCAGGCGATGCCGGTTCACAGGTGATTATTATTCGATAAGGTTTTTTATCCATCGCGGCGACCGCATTTGTAATCAGGTTACCTACGGCCTGGCCAAGCAGGCGGGAATCGGCCTCAACTGTGTCTTCGAATTCGGCGAATTCTCTTACAACTTCAACGTCGTTGTCTTTTAAGTATCCTTCCATCTCATCAAGGCATTCTCCCAACACGCTCCTCAGAGATACGTAGGCCGGCTGGGGGAGGCGTTCTTCGGCGAACCTTGAAAGCTCATGGAGGATATGTTTCATTTTCTGCATGTTCCGCCCTATGACGTCGAAGAATTTTTCGGATTCCGGTCCCGTCCGGCAGTGGCGTTCGAGAAGCTCCACATGAGTCAGAATCGCGGCCAGGGGATTATTCAATTCGTGAGAAAGACCGGCCGCCACGACTCCGAGCGATGCGATTCTCTCCTGTTCGGCAAGGTCCATTTCCAGACGCCGTTCCTGGGTAACGTCGTGTAAGAACAGCAGAAGCGACCGGGTGCCTTCGTAGGGAAAGAAAGAATATGAGATTCGCAGGATATTGAGCCGTTTGGAATCGGCTTCGAGCGTAATGTCATACTCACCGGAAGAACGAGGGCTGCTCTGGAATTCTCCCTCTCCGGGAGCAGTACTGAGATTTTTCTTGCCTCTGTCCTGAATTGTGATTTCGATTTCGCCAAAAGGCGATGCTCCTTGCAGGAATCGTTGGCGGCAGGATTCCCTGTTCTCATCAGCCACAAGATCAATGAAATCTTCCAGCGGGCAGGGAGCAGTGAGGCCCGTCAGTTCGGTAAACCTTGGATTGCCGAGTTCTATCTGTCCTCCTCTGCAAAGCGCGATGCCTTCAATTGAATGCTCGATAAGCGCGGTCCATTTTGCCTCGGAGGCTTCAAGAGCTACCCGGCGGGAAATATTAGTGAGGTGTACCGAGATAAGGTTTGCCACGCTTCGGACGAGGTCGACATCCTCGCTCGTGAGGGGAGGGTCGGTTGACGAGCCTACAATGGCCAGGTTCCCGGCGACTTCACCGCTATTCAGAAATGGGGCGGCAATTATTGCATTGTATCCCGATATTCGAATTATGGTCTTCGGAGAGATAAATCGTAATGCGCGATGGAGTTTATGTTCCCGGGGAATGTAGTCTCTGACGAATTTTTCCATGGGAGCCGTAACCACGTCGTCGCTGACTCCCTGCGGAAAGACGACATTATCGCTTACTATCACTTTGTGTTTGCCGAAGGCCTGGGTATAGATGTTTTCCTCGCTGGTTATATTAATCTTCCATTTTTCAAATGAGAATGATGGAAAACCCATTCCATGCAGCTGGGCGTTAAGTATCCCGAGCCACCCGAGAGTGCCTGAAATACGAAGAGTTTCCGCCTGGGCACGGTCCGGAAGAACTCTGTTGAGTACAATAAGTTTCTTGTCCAGGCTTTGAAGGCTGTCGATTACGCGCTCGGCGATTCCGGCAAGAGTCGCCTCGTCCCGTAAAGCGAAGCCGAGCTTGACCAGGACTTCCCTTTCTGTATAACTCTTCGGTCTCACGCTTTCTCCGTTTACTTAAAGCTCAACCGGTTCCGATAAAACAAAATCACCATCTTTAGACTCGGCGCGGCATGCCGCGATGTCCGGGTCGTGCGTAAAAAACAGAATCCAGCCTTCAGCCGCGGCGGATGTGAGGAATTGCTTTTTTTCCTCGAGGGTTCGGATTGCCTCTATATCGAAGCCCATAATGAACGGCAGCCTGATATGGGCGCGGGTCGGTATCAGATCGGCCACGAAGACCAGAGTCGTCGATCCGTCTGAAATCCGCGCCATCTGCATGCCTCGTGTATGTCCGTCCGCCACCATTATGTCAATGCCGGGGAAAAGCTCTCCCGGTCCGTCGTGAAGCTCGAGCAGTCCGGCCTCTTCGATCGGGGTAATGTTATCCAGGAGATAAGATGCCTGCTCTCTTTCGTTTTGAGCCAGAGCCCATTCCCGGTTTTTCCGCTGAATATGTACGCGGGCTTCCGGGAACGTGGGAACGAGCGTGTTTCCCGGTCTTTTGTCCGTAAGACCGCCTGCATGGTCGAAGTGCAGATGGCTTATTATTATATCGGTAACGTCGTCGGGTGACACGTTATGATCTGAAAGCGCTGATAGAAGTTTCTCGTTGCTTCCGTCAATGCCGTAGATATCGCGTTCCCTGTCGGTCCATTTGTCCCCGATACCGATTTCACAAAGGATAGTGCGGCCTTCTCCTCTAACCAGGAGCGTTCTCAAGGCAAGTGTGATGCGATTCTTCTCGTCGGCGGGAAAAACCCGTTCCCATATCGTCTTCGGAATGGACCCGAACATCGAGCCGCCGTCAAGCCGGAAACGGCCCGCATCGATTGCAGTCAGCTGGTAAGGCCCGATATGCATTATGGTTTTCCAACTCCAACGCCGTTGGTTTTTATTCGTATAATATAATAGTTACGGGGGAAATCAGTGTTAGCCGCCGCGCTTGCGCGGCGAGTGTGTCGAAAACCGCGCGCCGCAAGCGGCGCGGCTAACATCCGCCCCTACAACTGACGGGTTACCCTGTAAATCCGTTTTCGCTGGACTCGTTAACAAATGCCAGTATAATAAAATTTGGTCCGAACGTCAATAAAACCTCTTGAAAGGCAGTCATGAGCACAAGAAAAAACCGCGATATCCTGGCAGGTATCTTTTTACTATTCGTTCTCCTCTGGACATTTCCTGCATTGTCCGGCGAATCCGCGCCCAAACCCGATGACTCGGATGAAGATATTGTCGCCGATGGCTGGAAAGCCTACCGCGAAGGCAAGTACAAGGACGCGGGGGAGCTTTTCGAGGAAGCCCTGGAAGAAGACCCGTCGGACGTCAAGGCCATGGAAGGCATTCTGGAAGTTGAGCTTATTACGGGGAAATACAAGACGGCCCAGAAACGGGCGGAAGAATGGCTGAAGAAGAACGGGAAGGCCGACCGCGTATGGACCGTCCTGGGAGAGATCGGGAATACCGTCGGAAATTACGACAACGCCATGCAGGCCTTTCGCAAGGCTATCGAGATAAAGAGCGACAACTTCCGCGCCCAGGCCGGCCTTGCCGAGGTGCTGCAATACGTGGGCTTGAAAGAAAATTCCTCCGAAATCATTCTCGAGCTCTACGACATATTTTCCGAAGAGGCTGGGCCCGGTAAATATTCCGCCGAGGATTACGTATCGGTCGGGCGCGCATGCATCGTCCTGGGCGAGCCTGAGCTGCTGCACGATACTAATGATGTATTGTTCGAAAAGGCGCTCGAGCTTGATCCGGCCTATGCTCCGCTTTTCGTTTCCTGGGGCATGTTATTTCTAAACAAGTATAACTACCCGCATGCCAAGCAGACATTTAAGGAATACATTGAGAAAAACGACAACCACCCGGATATAAATTTCGGCATGGCGCTCGGCACGCTTCAGACGCGATACCTGGGGCAGAAGCGGATCCCCGAGGCGATGAAGCTCGTTGATAAAGTCCTCGCAGTAAACCCGAACCATATTGACTCGCATATTCTGCTTGGCTATCTCGCGCTCGTGGATACCCTGCACGACGAGGCGCGCGACCATCTGAACGAGGCGCTGAAGATAAACCCGAACCGGCTTGACGCCCTCGGGATGCTTGCGGCAAGCTACTGGCTTCGCAGGGAAATGGCGCAGCACGACCGGCTCGCCAAACGCGCGCTGGAAATCAGTACGCGCCCGGCCGAATTCTATGACACCGTTGCAGGGGTTATCCAGAACAAATTCCGCTACCGCGAGGCCTATGAATACGCCAAAAAGGCCATATCCAAGGACGACACATACTGGCCGGCTTATTACACGGCGGGCGCCAACGCGCTTCGCCTCGGCCTGACCGAAGAGGGGCGCTCGTACCTGGAAAACGCGTTTGAGACCGACACGTTCAACGTCCGTTGTTATAACGCGCTCCAGCTTATGGATTACATGGATCGCGAATACGAGACAATTCGCGGCAAGCACTTTACTCTGCGCATGAAAACTTCTGAAGTCCTGTTTCTGAAACACATTGCCCAGGCGCATCTCGAAAGCTACCTTGTGGACATGACCAGGAGATACAAGATGACGCCGCGGTATCCGATTACCGTTGAGTTTTTTGCCGACCACAAGGATTTTTCTGCACGTACGGTCGGGTTGCCGGGCATAGGCGCATCCGGAGCCTGCTTCGGCGAGCTTGTTACCCAGATTTCGCCCCGTGCAATGTCGCCCGCCATCGCGAGCTGGATAGTTACCATGCGGCATGAGTTTGCGCACGTTATCACGCTGCAGAAGACCAGGAACCGCATCCCGAGATGGTTTACGGAAGGTTTGTCGGTATATGAAGAGGTGCAGTTCAAGTCTTCCTGGCAGCGGCTCGATGATTACATGTTCCTGAGCGCGCTCTTCGAGGGAAAACTGCTGCCGCTTAAGAAGCTGGACAGCGGTTTCACAAAACCGAAATGGCGGATGCAGGTCCTGCTGTGTTATTATCATGGATACGTAATCGTCGAGTTCATTAAGCAGAAGTACGGTTTTGAAAAGATAAACGAGCTGCTGGCCGCGTTTGGAAAAGGGCTTGTGCTCGAAAAAGCGATTGAGAGCGTTTTCGGGCAGACGCCCGACGAGTTTGACGAAGATTTCTTCGCCTACGCGAAAAAGCGTTACGGCAAATACCGGGTGGCGCCGCATATCTGGCCCGACACGGTCAGCCGGCTGAAGATTTCAATTGAAAAGGAAAAGACGGTGGAGAAATATGCAAGGCTCGCGAGAGCGTACCTGCGCAGCGGGAAGGACGCGGACGTCGAGATCAACCTTCACCGGGCAATGAAAATCGATAAGGATTCCCCGGAAGTCCATCTCGTGCAGGGCCTCCGTTTCATGGGGAAAGGAGAGCGGGGAAAGGCAAAGAAAGCCTTTAACAAAGCTATTGCAATGGGTGTGCATGACCTTTTCACTGCGCACGTTAATCTCGCCCTGATTGCCAAGAAAGAGGAAAAACCCGAAGTGCAGGAAAACGAACTCCTGGCCGCGTTAGAGGCTTTTCCGCGCGCGGCGCGTCAGCCTGTAAACGTTTACGCGATGCTGGTCGCGCTTTACAAGAAGCAGAATCAGAATGATAAAATGATTGATATGCTTGAAAAGTGGTGCGCGCTCGATTACAAGCGCCTCGGGCAGAGGAAGATTCTGGCAAAACACTACCTCGAGAAAAAGATGTATGAAAAGCTCGAGCCGATTCTCGAAGACCTGACTTTCCTGAACCCCTTCGACAACAGCATTGCGCCGATGATGGTCGAGTGTTACTACGCGGGCGGGGAATACGAAGAAGTCGTCAGGCTCAGCGACCTGATGGCCAGGCAGAAAATTTACAAACTTTCCGCCAAAATCCTTATCATGCAGGCCGAATCCTACGAGAAAACCGGGCGCAGAAAAGATGCCATAAAATCACTCCAGGATGCCGTTACAAAAGAGCGGGACAACGAAAAAGCCAAAAAACTGCTTGAAGAGCTGGGCGGGGAGATGCCGAAGCCTCCTGAAGAAAAAGAAGACGAAGAGCCGGAGGAGGGGGAGGAAAAAGAGAAGAAAGAGAAAGTAAAGCAACCGGATAAAGAGCCCGCCGAGCGCCCCGATTATGAAAAACCGGATAAAGACCCTGACGAGCAAGAAAAGGAATGATATTTTCGGTAAATTTTATTAGAAACGGGAAACGAGAAACAGGGAACGAGAAACGAGAAACCAGAAACCAGTAACGGGAATTTACCATCCCGGCGTGCTGGTGTCGGGGCCTTTGAGCTGTTCCCATTCCGCGCTTGATATTTTCCATTCACCTTCGATCTTGCGAAACCCGGTCTTCATCTGGTAGGCATGGTCGCCTTTCAGCCAGCCTTCTTTCGGGAAGTTTGCGTCGAGCCGGAATTCTGCAATTGCCGTTTCGCCTGAAATATTGATATCAAGGCCGGTAATAACAAGCGTGGGTTTTCCGCCTCGTTCCCAGGCGACGTTTATTAATCCGGGAGTTTGCCCGCGGTTTGCGCCTGCCGAGCAGGTAAAGTCTTTTGTCAGGTGGTCGGTTATAAAGACTGATCTGGGCCTGCTTCCGGACTCAATGATCTCCATGCATTCTTCCAGTACGGCCCGGATTCGGTCTTCCTCGGTTGTGAAGATGCACGAAATCCCGGCGTAGATGATGTAGGTCAGGATCGAAATCCCGGCGATTATAAGCACGATGCGTTTCAGGTTCATCAGGTTATTCCTTTTTCAGATAGTATCTTTGCTTACCCGGGTCCCAGGCCAACCTGGACTTGTTTTCCTTGTACCATTCCATCATGGTCTTGGCCTGTTTATCTCGCACGGAGTAATTTGCTTTGAAGTCGAATTTTGGACATTCTTCCGGCATGCGCATGAGAACGTCCTCGACAAGCCAGTGCGGAGTATTGCGCCCGTAACAGTTGCCAATAACGTTACTGATATAATTCACCTTGCCCCAGCTAGCTTCTGCAAAGCCGAGAATAAGATGGTAATAACTTTCGCCTGCACGTATATTCCGTGCTGCGGCAAGATCGGGCCCGCCGTTGCGCCATCCAAGTGCGATGGCTGCATAATTATTTCCATTTTTCAGTGACGACCGCAAAATATCATTAACAGATTCACCTTCGATATTGGCAAGTGCAACCGCGGCACACGTACGTAATCTTGGCCTCTCAGTTTCTCCCAATATTTTCGCCAGGCTGGAAATTGCCTCTGTAGCGCCAAGGCGCCCAAGCGCATTGATCGCGGACCTCTTTGGATTGGTGAAATAATCACCTTCCAACACATTGATGAGCGGCGCGACCGCTCTTGTATTTCCGATAAGACCGAGTGCTCTGGCGGCAGATTCAATATCGTACCTGGATCCGGTCTCAAGTAAAGCAATCAACGGATCGACGGCGCGTTCATCACGAACTTGGGCGAGGGTTCCAATTATCTCTCTCCGCAAGAACATATTTTCCACTTTACCGAGCAGTTCGAGCAGAGGCTTCACCGCCCGCTTGTCACCCATTCTCCCCAATGCCAATGCAGCCGCATTCCGATCAAAACTCTTGGGTATAGGTTTTTTTAGCAGGGCGATTAGAGATTCGACTGCGCACTCTTCACCTGTTTTGCCAAGCACATTGATGATGCTGCGCCGTTTCTCAGGATTTGTTTCTTCAACCAGCATTTCTAGCAGCATCTTAGCTATCCTTGAGCCGCCAATTTCCGAGAGTGCCCGGCCAGCTTCGTCTCGAGGCCGGTAATCTGATTCATTTTTGAAAACTTCAAGCAACGGCTCACCCGCCCTGTCGTCGCCGATTTTGCCGAGCGCTTCTGATACATACATTCGCATAATCGGATCACTTTCGTTTTTTAACAACTTTACAAGGTATTTCAATGCGGCCGGGTCGCCGATTTCGCCCAGCGTATACGCGGCCGTTTTGCGGATGCTGTCGTCGATCTTGTTTGAAATGATATGGATACACAGGTTGCGCTTCGCCGCTGGCTGCCATAACGAGTTCCAATTTAAGTACAAAAATCCTTCACTTTTGTGTCCCGGCGTGCATGCATAGCCCTTTTTGTAGATTAGTGCTGCCGCAGCATCGGTTTTTGCAGAAGGTGGGCGTCCTAGAACCTGCTTGAGCTCTGGCAGGGCATCCTTCCATGTATTGCCCTTCATCCCGTCGAGAGCCTGGCAGGAACCGACGACCAGCAGTTTATTCCCGGATTGCAGCCAATCCCGGATGCGGGGGATTGCCTGATGGCCATAACCGGAAAGGGCTATTATTGCTTTTTTGCGAACGGAGGAATCATTGGATTGCAACCGGGATTCAAGTATTCTATAACGAATAGAGGGGTATGTAAACATTCCTGTAATCAATAGTGCAAAAAGAAGAATAACGAAAAAACCGAGTTTAAGCGAAAGATTTGACTTCATTACACATCTTCTTCCTTATTTGAATTATCTTTGGAAGAATTGTCTGGCTGGATTTCCGGTTGCACTGCGGGTCTGGCTTCGGGGATATTTGCATCTTCCGGGTCGGCGTCGGTCTGCTCGACCTGCACGGCAGGATCATCCTCGGGCTCGTTTATCGGTTTGGCGACCGGTATGTCTTCCGTCGGTGCTGTCTCATCGTCTATTGCCGCCATTTCCGGCTCCGGAGTTTTCGATTCGCCTGCTTCCTTCGCCGAGTCCAGAGAGGGCGGCTCCAGGGCCTTCTCGTCGTCGGCAGCTTCCTCCCGGGAGTGCTGTTCGGCCAGTTTTACCTTTATCGAGTCGAAATCAACTTTTTGCCTGCCGCCGGTGATTATGCGCATCCAGCGTTCGAGTTCCTGGATGTCGGCCTGGTTGATGCGGACCGCTTTCTGGGCGTAGACCGCGTTCGGCGATCCCGCGGCGAAATTAAGGAACTCGATAAAAGCGCTTATCGACTGTTTGTGCGCCGCGATGGCCTCTTTGATTTTCTTTGCAACGAGGTGCCCGTCGGCGAGCGCTCTATATGTGTTGCCGAGATTGAAGTAAGCGTTATACCACTCTTCGCCGCGTTTGTCGGGCATACGGTTGGCGAGCTCGACGGCCCGGTTGTATTCCTCAATTGCTTCAGTTAATCTGCCTGCCTTGCGGAGCGCAAGGCCCAGGTCGTTGTAAAAAGCCGGCTGGTCCGGAAGATGTCTGATCGCCCTGCGGTAGAGTTTTGCCGCCTTTTTATATTTACCATTCTCGTAGTGTTCCTGCGCCTTTTTCTGGAGCTGCCATGCCTTGATCTCGTTCGGCGGCGGCGCTTGAATAGTAGTCGTTTTCGTACGGGCTGAAGGCGGTTTTTTTTCTTTTGGGGCCGGAGGAGCTTTCACAGGTTCGGATTTTTTTAAGGGCCATAAATCCCTGATTCCCCTTCCCGGTTGCTCGAGGGCTGCGGGGACGAAAGGTTCCGGAATTTCTTCCGAAGTGTGCGAAGCCGGCAGGTGGAGGATTTTCCTCATCTCATGCAACTGCCTGTCATGCAGCAGATTGCCAAGCGCGAGATGCAGGTCGGCAAGAGCCTCAACTGCGGCGTCTTCGTCGAATCGCCCGCCTACGAGCGTGTCTTTTGTAGAGTCGCGGAACCGGTTGAGAGCATCCGTTACGGCGGGCGTGAGAAAGGCGAGCGAGGCGCGAAGTATCCGGTCGAGCTCGTCGACTCTTTCGAGGATTCTCAGGTCGCCCGCCCTCAGGCCTTCCTCGATATCGATAATTACAGGTGCGGCATCGGCGTAGAGCGCGAATCGGCGCTCGACGATAAGGCGTTCCTGCGGGTCGGACGGATAATCCATTTTGTTCCCGGAACGGCATCCGGCAGGGCTTCGAGGGGAGCTAGCGGTGGGAATCGAACCCACAACATCGGCTTTACGAAAGCCGTGCTCTACCGTTGAGCTACGCTAGCGGCGTTCTAATTATAATCCCCGAATATGGTTATTTCAAGGGAATTTCGCAGATCACGCGAACCAGGCCATCAATTTACGCAAATACGGGAGAAATAAGGCCTTTCGTAATCAGCATTCAAGATAGGCGGATTTTTCTGGCTCATTATTAGTCAGGTTATGTATAATGCATAATGATATCAATATCGATATCGATAGTGATATTGATATCATATATGATATCGGAAGTGATATCATAGCAGGTGGGGGATCATGTAGTTACAAGGATTATGTGGCTACTAGGATCATGTGGCTACTAGGATCATGTGGTTGCAGGGATGATGAAGCTATAAGGATTTATTCCTGACCGGGAGTTACATTGGTGTAACGGGTTCTGCACCTGAAAGGAGGGTCATATGGCTGTAAAGGATTATACGCCCGTAGGGAAGCTTGTCAGGCTCCCCCGTTTCCTTGATGGTCGCGTTAAAGAGATAAAAACAGAGCTGTTGAAGCAGGTTCCCAGAGGATTAAAGAGACAGATTTCTGAAAATGTAATCGTTACAGTCGCCGTGAACGAGCTTGTCTCACTCGGCCTTCCGAAGATACTGAAAAAGATCGAGGAGTACAACAGCCTCAAATTCAGGCGGAAGTAACCCAGGTATCCGATTGTACACACGTCCTAAAACAATTTATTTGCCTACCAGGTCAGCAGATAATGGTAATAAATCGCTGCGCATTCACGGAAGACGTAGTAGGGTTCCCGCGCCGGGCGGCGGGTCATCCTGGCCGGGACGACGTAACACCTGATGCCGGCCCGCTTGAAAAGCATTTTGATCCTGGGCGTGTGGTAATAGTGGCTCACGGCCAGGGCGCTTTTGAAGCCGTTGCGCTTCATTAACTCAAGACAATTCCGCGCCGAGGCGGCGGTGTTTACACCGGTTTCATCGCAGATAATATCTTCTTCCGGAATTCCGGCTTCCATGGCCAGGCGGCGCATGACCTGCGGCTCGGAAATCCCCTCGCGCCCCGTACCGCCGGTCATTATCAGTCTGGATACTAATCCTTTCTTATAAAGCCTGATTCCCGTTTTTACGCGGTCGTCAAGCACGAGGCTTGGCGTGCCGTCCGCATATGCCTTTGCGCCGAGGATTATGGCTGCATCTGCTTTTCGCGAGTAGTCTGTCGGGCCCATCGTCAGAATAATTCCGAGAGGTATCAGGCCGGCCACGATGCCGCCCGCGATTACCCATCTCGCCAGTTTCCGGTAAACAGGTTCTTTTTTTCCCGCTTTTCCCCAATCGCTTCGGAAAGAAAGATACATATTTGCCGCAAGCAGCAGAACAACCAGGAAACTGAACGGTATTATCGACGGCGTCCGGATCGCACCTGCAAACAGAAGCCGGAAGAACTGGAAAGCGTTCGTAAGGGCGACGATGGAGAAAAAACCAAACATGATAGTGCCGGAAAACACCATTATTCGCGGTTGGTTGTGGATAAATACCCGGAAAATGAGAAACAGGGCAAGCCCCAGTTTGAGGATTGACCACCCCGCCCCGGACGAGGTTACGGGAAGTATCCAGAAATAATCTGCCGAAAAACCGGACTTGAGAAGGTCGCCGAACAGGTTGACAAATATGAAAGTAGCCAGGGCGAGCGACCCGGCGTCAATCAGAGTTCGCAGAAACTTCATAAAAATACCCCCAGGAATGCGGTTTTCGGGGGGTTAGCGGCATGTTACCAGAATTCGTCGTTAAGTCAAGAGTGGAAAGAATTTATTTGTACAGGAAATCTTCCATGTTGTAGCCCGAGCGGTTCAGGATGTCGCGGAGCTTTTCGCGGGCGCGGGTAAGCATCGGAGAGACCGAGTTCGGGGAAACGCCGGCGACTTCCGCAATCTCGGCGTGGTCCATGTCCTTGAAGTAGAAAAGGCGTATGAGCAGCTGCTCGACCGGCCGCAGCTCGCTTATCGCCTTGTTAAAAACATCGGCGAGTTCTCTGGCTTCAAGCTCGGCCATCTTGGGAGTTGTGAATTTAAAGCGTTGATTTTCAGTAAGCGGTGTGTGTGCAAGCCTGCCCTTGCTTTTTTCCTGCCGGATGTATTCCAGTGCGATGCGGCCGGCAACCACGGAGAGCCAGGTTGCGAAACTGCTCCTCCCCTGAAATGTAGCAAGGCGGCGGCAGTTATGCTCGATAAGGCGCTCGAATACGAGCTGGTAAATCGAGTTGACGTCTTCATCAGGCGGGTTGGGAAAAAACTTTCCAAGCCAGTAACGGGCTGCTGCATAAATCTTGGGAGAATACTGCTCTACAAACGTGTTCCAGGCGCGCTGGTCGCGTTGCCTGAGGCGCTCAATGAGCTCTTTTTCGTTTGAGGAGGGCGTCACGGCCTGTAATTTCCCCTGCGCCGCGTTCGGAGCGTTATCCGGAGTCTATTATCGCGGAAGCGTTATATACGGATACCAGGATGTATTCCCCGTCAGCGGCGGATTATACTACCGCGGGCGGACACCGGTCAACAAAAAAGCAACGACAGCGGCGTCGCTTTTTCGCTTGATTTCTCCATAGGTGCGTGGCAAAATGCCTGCCCTACGAACATTTATACCTGGAGCGTGCGATGAGCGACGAGAAAAAATCCGGAATTTTTCCTCCCGGCTTCTTTGAGCGAAGCGGATTGGCAGGGCATGAACTTCTCCCGAAAGCGGCCGTCGGGGCCGGTACGACGGTAGTTGAAGAAAGGCGCATGACGATAGAAGACCTGCTCATGCGCCACCGCATCGTCTTTCTGGAGGGGATTATCGATTACGAGTGGAGCAACAATATTATAAAGCGCCTCCTTTTCATGCAGTACGAGGACAGGCGCTCCCCGATAAACCTCTACGTGTCAAATGTATGGGGGGATATATCGACCATCCTGCCCATTTATGACACTATCCAGTACCTGCACTGCAAAGTTCATACCGTCGGGATCGGCATGATTCTGGGGGCCGCCACAATCGCTATCGCGGCCGGCGAAAAGGGAGAGCGCTATTGCCTGCCCAACACGAGGATTATGATTTCACAGCCGAAGGGGCGGAAGTTCTACGGCCAGACCTCGGACGTTGAAATCCACTTCAAGGAGTGGCAGCGCGATACCGAACGCCTGAAGGAGTTGCTTGTCTACCATACCGGGCAGGATGCAGCCCGTATCGAAAAAGACTTCGCCCGCGACTTCTGGATGGGCGCCGCTGAAGCCAAGGAATACGGGATAGTTGACGAAATTCTTGAACCGAAGGAAGATGAGGAAGAGGAAAAAGAAGACGAAAAATCCGACGACAAGTCCGAAGACAAGAAAGACTAAGAGCTTCTGGAATAATGAAAGGGAATTGTCTTTGCGAGGAGCAGCCATTTGTAAGTACCGAGTACCAAGTACCAAGTACCGGGTACCAGGTACCAGGTATCGAGTAATCATAAATTATTGGTAAGGTTTTTTCCTGGTACTCGGTACCTGGTACTTGGTACTTCTTTTAAGGACCAATCTGATGCCGTTGTTTCTGCCAAAATCAGTCGCCAACATGCCGGAGGCGAAAATCGATAAAACTATTTCGCGCCAGCAGCTTGTTTCGCTCGACGACCTGCTCATGGAGCACAGGGTCATTTACCTTATAGGCGTGATCGATTCAGAATCTGCCGCGCAGGTGATAAAGAAGCTGCTTTACCTGCGCTACGATGATCCGAAGGCCGATATCCATATGTATATCCACTCGCCGGGGGGCGAGCTTTCGGCCGGGATGTCTATCTATGATACTATGCAGGCGATTGAGGGCGACGTCGCCACCGTCTGCACGGGTTATGCCGCGAGCGCGGCCGCGCTCGTTCTCTGTGCGGGAACGAAAGGGAAGCGCTATTGCCTCCCGCACGCCGAGGTCATGATACACCAGGTGCTCGGCGGCATAACGGGCACGACGGTCGAAGCCGAGATTTATATGAACCTTCTGCGCCGCTGGAAACGCGCGGTCAACGAAATTATCGCCAGGCACACCGGCCAGCCGCTCGAAAAGGTCGAGGCCGACAGCGACCGCGACAAGTGGCTGCCCGCCGAGGAAGCGAAAGCGTACGGCCTTATCGACGAGGTTATCTCCGAATTGCCGATGTAGCAATAGGGGATACGAGATAAGGGATAAGGGATAAGAGATAAAAAGCACGGGCGCGACGATGTCGCGCCCGTTATTTTTTTTTACCTGCCTGGCGTTGGATCGGTTTAGAATTTCACGGAAACCGACATATACGCGGCCGTCATGGCCTTCATGTTCTGCAGGAATACCGAGTTATAAAGCGTCCCCACCCCGACTTCAAAACGCAGGCTTTCATCCGGCTCCCAGGACAGCTTGAGGTCAATCTCGTCGCCGATCTTGTCACCCGCCGTCTTGTCGTCGGCGCGCAGGAAGTGGCCGTACTGAAAAATAAACTCCATATTTTTGTACGGCTGGAAACCGGCGGCGAATTTATATGCTTCGACGTTGGTATCGATATCGAAGCCGTACTCGTCGCTCTCGGCTACGATAAATTCGTCCCAGTCCTCGAGCGAGATGAAGTTCTGCTGGCGGCGGTTATTCTGGTCGGAGTCGCCGGTGAGCCCCCAGTATTTCACCTCGAAAAAGGGTTTCCAGCCGACCTGGGATGGAGATACGCCTTTAGGGGGTTTGGTTTTATAAGTGTAGCGCAGTCCGAGATACCCGCCGGCGGCCAGCTGTTTTATTTCCTCCCTGTTGCCCGGTCCGACCAGTCCATACTGGTTGACGTTGTGTTCGAGGAACGTACCGATCTGGAATGCCGCCTCGCCGAAGATTACCAGGTTGGACATCTTGTAGGTTGCGCCGCCGCCGAAGGTCCAGATTCTGCTCGTCGGGTTGTTGGTGAGGCCCACGATAAAGGCGTGTGCGCGCCCGCGCTCCAGCCAGTCCTTGGTGAGCCATACCCACATCAGTTCCCGGTCGTCGTCGGCTTCCATGGTTTCCTGTAAGGTTCCATAGCCGATATCGATCTCGATTCCGCCGCGTTTTTTCCTCTTGACCAGCGTGTTCATTCTAAGGATAACGCCGCCGAACTCCGTTGTGCCGCGGGTCGTTTCGCCGCCGGCGAGTTCAAGCGTACGGTTTCCCGGGCTGGAGGTGTTGGGATACGCGCCTGCAAAGGGATTCTCGGACTGGCCGACGTTGATAAAAAACGAGCGCCCTTTTTCCTTGTCCTTCTCGAGCGAGTAGGCGATGTTTTTCAGCCCCAGGGTCATACCCATGCGGAAACGCGAAGTGGCGTGGGGGAACTCGCGGAGTTCCGCGTAAATCTCGTCGACTTCGAGCGGGCGGTTGGATACGTCCGGCTCGCCGTCGCCGTCGAGGTCCCGCGGCGCCGTTCCGATGTAGTCCCGCGCATACATGGGGGTGCGAATCTTGATGTGTCCGTAAATTTGCCTGGTTGCCTTTACTTCAATGCCGATCTCGAGGTCGGGATCGACATACGTCGTGGAATCGCCGGTGCCTTTGCGGAATCCCCGGATCTGCGCCGACAGCTCGTCGTCGCGAAACACAAAGCGCAGGTTCGCCGCGCCCTCCAGCCAGATGGCCGCAGATTTTTTTGCACGGACGTAATTGTGCGGGTCCTTCTGCGACGGATCGCTGTCTTTTTTCTCCGCTGCCGGTGCGGGCGCGGTAAAGAGGAGCACGAGCGCCGAAACGATAAACAGAATAATCAGGTCGGACCATCGGTTCATTACCAACCTCCCCGCGGAAAATGGAGTAGCGCCTTTTTGCGGACGTTCGCACTGCGGCCTGCTGCCTCCGAAAAAGGGAAGGCAGAGAACCGGTTAATGCGCGTCCGGGAAAAGTTTCTCAAGGTGAGTTGAGAAAGGCCCCCTCTCAATATACATTTCCTTTCCCAGTCGTTGGGATGAAAAAAGGAACAAATACCCTCTTCCGCGCCCAGTATAATCCTGCGTTGCCGCCAGTCAAGCCATTTTTGGTTCGGTGAATTGAAGTTGCTGTAATTTCTTGTAATTATGGAGGTTACAACTGACAATTTTCCGCTAAATTTGGGAGCCAATGCGGCAGAAAACCTTTTGCACCTAAAATATACCTATATTTCACCTTGACCGGGAATCGCATGGAAATATAATGCATCAACGGAACAAAAGTTTGTGAGTGCTATGTCGAAAATAATACTGGCCGACAATATGGCGGTGTTGCCGGATATTCCTGACGGCAGCGTGAATCTCATTTATATCGATCCGCCTTTCAACACAGGCAGAGTTCAGCAGCGTACGCAACTTCGCACGGTCCGTGATGAGAAGAACGGCGACCGCGTGGGATTTAAAGGCCATAAGTACAGAACGGAAAAAGTGGGTACAAAAGCCTTTCAGGATGTCTTTGATGACTTTGCGAATTTCCTCATGCCGCGGTTGCTGGAAGCATATCGCATTCTTTCTCAAAGCGGATCGTTTTTTCTGCACATTGATTTTCGGGAGGTGCACTACTGCAAGGTTCTTCTGGATTCGGTTTTCGGCCGCGACCGCTTTATGAATGAAATCATCTGGGCATATGATTACGGCGCGCGAACGCGGAAGAGGTGGTCGGCCAAACATGATAACATACTGTGGTACGTGAAGGATCCAAAGAATTATACTTTCAATTATAAAGAGATGGACCGCATTCCGTATATGGCGCCCGGGCTTGTCGGCAAGGAAAAGGAAAAACGCGGCAAGACGCCAACCGACGTGTGGTGGCATACCATCGTTTCGCCGACGGGAAAGGAAAAAACCGGTTACCCGACGCAGAAGCCGCTCGGAGTTCTGAACCGGATTGTCAAAGTCCATTCGAACCCAGGCGACCTGCTTCTGGATTTCTTTGCCGGCAGCGGAACGCTGGGCGAGGCGGCGGCCCGCCTCGGAAGGGAGTTTATTCTCATTGACAGCAGTCCCGACGCGGTAAAGATCATGCGCAAGCGGCTTAAGTTTGCGGCTCCGAAGTATGTGAAGGTAAACTCGAAAAAGAAGAAGAGATAGTTCTTATGGCCGGTTTCCTCTGCGATACATGCCGGTACTGCCACCCGAGCGCGTGCAGCAATCCCGAGCGTCCGAACGCGACGAAGTGCAAGGATTACGGCAAAACCGGCGGCGGGACCGGCGGCGGTATCGGAGGCACGCAGTTCACCGTCAGGAAACTTGTCTTTCTGCTTATAGCCCTGCTTGTGATTATTGGGTTCATACTTCTTTTCATATTGCCCTATTAGAACAGGGCAGCAGCAAAGAAAAAAACCGACGGCTGGACCGTCGGTTTTTATTTACTTCGCTTGAGAGCGCTGCCGCTCTTATTTATCATCCATGTAGTCGTCGTCCTCCAGCTCTCTGAAATACCTGTCAGCCGGCCGCTCGAGCTTGTGGACATTAAGGAATATTACGGCCGATTTCTTGTCCTTGTCTTCTTCTGATTTTTCGCTTTCCTCTTTCTGTGCCTCTTCCTCGTGGTAGATCGGGTCGTCCGAGACTTCGGCGTATATGAACACCAGTTTGCGCTCGGTTTCTTCCTTGTTGAGCGCGCGCAGGTAGGCGACCGCTTTCTTCTGCTTCGGCGGAATCACGCAGCGGAAGTAGACGGTATCGAACTTGTAAAGGCGGTTTTTCGGCCTTTTCTTCTTGAGGTGTGGCTGGTTGTCTTTGTCGCCCTCGGGCTTCCCGTCTTCGTCTTTCTGGTCGTAAAAGATTGCCAGCTCGTCGACGACCTTGACTTTCTTGTTGATGTATTTGTGGAATTCGGTCTTGTTGTCATAGTTGGTGTAGTTTTCCCGCTCGATCTTGATATAGCGGGAAAGCTGCTCGCGGCTGACATATTCGTATTCGCCCTTTTCAATGTCGCCTTTTTTGTCGTCGGCGGTTGCGTACATTACCGGCAGCGCAAGCAGCATCAATAAGCCGATTATCCATTTATGCATGTTTTTCCCTTCCGTAAAGGATTCGACCGCCATTTATGTTACCATGCCCTCCGAAACTGTCAAGCGAAAAAGCCCTCCCGAAGCCGCCGAGAGCACATCATTCCGGTTCGCGCTTGTTTCCTTCCGTTTTACGGGATAAACTGTAAGTGACAGAGGAAGAAAGTGTTAAATAAAGATTCCAAAGAACCTGACAGCACCGGCGGAATCGAGCCGACCGCTAATCCTGATATTATCGATCTGCCGCGTCGCGTCATCGGAACGCCGCAGGTGGTCGCGGGGTATATTTTCATTCTCGCGCTTCTCGCACTTTCCGGTACTTTCATGGTGGTGCCCAACGTAACGGTCTTGCATGACAGGCTGTACTGGTTCAAAGAGGCTTACGAAGCGGAAGCAACTACCGAGGCCGAGAGGATTGAATGCCGTGAAGAGATAGAAAGAGAATACATGCAACCGCTCAGGTTCTATTATACGTCGATGGCGTGTTTTGCCTTTACCGGACTGAGTCTTGCGCTCGGAGCGATAAGCCTTGCGTTCTTTCTTGCGTTCGGCCGAAAGTATTCTCTGGTGAATACAGCGCTGCTGCCGATTGGGATGAGCGCCGGGTGTTACTTTATCCTTCTTGCGCAGGAAGCGGACAAGCTGTGGAGGAACACACTGCTGTTCGTTCTTTTCTTCGCCACCATGGCGATAATTATCCGCCGCATCGTGGAATGGGTTTCGCCGATCCGCGACGAGTCCGCGGAGCGCCGGGACCGCCTCCATAAGTCGAACATCGCCCGCGCATCCGCGGCCACGGTTTTCTTCATCAGTTTCCTGCGCGGGCTGTCATGGCTTGTCTTCATTTTTATTATTACAGGCGATCCGCAAGGCGGGTGGACCGAAGGGATATGGAAGCGGTTCAAGGAGTGGCTTGTCGATGCGTCTTTTCCTTATACCGGGCGGGAGTTTCTGATATTTTCCATCCTGTTCGTGCCGATGATACTCGGGGGTTTCGTCACCGTGCTTTTCCTTTTGCGGCGCGGTCGAATCCTGACATTCGTATTTCTTCTCGCGCTGATGGCGTTTGAAGTGGTTGCGATTACGTTTTTTTTCCTGCTCGAATTTAGTATGGGGCCTCCGCTCAGTTCGCCTGTACTGGGAATTGTACCCGGGATTCTTCTTCTATATTACCCGTATGTCATTCTGGCAATAATGCTGAGGCAGCCGCTGGGGCTGGACCTGTTTAAGCCTTCACCTGCGGTACGATGATGTTACCGTTGGTGATTACGGTAGTTTCCGGCGTGCGGGTGCCGAGGAGTTTATAAGCCAGCTCGAGCGCCTCGTCGATGGTCGAGGCGTGGTGCGCGCCCATCCCGTTGATATCTTCTGCGGGAAGGCCCGTCACAAGGATGACGTTGCAGTGGTTCACGTTCTCGATAAACCGTCCGGCGCTGTTCATGTTTGTTTCGAACGTGCCGGGGCCGTGCGTGCAGAGCCAGTCGAGATCGCCGCGCAGGCTCCAGTCACGAAACTTCGGATTACCCCAGCCGTCCTCGCCCTCCACGAGGAGAATGAGTGCGCCGCCCTCGCCAATCGAGCGGCACGTGTTGTTTATCGCCTTGTGGAACTGGACGAAGTTGATGTCTTTCGGGTAGCCGCCGCAAGTCGTTACGACAAGCTCCATCGGTTTCTCGAGCGTTACAACGTTATATTCATTACAGATTTCCGTACCCTTCAGCCACGCCTCTTTCCAGTGTCCCGCGACGGCGCTTACGAATGCGCCGTGCGTGCCCGGCACGACGTTCACGAGATAGTCCGGGTTCAGCATGCCGGCCGCTTCCATCATGTTCAGGTGGACCGGGTTTTCTTCGAGGTTTCCGAGCCAGCAGTTCGGGTTCAATCCCTTGCCGGGAATGATTGTCAGCGAATGGTTGAGGCGGATAGTTTCCTCGGATGCCATTCCGGGGAGCACGGATTTGCGCCCGCCTGAAAAGCCGGCGAAGTGGTGGTGGAGAATCGACCCGGTGAGAATCACCCGGTCGGCCTCGACGGCGGTTAATGAGAGCTCCACCGGGTGGCCCGTCGACGATTTTCCGACCTGGACGGTCTCCGAATCGCGCGTGTGGTCACGGATAATGACTCCGGAATCGACGACCTCGCTGCCAACGATAAACCTGTGCTCTTCGTCCGTCATGGGGCGGTGCAGGCCGCAGGCGAAAAGGAGCGTGATGTGCGAGACGGGCACGCCGGCGTACATTTTGAGCGCGTACAGAACCTCAGGCACGACGACGTCAGCGTAAGCTTTCCGCGTAATATCCGGAACCGCGACGACAACTCTATCGGTATCGTTTATAAGTTCCCAGAGGAGCGGCGCGCCTACCGGGTCCGTGAGAGCCTGCTGGACGAGGTTTTTCGGTGAAATATCGGTCTCGGGTTTCCTCCCTTTGATGACATTTACGGGTACGTCGTCGGCAAAGGAGAAACTTACTTCACCGCGCCCGTACGGCAGTGTGAATTCCTGCATTGAGTTCTCCGGGCAAATAAAAAGGCGGCTAACTGGTCGATCAGCCGCCTTATTCAATCAGAAAGTCATTTTCGGGAGGAGCAGTATTCCTACTCTTCCTCCGGCAGCCTGATGATACCGGCGTCCTGAAAGGCTTTCAACTGGTTGCGCGCTTCCTTGATCTTGGTTTCCGCCATTTTGAAAAGCTCGTCGCGGGTGAACTCGCGGCGGTGGACTCCCTGCTCGATGGCTTTCATGGCGACCGCTACCGCCACGCGCGGGTAGACTTCCCACTCGTCCATCGTCGGGATGAGATATTCCTCGTGCATTCCCTTGTCTTCGGCGCACCTGGCGAGCTCGACCGCGGCGGCGATGCACATCTCGTCCGTGATGGTCTTCGCGAATACGTCCAGCGTACCGCGGAAGATGCCGGGGAAGCCCAGCGAGTTGTTGACCTGGTTCGGGAAGTCGGAGCGGCCGGTCGCGACAATCCTTGCCCCGGCTTCCTTCGCGTCCCACGGCCACATCTCGGGGATTGGATTCGCGCATATGAACACTACGGCATCCTTGTTCATTGCCTTGACCCACTCGGGCTTTATCGTGTCGGGGCCGGGTTTGGAGAGGGAGATGAGAACGTCCGTGCCTTTTATAACCTCGTCCGGTCCGCCCGTGATTCCGGCCTTGTTCGTGGTCTGGCAGAAGTGCCACTTCTCCTTGAAGTTCTTCTGCAGGTTTTCGCGGTCCGCGCGGTCGACGTGGAGGGCGCCTTTGGTATCGCACATTACGATGTTTTCCGGCGTGACACCCGCGGTTATCATTACTCGCGCGATTGCGATGTTGGCCGCGCCCGCGCCTATCATCGAAATCTTCGCCTCGCCGATATCCTTGCCGACAATCTTCAGCGCGTTGATCAGTCCGGCGACGGTGACGGCCGCGGTTCCCTGCTGGTCGTCGTGCCAGATCGGGATGTGGGCTTCCTTGCGAAGCGTATCGAGAATATGGAAGCATTTCGGCTGGGCGAAATCCTCCAGGTTGACGCCGCCGAAGCTGGGCTGCAGCATCAGGACGGTCTCGATGATTTTATCCGGGTCCTTGGTGTCGAGGCAGATCGGTACGGCGTCGACGCCGCCAAGGTATTTGAAAAGGAGCGCCTTGCCTTCCATGACCGGCATGGATGCTTCCGCGCCGATGTCGCCCAGGCCGAGGACGCGGGTCCCGTCTGAAATTACTGCGATGGTGTTTCCCTTGTTGGTATGCTCGAAAACTTTCTCGGGGTTATCATGAATATCCATGCAGGGCTTGGCGACCCCCGGCGTGTACCAGATGGCGAAGTCGTTTAAATCCCTGACGCAGCATTTCAGCGCGGTCTGAACTTTGCCCCGATAAAACGGGTGCAGCTTCATCGCATCCTTACCAGGCTTTTCGGCTTTCTTGATGAGTTCTTCCTTGGAGGGCATTGGTTTCTCCTTGTTATGAACGACGTACTTCGGCGGTCTCGCGGACGGGCACATTGCCGGGGCGCGATCGTCGCTCAGCCCGGGCAGGCGAGAAAATGCCCGGGCTGCCGGAAACGGAAATATAGCAAAGCGCAAAAGGGCGGTCAAGAAAAAACGGTTTTTATAAGATTACGGATTCGGGCCTTTTCAGGTGGATTAACGGTGAAAATCGTTGAGTTCGGGAAAGATTCCTGTTACTATTATTATTCAGACAAGGAGGCAAAAATGGCTGACGACGCGGGTTTTCTTTTTCATGTTGGTTCGCTTGTCGACCGCGTGTCGCGGCAGGCCGTCGACGCCCTTGGGGCTGATAGTGATATCCCGGGTTTTAAATCGAAACGGCGGAAACGCAAGCAGTACGTAATTCAGCCGGATATCCCCAGGCTTAT